>JAKSRG010000017.1 GCA_024403735.1 Clostridia bacterium
TCTACAATACTAGGGCATTCATCCCCCACTTAAGAAGTGGGGGTATTCTGCCAGGCTTTAGATAAAAAAGTGCCCCGGAAGGAACTCTTCCGAGGCACTCATATATTTGATTTTTATGAGAAGGATTACTCCTTAACACCACCAGCAGCAACACCCTGGATAATGTACTTCTGCATGAAGCAGTATACGATGATAACTGGAATTACAGAGATTGAGAGACCGAGGTTAACGGCACCCATATCTGTATAACGGTCACCATAGAGGGATGATACCATCAATGGGAGTGTCTTTACTTCGTTCTTAACCAAGAGGATTGAAGGAGCGAAGTAGTTATTCCATGAACCCAAGAATGAGAAGATTGCCTGTGTAGCAATAGCTGGGATCATGATAGGCAAACAAATAAAGTTGAATGTGAAGAACTCACCAGCACCATCAATACGAGAAGCTTCTACGATATCAATTGTAAATGAAGAGTCGAGATACTGCTTGATGAAGAATACTGTTGATGGAGCAGCAATAGCAGGGATAATCAATGGCCAAAGTGTACCGAGCAAATGCATTGAGTGCATGAGTCTGTAGAAACCAGTGATGTTAACTGCTGTAGGTACCATCATAACGCCTACGATGAGAGCGAAGAGTACGTTCTTACCCTTGAACTCGTAAACTTTGATACCATATGCTGTCAAAGCTGAGAAGTAAACTGTCAAAAGAGTTGAACCTACAGAAATTGCAAATGAGTTTCTGAAACCAACTGCGAATGAGAAAGTAGATCTCTCAGCGAGTGTTTTGTAGTTAGCTGTAGTCTGCTCAATGATATGACCAAACTTAGGCCACAACTTAATGTTTGATGTAATTGTAGCTGAATCCCATGTAGCATTAGAAAGCATGTAAATAAATGGGATGATAGCAAGGATTGCGAAGAAACCTACTACTATGTATACGAGTGCAGAGTATGCAGCACGAGCCGCAGCCTGGCTTCTCATCTTGTCTTCTTTTTTAGCAACATTACTAGCCATTACTTCTTACCTCCCTGCTTCTTAAGTTTCTTTGCCTTAGCAGCGTCTTTATCTCTCATCAAGTAGAAGATGATGATAGAAAGGATTGTAGTAGAGATGAACAACAATACTGAGATTGCTGAAGCAATACCTACCTGCTTGTTCTGCTGTGTACCGAATGCCTGTGTATTGATATACATCATAACTGTTCTTGTTGACTGGATCATTGTACCGTTGAAGTTCATAAGAGCTGGTGAACGGTTGATGTTCTGAGGAATATCGAACATCTGGAGACCACCGATCAATGATGTTACCAATGTGTAAAGGAGCATTGGTCTCAAGAGAGGCATTGTGATCTTTGTGTATGTCTGGAATGAGTCAGCACCATCAATCTGAGCAGCCTCGTAAAGTGATGTACTGATAGATGAAATACCAGCGATCAATGTGATCATTGTATTACCATACCACATCCAGAAGTTGATGAAACAGATAATAAATCTTGTAGCCCAACCACTCTCGAAGAAGTTATAACCATTCTCCATACCACAAGCTCTGAGGATGATCTGTGATGCAGAGAGGGAACCACCTGATGAATAGATGAACAATCTTCTGAAGAAGATAGCGATTGTAACAGATGTAATTACGTTAGGCAAATACATCAAAGCCTTCATGAGGCCGAGACCCTTAAGCTTGATCTTTGTATCAGTAAACCATGCTGAGAGGAGCAAAGCGAGGAGGATCTGTGGTGCGAAACCGATGAGCCACATTGTAGCTGTTGTAACGAAAGCACCAACTACTGTATTAAGTCTTGATCTGTTACCGAAAATCTGTGAGAAGTTCTCGAAACCTGTGAGGATGTAATAATCCTTAGCAGCAACCTTTGAAAGGATACCGTCTGGGTTATCAATCATATCGTGAGCTTTCTCAATCTTAACTTCAACAGCTCTCAAGCTCTCGAGTGCTGCCTGAACTTCCTTCTTGTCACCAGAATTCTTAACCGCATCATATGCAGCCTGTGCATCTGGGAGAAGTGCATTCTGCTCTTCAAGGAGAGCCTTACCCTTTTCTACGTTCTCAGCCTTACGGCTAGCATCAATCTGCTCGTAAGCCTTCATGCTGAGACACTCTGTGAGGCCGAGCTTAGCCTTAACTTCGTTGTACTTCTGAATATCAACTTCGCCCTTGTATGAAATCATACCGTAGATATTGATATCCAATGCTTCAAACTTAGCAACTGGGTCGCCGTCAGTTGTAGCATCACGGAAGTTCTTAATACTAGCAACCTGCATTGCTGCAAGTGTAGCTGTCTCGTTAGCAACGTACTTCTTATCGATGTACTGCTGGAATGCAACGATCTTGTTCTCGAGGTAATCCTCAGATGGCTTGATTGCATCGCCATCCTTAACGAGTGGCTCGAGGTCTGCAATACCCATTGCATTGATTGTCTTCATGTCAGCAAGCAACTGCTGCTCATCATCATGAAGATCCTTATCACCTATTGAATAAGCTTCCCATGAAGAAGATGAAGAAAGTGAGTTAATTGACTCTTTCCAAACATTAGCTGTCAAATACTTTTCAAGGTCGCCCAAGAAAGAAACAGCAATCTTTGAAGAAATCTTCTCGTCTGAACCTTCTGGTGTGAAATCGATGTTTGTCTTATCAAGACGATAACATACATAGTAAACAGTAGGATCATCGAGACTAATATCACCTGACTGAATTGCCTTGAAGAACTCAGAAATTGTGTAGTCCTTACCAAGCTGCTCAGATACATAGTCTGAAAGATAGTTGAGCAATGCTGTCTGACCAGCGTTGAATTCTGTTGTATCAAGTGAATCAACGAACTCAATAAACTTATCGCTCTCGATGATGCTCTCTGGTGTAATAGCTGTTGTCTCTTCACCTTCTTCAGATGAATCTTCAGCATTAACAATAGCATCTGTCTTTGTCATAAGGAGTGAAACTGTATTTCTGTTCAATACTGTCTCATTCTTATAGTTTGATGACCAGTTAATAAGCTCATTATAGTAAGGAAGGAGTAAACCAAAATCCTGATTATCATAAGCTGACTGAACTGCTGCTGCAGCTTCCTTTGAATATACGAACTCATCATTGTCTGATGGGTTGTTAGCATAATCAACGATTGCCTTAATACCTGATTCCTTCAATGGCTGATAAGAATCGGCATTCTTCTGGAATTTATCAAAATAGTCTCTGAGTCTCTTGTAAGATGTCAAATCAACACCTGTACGCTCAGCGAATGTGTCTTTGTCTGTGTAAAGTGCTGTCAAATCTAGGTAACGATCGTAATAAACTTCTTTATCACTGAAGCCCCAGAATTCTGCAGTATTGGCCTTCATATTTGCAGTACTGTAGATGAATGTAGAAATCAAAGGATACAAACTGAAAATAAGGTAAACAATACAGAATGGTGCAACAAAGATATAACCCCACTTAGTGTAGCTCATACCCTTATTACGACGTGAAGTACCTTTAGCTGTGCCTCTTGCCATAGTTGTCACTCTCCATAATTATTTTTTGCCCAAAAACGTCAAATAAGAAAATGCGGAGCAGGGATATCCCTGCCCCGCACTAATCATCTTAGATTGGTTAAGTTTTGATTAGAATTAGATAATTCCAACATCCTTAACGTTTGCTTCGAAGCTTGCCTCAGCATCAGCTACTGTAGCGATATCACCTGAGAGGTAAGAACCTACTGCCTGCTGGAACAAGTCGTTGATTGTACCATCGTTAGGACCAACTGTTGAGTTGTCGATTGTTGAAGCAGAAGCAAGGAGAACACCAGCTGGGTTCTGACCGCCGAGCCAATCGATAGCGAATGAAGGATCATTAGCTACTTCTGTCATTACAGGTACTGAGTTAACGAACTCACCACCAGCTGCCATAGCCTTGAGGTTGTCCTCTGAGATACAGAGATCATACATAACCTGACCAGCGTCAGCCTTCATGTCACAATCCTTAGAAGCCATGAGCCATGTACCACCCCAGAAGAATGAACCAGGAGCGTTAACCATACCCCAGTCACCAGCTGTTGGGTTAGCCTCTTCGTTAGCGAAGTTCAATGAGTAACGACCGAGCCACATTGGACCCCAGAATGTAAGTGTTGAGCTGTTAGCTGCGTTGTTTGTCCATGGGTCTGTCCACTGTGATGTCTTAAATGTAAGATCCTCATCATAGAGTGTCTTAACTACGTCAAAGTACTGTGACATAACTGGGTCGATAACGATCTCGCCATCCTTGATCCAGCCCTGTGTACGTGTACCGAGGTAAGCTCTCCAGATATCATCTGTACCAGAAACTGCCTTTACAGCACCGCCTGACTTCTCGTTAACGTCCTTAGCTGTCTGGAGGAATGCATCCCATGTTGCAAAGAATGGAGCAACATCCTCTGGCTCTGAAACGCCGAGGTACTCAGCTGCGAGTGATCTGTTGTAGTAGATACCACATGGGCAAGCCTGCCATGCGAGACCCTTGATTACGTTCTCATCATCTGTAGCGAACTGCAATGTGTAGTTGTACATGTTTGTGAGATCCTTGTAGTCAACACCAACGCTGTTGATAGGCATTGTGTTGTCTGAGTTCAAGTAGAGCTGTGCATAGTCAGCATCACAAGCGAAAAGGTCTGGAGCCTGGTCACCTGAAGCGAGAGCCTGATCAAGAGCCTGTCTGTAAGCTTCCTGGTTACCACCACCAACTTCCTGATAGTCGAACTGAACTGCACTGTACTGACCAGCGAGCTCACCAACCTCAGTGTTGAATGACCAAATCTCGAGCTTGTCGCCTTCGTTAGCAACCTCAGCAGCGCCGAGATCTGTGTAACCAACGAGACCACCCTCTTCATCTACCTGTACTTCTGGAGCAGCTGTTGTCTCTTCAGTATCATCATTACCAGCAGCAGCTGCTGTTGTCTCTGAAGCTGGAGCTGCTGTTGTTGTAGTTGTTGTGTCATTTGAGCTGTCACAAGCTGCAACTACACCAAGAACCATTGCCATGGAAAGACCCAAAGCAAGAATCTTCTTCATCTTCATTTTTTTTGCCTCCTCATAAAATTAAGGTTTTATTTATTTTCGTCCAATTAGGACCTAAGTTCACTTACGCCACTGCCCAGTAGCGTGACCCGTCTGCCTGAAAATCGTATTGAAATCCAAACTCGAGTTCTTACAAGCGAAGTTTACAACAATTATTGTCAACTTGCAACATATTTTTGTGTATTTCGTATGCCGCAAAATGTTTTGCGTTGTTAAATTCATACAAATTTACAAAAATGACACGATTCAGACGTTTTGCCTTATTTGCTGTATTTTATTCAAATCTTGCTACAATTTTCAAAAAATGCGACTTTTATTGCGTTTTCGACAATTCTTGTAAAATTCCACAAATTTCTTACAATTACCGTATTTATGCAATTTATGAGCGAAACGTTTCGCGTTCCCTATTGTGGCAAAACCACTTATTACTCTACTTCGTATACCAAAGAACCATATCTATTAAAAAGACTTGATAATTCTTCTGTAATAATATGTTCCTTATAGAATTCGCCATCAGCGAGCATCCAGATTGTGCACTCGTCATCCTTATCTGGAACGAGAATAATCTGATCGTATGACTTAATCTTCAAATCTGTAAACTTAGATAAAAGCATAGCTTCATATTCAGAGACATTATCTGTAACGTCCTGATTTGTGATTCTTGCAGCTGTGTACATATCGAATGCCTCAATCTCTGTTGTAATCTCAGATACATCATCAATAGTAACAATGCGCTCCATCTTAACAACAATAATTCTATCGTTTGCTTCATATGTGTACTTAACTTCAACGCTCACGATGTTTTCGACATAGTCTTCGAGATCATACTGTGCCTTTGCTTCATCGCTATATCTGTAATATAAGCCTGCTGCCTCCTGGTAGAAACCATTGAGCATCAAGTTGATTGATGCAACTGGAACTTCATTGCCTGGCATAGATACGAGTAATCTCTCACCGCTAAAGCTTACGAATGTCTCATCATCAGTGCCGTAGTTCTCCTCGAATTCTTCCTCTTCTACTACAAATCCTTCTATAACATCTGTTTCTGTTAACTCAGAAAAATCTACACGTGAGATTACCTCAGGTGTTGGTTCAGGTGTAGGAGTTGGAGTTGCTGTTGGGGTTGGAGTAGCTGTAGGAGCAGGTGTTGTCTCAATAGGTGCCTCTGTCTCTACTACTTCGACAGCAGTCTCTGAAACTTCTGGAACATTTGTCTCCTCTACGATAGTCTCGTTTGTAGCAACTGTGCTTTCAGTCTCTGCTGTAGTTTCAGATGTGACCATGCTCTTGAAAGCACCGCCGATTTTCTCGAGATCCTTCATTATTGCGTCTCCATCAGTTGCACAAGCTGTGAGAACAAGAATTGTTGCTAATAATAATGCTGCTACTTTTGTCTTACGTGAAAAACCCATAACTGCCTCCTATTACCTCAAATAAAAAACGAGAAGTATACATGTTGTATTATACTTCTCGCCTATTTGCTTTTTGTTTCAGAAGGAAGTCATTTATATGGCTTATTTCTGTTAGATTATCTGCTCAGTGTTCTTCTTGAACTTAACGCTAGAGAACTGGAGGATGCAGATTGTGATACCGATAAGTATCAAGACTATACCGAAAACAAACGCAACACCTTCAATGAATAGTCTCTGTGCTGTGAGCTGCGCAGCCTTCTCCCAATATGGGAAATCATACTGTGAATATGTCTTCTGCTTCTCACCAATTGGCATATTCTCATCATACACATTAGAAATTGAATATCTTCCTGTGTTACTGAGGATGATGTACTGTGGCTCAGATGCATTGTAGCTCTTCAAAGAAGTGAGCACGTCAGTCTTAGCTACTCCCTTAACAATCTCAGGAAGCATTGCCTCATAGCATGTGATAGCAAGTGGATTGATCACAGCATTATCTGAATCACCAAGTGCAAAACGACCCTTCTCGTTAAGATCGGACATCTTACTAAAGTAGCAGAAAATTCTGTAGTCCTGTGAACCAGATAGTAAATCAATACTACTATCCTTTTCTCTAACTACACCAATAATTGTGTAGTCCTCACCGAACATATTAATCTTCTCGCCTGTAATGTCATAAGACTTGAATAACTTCCACGCAAGACTATCGTTGATGACACATGAATTCTCATCTACTTCTTCGATTGGAAGGAAACCACCTGACAAATACTCATAAGGATGGAAAGCCTTAAAGTTACCACCTACTGCAACGATATTAGCGTTGAATGAGATAGGTGTCTTTGTCTCTTCACCATTAATAACTCTATTAAGTGTATATACAGCACTTGTATCAAATGTTGTTGAATAACAATCAGTCCAATTTGTCTGTGTCTGCTTGGCCTTCTTGTCCTTAGCGTTTTTATTCTTAGGCTCAGCCTTCTTCTTATTCTCTGAAATCTTGGCATCGATATTTTCACGAAGAACCTCGATGCTCTCCAAAGTAAGATAGTCGTCAGAATTTGTTGCAGTCTTAGGAGATGAACCTACGCCTATGCCCTTCGCGAAAACACTCATCTGACGATAATTAGTCTCTGAATGATTTTGCCAATATGTGGCCATAGTCTGTTCAGTTCTGTTATGTACCTGGGTACCAATCATTATGCCTGTGGCAATTGATATCGCTAGTCCAAGAACAATAACCCAGAAGAATGCAGTAAGGACAATATTCTTACTTGTCTTTGAGAAGGAAGAGCCAATATCGTGAAGATAATCTCTAATCCACTCTATAATTCCCATTACTTCTGCTCCTTCTTATCAGACTTACTATAATCCTGAAGTCTTACACGGTCGCCATCCTGAAGTGGTACTTCACTTCTTGTAATGAACTGATAGTTCTGTTCCTTGAGCTTGTCGCTCTTAATAGCTGTTCTTGAACCATCTGTATCTTCGATCTCAACATCAATTCTCTTAACTGTGTACTTAGTTCCAAGAGGTGTTGACTCTTCAACAAGTGCATATACGAACGTACCACTGTTATCTGTGTTAACAGCACTACTTGGTACGATGTTCTCGTAATTCTTATTGCTCTTAGCTGCAAGAACAGTAATCTCCTCACCTGGATAGATATAATCACCAGATACAACGCACTTAACAACTCTTGTGTTACGTGGATCTGCCTCTGAAGGCTTAATAGATACAACCTGACATGAGCTATACCAACCATCCTGTGGTGTCAATTCCATACCAACATAGAAAGACTTAGACTGTTCTGTTGTGAATGTGAATGACGCAACACATACTCGCTCGCTTGTATCAGGAATTACATTAAAGAGAACCATATCCTGTGTGAGGATATCACCTTCGTTTACCTGAAGGTCAAAAATCATACCATCAGCTGGAGCGCAAATCTCTGTGATAGCAAGGCTCTCCTGAAGCTTTGCAATCTTTTCTGCCTGATCAAGGAGGTCCTGGTCTCTCTTAGCATCAGCATCTGCCTTCTTATCACTATCAATACTGTCATTAATCTTCTGATCTGACAAAGTCTGCTGTGCCTGTGAAAGGCTAGCATTAGCACTGCTCAAATCAGCCTGAGCCTGTGAAACTGATGGAAGATCACTAGCTGCATCAATAATTCCCTGCGCTTCGTCAATAAGACCCTGAAGTCTAGCTGACTCAGCTGAAGCTGTAGTTAATCTTTCTCTAGCACTATCGAGCAAAGGGAGAAGTGCATCACGATCCGCATAATAGCCCCAAAGCTTCTCTTCATTACTACCAACTGCTGGAGGTGGAAGACCTGGATTATCACTAGGTGCTACATAATCTGGATTAGGAATAACAGCCTCAGGATCATCTGGGTTTTCAGGATCTGGGATAAACTCAGGAAGAACCTCTGGAGGTGTAGTAAATCCTTCTTCAGGAACGTTAGCCTCAAGATAAGCTGGATCAACAATAACCTCAAGAATACCAATGTTATTCTCAATCTCAGCTAACTCAGTCTCATAATCCTCAATTGTGTCAGAAATAGAAGCTACCTCTGCCTGGCTAGCAATAAGCAATGGCTGGTTGTCAGCAATTACCTGCTGTGCTGCTGCAATAGTGCCTTCTTTATTCTGTGCCTGGTTAAGTGTTGTCTGAGCGTCATTTACATTTGTTGATGCAGCACTGATTGTCTGCTCATAGCTTGTATAGTCAGGTCCATGATTAGGAAGTCTATCCTCATAACCCTTATCCTTCAAAGCCTGATCATAAGCATCAATCAGAGACTGAAGTTCTTCATTGTCTTCATCAGAAGCAACAAGCTTAATACAAACATCACCCATGAATACATCATCGTAATTTGTAATCTCTACTGATTCAACTTTACGACCTTCGAGCTCCTTTGGAACCTTGTACTTTGTCTTGTTCTCGATATCAATAGTAGCTGTAGCTGTTGTCTGTGATGAGAGGTTACCCCATACAGCATTCTCTGCTACTACCTTAGGAATAGTCGCATTCATAATTGTATTTGAGAAGAATGTAAGAATGAGCAAGATTGCGAGGAAAGCAACGATTGCTCTTACTACCCATTTTCTTGTATTTTTCTTATCAGCCATTTTATGCCTCCGAATGAATTATCTATATATATCTATTATTAAACACTCAGCTAATTACTTAAGACCTGAATGTGAGATACCTTCAACCAAGTATTCCTCACCGAGCAAGAAGATTAACAATGCTGGTATCATATATAATGCTGAGGCCGCGAACGCGATACCAATCTCAGCTTCATTAATCTGTGACAAGAATACTGATAGCGGTTGCTTCTCTTTATCTGTCAAAAGTACTAGCGGTTGTTCTACCATGTTCCAGTAATCGATGAACAAGAGAATTGCTAGTGCGAAGATTGCGCTCTTACAAGTAGGAAGTGCAATCTTTGTAAATATCTGCCACTCAGTAGCTCCATCAAGCTTTGCTGCTTCGATATATGAAGAAGGGATCTGTCTCATATACTTTGTAAGAAGGAAGCAACTGAATGTCGAGAAAATACCAGGAAGAATAATCGCCCAGATTGTATTGAGAAGGTGAAGCTTCTCAGAAATCATATAGTTAGGAACGAGTGTAACCTGGAATGGCATGAGCATCAAGATTACATATGAGAAGAACAATATCTCTCTTCTCTTCTTACGATATCTTGCGAAACTATAGGCAGCGAATGAAGATACAACCAACTGACCAAGTACGATTGGAACTACAAGGATGATTGAGTTCCAGAACTTAAGAAGATACGTAGGGCTCATGAACAGAAGTGTTTTATACTGCTCAAATGTAACTCTCTCAGGAACCAATCTAAGAACTGGTGTTCTGTCGATATATCCTGCTCCCTTCGATGAAGATAATCCAGACAAGCTCTGGAAAATTACACCGTAGTTATCACTAATCTCTGCTGATGACATAAATGAGTTAATGAATGTATAGAAAATTGGGATTAACGCGAGGATTGATGCAATCACTGCAATAACAATTCCAACTCCCATACCAAAGTTTGTAACTCGCTTACGTCTTTGGAGAACCTTCTTAGCTCTCTTACGCTCATTAGCGAAATATGATTCTCTTGCCTGTGGTGTCATGTGATCGAACTTACTCTCGAACACTGGCATTTCTGTAAAAACTTTACGTCTAGCTAGAGTAGCAGCCTTACGACGTTCAAGTTGTTTGTCTGTAAAAACTTGTCTTCCGTACATATGCTTACTCCTCTATGCTCTCGCCGAATTTTGCTTCACAAATGAACAAAACTCCTACGATGATAATCATTGCAATACACATTATGATGGCGCCAGCTGAGAGCTTGGAGTAATCAAGTCTTGTGAACGCATTATTCATAAAGTGCTGTAACATATACAAATTGTCGTATGGATAATCACCAGTCAAAAGATATACTTCACGGAATATCTTAAATGAGTTGATAAGTGACATAATACCAACAAAGAAAATTGTTGAACTAAGATAGTAGAGCTTGATAGAGAAAAATCTCTTTATTGGACCAGCTCCGTCCATCTTGGCAGACTCAATAATCTCACCTGGAATATTATTGAGAGCTGCGAGGAAGAGCACCATGTTATAACCTAAATTCTTCCATAAGAACATGATGAGGATTACAACCTGAGCATAGTCAGATTTGAGCCAGTCTGTCTTGGATAATCCAAAGAGTGTCTCACCCCAACCATTAATTACACCGTTATAACTAAAGAATACCTGCCAGATAAGTACGATAGATGCTACTGGAACCATCATAGGATTAAGAAGAATACTTCTAAATACACTCTTACCAGGCATACCACTATTTAGTAGCAATGCAATCAACAATGACAATACTACTGCGAGCGGAACCGCAAGAAGAGCAAATGTAAGAGTATTCTTAGCTGCTGACTGGAACGCATTGTTAGTAAATACACGTTCGTAGTTGATGAAACCTATGAAATCTGTCTTTGTAGCAGACTTCTGGAAAGATGTCTTGCCGAGCATAAGTAGCGGCAAGAAAAAGAAAACTACAACACCAGCAAGACTTGGCAAAAGATAAGCCGTGAACACACTCCAATCGAGTGCCTTACGTCTTAACTTAAGCATCTTCTTCTGTTTGTTAGTAGGTTTCTTATAATGCTTTATCTCATTTTGCACATTATTTGTCTCAGACATACCAAACCTTCTATATCTATACCTTTTACCTTAATAACCTTTTCCTATTATAGTTATAAGTTATTAAGACTTTACTAAGAAATTAAGCAAATTTAGGGAAAATTGCATTTTTCTGGGCTTTCTATAACCATTGACGATATTGAAGCGTGATTTGTTTCATGTTTTCGAGAAATTCTAAACAAAATAAAAGCAGTCATTCGCATGTGAATAATCCACACGGAAAAGACTGCCCTTTAATACTAATAATGGTCGATTACTTATCCAATATAAAGACCTGTTACCTCTTGGACATTATATTGGAAGTGATCAATAGTTTCAGCTCTTGTGTAAATGCCAGAGAGATAATCATTAATCGCGATGATCCAATAAATTTCAATAACCTCGTTATAATCATCGTAACCATTTAAGTGTGTCTTGCCATTTACAGCAGCGAATACTTCATAAATATTCTGACCACCAAAGAGATCAATAGATCCATCAACTTCTTTCATTACTACGTTCGATGGTACAACATCTTGCCAATCTTCAAAGTATCCATCCATAGTACTTGTAGCCAACTGATACTGGAAACCCGTCTCAGAAGTATCAAGTGTAACCCATGTAAGAAAATCTGCAATTGCAGCCTTCTTCTCATCACTACAGTTAGCAGTAAACTTCGATGTCATAATCCATGCACCACCCCAGAAATAATTGAACGGTGCTTCACAAACTCTCCAGTCACCATAAGTACTTCCAGCATTCAATTTGAGCAAATAATTAGCGAACCACATTGGTCCAAAATATGCGAATACTGGTCTTCCTTCTTCATAAGCGTCACCCATTGAGTCGTACCAATCATAAGTCCACATAGTTGTGTTATTAGTGTATAAATTATCACTAAGTATCCTAGCTGTATCGATAAAATCAATTCTGTCATCAGCCAAATTTAATTCACCATCGATATCCCAGAACTCAGGAACAGAACCTGATAATGGTCTCCAGAGGTCTTCCATTCCAGTTACTACAGCATATCCATTATTGTATAGCTCCTCTGAAGCTATTAACAAGCTGTCCCAACTGTTAGTTCCTGTACCGAAAATCTTACCAATCTCATCTGGATCAGAAGTGCCAAATGTCTCCTCAGCAATAGATGCTCTGTAGAACATAACTGAACTTGTACTCTGATATGAAAGGCCTACAACCTCACCATCACTTGCTCTTGTTCCGTACTCTACTGAATATGGAGTTATTTCTGCATCAGCTATTAACTGATCCACATCAATTCCGAGATCTTTGTAAGTACCAGCATATTCACTCATATCACCACTGATATATTTATTACCGAATGCACTCTCAACACAATAAATATCAGGAGCATAACCATAACCTGCTGCCATACAATTATCGAGAGCGGACTGATATGCACCACCATCAGTAGCTACGATTGTGACATTAAAAGTGTACTCACAATCTGGATGCTGTTCCAAATATTCCTCAGCGATACTAGGCAATTCATTAGTATAAGACCATAGACTAATAACCTTGGAATCATCAATCTCTACTGGTTCAGTTTCATCTGTTGTTGTCTCCACTGGCTCTGTATATACAGGATCATCAGTAGGCTCTGGATCATCTTCTGTGCTCTTTACTTCAATCTTGGATTGCTTAAATGTTCCTGGCTCAACTTTGGCGCATGCACCAAAGAAAATCGCCATCGTAAGTATCATTGATACTGAACCTAATAACTTATTCTTCTTCATTCTCATATCTCTCCGTCAGTTTCCAACAAACCTGAATTACAACAAATCTTCTCTTCCAATCTCCTTAAGACGATCAACCATAAGCTTAACGTCCTGAGCATTATCCTTATTGCAAACCATGATTGTATCTTCTGTCTGAACAATAACAAGATTATCAACGCCAATTGTTGTGATGAGCTTATCGCCTGACTTGTTGAAGATTACTGAATTAGATGTCTTAATGCCTTCATGAGCACCTACTACTACATTACCCTCAGCGGACTTCTCGAAAACAGCATCCAAAGCATCCCATGATCCAACATCATTCCAGCCGAACTCTGCAGGGATACAATAAACACCTGAAGCCTTCTCCATAATACCGTAGTCGATTGAAATCTTCTCAAGCTCTGGATATGTCTTAGCGATAGCATCAGCCTCAGCATCTGTTCGCAAAGTGTCATAAATAGCTTCCATCTTCTCGTATGTATCTGGGAGATACTGCTTGAATGCATCTAGGATAACTGATGCCTTCCAGATGAACATACCTGAATTCCATACATACTTACCTGTCTCGAGGTAACCACGAGCAACTTCCTCATTTGGCTTTTCTACGAACTGGATAAGCTCATAAACTTCCTTGTTCTCTGCGATAGCTTCATCAGATACCTTGATATAGCCATAACCTGTTGATGGGAATGTTGGCTTGATACCAATTGTTACAATTCTATCGAGCTTCTCTGCTGTCTCAAAAGCAACGTCCAATACTCTCTCGTATTCCTTAATATTAGCAATATGATGATCAGCAGGAAGAACTGCCATGAGTGCATCACCATAGAGTTTCTTCATTGTCATTGCAGCATAGATAATACATGGCGCTGTATTTCTCTGAACTGGCTCAATGAGGATGTGACTTCTATCAACTTCACTGAACAATACCTTGTCCATGAGTTCAGCCTGTTTTTCATTAGTTACAATAAATGTATTCTCGCGACCAACCACGCCCTCGTAGTGCTTGATTGTCTCATTAATCATTACATCATCACCTGTGAGCTTAGCGAGCTGCTTAGGTGTAGTCATTCTTGATACTGGCCAGAATCTTGTTCCGCCACCACCAGCCATAATAACTGCTGTCTTAATCATAGAAATTTACCTCTCTATATAAATAGTATTTAATATATATAAAACATTATATAAACAATGAATTTATGTGCATCATCGACATTGCGACGACATTCATAATATTATACTCTATAACTTGTTAAACTCATATTACATCGATAGGGAGTTCGCTCATAATGTCTAATACTTACAAATATCTTGTTGCTTCTGATATGGATCACACACTTATCTACCCGGGTAAAGATGTATCTCCTAGAAATAGAGAAGCCATTCGTGCACTTCAGGATAAAGGTGTGGCAATCACAATTGCTACAGGACGAACTTCTTTCCTAATTGGTAAATATACTGACGATCTCGGAATAACTGAGCCATGCATCACTAGTAATGGTGGAGCTTTATTCGACCCAACTACTCTAACAGATGTATTTTCAGATGATATCGATGAAGCAACAGTTAAGGATATGATCGCGTTCTTTTTCGAGCGCCACTTAGACTTCGTATGTTATGCATGTGAAGCTGTATACTTCGCACCATATAGCAACCGCAAGCAGTTCTTCGTTGAATATAACAAAGGAACTCCAGATAGACTCAAGGCAAAGATTGCTGACTTCACTGAGGAAATGCTAGCTATCGGTAACTACCCACGCTTTAATAAACTTCTCGTTGTTGGCGCAGATGAAGATAGCGTTCAGAAGATTATGGCACGAACAGATGTCGACGCTGTTTTCTCCCAAAAGGATTTCCTAGATATCATGAAGCCAGGCGCATCTAAGGGTAACGGACTACTTAAGCTTG
Source organism: Clostridia bacterium (assembly GCA_024403735.1). Lineage (GTDB taxonomy): Bacteria > Bacillota > Clostridia > Saccharofermentanales > Saccharofermentanaceae > Saccharofermentans. The sequence goes on from JAKSRG010000017.1 coordinate 15,300, forward strand.
CTGACATGTTAGGAGTTCCTCACGAGAATACTTTCGCTATTGGCGATAACGATAACGACCTATCCATGCTCCTTGCTGCTGGCCATGGAATTGCTATGGGCAACAGTTCAGATGAGATAAAGGCCCAGTGCGAATATACAACTGATACTTGCCTCGAAGACGGTTTTGCCAAGGCAGTATTTGATTACATTCTCCCAATAGTCGATAAAGGTGAATAATTCAAATATCAGCTCGCCTGATGGAATGACATCTCCTTAATGACACCGTCTTCAACAACAACATCTCTTACGAAGACAGGATTACCAATAAAACCTGTTGATTCATACGTATTATACGCATCAGGTTCATAGCCCAAGAACGCATTGCAGAATACTGAATCTTGGAATTTACCTACATACTCATAGGATGTCGGAACATTCACAAACCCTGTCTCAGTATAGTAATGGAAGTTAGAACACTTGAAGACACAATTCTCATCTACTGGCAAAACCATAATTTTCTTATCAAGACAAATTGAAACATGAGATATATTTTCTACACGTCCAGAAGTTTCATTATCCATTAGTGCATATCCGATATCATAAGCATCACCATATGAGAAATCCTTCTGAATATCGTACACTTTGCCATCATAAGTAAATGTTCCCACATAGTTGTAATCTGAATCATAGCTAATATTAATATCTTCGATTTTGTCCCATACGAGTACTTCACTAAGAATAATAAACATCTTTGAACCATCTTCAGAATAACCGAGAAGTTCACCGTCATAGGAACCATCGACAATGCCTAAACTACTTTTTACACTATCTTGTGTATATGCCGAATCAGGCATCATAGGAAAACTCTTAATCTCATCGTATGAAAACATCTTATCTACTGGCTTACCACAATCCTGCGCATAATATAGCTCTACCTGCTTATCCTCAGAGATTGAGTAGCAACAAAGAATTCTGTCATTATCCTCTTCGTGATTACATAATGACATCAAATAAACTGCCTGATCGCCACAATCGCGATACATAGTATATGTTGCATCTGGATGATCTTTGTGATGTTCTGAGATGTAGTTCAAGAATAGCTGGAATGCCTCATCTACTGGCATATCAAAATAGAAATCATATGAAGTAGCAACAGGTATTTCTTGAGGTTCTAACTGAGTTTCCTCTACAACCTCTGTCTCTTCAACTTCAGTCTCAGTGACCTCTGTAGCCGTAGTCTCCACAGTTGTCTCTGTAGTAGCTTCGCTGGTAGTTTCCTCTAAAACAGTTGTCTCATGAGTAACAGTTGTCTCTTCTGATGAAGTGCTAGCACACGCAGTTGTCACCATAGCTAACGCGAGCGCCATACATACAGCATGGTACATTTTCTTTTTCATATATCTTCTCCTCATTCCCTTAAGGATGCCTTCCCTTATGGTTGCCAGCATCCTAACTAATAACGGAATACTTGATCTTCCCCGTATATCAATTCCATTTCACACATTATAGGATAGTCGTCTTCGAAATACATTATTTTCGATCAAATAGTAACTAATTTCACGCAATAAAAAAGCGATATATCAGAATTCAATCTTAAATATATCGCAATATTTACTACTTAATTATCTTCTTACAGAGTTCCTCGTATCCGCGAACAATCTCTTCCCAACTATAGTTATTAGCAATATAGTCTAGACCATTCTCGCCCATTTTGCTAACTACTTCCTCGTTAGCTGGATCGAGCATATAGTTGAGCTCCCCTTCGAACTCGAAGTAATTCTTGTAATAGAAACCTGCGTCGCTTCTCTTTATATGACCTTCCAAGACATCGCAGTTACCATTAACCATTACTGGCTTACCTAGTGCCATAGCTTCAAGGACTACAATTGACAAACTCTCAAATCTTGATGGAAGAATGAGTAATCTTGAAGCCTTTATACCAGAGAACTTATCCTCTTCGGACACGAATCCTAATGACACGATATCGTCGCACTTAGGTACTTCAATGACTTCCTTACCCATCAATACGAGTTTAGTCTTACATTCTGGATTGCACTTCTTATATTCTCTGAAGTAATCGAAAAGAATATTGCAGCACTTATTCTCATCAATTCTACCAACATAGATAATAAAATCATCAAGGCCGAACTTCTTCTTAAAAGCCTCAGCATCAACCCCTGATGGGATCTCAATTCCAACGCCACCGCGACCATCATTATCTGGCTTACCAGCAACTTCGAAGAGTTCATTAGTGAGTTCCTTCTCCTCGATAGTGTTGTAATAGAAGGCTGCTGGCTGCTTGAACATCTCGATAAAAATATCCAAGTAAATTGGTGTCTCATCATGAGCAGTAGGAATGAAGATTGCCTTCTTGCCTACCTTTGGAAGTGCGAAGTATGTTGAATAGTAGAGATAACATACGAAGATGAACACGTCGTAAGTGTCTACATTATTCGCTACATACTCAACTAAAGCTGGCGAATTAGGACCCTGCTTACGCATCCATTCTTCCTGTTCAGCTAGCGATGTTGAACCTCCGAATACCCTAGCTGAGATCTGATCGAAAACAGCCTGATTTCTCTCCTCAACTACAGGAAATCTATGTACCTTAACGCCATTTATAACTTCCTCATCTGAAGTATAACTATTAGCCCAAGTAGTATAATCAACTGCCTTAGTTGTTGCGCAAGATACCTCGTGACCACCGATTGACACAAGATGCTCAGCTACCTGACGAGCATATGCCTCGGCGCCACCATTAACTTCATTACCATAGCGTTGTACTACAAAACAAATCTTCATAGTGCTTCACCTCGTACAAATCGATTAATCTGTTCCATAAGGAGCGTAGATACAGCCTCATATGAGAAGTCTTTTAGTCTATTATTCTGACCTTCAACAACTGAATTAGCTAACTCCTTATCATTAAGGATCTCATGAACATAGAATGCGGCCTTAACCATATCCTTCTTCTCGAGGAGAATTCCACTGCCACCAAGGGTTCCAGCAATAGCAGCATAATCAGCTGCGACGATTGGCTTTTCAAAACACATTGCCTCGATAAGAGGAACACAGAAACCTTCATGCTCACTCATGCATACGAATACATCAGCTACCTTATAGAAAGCAAGAATTGATGCGAAGGATACCTGACCTGAGAATACAACATTATCAAGTCCAAGAAGCTCAACATAATCCTTGAGGCGCTTATCATAATTCTCTGTTCCTCTAGCTGAACCAACGAGAATAAGTCTAATCTTCTCGTCTGGATAGAGTTTTTTGTATGTAGCAGTAAGGGCAATGAGATCCTCCTGCTTTTTGTTAGGAGCAATACGTCCAACGAACACGATGTTTTTCACACCATCACTATACTTCGAAATAACTTCTGAATCTGGTGTCTTCTTATAGTCGTCGAATGGAATAAGGATTGGGCATACGCTCATATCACATGTGTAACCCATCTCAATAAGTTCCTGGCGATTGTAGTCAGATACGCATATACCAGCATCAAAAGTCTGATTGAGACTTTTAACTTCTGAACGACCCTTGGAACAAAGGCGCGCAGTCACCTCTGAATACTTCTCGAAGAAGTTCGCTGGAGTAACATTATGATATCTAACGAGTTTGCGGCAATTAAAATCCTTAATCTTGCGATTGAGATTTGAGCCTGTTGAGAGGTGATAAATCATAACATCGTCAGGCGCCAATTGAGGTAGTTCATCAACCTTGTGAACACCTTCAATAGTAGCCATTCGAGGGTCTAAGTTCTCGGCATAAATACCAGTATCCGCATAACCATTCTTACGGAGAAGACCCATAATTGCGAGTGTGTCATTACCTACAGCATCGCCAAAAGATAGAGTTGTAAGGACCTGAATAATTCTCATAACTTTGACTCCAATGCTGCGAGTTTAGCTTCGAGCTCATTCACTCTATTGTGAAGTTTAGTTCTCTGCTTGTTTAATTTGTAGAACTCAGTGAGTGCGACAGTGATATTGCCGTCGAGGCTATTTTGCTGAGCTACAATCGGATCAACAATAAAGCGCATGAATTTGTAGACAATCTTACCTTTCTTGCCAATTCCGTTATATGAAATACCTGTGTGATTCTGAATATAATGAATGCACTGGCGAAGTCTTCCTGCACCACTCTCATTAATGTATTCGAGTGGGACACTATCGAAAACAGGCAACTTCACCTCAGCTGACTTAACAGCAGAAGCTTCGTATCTATTCTTAAGAGTTTCTCTTGGATCCATTTTCTGCCTGTCCCCTTAATCTTTCTTATCGCCTAACTTACTCTCGATAGCTGCAATTCTCTTCTCAAGAAGATCAGCTCGCTTAATGAGTTCTTCATTATCTTTCTTAGCTGACAAAACAGCTTCAGATACTCTGTAGTAGTAATAATTCAATGTGTTCTGCTGAGCAACGATTGGCATAATAAGGAAGCTTGTAAGTTTTCTAATTACACGCTTGAAGAACACTGCGATTTTATTACCTCTTAAGATGTCATAAGGCTTAACCTCGTAGTTATATGAGATGTAATCAACTGCATTATCAATGCTATTGTCATTAGGCTTTGCGTCAAGAGCTGCCTCCTTATCGATGAAAGACAGAGGTTCCTTGTCGCGGCCTGTTTTCGAGATATTCTCGCGAATATCACTCATAATCTGTTCTACATTAATATCGTTATTCATCATTCAACCTCACTCACATGAATTAAGAAAATCCATATAATTCTTCACTATAATGTCCCAGTCAAATCTAGCTTTGACATACTCGCAGCCGTTCGCGCCCATCTTAGATGCGACATCAGGATTATTCATAAGATAATTAACCTGGCCTTCGAACTCGTAATATGTCTTGAAGTAGAAGCCGCCGTTCGCATCGACAACGAAGTGCTTAGTTACTTCGCAGTCCTCGTGAACCATAACTGGACGACCGCCGAGCCAGCTCTCCATAATAACAAGTGAGAAGCTCTCATTTTTGGATGGCTGACATAGGAGGAGTGCTGCGCTGTTCGCATCGTACTTATCCTGAATATCTACGAAGCCCAAGTCGATGATGTCTCCGCTCTTAATGAATTCCTCAGGGAAATCCATCTGACCGCCGCCGATTAATACTAGCTTGAGGTTAGTCGAATTGCGCTTCTTGAACTCAGCGAAAAACTTCACCAATGTGTGTACATTCTTGCCCTCATCCTTACGACCAGCGTAAAGAATAAATGGATCGTGAATATTAAATTTCTCTCTGAAACGCTGTGGATCACTACTAATCTTAGTATCGAGACCAACACCGATCGTCTTGTGCTTAACATTAGTTAGGTCATATATCCTGAGCGCCAACTCTTCTTCAGGAACGGCATTAAATACCATACCCTTAATCTTCTTGTACTCCTCAGTGAACACATCCATATATGCATATGCCTCATCGTGAAAACAAGGAATAAGCACTGACTTCTCTGGTGCTACTCGAATGCCGTTGATTGTTGTTCCGAACATATAAGGTGTGTACAAAAACCATGAATACTCGTCCTTATGTTCGCTCATATAGTCGTAGAGATCAGTACTATTGACCATCTCTCTAACAAATACTTCCTGGTCCTCTCTTGAAGGCTTACGACCCTTAATAAGCATCGCGTTAACACGGTCGAAAGCAGCACTATCGCGCTTACGAACCTTAAATCTTCTAATAGTGATGCCACCTTCGGTAGTCACGCCTTCTTTGTGGTAATTCTCATTCCAGTCACTAGTGAACTGCTTGACGCATGTTGTAAGAATCTCTAGTTCAACACCGCTCGCAGCCATATGAGATGTCAGTCCACGAAGGAGCATCTCAGCACCACCAGGAATATTCTCACCATACCATGGAACAACAAATCCGAGTTTCTTCATACGCTTAACCGATTGTCTCCCCTATTTTCTTTACGAGTGGCTTAGCTATTACGGACCAATCGAAAACATCCTCAATGAGCTTAAGTGCTCCACTAACTCTGTCTTCCTGCTCGTCGAGCTTAAAGTTATTAATTGCATCTGGCATTGTGTCAGCCTCAGCAATAATGAAGCAGTCCTTCTTCTCAATTCCTCTAGTACCGAATTCAGTAGTGATAACAGGAATACCAGCTGCCATATAGTCGAACATCTTAAGGTTAGTTCCTGAACCAGAGAACATTGGGTTAACTGCGAAGTCGCATGTAGCAAAAAGCTTAGCCTTTACGTCATCCTCAACGAAGCCCATGAGACCAACATTCTTAGGGAGTGCCTTATCCTTATAGTAGAGGCACTGACTTCCCAAAAGGAGGAATGAAGTACCTGGGCACTTCTCTGCGATAGAAATAATGTAATCACAAGCTTCAAGGTTAGGTCCATGATATGAACCCATGAAGATACCAATCTTATTGTTAGTAATATCAATCGCTTTTCTATTGTTCTTACGCTCGCTAATAGAAGTGAACAAAGTATCTTCCATGCTTACGCCGTTAGGAACAACGATAATCTTAGATCTCTCACAGCCGTAAAGTTCACAGAGCTTATCTGCATCTTCTTCAGAACATGAGAATATGAATTCAGACTTGAGACAGCACTCCTTCTCCGCATCGAATACAGCCTGAGATAGCTGCTCTGCAACTGGTCCCTTGCCATACATATCCTTCTTGAGGAGATACTCTACATTATGAGCTTCATATGCGAATGGAATATCTACACCACACTTCTTCAAAGCCTCATACATATATGGATGTGACATTACTACGAAGTCTGCACCCTTAAGTGCCTTCTTAAGTTCATCGATATATGTCTTATTAAGGTCAATTGCTACAAGACATGCTGTATCGTCAGTAGCAGTTCTAACTGTGTTGTCGTACTCCTGCTTCTTAGCAATAAATTCACTAGAAGCCTGAACCTTAATCTCCTTAACTCCGTTACTAACCTTGCAATCAATAACAGGAACTCTGAGGTCGTAGTTATTAGTTACGATTGTTACATCGTAATCGTTACCAACATTCTTATAGAGATTGAAGATACGTGCCTGTCCACCACCCTTTGGAGGATATACAGGGAAAGATACTGGGATAACAATCTTCTTACGGTTAGTCTTAGTCTCGAGCTCAGCTACGAGTTCCTCAACTACACTTACCCATGAGATATCCTTAACTTTTTCAAAGGCATTAGCACCCATACGCTTTGCCTCTTCTGGATTCTCTGCAAAATAATCAATAGCCTTAGCGATTGCCTCAGGATCTGTATCAACTACGAAGCCTGTCTCATTATCAACAGTGAACTCAGTAGGTCCACCTGCATCCTTTGTAGTGATGATTGGCTTCTTGTGCATCATTGCTTCAGCAGTGATGTAACCATAGTCTTCATCATATGGGAAATATGGGATTACAAGTGCATTAGCATAAAGCTTAGTAACATCTTCATCTTTAACAAATCCAAGGAATTCAATTCGCTTGTCATCACCTGCTAATGCCTTAAGTTCATCAGCGCATGGGCCAGTACCAGCAATCTTGAGCTTGATATCTGACTTAACATATTTCATTGCCTTAACGAGAAGGTCAATTCGCTTAGCATTATCAAGACGGCTGATCATGAACACATATTCATAATTACCTTCTGTTGTATCCTGCTTTTCTGATTCAGGGTACAAAGTCTTAACATTAGCACCTTCTGGATAATACTCAGTACGCTTCTTAACTGTATCTGAGATTGCAAAGAAGTTATTACGCTTACTATATGACATACCGAACTTATCCATATAGTGAACGAGAAGTCTAATGAATGGACCTGGGAACATATAGTAGCTCTCAGGAATCTCGAGACGCTTGAGGTCATATAACATGTCGAAGAACTCATCAAGAGATACTGGATTAGGGTTCTCATTCATGTAGTCGACAATTCTATTAACATATCTGTTATTTCTGTCCACTTCAGTAGGAAGATTAGTCATAAAATAACAATCGTAGAGACCTCTAAGGCAATGCGCCATATATGTAACGACATTATCATGTCTAATCATCCAGCATGGATACTTGGATGTAATTACAGCATCGAAGTGACTGAGATCGAGATCATAGAACTGCTTATAGTTATCAATCAAAGACCAGAAATCAAGCTCACGTGAAGGAAGCTTAATAAGATCTGCGCTGTGATTAGTCTGCTTATTAATATAATCACAGACACTCCACACAAGGTTCTCGATACCACCAATTCTAAATGGAACCGGACTTGGTGCAACTATTGCTATCTTCATAAAAGTATTACCTCTCTAGATTCTAAATAAACGTCTGACAAATTAAGCCTTACGAGCAATTACTGCGTAATCCTGACTGCCAAAAATCTTAGTGTTAAGTTCACTCATTGCCTTATTGAACTCATCAATATTCTCTGCACCTTCAACCTTAAGTTCAGGAATAGAGATTGGGCTCTTGCTGCCTTCTGTGTAGACAATCTGAACATCCTTAAAGCCAACTACCTTCATGATGTACTCGATGAGACTAGGATGAACTGGCTTCTGATGAGAAGGATCGATATAGAATGAATTTGTAAAAATTGATGCACATGTAGGATTAGGTGTCTCGAAGATTACATAAGCACCAGGCTGGAGACATCTATATGCTTCCTTACAAAGTGCGATAAGCTCCTCTGTTGAGATGTGCTCGATTACCTGTGAAGCGAACAATCCGCCGAGGCTCTCGTCGCAAATCTTGTTCATATATGACACGCCATCGCCTAACTTAACATCCAATCCCTTCTTGAGGCACTTGTTTACGAATGGCTCGAAAACATCCACACCAAATGACTTAACGTTCAACTCTCTTAAGAGTGTCAAGAATTCACCACGGCCTGAACCAATCTCCATAACTGGGAGCTTAGAATCTCTATAGTATGGGAGATAAATCTTAAGTCTCTCAGCGATGTCTTCTTCAACTCCACGGAAGTTGTTTTCGAACTCTTCGTATTCAACATCTGATAAGCCGACGCCTCTTGTAAGTCCGAATGCATCAATGATGCCCTGGAGCTTATCAATTCTCTCAGTGAGGGCATTATTCTGACCAGAGATAAGTCTTACACTTTCTCTTAAATTTGCTAATTCGTATTCGTACTCGCAGCGAATTCTGTTGAGTTCGTTGAGAGCTGATACTGTGTGTCCGTTGAACGCATTCTGCTCATCGAACATTGGTCTTACGAGCTTAACTCTAACCTTCCAGTAAATCTTCTTGAGGATAGAGATAATCTTACGAATACCTCCACCTGGGAATGGTCTAGCAAATGTAGTCTGATTTCTAGCATTGATCTCACCGAGCTCAATCATCAAAACACGGTCGTTACCACTAACCTCCGTTGGTGGAATCTCGAGCTTATGACGAACACCCTGTCCGATATAGATATTAGCGATATCCTGGGCACTCATTGTGTAGCCCTCGCCAATCTTTCTAACTTCTACATTCTTCTCTTCTACTTCGCTGATAATATCTGCAACCTTATCTTTAGTTCGCATATTTGAGTAGCTCCTTTACAACGTTGTCCCAGCTGATATTCATGCTGTCGATTTTCTCTTTAGCTTTCTTACCCATCTCTACTGCCTTAGCTTCGCTATCTGCGAGTGCATCAATTGCTTGCGCGATGGAATCTGCTTCAGGCTTACATACGTAACCATTAACTCCAGTCTCCACGAACTCGAGTGGTCCGCCACTATCCTCAGCTGTAATAACTGGCTTACTGGAAGACATACCCTCCAGTGTGATATATCCGTAATCCTCATCCTTAGGAATGAAGAGAACTCCTCGACAATTAGCATAGAGTTTGAACTTCTCTTCCTGCTCAACATAATCGAAATACTTAACACGGTCTTCCATCTTATGCTCAGCAATAATCGCGTTCATCTTGTCCTTAATCGCTGGGTTGTCAGATGCACCTACGATATAAAGCTTGATATCTGACTTTGTTTTCGCGAGGGCCTGAACAGCGAGAAGCTGTCTCTTTGTCACATTAATTCTGGAAGGCATGAGAATGTAATTCTCTGACTTATCACAGTAGAACTTCTCCATATCAGGACATGGGTGATACAAAGGCTCTGCGTCGATGTTGTTGTACTTCTTAAGTCTCTTAGCTACATTTCCTGAGTTCGCGAAAACATGCTTTGCTTCAGGAATGTACTTCGTATCAGCATTAGTAACAATCTCCTTGATTCTGATGCCTTCGATGTCATTCTTAACTTCTGAGAACTCCGTATCGAAAAGATCGTAAACAGCTCTGTGCTGATGCAAAATCCACATAACCTTATTTCTGTGTGGAATTAAATATGCAGGGAACTTCATTCCGATAGCGAAGTCAATCTTGCCGCCCCATGACTCTTCGATATCGAGAAGTCTTGATGCAACAATTGTATCTTCAGTTCTTTCAACTGGATTATCATAAAAAGGAACGCCTACAATCTCTACCTGATGGCCATGAGCCTCAAGTGCCTTCTTGAGATTGTTAACATGCATTTCAGCACCACCTTTAACGAACAAAATCTGTGCTGTCAGCAATACTATTCTCATTGTTTTCGTTTCCTCCGTAACTATATTTTCTAATTCTGAGCAATTCGTTCCGCCTATTAATTATGGCTTATCTGGGAAATCCCAACTTTGCTCGATACGAACAATACCAACATCTCCACGTGGTGAATATGTCTCGAATGCGCATGCTTCCTTGTAGTAATCAACAGGGATACCATCGCCGCACTCGATAGCGAGATCTACGAGGTACTTACCTGGCAAGAGGTCCACACGCTCCATTGTTAATTCAACAGTTCCATCGCGAGTAATATTGAACTCATCAATTCTGTCAATTCGAGTGTTTGTTCCGTAACAGTTAACACCATCTGCTCTGAAGATACCGATGCCAAATACTGCATCCTTAACCATCTTCTTAACCTTGTAGTCAACCTTGATAACAATCTTGGAACCTACATGGAAAACATTCTTCTCTTTTCCATTTGCATCGAAGATAGTAACCTTGCTAATTCTTGCGTCGCCGTTACCCCAACGCTTCTTAACTTCTGGTGCTTCCTCTTCTTGCTTAGCCTCTTCAGCCTTAGCTTCTTCTGCTTCTTCACTAGCAGCCTTTGCTTCCTGAGCCTCTTTGGCCTGCTTACTCTCAGCTTTAGCCTTCTCCTTCATATTCTGCTCATTACGCATCTCACCCATATAATCGAGATACTGAGGATGAATATCACGTGGAAGACCATCAGCTACAATCTTACCCTTATTAATCCAAATTGATCTGTCACAGAAAGCCTCAATCTGACCAAGTGAGTGGGATACAATTACAATTGTTGTACCGCTAGCCTTAATCTGCTGGAGCTTGTTAAAGCACTTTGCCTGGAAGTTCGCATCACCTACTGCGAGGATCTCATCGATAAGGAGAACATCAGCATCAACGTTAATAGCTACTGAGAATGCTAATCTCATGTACATACCAGATGAATATGTTCTAACTGGATTATCGATAAACTCCTCGAGTTCTGAGAACTCAATGATGTCATCGAGACGCTTATCAATCTCAGACTTAGTAAGACCAAAAATTGAAGCGTTAGTATAAATATTCTCTCTACCACTCATATCTGGGTGGAAACCAGCACCAAGCTCGATAAGGCTAGATACTCGACCCTTAACATCAACTACACCCTTTTCTGGATAGAGAATTCGTGTCATGAGCTTAAGAAGTGTACTCTTACCGCAGCCGTTATGACCTACAAGACCAACTGCTTCGCCCTTCTTAATTGTGAGTGAAATATCATCGAGAACAATACGGTTCTCATATCTGTTTCTGTTCTTGAAAAGAAGTCTCTCTTTGAGGCTCTGTCCTTTATCCAGGAAAACTTTGAACTGCTTTGTTACGTTAGATATCGTAATAGCATTCATTTCTTCTTTGTTCTCTGCCATATTACAACTCCTCCGCAAAATGCTTTTTAAGTTTGCTGAAGATCAAGAGACCTACAACGAGGAAAATAACTCCAAGGAATACTGCTTCTACAAGAGTTGACATATCAGGTGCAGCACCATAGTAAAGGATTGTTCTGTATGCATTAATGATTGAAGTCATTGGGTTAACATGCATAAAGAGGAACTTGAACTTCTCTGGCATTCCTGAGTCGAGAATAAGATCCTGTGAATATACAACTGGTGTAAAGTACATCCAAGCCATTGAGATAATACCGAGGATATGCTCCAAATCTCTGAAATATACTGTTACAGCAGATGTGATCATAGCAATTCCAAGTGCCAAAATGTATTCAACAATCATTACGATTGGAAGATAAACAAGACCTAATATGCTGAGCTTGGTTCCTGATATGAATACAACAACGAATACAACGATGAAGCACAAAAGCATATTAACAAAGCAGCTAGTAACATATGCGATTGGCAATACTTCTCGAGGGAAGTAAATCTTCTTAACCAGATCCTTCTGCGATAAGACTGATGTTGATCCACCTGTGATAGCAGCTGAGAAGAAAATCCAAGGGATAAGTGCTACGAACAAAAATAAGTAGTACTTCTCAATGTTACTTCTAAGAATAGTACTGAATACGAAAGAGTATACGATTAACTGGAAAAGTGGATTAATGAATGTCCACATAAATCCAAGTACTGAACCCTTATAACGTCCTCGTAAATCTTTACGAACCAAACTGATTATCATCTGACGATAATCCCAAATCTCTTTTAACATTTAACTAACCTCAAATCCATAAAGTGTTATTACAATGCTCTGTAGTAATTCAAAATGCTCTCGAGCGTATCAGCAACATCATACTGTGGTTCAAAGCCTGTAGCCTTCTTAAGCTTATCTATATTCGCTCTGTTATGAGTAAGTGCGTCATCAGGAAGTCTTTCTGGAAGAGCGATTTTCTCTCTTGCTACATCACTCAATTCAATTAGTCTACCAATCAAATCTCTGATGTATGAACTCTTACCTGAACCAACGTTATAAATCTCACCCTTAGTACCCTTCTCAGCAATAAGGCGATATGCTCTTACAACATCTCGTACATCTGAGAAATCCTTCCATGAATTTAGGTTACCAATTGTGAATGTATCAATAACTCCACGCTCAAGATCAACAATTCGCTTGCTGTAGTCAGTAACTACAAATCCTGTTCGCTGACCTGGACCAATGTGATTAAAAGATCTTGTCATCATGATGTCCATATCGAACTTCTTAGCCAAGAGAATCATGAGACCTTCCTGTGCATTCTTTGAGACATCGTATGGTGAAGTGTCATTTCTTGGAGTGTCTTCACTAATCACGCCGTCAATAGCCTTGCTCTCATCGTACTGGTTAGCTGAACCAATAAGTAGAATTCTGCAATTAGGGCAATGTGTTTTACATGAAGTCACGATATTAACTGAAATATCTATATTGAGATGCATTGTGAGGAGTACCTTATCCCATGAGATACTAGGTGCTGCCTGACCTGCAAGGTTATAAACATAATCTGGTTTAACTTCTTCAATGAGTGCATCAACAGCCTTAGCATCAAGCATATCTACAATTCTGATACTGTCGTCATCACTAACTACGTCTGTGCCGATAACATCATATCCGTTAGACTCGAGTTCACTCTTCAAATATTTACCAACAAAACCGTTGGCACCAACTAACAATACTTTCATTGAATATTATTCTCCATAGTTATCCATCATAATGTTTCTCAATTATAGCATATTATAATAATGAGTACACTTTACACGTTAGTTACAAAGTGAAGGTTTCGCCGCCTGATGGCAGGGATTTTTCGACATATTCACAGTATTCCATTCCTTTCATCAGCAACTATTTAAGCGCACAAAAAAGTCCTCATTACTGAGGACTTAATTCTATTGCTATCATTTTTGAATTTTCTCGAAGTCAGCAGCAGGATGTTTGCAGATAGGACAAATAAAATCATCTGGGATTTCTTCACCCTCATACTCATATCCACAGACAGTACATCTCCAGACAGTCTTTCCTTCAGGTGTTGTAACCTCCTGTGGCTTAGGCTTGATATCGCTCTGATAATATGCGTAGGTAGCTGATTCATAACTAGAGAGCACATCCATATCTTCAACTGTTCCTATAAACATAATATGTGAACCTAGATCAATTGCCTTCTCAACAACTACTGAAAAATAAGCATTCGTTCCCTCTGTAATATAAGCAATTCCATTATCGCTTCTCTTATAGGATGTGAAATCCTTGAACTTATCTACATCACGACCAGATTGAAAACCAAATCTCTTGAACAACTCGAAAGAAGCATCCCTACTAATGACAGAAACATTGAATTTCTTAGCATAATTAATCATGTCACATGTGAGATTAGCTTTGTTAACCGAAACACTTATCTGATTAGGCTCCGATGCCGCCTGAATCGCTGTATTAACAATGCATCCAGTATCTTTATCACCAATTCGTGTCGTAAGTACAAAAAGGCCATAACTAAGGTTGTACATTGCTTTTCTATTCATAAGTCTACCTCCAAAAATATTCTATTACTTATATTCTACGTGCAAAACAATAGAAAATAATCTAGAAAATGAGGCGATTCAACATGACAACAGCTACATTTTATGTTCTGAACTAACCTTACTAACTTTATGCAATCGCACAAGTACCAGCAACAATGTTCATTGCGATAAATGACACTGCTGCGAAAATCATCCAAGGCTTGAAGGTCTTCTTTGCAGTTGCAATGTTATAAATAGCGAGTGCTGAACCAGCAAATGCTACAACTGTGAACCACATTGACTCAGCTCGAAGTGGTGTGTAACCAAATCTTGAAATGTAGAGGATAATCTTTGAAGCTGAGATAACTGAGAAGATCATGCTAGTAACCATCAAAGCAATACTTCCAGATGCTGTAATCTTAGAATCAACCACGCTCTTAGATGAGAAAAGTCTCATAACACCAAGTCCCATAAAGTTGATAACGAGGACTACTGATAGCTGACTAAAGCCATCTCTAGCATACTCTGAAGCTGTGAATTCTTCAGGAAGAATACCTGCGAAGCCACTGAAGAGAAGTCTTGCCTGTGAGATGAAGAACAATGTGTACATGATGATGAACATTGCACTTACGATATAGAAAATCACAGCTGGAATAATCTTGAGTTTCTTGTAATTTCTGTTGATGACAGCCTCAAGCTTGTTCTCGAAATTAGCAGGACAATTAGCAGTTCCGAAGTACAAACCTGAGAGATAACATCCAATAAATACTGAAATTACAAAAGTAAGAACCACATCATAGAATTCGAAGTCATCAAAGAGGTGTTCTAAGTAATCTGCAATACCTTCATATGCCTGACCAAATGATGCATCTACCTCTGAGAGAAGTCCGAATACTACCCAGAAAACAATGATTGCAACAATAACGAATGCAATACTAATGATTACTGTCAAAATTCTCTTCTGCTTAGCCTTATCATCAAGCTCCTCTTTGTTAGTTACCAAAGCCTTGATGCTAGAGATTACTGTTCGTGATCGAACAACAAAATTAGCAAATGGAATTCGGAAGAAGCCGCTCCACAAATCAGCGAATACCAATACACTTGTCTCACCCATAAAGAGATGTCCAGTACCACAAAGCACCATGTAGACAACAACTATATGCATAAGGAAATAGTTGAGATCACTATCTGCACCAAAGTGAACTGTAGCTGCGAGTGCGAGAAGGATTACTTCCCAAAAACGAGCCTCAATAACGTTCGCCTTCTTAACTTCGAACTTGTTCTCTAGTCTCTGATACCACTTAGTAAGCTCGGACCAGAGAACAAATCCTGCTGCAATCAATACGACAATTACAGAGTTCTTAAAACTCTTGTCAAATACACATGTTCCAAATTGATCAACATATATGTAAGCCAAAACGAAGCTATACACTACAAGGCAAAGTTTAATAATACTAGCCTTCTTAATACTATCCATATACCTAACCACCTAACCAAAAATATCTACTAACCCTAATAAATCCCTGTTATAGGTCAAATTACTCTTCGTCGCTCTTGCCGTCATTCACGAATTCAAGAATATCTCCTGGCTGACAATCAAGTGCGAGACAAATATCATTCAAAGTACTAAATCTAATGGCCTTAGCCTTCTGATTCTTAAGAATTGAGAGGTTCGCTGGTGTGATACCAACCTTATTAGCGAGGTCTCCCGCTGCGATCTTACGCTTAGCCATCATTACATCCAAATTTACAACTATAGACATATCTTTCACCTCTCTTATACTGTGTAGTCGAGTTCATCGCGCATATCAATTGCCTTATCCATAACAACTCTTACACACTGAACAATAAGTCCCATGAATAAACCAACAACACCAATAAACAATGTGCTAGGCCATACGAGCATTCCTACGAAGCAAATAGCGAAGATTGCGATACATCCAACTGACATGTTCTTCATGAGCTTTGTATTCTCCTTGATGAACACCTTGTTGTTGTCCATATTGCCGAGAAGCTTCATTACGTTGAACAAGATTACATATGCGAAAAATGTTCCGATATAGAACAAACCTATGAGTGTTGGGAAAGCAATTGCTTCATTTGTAATTGGTCTGAACTGTTCCCATCCAACAATCACCATATTCCATACATACTTGCAAATGTAGTATCCAAAAATATCTGCAACTGCACATACACAAATCATCACGATTGTTGCAATCTTTGTAAGCTTAATAACATCTGATCCCTTATTCTTTTCTTTAGCTGACATCATTCTGTCCTCCTTTGTTTGATGGTGTTATCATAACACGGCCTTTTTCGTATTTCAAGACTTTTTTATCGTTTTTCGATAAAATTTATTCGTTTTACAATTTTGCCTCATTTTCCGACCCTCTCGAAAACACCCTCTCGATGTCTGGCTAGCGCGGTGAATTGCCTCGTTATTAAGTGTTTGTCGCGCCAGCAAGAGTAAATGTAAGAGTAACGTCTCTGACTCTTGCTGTTAGTCTTGATATTGAGCATTTAAGGACTTCAAACCTCCTCCAGCAAGAGTAAATGCAAGAGTAACGCCTCTGACTCTTGCTGTTAGTCTTGATATTGAGCATTTGAGGACTTCAAACCTCCTCCAGCAAGAGTAAATGCAAGAGTAACGTCTCTGACTCTTGCTGTTAGTCTTGATATTGCGGTTGTGGTCACAAAAGTCTAACTAAATGTCCCACTAACGCAGCCGACTCGTACGATTACTCTGAATATCACCCATTTATTGGTCTCAGAACCTCAAAATTCAGAGTAACCGTAGCACTAACTTCAGCGACTCGTACGATTACTCTGAATATCACCCTTTTAATGGTCTCAAAACCCCAAAATTCAGAGTAACCGTAGCACTAACTTCAGCGACTCGTACGATTACTCTGAATATCGCGTGCTCCACTCCTTATAAATCAAAGCATAAGAAAACCCCGGTTCCACTTACGAAACGAAAAGTGAAATCCGGGGTAAATAATCAATCTTTCAAATCAGCTAATAGCTTATCACTGAACCTCTTTACCAAAATCATCAAAAGTTCTCTGGTCTTCCTTATAGCCATCCTTTGCCTTGATCTTAACAAAGATCTTAATGATGAAACCAAAGGCAACAATAAATGCCATAATAGCCCAACCAAAGAGAGCATTAGCAGCGAGTGAATATCCATCAGCTGCACCATAGATACCGCCACCCTTTACGAGGTTAACAACGTTCCAAATAAAGAGACCTGTGAGCGCTACTGGAGCGATATACTTAATTGATGGAATGAACCACCAAGCTGGCATCTTGAACTTAACAGTATTCTTGTTGACCTGCTCGAGAACCTTAGAAGTCTTGAAGAACCAACCAACAACGACAACTTCACCAATACCTGTAAGAAGAAGTGTGTAACTGTTAATGAAGTAGTCTGCGATATCGAGAACAGCGAGAGCTGCACCTGTTACATAAATCAAACTCAACACACCTTCAATACAGCAGATTGTAAGTGTTGTCTTCTTCTTATCAAGGTTGAACTTATCAGAGATAGCTGTTGAGATACCCTCAATAATTGAGAAGAGTGAGTCGATAGCAAGTGTAATAAGGCAGAAGTAGAATACGAATGCGAAGATAGCATTAACAACACCATTATTTGAGAGGCTAACGATTGCCTGTGGGTAAATAATAAATGCTGTACTGATACCAGAAGCAGACATATTGTCGAGCATTCCTACACCAGCCATTGTTGTGAACATTACGATACCTGCGATAACACTGATGAGCATATCTGCGAAGGCAATGATAATAGCATCAACTGCGATATTAGTCTTAGGATTAAGGAATGAACCATAAGCGAACATAATAGCCATTGATGTTGACAATGAATAGAAAACCTGACCAATAGCATCAACCCAAAGATTAGAATCGCTAAGTGCACTCCAGTCTGGGATAAAGAACTTAGCTACACCAGCCATAGCACCATCCATTGTGAAACCTCTGATAGCGAGGATAACAAGACAAATAACAGGAAGTGATACTGTGTACTTAACTACCTTACCAACAGTTGTCGTACCGTTACGAATACAGAAGTAACAAGCTGCCCACGCGATTATGAGACAGATAAGCACCTTCCATGAAATAGTTGTGAAACCAGTAGTTGTACCTGTAGATGAGATAGTATTGAACCATAGCATACTCGCAGCATCTGTATCACCAGTCATCGAGGCGAACTTAAAGCTACTGAAGAACATTAAGATAACCCAGGCAAATACTGCTGCATAGTAAACAGAAATGCCCATACCATTTGCTACACCCATCCAACCGATTGGCTCAGACTTCTTGTTAATAGCTCGCATTGATCCAGGAGCACCCTTCTGAGTGTGACGACCAATTGAGATTTCCATCATAAGAAGTGGAATACCAATGATGAGCATTGCGATAAGATAAACGAACAAAAATGCACCGCCACCATACTTAGCTGCAAGTCCTGGAAAACGCCATGCATTTCCAAGTCCTACTGCAGAACCTATTGCGGCAAGAATAAATGTTGATCTAGACGACCACGTATCACGCATATGTGAACCCTCCGAAAAAAATCTATCGCTATTATACCAAAAGAAAAGAATAATTTTCTTGATAGTTGATTATTTTCGAGAAGTTCGTATGCATATTTACGTCTAATCTAAATCCGAAGTCAAAATTACTTATTGGAGTAATAAAGATTGACGTATTTTTGAATAACCTTGTCACTCCAGAATCGTAGCTACTTGGATAGATTAGACTACTTCCTGCCAAGCGTCAGGATTAGCGAGTTCCTTATCAAGCATATCCAAATACTGAATTTCAAACTTGTTGCTAAAGCTCAATTCGTTTGAATTAGCTCTCAAATAGCCACGTACAATAACATGTCCTGTTTTGTCCATTTCCATACTGATGTAGTTCTTACCATATGTCTCTTTCAACTCGGCAGAACCCTTGGCATTCTTATTCATTGTATGGATTTGTTTTACGAACAGCTTAAGATTATCTTCACTAACATCCATATCTGCAATTCCAGCAAAGCCATCGCTACACACTGCTACTTGCAAAACAACATTGTTGTCCACAGGATGTTTTCTATAAATCGTCGCCTTCAAATTCAACTTAAAATTAACTGCATCCAATAACACTGGTGCATTCATTTCATTACACATATCAATCTCCTTAATCTCTATATATCTCAATTCAAAAACAGCTGCTACTCGCCCTTTCTGACGATGTATACATACCTCGCCAGTTCTTTTTGATATTCATCAAATGGTTTTTCAGCATAGTCCGTCTGCGCAACAAGCATCTCGAACCAACTGCTATTTCCTTCGGCCCTGAATAACGCTTCACATTCATATGCGGCAGCGCGTTTTCTTCTCAACAAATCATAAGACTCTTTAGTTATATCAATATAGTCAAATGAGATATTCTTATCTGTTAATACCTTAGCCAATACAGTTGTGTGTGCGTTATCAGTCTTAGGCATAACATCACCTTCTTGATAACAAGTGACGAAAGTGCCGCCATCCTTTAGCCATCTCATTATCTGTTCAACCAATTTAGACATATCTTTAGCGAAATACATAGTATCCATTGAAATAACCACATCAAATGACTTATCTGGATAATCAACTTCACCTATACATCCTTGGATAAAACTACTCTTATTCTTGAACAGTTCTCTCGCCAAATCAATTGCGTTGCTCGAATAATCAAATCCATATATGTGCGCACCAGTCTTAGCTTGTACGTAACCAAGCATCTTTCCGTTTCCACACCCAATATCGAGGACATGCCCATCAGCTGGAATAAATTCGAGCACCCTATCGACTTGGCTAACATCACTGAACCCGTCCTGTGAGAAATCTTCACCAAAGGCCTTTTCACAAAACGCGCGGAATGCTTTGGATGCTTTCGCCATCATATAGAATTGTTCGTACTCGTTATAAAAAAGTGAATCTTGTTCTTCCAAATATCTTCTCCATCAAAATAATCCAAGTGCTCGAGAAATCACTGCTTTTTCTTGCGCTTCTTAACTATAACAAATGCGCCTACTCCGCCTGCTACAACAACTGCCGCAGCCACACCAGAGATGACATAAATCAGTGTATTATCCTTAGCCTTGTGCTTACTATTACTATCTTTGTCTTTTTCCTCAATCTCTTCTTCCTGAACTACTTCAGTCTCTTCGATTTCCTCTTCTGGTTCTTCGAGTTCAGCAAGAGCACGCTGCTCCTCAATCCATGCATCGAGTGCCTCCTGCTCAGCATCGAACAACTCATATTCAGTTAGTGCTACATAGTCATCAGATACCACCTGACAATGCATGCAGAAACCATCTCTGAAATCATGTGACAATGCTGTAATCTCGCGTCCCTGCTCAATTAATTCGCCACACGCAGTGCAATAATAATCACCTGTATAACCTGCATTCTCACATGTCGCTGACTTGTAATCCTTAAGTACTGAAGTTGAATGATCACACTTAAGTCCACCGAACTTATAGTTAGCTACAATCTCTGTATCTTTAGTTAATGTGTATTCAAGGGTAACATCTGAAGAAACTTCAGTACTTCCAACTTCCCAATTATCGAATGTATATCCACGATTAGCGTAACCACTAAGAGATACTGTCTCGCCTCTGAAGTACACACCACTTCCATAAGCCTGACCACCTAGTCTGCTACCAGAAGTAACACTAAGTGTTACATATCCCTTATCAATATAATCACCATAGTAATCGTTCACGAAAACCATTCCGCTACACTGATACTTGTAATTAGCATTTGAACCCTTAGGAGTAAAATTCTGGATCTCCTGCTCAGTATATGCAGGCATCGTGATAGAACTGATATTGCCCTGGTAATTAATAATTCTCGTGTACTTATTAGCGAATGCACTATACTCAGCAATAACGACTGCTACATCGCCTTTTGTATCCATCTCAACAGTATAAGACTCACTTACTGGGAGAAGTACGCACATCTGAACGCCGTCCATTCCATATCGGTATGCTGAATCAGATAGATAAATAGGCTGCTGATTAGCGAACTGCGCCACAATCTTACCCGTAGAATCCTTAACAGCAAAATTAGAGTCACCATAAATCTTAATAACTCTGAAATCACCATTATTCGTGTGATTCAATACAGCGTAGAAATAGTTGCTGTCCATTGATTCGAGCCATGACAAACAAAGTGCAGCATCATGTGCCTGAGCAAGACCTTCAATATTCTTAGTGAGCGTACCGAGATCATCTGGACTATTGAAGATAAGGTACATAACAATATCTAGGAACTCGTTACCCATGCTTCTGATTGTCGCTTCATCGTAACCATCAATTCCAGCGTCATTAACTGCCTGAACCATTATGTCGCCGATAGTATCTCTTTCAGCTGCACTGCCACCCAAGAAACCAAGTGAACCCTGCTGAGCAAAATATACAAGAAGAACATCCATAAAGTTCTCGCTAAGTGACTTCTGAAGAGACTCAGAAAATTTCGCAGTCTGATCAGGAGTAGCACCAAGCATAATCGCGAACATTGTTCGTAGCTCAGTCTGAAGTAAAGCTACATAGTTACTTCTATCCCCAACATAGTTGTTAGCCATATTGTCTAGGAACTGCTTGAAAAACATACGTTGGCTCATATAGTTAGGCGCATCACAGAACAAATTCATCTCTGTAGCACTAGCATCCTGATCGTTACCGAAGAAATCAATCGAATTGAAGTCGAACTGAAGTCTACTACTATCAAAATTATCGATAATATAATCTTCGTAGAACAATAGTGATGAATAGATATTGAGCATTCTTAGTCGTAACTCATAGTAGTCTGGTGAAGATTCAGGAGATGGCAAATATACATCAAGACCATATCTTCCAAAACCAAATCCATCAGCTGTAGGAGCTACATAAGTAACGATATCATTAGGATTTGTGATATTGAAAATGTTGTAATACTTGGATGTGCTAACCTTATCCACAATTTCAATCGCAGCATCGTTAGTTGCCTTAAGAGTGCCACAAGGCGTCTCGAAACAATATGAGAACACACCGTCCAAGTCGTAGTTAATGTCCGCATCAAATGCGTATCCATCATCTAGTGCACCACCAATAAGATTAGCTGTAGCAGCGCCACGGCTATATCCAGACATCCAGAACTTTACCTTACCAGTAATGTTGTTCTCGCTAATAAAATCATTTGTGAACTTGAGCGCATCATCAGCTGCCTTCTGGAAACCTTCGTGGTTACCACTAAGTCCCATAGTGAAGTTACTTGACCACTCACTACCATAGCCACCGCCACGAACAGCAATTGCTACAAGAGTAAAATCATCAATCTTTTTACTACCACAAGTAAGCGCGATTGAATCAGTTGAAGGCTTCTGACCATACCATTCATTAGCCTTGATGTGCTCCATACCAACATCAGAAAACAACTGCTCAATATTCTTGCTACCACCCTGATAATCAGGATCACTAGACACATCAGTTGCAGCCAATGCCATAATCAAAGACATAGTCGAAAGCGATGGATTATAGTCGTATGCACTAGTTCTGAAATAATCATCATCGTAGAAATACTGAACCTGATATGTACCACTCGCATTGAGCGCGATGTATGTCGTATCTCTGTCCTGATCCTTAGCATAATCAACAGCCAAAGCCGTTGAAGGAACTAACCCCAAGACAAGAAGTAGCGATAAACAAACCGATATTAACCTCTTCATTTCGTAACCTCATCTTCGCAGCGTGTTTTCGAGCGGGTCTTACGTTCCTGCACGAAATACATAATAATCATACCTAATGCAACTATAACACAAACCGATTGCGTAAAACCAAATTTACCGTCATTCGAGAGTCTCAAATAATCAAGCGCAATCTTGCTCACCAGCGCAACTGTGAGGATTAATATATAATTCTTGTTCCTGAGAAGCGTCATTCCGATAATGAATATCAGCATAAAAACAACCGTCTCAATCAGTTGAACTGGGATAAAAGTATCACCTGGAAATCTCTCATAAGCAACATGAAAAGGTCCACTGTATACCTTACCGCGACAACAACCAACGCTGAAACAACCAATCTTCGCGATCGAATATAGGAGCGGCGCAACCCTAACCTGCGCATCGACAATCCTGTATTGGCGCTTGAACACGATGTCCATAACTATCGCAGCTCCCAGGGCACCAATCGCGCCACCCATACTAGAGAAGCCTGCTTTCCAAATCGGATAACGGAACCCCATCTGAATCTGCGTAAGAAAAAAGCCGAAGTACATCATCATGAATATT
This sequence comes from Clostridia bacterium, assembly GCA_024403735.1. Lineage (GTDB taxonomy): Bacteria > Bacillota > Clostridia > Saccharofermentanales > Saccharofermentanaceae > Saccharofermentans. Next base: position 39,077 of record JAKSRG010000017.1, read on the forward strand.
CCGAGGCCCACGCAGCCCCAGCTGAGTAGCACTGGCATCTGTCGCTTCCTCAAAAGTCTATAAAACAAAACGAACCCAATGATGACACTAAGTATCATCATGAGTCCGTAAATGTTAAACCCAAATTTTGGTATCTCGAATGCCATATCAATTAGCACACTGGCTACAGAGCCATACCGTAAACAAAATAACAAGTACTATGGCAATTATGCCTAGTGAAATAAGACCAATCCAAATCCACATTAAGACCTTCGCGAAAACACTCTTCTTGTCCTTCACTCTGGCAATAATCATCATAATGATTGATGCAGGAGTAAACAAACCCCAAATACCAGACAAAATAGAATAAATTGTTGGCACTTCGTCATAAGAAGTGTTGGTAGTAAAAACAGTGCCGAGGAATGGCAAGCCTGTAACACCACTTACTGAGAGTATCATGAAAATCAAAGACAAAATACAGAAAACCTGTGCAGGACTCTTAGCATTAGCCTCTGCCTGTGGCGCCTGCGGTGCCTGATATGGGTTCTGCTGATACTGAGGCATTGGCACCTGCTGGAACTGCTGTGGCTGTCCATTATAAGGTGGCATTGGTGCCTGCTGGAACTGCTGAGGCTGTGGCTGCTGCTCAGGCTGCATTGGCATTGGCTGAACAGGCTGTACCATCTGCTCAGGCTGAGTTGGCACTGGCTGAACAGGTTGTACTGGCTGCTCCTGAGGAACAGGATTGTTTACTGAATCAATATTCTGATTATTATTATTAATCTCGTTGTCATTCATAATTCTATCCACCTATCTAATTATTAACACTACCCTAATAAAGTGATAATACATACACACATTAGTTTAAACAAGTCCCATTTCATGGAGAATTAATGGAATTTGTATATTAATATTCTCTGCAAAGGCTGCTGGTGGATACATCTTCTTAACTTCGTCAGAATAATAATCCTTAGCGAAAATCTCAATAATCTCGTCCTTTGTTTTACCAGCCTTATATGCGTCAACAATGATATCCTTGCCGAGTACGTGGCTCTTCTTGGAGTCCTCAAAGAACTTCTTAGCCTGCTCTTTTGTGAGCATACCCCAATGAGGGATCATATAGTAATCAATATCAAAAGTTGAAACCTTATCGATTGAATCAAGTGACATCTGATAACCTACGAGGAAAGATGGCATTACAACATCATCTTTAACATACATGCCGATAGTCTCGCAGCCGAGCATAAGCTTCTCGTTGATAAAATAGTAACCGATTGAATCTCTTGTATGACCTGGAAGAGAAACGATCTGAACATCATGATTACCAACCTTAATAATCTCTCCATCTTCAACAGCGATATCCGCATGAAGATTGTCAATATCCTCAAAATGGGTATCGAACTCATTAATCTCTCTTGCAGCCTCATCAAGTCTCATCATTGTTGCTCTTGCGCCTTCCTTGCCAAAAATCTTGGCAGCGTAAGAAAGAGCAACAACCTTCAAATCAGGATACATCTTACTTAGATGTGCACTTCCAAGTGCGTGATCATAATGTGAATGTGTGAGGAGCACATAATCGAGAGGCCTCTCACCAAGAACCTCTACAATGTTTTCATATAACTTAGAGCTAGAAAAACCAAATCCTGAATCGAACAAGAAAGTCACATCGTCATACACGAAAAGGAAAGCATCTCCACCTCTAACTGGAGTTACGTTATAAACAGTTGCCTCGCCAATTTTGCCAGGCTTCTCGAAATAATTACTAATCATTTTCATACCCCTATAGCAGTAATTTGATTGAATTATATCAAAGGCCCGGCAAAAAGCATCTATTTCATATTAATTGTGATAATAAAGGCTTCGTTCAAATATTTTTATGAACGCTATCGAATTTACGCGAGCTTAACACGACCAGTAGCACTTACGAGGTTAATCTCAGGACCATTATCAGCCTTATAGCTCTTGCTAATCTCAAAGCCGTTATAGCTCTTTCCATTGATGCTTACGCTACCAACATCTGAGCTAACAGAGTAGCTATATTCTTCATTAGCGAGCTTAACATCTGTGTTACCAACATCATTAGTTACTGAGAGTTCTGTGTTAACAACAATATCATCAAGATTTACATCGCCTACTGAACTTGTCACAGACATTGAATCTACTGTGAGATCTCTCATATTAATGCTACCAACTTCGCATGTGCAATCAACATTCTTGAACTCACAACCTTCTGGAATGTAGATTTTAATGTAACTATTCTCTGTCTTATTAAATTTATTAATAGTCTCAGCATCAATCTTGAGCACATCATTCTCAACCTTATACTCTATATCCTGGTTCATGATGTTATATTCAATTGCATACTCATCAGAATTTGTAATAACATCAATCTTTGCAACATCAATATCCAATTCAAGACTTGTAAAACTATCCACCTTTGTCTTATCAAGATGATGTACAACATTATTTCTTACGTGACATCCTGTGAACAAAAATGCTGCTACCAAAACGCTACTAACCATCAAACCCAAAACCTTCTTCATTGTTATTTCCTCCCGAAATATTTAATCTTTATGACCCAATAGTACTTCGCCAATTATTAAGAAATCCTTAAACGAATTCTGGAATTGTATTTTTTGATAGTGGCATTCAGATTATTCACTTGTTCCTTAAAACAATCTGAATAAATAACACTGATGAATGACAAAAATTCAGACATATAATAGATTTCAAAATATAATCTGAAATTCTTACACATAGATTTTCTAATCATTCAGACTACTAATGAAAACCAAATTTTTATCTGAATTCTCAGCGTGATTAATTCAGACTTATTCTCATTATTAGAAATTAATCTGAATTCACAGGAAACTCTATTCCAAAAAATTCAGACTTTAAACCAGTTCTACGATATAGTCTGAATTTTCAGATTAACGAGACTTCAGAAATTCAGATATTTTCTAATTCTGTGCCATACTTCTGAATTCATAAGATCAAAACTACTTCAACAAAAATAAGTGCCTCCTCAACCGAGAAGACACTTACATCAAATCGCCCAAGACTTAAAAATCAGCATAAACACGCGGAAAGTTTTGCGAAGCGAAGCGCCGCATAGACTTAAAAATCAACACAAAAGCGGGGAAAGTTTTGAGCCACCTACGTGTGGCTCAAACTGACCGAATCCCCGCTTTTCCAGTGTTGATTTTTATTACCAACCAAGCTCCATCAACCAATTAGCCAACAATCTTTCTCTATCCTTATCAGATACACTCTTATCTGGGCTAATATACTCACCTTCAATGTGACCATCAACGATGTAGAGAACTCTTGAGCACTTGGCTGCAACCTTAGAGTCATGAGTTACCATCATGATTGTTGTACCTTCTGAATTGAGTTTACCTAATACATCAATAACCTCAGCTGAAGCCTGACGGTTCAATGCACCTGTTGGCTCATCTGCGAAGAGGATTTCAGGTGAATTCATCATTGATCTGCAGATACATGCTCTCTGGAGCTGACCACCAGATACCTCGTTAATATCGTTATCAGCGACTTCGATAATGCCGAGTTTACGCATGAGTTCTTCTGCGCGAGCCTGCTTCTGACTACGTGACTCAGTTGTCTTTTTACTCTCGATAGCTGGAAGCATAATGTTATCGAGGATGCTTAAGTTCTTCATCATGAACATCTGCTGGAAGATGAAACCCATCTTATCAAGACGAATATCAGCGAGTTCCTTCTCGTCGAGTTTTGTGATGTCGCGACCACCGAACATTACCTCACCAGAAGTTGCGCGATCCATACCTGAAATTGAATAAAGAAGTGTGGACTTACCTGAACCAGAAGGTCCCATGATTGCTACCATTTCACCCTTCTCTACCTTGAGTGAGATATTCTTAAGAACATTATTCTGTCTCTTGTTAACAACGTATGTCTTACAAAGATTTTTTGCTTCGATAATTGCCATATATTTATCCTCCGATTACTCGATGCTTGCTGTGTCAGAAGCCTTGATTGTTTTTGTGTAAAGAGCTGTAAAGAATGTAACTGTAACTGTCAAAACTACGATGATGCCTGGGAACATCACGAATATTCTGAGCGGATCAATCACATAATCGATATGTGTTGCACCCATCATTCCAAAGATTGGTGTGATGCAAAGATGTGTCATTGGAATTGATAGGATGCCAGCTAGGATTACTGCGACAACAGCAACAATTCCAAATCTGATTACGTGCCACAAAATGACACGACTATCTCGAAAACCAACCGCCTTCAAAATCGCGATTTCGCCCTTCTCATCAGAGATAAATGAACGTTCCATAAGGATTGTTACGAAGAAAACTACAACAAGAGTGATTGCAAGAAGAAGATACTGAACTGCCTCCATTGTAGGTACTACAGAAAGACAATTTATCTGATACTCAGTAGCTGTTAATACGTCATCGCAGTGGAAGTAATCTTTTAATTCCTCCTGACGCTCCTTGATTACATCTTCAGTAGGATTATCAGTAAATGTCATCTCAAGCTGCAATGCAGATTTCACATACTCTTTTGATGTAGGTGCATCCTCATGAATACGAATGAGCTTACCAAGATTATTCATTGTCTCGAAGTATGCTACAACTGTGCAATCAAGCTTTTCTGTTCCATAATCAATAGTAACTGTATCGCCAATCTCGGCATCAATCATCTCACCAACAGTTTTTGTGATAGCAATCTCGTACTTACTCTGTGGGACTGTACCTTCAGTAATGTCATACATATCCATTGTGGTATTGTAGCCCTGGCTAAGTGTGATGGAATAATCTTTGCCCTTAGAAGTAATAGGATATGTGTACTGAAAATCAATGAAAACATTACAAGGCATTCCCAAATCCTTGAGGTCTGCTGCAGTGTCATCCAGGTATTCCTGCATCTCTTCTTTTGATCTTGCCAAATTCTCAATAGCAAGAGCCATATTATCAACATAGAGATCTGCTTTTGATGAGAATGTTCCGACTAGTCTATCACTCTTCATTGTATTAACTGTGTTTGCGAGAACTAGAACAAACAAAGTACAAAGAGCAAATGCAATGATGATTGTGATATATCTTTTTGGACTACTAAGCACATCATTAACTGCCATAAAACCTGGTACATTAGCTTTGCTATTCTTGAGCTTAAGACGTGACTTTTTACTATATCTCTCACCTGTTTGACCATTTCTGATTGCATCAATAGGTGTAGCCTTCTTTACTTTCCCAGTTGAAATATATGCGAATACTAATATAGTAAGAACAACCAGACCTGAACCTGCGATATTAGGAACAATACCAAAATTATTACCGAGCACCATGTTTTCGCTAACTGACTTAATAAGCATATTTCCGAATGGGAAACTAGCTACAAAGCCAACTGCACTACCAACAACTGCCAATAGCAAGTACTTGCCAAGATATAGTGAACGAATCTTTAAATTACCGATACCTATTGCCTTCATTACGCCAATCTCACGGAATTCTTCAGTGATTGTAAATGAGATAGTGAACTTCAATACTACGAATGACACAATCATGAGGCATACACTAAGGATAAGTGTTACAAAAGCCACAATGAGATCCATTACATATGCCATCTTAATAGTGCTTCTTGGTTCGTTTAAATTAATGTTATTGCATTTACCAACGGCAGCATTTACGGCAGTTGTATCATCTGTATCGATATAGCAAACCTGACCCATTAAATAGCGACTAATATATTCATCAGAAGTCAGCTTATCCATATCTTCAGGACTTAGGAGCACTCTTGTATTGCCCATGAAGTCGGAACCAAGTAAAGCATCTTTGGCTCTGCCGTCGATTACTAATTCGAGTTCAACGCCATTCATCTCATAGAAAATTTTGTCACCTGGCTCCACATCGTTTTTGAGGAAGAAGGTGCCAGTTGCATAACAGTGTCCTTCTTTGAGATCAGGCAAAATCTCATTATCAACTCCATAGTAGTTAATTCCTGACTTGTCATAAGCCTGAAGAAGAAGGCTATTCTTTGTTTCAATCTTCGTGCCATCTTCCTGACTAAGGTTATCCTGACTACCGAAGACAACGTCTTCCATTCTGTAACTCTTAATCTCTTTTGTAGTTGCGAGCATATCGTCCAGAGCTCCAACACTATTCTCACCAGTAGTGATTACAATATAATCTCCAACTTTAGCCTCATCCAAATAATAATCTGTGCCATTAGACACTGTGATTACATTATTCAAACCACTTGCCACGAACATAGATGCAAGAAAGATGAACAAGATAAGAATTAAGTTCATTGTCTTCTTACGGTTGAGGTCTTTCTTCAAAATTCTTAGAAACATACCAATCTAAATCCCTTTCGTACCATTGTGATTGAATTGTACTTTGGAAATTATTAAATAATCCTTAAATAGAAAATCAGACACATGAATTGCAAAAATTCGAACAGTATGCGCCTAGCGGCGCATAACTATTTTTGCAATTGTGTCTGATTTTCTGAATACTGTCATTATCACTTTTCGTTTTTATTTTGTGATTGTCTCTTTTTTCTGAATAGTAGCATTATTACTACACGTTACTATTTTCGCGATTGTTCCTGATTTTCTGAATACTGTCATTATCACTTTTCGTTTTTATTTTGTGATTGTCTCTTTTTTCTGAATAGTAGCATTATTACTGCACGTTGCTATTTTTGCAATTGTTCCTGATTTTCTGAATACTACTATTATCACTTTTCTTTTTTAACAGCGTACTCACCAATAAGTTTGTTGTGGTAGGCCATCATGAAGAAGACAGGGATGATTGTTCCTGCGCAGTATGGAATAAGTGCTAATAAATCATCATTCAATATCCAGCCGCACACGCAGCACGCCCAAATAATGAGCCCGTATATAATCCACATTATTCCGTGCTTCTTGTTCCAAGCTTTAACATCAGTCAATTGTTCTGTCTCTGGTGGTTTAACGCCAGAATAAAATCCTACTGGCTCCTTACTGTACAACTGAGTAATTCCAATGATAATCATTATCAGTCCACATACACCAAAAATAATGCCTGAGAAAATTGTTCCAAACATAGCTAACCTCCGCATCAGTATTGATTTGACACTACTAGCCAACCAAACAATCAATCTGATGACACTATCACTTATTCTTATTTACTATGCTCACCTCGTAGTTTTTACCATCAATATCCTGAAGTGCACATGTTGGTTTCATGACACCAACAAAGGTGAACAAATCAGGAATTAATCCTGGAAAACTATATCTAACTGATGGTAATCCTGCGAGATAGTCGCTTCCTAGGATTACATTATAATAAGCTAGAAGCATAATAAATCGCTTATTATCCAAATTAAGGATCTTATTTGTCTCATATTTGAAAGACCATTTCTCACCAGAATCACACTGGACTACTACCTCTAAATCATCACTTGAGACAAATGGCAAATTGAAATCGTTATTGGTAAATAGTCTGTCATCAAGGTTGTGATTAATTCTGTCCTCTTCACTAAGGATGAAATATTGTTTTCGATAATCCGCGTCATAAATCTCGTTGTAGTAATGAATGCGTTCTTCGAGTGGCATATCGTACAACACCTTTGAACCACATTCAATCCACGACTTATTCCAGCGCCTGATATTCTTTTTTGAAGTTTCTGTCTTGCCACTGTTATTACAAGCGAGACCACATACCCTACAATGCTCAAATTCATCGAATTTGAAACCAAGCTTTGTAGCAATATCATATGAGAAGCCAATCTGCTGGCAAGAAGGACATTTATACTCAGCCTTTGGTTTGTCATCAGCTAGTGGAGCTACTAGCAATTCGTAAGGTATTCTATCCAAATATATCCTCCCTTGGTCCGCCTGCTTAGACTAACGAATAAGGTTCTCACTTAAGGTTATCGATAATGTTTTCGAGCACTTGTACATTGCAACAAATAAAAGGTTCATCCACCTTTTGTGAGTAGATAAGATACTTGTTACCAACATCATCTCTAGTACAAACGATGGAATAATAGATTGTGTCTGGATAAGTTTCACTATCCTTCTCATATCTCATACATAACCAATAGTAGTTCGTATCATTATAATTCTTGAGTTCGAGCGAATTGAGTACCCAAGCCTTTTTATATACATCCTTATCTACATCAGACGGATAATACCTCAGATTGCCGCTCACCCATCCAGACGCACTCACCCCATCAACAGGGAAATAGTCAGTATTAATCATCTCGCCATAAGGTACCATCACGGAATAAACCGCATCTAAAGTTGTTTCATCTGATACTTCAGCTACAAACGGATAGCAAATAATAACACCTCTATCATCAATCGAGAAGTCCAATTTCATTGCCTCGTCATAAGACCCAACTACTTCCATCATCGCATCCATATCCAAATACTTCATGTAGAAATCTGTTGATGTCACTGCAAAATTCGTTGTTGCGGGCGTCTCTATACCTTCTTCGTAGAGGTCTCGGTCAAAGAATATATCTGTAAACTTAATCTCTTTACCATCAGGAGTTATATTGATCATTCCAGAATCTGTCCTTAACGAAACAACTTTGTTATCAATTCTATAGATATTCAAAGTCTCTGTCGAAGTGATGAATTCACCATTAATGTAGAGATTATTATCCTCATATGTCACTACTGGCATAGAATCTGTCGCACTAGTTGCACTAATAGCACTAATCGAATCGCATGCTGTCAAAGACATAATCATGCACATAATCAAAATTAAACTGAAAACTCTTTTCATATATCTCCTGCTCATTCGCAAACATCTAACCCACTTTGATTGTAGCATATCCCATAATCCAAGTCACCAACGAAGCAGGCGCAGAGTACACGAATATCAATCCATAGGAAGAAGAGCTCGTAGTACTACTGTATCTCCATTTTGACTATCTTCGTTAACGAGCGCCGCTCCATTAGCTAGGAGATATTGTTCCCAACGCTTGTTAATGATATCTGTTACAAAGAAGTCAGCACTTCTTTCTCTACTGCAGAACAAGAGCAGATTATTAATGATCATCTGACTTAGGCTAATACCTCTAAGGTCCTCTGGAAGATAGATAGTCTTCAACTGAAGTTGCTCTCTCGCCCTAGCATTTTCCTTAACATAGACGAAAGTTAACTTAATGCCATTATTAGTGATCATGTGAATTCTAAATGCTGAACCAATCTCATCAAGTGGCACGCTCTGACATTCACCAATGGAAGTATTAATCTTAGCGAACATTGCCGCTATGAATTCAACCAATCTCTTATCAAACGCCTCATTATATGGTGGGTAAACCCTCTCCTGCTCGCTACCCTTCTTCTGAAGATTATGCTGAACGATAGTCGACTTAACAGCAGGGATATATTCATTCAATAGCGCCTTGGCTAGTTCATTACGAATTCCAAGAAGTGTAGACTTATATGCTTCATCCGAAACTCCTATTGCATCGTTTAGCATCTTGATAATTGGAGCTTCGTCAAAGAGTGCAGGCTTAATTCCGTCATACTCCTTTGGCAAAAATCTCAAGAATGTCTTGCCTGCATCAGGTCCGTCGACAACTTCCCAGATCATACCAATTAACTCGAGTTCCTGATCATATCTCTGAACAGTCTTTAACACCTCAAGCAAGATTACATTAATAATGTCATTTTTATTCATGAATAACTCCTTCTAGCTATATTTCTAGTCCCTTATCAGCACTTTCTTACTACTGCAACAATCTGAAATTCATCCCCATTGACCTGCGCGAAAACATCCCCATCCATCAATCGCATCAGCGACTTAGCGATGTAAAGTCCAAGTCCGCTACCTTCAATTTTATCAGCATTGCTACCACGGTAGAACGAATCGAACAGATGTGGGAGTTCTTCTTCCTTGAGTGAACATCCTGAATTAGTAACACTAATAAGCTGACAATCCTCTTCCTCGTCAAAATCAATTCTGACATACTTACCATCACCATACTTAATGGCATTCTCGAGCATATTCTGGAGTACTTCTTCAAGGCGATCGATATCACACTTAAGAAGACAATTCTTATACTCACTAACACTAAATTCAGTATGAAGAGTAGAGAATTTATCGCTATACATTCCTTTGATTTTATTCATAAGATCATCGAGATAGAACTCGCCGATTGTCGCTTCAAGATTAAGGAAATCCTCTCTAGATGCAGTAACAATCTCTGATACATACTTCTCTATATCGCTTGTATTTCTCGCGATACCATCGAGCGCCTCTGAGCGCTTCTCCTCCGAATCGTAGAGGTTATCCTTAAGCGCTTTTGTATAAAGCTTAATCGCAGATAATGGAGTTTTGATGTCGTGTGAGATAGACAAAATGAGCGTCTTCTTCTCCTTCTGGAGCTCTAGTTCCTTGCGGCGGTTGTTTTCGAGATTGTCACGGAGCATATCCATACCCCATAGGAATTTGCCAAAGAACTTATTCTTGTCTTCCTGCATAGGCGCAGACAAATTACCCTTAGCGAGCTCGACTGAATAATTAGACATCTTGTGAAATGGACTAAGCACCTTCTTATCAAGATAGATGAATAAAATAGTACTCACTACGAACATACAAGCGAAGGCGATATTCATGTAGATAACAGTGTTGCTTTTATCCGCAATTCGATATTCGATAGAGTACAACTGGCCATTAACATTTACTACTGCATAGTCATTATTAGTCTTGTATTCGCTATTGAATTCCTCTATCGCAATGATTGAATCGTAATCATCTGGATTAACTTCCTGCCCCTCATTAAGAGCATACTCAACACGCTTAATATCCACTCGATACTGTCGACCTTCGAGGTTAGTCTTATCAACAATCAACAGTGCGTTGAAAATAGCAATTAACAACAGCTCACACACGAGGATTATCGCTGCAATTCGTCTAAATCTACTCATAGCGATAACCTGTTCCCCATACAGTTAGGATGTGTTTTGGCTTCTTAGGGTCGGCCTCAATCTTCTCGCGAAGCCACTTAATATGAACAGTGAGTGTCTGAATTTCTGACTCGCTGTCGCTGCCCCAGATTGTATTGAAAAGATATTCTTTCTTGAGTGTAGTATTTTTGTTTTCGATAAGGAGCTGCAATAAATCGAACTCCTTCTCAGTCACATCAACAGCCTTACTATCTACGAGGAGTGTCTTATTAACTGTGTTAAGTACGAGATTATCATCTCTTATCTCCTCAACCGCATACTTGCGCTTGAAAACACCCCTAATCTTGGCCATGAGAATATCAAGATCATATGGCTTCTCAATATAATCATCTGCGCCGAGGTTAAGTCCGTTAAGCTTGGATTCTTTATCTGACTTCGCGCTAGCAATAATAATGTAGGCATTAGAAGTCTCTCTAATCTTGGAGCATACTGCGTAACCGTCAATTCCAGGGAGCATAATATCAAGGACGAACAGCTTGGCGCCATACTTCTCATATAACTCCAACGCACGCTCACCAGTCTCTGCTACGCACACTGAATAATTCTCTTTACGGATAAAATCGCATAATAAAGTACCAATCTCTTTATTATCCTCAACAATAATAATATCTGCCATGTAACGCCTCTTTTCATTCGCCCAATTACTTAGAAACCAATATATAGAAATTCTATCACAAGGCACTTCCAATAATCAGTAGAATTTAAATCCAAAAGTCATGCAAATCACGAAGTAAATGAAATAGCAAATCCATAGAATCGCCAAGATAATGAACGGCATATTTTTCTTGTGCTTAACAAAAGAAACAATAAATAGCACCAGTGACGCTACTCCACTGCCCTCGAAAAGGAATGACAGATTGGCATACATCGGATCCTCACTGTCAAAGCCGTATTTATTCTTAATCACAATCATGCCGATGACATCCATCAATATCAGAATTATGCCTATCACTGACATAATTATACTAATAAGCTTCTTGGTGGATTCCTTTGTATCAGCACTAACTTCGAGCTGATCAACATCAATTTCTCTAATTGGCATACCCTATTCCTCATTTCATCTTTGTAACATTATAGCATTCTATTGATATTTGAAGATTGTCTGTGCTACAATGCTTCGCGTTAAGGCATTAAATCTCTGGGGGCTATTCCTTTTCCCTCCAGCAAGACCTTTATAAAACACTGAAAGGAAGTAATTTAATATGACTATTTATGTCGTTTCATGCTTGGAGGCAAATTCTCCGGGTCATCTCAGCTAACTAAAAATTTGAAGTTTAAACTAGGCGCGTCTTTTAGCATGCGCAAAATTCCAATTATTTATTTATTTTGAGGTGACTTATGAACAAAAACAGAAAAAAGATCATGTACGTCGTTTATTCAGGCGTAATCGCAGCGCTCTACGTAGTGCTCACACTCCCAATGGCACAGTTCGCATACGGACCAATCCAGTTCCGTCTCGCTGAAGTTCTCACAATTCTCCCTGCATTCAGCATGGGTGGAATTCCTGGAATCACAATCGGTTGCTTCTTAGCGAACCTCCTTAACCCAGGCAACCTTGGCCCTATCGACATCATCGGTGGTACCCTTGCTACTCTTATCGCTGGCTTCCTTAGCCGCATCCTTGGTAAGAAAAACAAGATCCTCGGCATCATCCCACCAATCGTCGTTAACGGTCTTATCGTTGGTGCATACCTCCCATTCCTTCTCGCCGAGCCAGGCTCATCAGTAACAGCAGGCGCAGTCGCACTCAGCATGCTCTCTGTAGCTGCATCTGAAGCAGTCCTCCTCGTAGTCCTTGGAATTCCTCTTATCCTTGTCATCAACAAGAACCCTAAGATCAAGTCTAAGATTGAGAACCTTTAATAACAAAATTCCTGAGGCATAAATTTTGGGCAAATGGAGAAGCCACTTCGCACCTAGCGAGGTGGTTTTTCTATATAGTAACTATTGTATTTGCGTGCTGCTTTCTTCTCCTCTGCTCAAGCGCTCGAAAACATCCCGCCAGTTTTGTATTCTGTTTTTAATATTCAAATATCGTATTTAGGTTTATTATATATAGACTACTTTAGACAAAAAGGAAACATCATGAAGGATTTTAACTTAAGAAAAGAAAACAGCATTGGTATTTTCGATTCTGGTGTCGGTGGCGTAAGCGTACTCAAAGAAGTAACAGCCATCCTCCCTAACGAGAATTGCATCTACTATGGTGATTCTTTGAATGCCCCTTACGGTGAGAAAACACCCGAGGAGATTTTCGAGTTAGTCCATAACGTTGTAAAGCACCTGTTCGCCCAGAACGTTAAAGCAATCCTCATCGCATGTAACACAGCAACTAGTGTAGCCGTAGCCACACTTCGCGAGATGTATCCTGAGATCTCATTCATCGGAATGGAGCCAGCTATCAAAAAGGCTGTCAGCACAGACAAGATTAACAAAGTCCTCGTCATGGCAACTCCTGTAACACTCAAACTAGACAAGTACCAGAACCTCCAGCACAAGCTCGAGAACCAGGCAGAATTCCTATCAGTCGAGTGCCCAGGCCTAGCTAAGCGAATTGAATCAGTAGACTTCGAAGGCGAAGATCTAAAGCAGATGCTAAGAGAATTCTTAGAGCCTTATAAGGGCCAGGTAGATAATGTTGTGCTCGGTTGCACACACTATCCTTTCGTCAAAAAGCAGATCAGCGAGATCCTCGGCGACATTCCACTCATCGATGGAGGTAAAGGCACAGCACTCCAGCTCCAGAGAGTACTTCGCGAGAAGAACCTTCTTAATGACCAGACTGAAGCAGGTCGGATTGTTTTCGAGTCCTCCAAAGATACTGAAGAGGAACTGGCAATCTACAAAAAACTATACGACATGTACGAAGTGTAATCTTCACTCCTATTAATACGTTCGCGGCTTCAAATTACAAATACCTAAAAAGCTCATGGACTCGTAATATTACTCAGCCCAGTCTGATATAATGCATACAAATGAGAGAACACTTATGGATTTGAGGGGCACGCCCCGTTCATTGATATTCAATTAGAGGAAGAGATTTATGAAGAGAAATATTTTCAAATATGCATTACCAATTGGAATTGCAGGCACCATCATCTGCATCATATTATTCGCAACTAACTGGCACTACGAGTTAATCGTTCCAATAATCGAGAACTCATCACTCGAAGGCGCCGCTTTCAAATTCTGGGATGACTTCATCTTCTACTCACCACTCCCACTCATGGCACTATTCCTCGCATATGCAATCTACGGTTCATACTACAATCGTAGAATAGCCGAGAAGAATCTAGAGGCCGAGGTTGTAATCAACCACGAGAAGAACATCAAGACAATCACAGAACTCAAGAACAAGCGTGACTGGATCAAGAGAAACTTCTACAACAACTGCCCAAAGTGCGGCGCACCAAGCCAGGAGCGCGAGACACACTGCGTATACTGCGGTATCGATTTGGAGATTAAGAAAGAATAATTGGTCTGCCGACGCCCCGCGCGCAGGATGTTTTCGATATAGTCAACATGGAACTTACATCTTTATAGGTGTAAGTTCTTTTTTGTTGGTGGAGTTTGGGGTACCAAGGCTTCGTAGTTTATTTTGCCTCCCAGTACTAAGATTTGTTAAAAGATTTCAAAAGTTAGTACTGATCTTAGTACTGAACACCCAAAACACCCTCCCATTACTAAGATTTGTCATAAAATTTCAAAAGTTAGTACTGATCTTAGTACTGGCGACCGGCCCCCCAAAAATGAGCGCATAGAAATCCCCACGAAACTCAAACCCAGAATAGCCACCATAATCACAGCAGCTAGTTTCTTCATTTATAGCAACTCATCTGACACATAATCGTCAATCAATTTGCCATCTTCAACGCCCTGAATATACATGTCCTCCATAAGAGCCTCGTAAGTATCGTCATAATCCTCGCTGCCATCAATCTCAAAACATTGAGAGCGGCTCTTGTTGTTAGATGTGTTCTCAAATCTAATCTCAATTTGAAATAGTGGATTTTCCTCCATCCAATCCTCTGTGTTGAATTCCTTTTCCTGCGCATAAATCATATTCAATTCATGGCAGAAATCCACAACGTCAACCATCTGATCGTATGAATCAACTTTCAAAATAATGTAATACTCAAGACCATCACTCGAATTTAGTTTTTTCGCATATCCTGAAGTGTCGAGCGAATCATCGTATGCCTCGAAAACATCCTCGATCTCATCGCTATAGTACTTCTTGATCTCTTGGTGATATGTATCCTTGATCTCTGTATGCCATAACCACGAAAACATAGTGTCGCTTTGACACGTCGCCTTTACTTCAAAATTCAAATCGCGTTCATTTGAACTATATTCATATGTAACAACCTTTTGGCCATACTCCTTGCCAGTACTAGTGCTCACTTCGTAATCGACATCTTCTGTAGGACAAAGCTCGTCTACATATTTCATGACTTCTTTTTCAGAAGGCACGATGTTCTTACTTAATGTCATTCCGGAACAGCCTGTAATCCAAGTAGCACTAATCAATGTTAAACATAGCGCAGCAATCAGTTTTCTTTTCATAATCCCTTACCTATATTATTTAATGTTTTGATTATAACATATTGTTAATAAGTAGCACAACAACCTATTTTTTAAAAATTTATTAATAAACCCTCAAAAACATCCTGATAATCCGATCACCAAACCCAACAGAAATCAGCGCAGAAAAATAGCCCAAGACATTCATCTTGGGCTAAATTTGGCGGAGAAAGAGAGATTCGAACTCTCGAAACCGTTTTGCGGTTTACACGATTTCCAGTCGTGCGCCCTCGACCAGGCTAGGCGATTTCTCCACAAGTCTATTGACTGTTTATGGATTTTACTTGCTTTATATAAAAAAGTCAACTTGAGCTCAAAGTTTGTGATATAATCACGTGGTGATTAATGTGCAAGGAGTTGTATGTATGAAAAAACTTGTTAGTATCGTTCTTTCATCTGTATTAGTTTTATCATTTGCTTTCGCTATGACAGCATGTTCAGAAGATGCAGCTCCTATTATTGTAACTTCAGAGACAAATTCTTACACAGACCTTAAGGCGAAGGTGGACGTTTTCGATGATGTCTACGCTTACTACTGCTACGAGAAGCCAGAAGAACTTGTGATTTCTAACGGAGAAGGCTTCTCACCATTTGGTTCACCATGCTCATATACTTACATTACTAACATTGACGGCGTTAACAAGGCTGATACTGTTAAGTCTTGCACACTTGAGATTACTCATGATGACGGTTCAATGAATATTGATGAGTATTTTGCAGTTGATGCCAGCACTCTTTTCATCGCTCGAACAACTATTCCAGCTGATGGTAGTTTGGGTACTGTAACTAAGTACATTATTTCTGACAATACTTGTTATATTATTCACGAAGCTGAATCTACTATTGAAGTAGTTGAGAAGCCAGATACACTCGATTTGTATTTGTCTTTCTCTGAGATCGTGGAACTCTATGGACAATCAAACTAATTCCAGCAATTCACTTAGCAAATTAGGATTTAAATCAGGACTCATGCACGGACTTCCGATTGGCATGGGTTATTTGTCTGTGTCTTTTTCTTTCGGCGTACTAGCTATCACTCAGGGCCTATCCTGGTGGCAGGCAGTGCTCGTATCTCTCACCAATCTCACTTCTGCTGGTCAGGTAGCCGGCATCGGTATCATGTCTGCTTCAGGCGGCTTGATTGAGATGATGGTGTCTCAGATTGTAATCAACATTAGATATAGCCTTATGTCCATCTCGCTATCGCAGAAGGCGGACTCTACAGTCACCAGGTTGGCTCGTGTTTTCCTGGCCTTCGGTATTACTGACGAGATTTTCGGTGTGGCAATGGGTTCAGGTAAGAGCTTCGGCCGCAGATATTTCGCTGGCCTAATGGTACTTCCTATCATTGGCTGGACCCTCGGCACGCTCCTAGGCTCAGTCTTAGGCAGCATCCTCCCTGATTTCATTAGCAACTCCCTCGCTATTGGTATCTACGGAATGTTCATCGCTATTGTTTTGCCGGTATCGAAAACAAACCGCAACATCGCGATTATCTCTGGCATCGCTATTGCACTATCAGTGCTCTTTTACTATGTTGATTTCTTTAGCTTCATTTCTGGAGGTTTTGCTGCAATCATCAGCGCCATTATCGCTGCAGGAATTGGTGCGCTTTTCTTACCAGTAAAGGAAGAGGAGGATGAAGCCAATGCCTAATGTGACTTTTATTCCTCTTTTATTAGTTATGGTATTTACAACATACCTCATTCGTATGTTGCCGTTCGTACTATTCAATCGCAAGATCAAGAATAAGCGAATCAAGGCGTTCTTTGATTACATCCCTTATTCAGTTTTGTCTGCCATGACATTTCCGGCTATTTTTTATTCAACAGGCACAATTTACTCTGCAATTGTTGGAACAATAATTGCATTATTCTTATCATTCAAAAATAAGAGCCTCCTCATTGTTGCCATCGGAGCATGTCTTGGAGCATTAATTGTTGAAATTTTAATCAAGTTCATTTGATGTGTTCAAAACGTTTCGTGCAATTTGTAACCTAAATCCCCTTTTTGTATTAACAATTTGTAAACATCCCTAAAATACGGGCTTATTTGCAATTTGGGACTTGTTTTTTTCACCCCGTGGACTTATCATACAAATGAACCTAGTGTTCAGTTTTCTCATTTCATATATCTTCCTTTTGTAAAAGCCACAGTCATATGTGGCTTTTCTTTCGCCCAAAATTTTATACAAATATTTTGATATCGCGCCGCGTTTTGTTTTGACCTGTTTTTATGATATACTTCGTACGTGTTTTCGATAAATTCGTGCCTTTATAGCTCAGTAGGTAGAGCGCATCCATGGTAAGGATGAGGTCACCAGTTCGATCCTGGTTAAAGGCTCCACATTATAAAGAGCTTGTCTTCTAAGAATGGTCTTAGTAGGCAAGCTCTATTTATGTCATAATAAACTCTATCATGCGGTAATCGAACGGCAGATGTTACCATGGCAAATCATTAAAACTTTTATTTTTTCTGACATATTACCTACAAAATATTAAACTTTATGAACTTTATACAGTATGGATTCCAGAACAAATAACTCGTAAAGAAAATTTAAAAGGCAAAAGAAGGGCCAGCTCATTATTGAGACAGCCCTTATCTCTTAAGTCACGATTTAACTTTGATTTATAGTATTCAAATTAGAATGACATCCAGCCACCGTCAACTGGTAATACGGCACCAGAGATAAATTTACCTTCATCAGATGCCAGGAATAAAGTTGCGTGTGCAATCTCAACAGGATCACCTGCTGGATGAGAAGCAAGACCAACAACCTGAGAATATCTCTTGTAACCAGTCATATTAGGTCTTCCCATAGAACCAGCAATTTCTGTCTTAAATCCACCTGCAGCAATTGCATTACAACGAATGCCTTCTGCCTCATACATGAATGCAGTATTTGTGGTAAATGCATTCAAAGCTGCCTTACTTGCACAATAGACTGGTCCTGCAGCCTGATGTAATGAACCAACAGAAGAAATGTTAATAATAGAACCGCCGTTTCCCTGCTCAAGGAAAATCTGACATGCCTTTCTCATTGCTGTCATTGGGCCATACACATTTACTGCAAAAACGCTCTCATATTTCTCATCCTGTACTTCCGCCATAGGAGCCATATCATCCATGATACCGGCATTATTTACCAGAATATCAAGCTTTCCGAACTGAGATACAGCAGCATCAATAGCGCCTTCCATATCTTCCTTCTTAGAAACATCACCTGCATAAACAAGCACAGAACCAGCTTCATTCTTAAGCTCTTCAGAAAGAGCCTCTAATCTTTCCTTTCTTCTTGCGAAAGCAACAACCTTGGCACCTTCCTTTACAAACAAGGTAACGATTTCCTTACCCATTCCGCTTGATGCACCAGTTACTACTGCTACCTTACCATCCAGTCTCATACAAAATTACCTCCGGGTTTTATTTAACAGGAACATTTTCACTAAAACTTTCATTATATCCTTCAAAATAAAATGTCTCCCTTTAAGCAAAATACTCCGCTAAAAGGATTATAACATTATATCTGTTCTATATCTTACTCTGCAGTAATAATCTTTGAACAAAACAGTTTTCTATTCTCCAAATAAGAATTCGCGATAAGCATCAGCATATGTGTGTTCAGTCCAAAGATTATTATAGTTAAAATCAACTTCTGTATTTAATTCTCCAATATACATTCTATAATTGAAAATGAAGTGATCGGTACCAAAGACAGTTATCTTAATATCGGAAGCATTCTCACAAATTACAGGTCCATAAATATGAATTTCCTAAAACCCACCATAGTGTGATAGTGTTTCTGTTGCAAATTC
>JAKSRG010000018.1 GCA_024403735.1 Clostridia bacterium
AAAAATTCGCTAATGGAATAAGTAGAGGGATATTTTTCAGACTTAATTTTTGAATGACTTTTGTCCCTACAGATAGGAGGTGTTCTTGTGTCGCTAAGTATAGGACTAACAAAATTTTATGCAGTTGCTCATCGTAAAAACCTTATATTTTCGACCAGTTCTGTCCTTACAAGTGAGAGGCATTTATGTGGCCGTAGGTTTAGGACAAGTAATGTTCGTGATTATGAACAAAGCAAGAACCTAAACTTTTGACCATTTTTTGTCCCTACAGATGAAAGGAGTTTTAACTGTCGCTAAGTATAGGACAAGAAAGAAATTTGAATTTAGGAGGGCATATTTTTTGAACTCGTTACCGATACAAGTGAAGGGCTACCTTCAAAGAGAAATTGAGCTAAGGAGGATTAAGTAAGTTGTTGATGCTGGTTTATCGCACGTCGGTTTTTTGAAGAATTGGCGGTTGTTATTTGGAAGCAGGATAAAGCAACGACGTCATTTTTGACTTCGTTGCAAGTTCAACAGCCGGCAGTGCCGACTGTATAAGGGTTTCCGGGATTTAGGCGAGCGACGTCTTTTTTTGAACACGACATCATTTACGACGTCTTTTTTCTGAAAAATGGCCTCTAAGCCCTGGTACTACTGCATTTCCAATAACGTCATTTTCGACGTCGTAGTAAAAATCAGTCGATTTGAGGGATTTTGGCAGAATCCGCTTGATTGATTTAACGATACATAAGTGAAGGCCAAAAATTCTTGGCAGAATCGGCAATAAAGATTCAGCACTTAAGTAAGTGAAGGAATATTTTTGAAAAACCTTGTCTCATTTTTCAAATTTATTCAACACCTAATTATTGAAGACATTACACAAGGAGGAATGAAACATGGATTATATGCAACAGTTCTATGACTTGAAGATACCAAAGAGAGCAAAGCTCCTCTTCATGTATCTCGACAAGAGAGCTGACAAGAATCGTCAGTGTTGGTTCTCACAAAAGAGAATTGCTCACGATCTGTCTATGAGTGTTAAGACAGTTCAAAGAGCACAAGCTGATCTTATAGAAGCTGGCTACTTAAAAGTTGAAGCTCGATATAGATCTAACCACAGTCGAACATCGAACATGTTCACAGTAAAGAAATTAAAAATTTAACGGAGGATGATATATGACCAAAGAAGAAGTAAGAGAACTTTATAAACTCATGTACACAGAGTATCCAGATGTAGTGTCGATTACTGATCTACAGAAGATGCTCGGTATTGGAAGAAAGTATGCATATAAGTTAATTAACGATGGTGCTATCGATGCCATTAGAATTGCTAACGCTATTCGTATTCCAAAGATTAACGTGATCAATTTTGTTCTCAAAGAAAGAGCAACAGTAACAACGAATTCAAACTTGGACTCGAACTAATATCACAAAAGAATATTGATTCATTTCTACTGACAGAATTATAATGTCAATTACAGTTCGTCAGTAGAAATCCGCTATTCATTATTGGAGGTAAATTTAAAAATGGTAGCAGGACATCTACAAGAAAAACATGGCTATTGGTACATGGTACTTAGTTACAAGGATGCAAATGGTGTAAGACATCAGCCTTGGATCAACACTAAGCTTCCTGTTAGAGGAAACAAGAGACGTGCTCAGGCAATGCTCGAAGAATACAAGAATAGTTTTGCTATTCCTGAACCTGAAGCAGAAAAGCCAGAGATTAATCTCGATATGTACTTCACTGATTATTTGAAGAAGTGGCTTGAGCTGATTAGGTCAACTGTTCAGGAAACAACTTATGGTGGTTACTCCAGCATTATCAATCGAACAGTTATTCCCTACTTTGAGAAGAAGTATCTTCGTTTAGGAGAAGTAAGACCAATTGACTTACAAGGCTTCTTGAATGCAATGGGAGATAGAGATATCAAGCCTGCAACAATTCATCATTATCATATGGTGATACCTGCAGCATTTAAGTATCTCATTAGACTCGATCTAATTCCGAATAATCCAGCTGATAGAGTTGTTCTTCCTAAGAAGGAAAAGTACATCGCAGAGGTTTATAACGAAGAGTGGCTTAATAAGCTATTTGAAGTTTCAAAGGATCACCCTCTTGGATTAGTTATTCAGGTTGCAGCGTGCTACGGATTAAGACGTGGTGAAATTGTTGGACTTAAGTGGAACGCTATTGATTTTGAGACCAACACTCTCATCATTAAACACGTAGTAACAAGAGTTGATATTGATGGCAAGTCAACACTCGTAATGAAAGACCGTGCTAAGACCCAGAGTAGCCTTAGAACGCTTCCTCTTGTTGGAGACATAAGAGAACAACTCTTAGACCTTCGAAAGCAACAGGAGCGCAATAAGAAGCTTTGTGGTAAGTCATATAATCATGAGTTTGATGAATACATCTTTGTTGATGCAATGGGAAATCTATTAAAGCCAGATTATGTTACTGGTGGATTTAGAAATATCTTAGCTAAGAACAAGATGAAGAAAATCAGATTTCATGATTTAAGACACAGCTGCGCTACACTACTTCTGGCACACGATGTACCAATGAAGTTAATCCAGGAATATTTAGGACACAGTAATATTGGAACAACAGCTGATATTTACGCTCACGCAGACTTCAGAACGAAGTTAATGTCGTCAGAAGTAATGAATGAGACGTTAAACTTTCCTAAAACTGGAATTTCAGGCAAGCAAAAGTGAGTGCTTGCTTAGATCTAAAAGAAATTTTACGTTTATTGAGGATTTTGGCATTTTTTAAAGGAATGAAAAAACCCTCGAAACGTAGTAGTTTCAAGGGTTTTCATGGCGGAGACGCAGGGATTCGAACCCTGGTGCCTTTTGGGCAAACGGTTTTCAAGACCGCCTCGTTATGACCACTTCGATACATCTCCGTATTAAGTTGTGGTTGTTTCTAGATTGTAGCCAAACTACGAAAGTAATGCAAGTTGGCAAGCAACTTAGGCAAGCAAACTAGAAATTGCTGAAGATCCAAGAAGCGTCAAACCCCTGAAAATAAAGGGTTTGAGGGGAATGAACAGACCAAGAAAAGTCCAAAATTTCAAGACCGCCTCGTTATGACCACTTCGATACATCTCCAAGTACCATTATTAAGTTATTTTTGCACCAATTTGGCGCGTTTGCAAGCAAGTGTTGCAAGCAAATTCGAAGAAATTCGAAACCGAAACTCCGGAAACCCCTGATATATAAGGGTTTATGGTGGACAAGATGGCAAGAAATCTAAAATGTTTCAAGACCGCCTCGTTATGACCACTTCGATACATCTCCATCGATAATGCTTACTAATAATATAATAGAACTCTCAATTTGTCAACTAAAAAAATGGAGCGATTTAAATATCGCTCCACTTATTAAGTATAGTGTTATTCACCAATTAATTCAATAAGTCTATTAAGGTCATCAAAGTTCTTATAATCGATTACTAACTTACCTTTACCTGTTGTTGTATCAGAAAGCTTAATCTTAACTTTAGATCCAAGATGCTTACGAAGCTTTGTCTCTGTCTCTCTAGTTGAGAGTTTGAGCTGTTCACTCATAGTGTCATTCTTAGTCTTCTTAGTTGCACCTTCAGCCTCACCACTCTTAATCTTAGCAATGTATTCTTCAGCCTTACGAACACTCATATCATTATTCATAATATCGTTAGCTACACGGCGCTGTAATTCACTGTCATCGAGTGCCAATAGAAGCTTAGCATGTCCAACTGAAAGTTCTCCATTTGCAACATAGTCCTGAAGTGCTATATCGATGTTTATCAATCTAAGTATGTTAGTAATTGTTGTACGTGGTTTACCTAATTTCTTAGCTAACTGTTCCTGTGTAAGGTTATGAACTTTTAGAAGATTATTCATAGCCATTGATTCTTCAATTGGGTTCAAATCAGCACGCTGGATATTCTCAATAAGAGCCTGCTCCATTGTCTGCTGATCAGTCAATTCTCTTACGATAGCTGGTATCACTTTAAGTCCTGCTAACATAGAAGCACGCCATCTACGCTCACCTGCAACGATACGATAGCCTGTACCCTTTTTCTGCACGATAATAGGCTGAATAACGCCATTCTCAGCAATTGAATCAGCCAATTCCTTAAGTGCATTCTCCTCGAATTTCTTACGAGGCTGCTCAACATTAGGAGATATATCTGTAAGCTTAAGTTCAACAACAGAATCCTTAGTACTCTCTGGAATTCCTTCAGTAGATAATAAAGCACCAAGACCTTTACCTAAACCCTTATTACTCTTTGAAACTGCCATATTAATATTCCTTTCTTACATAGATACTTGTCTATATATTAGTTAAATAACATATAGATTGTCATCTATCATTTAGTTCTCTTAATTACCTCGTTAGCAAGTTCGTAATATGCCTTGCCACCCTTTGAATTAGGATCGTAATCACTAATAGTTAAGCCATGGCTTGGTGCCTCTGCAAGTCGTACATTACGTGGAATAAATGTCTTAAATACCTTGTCTCCAAAGTACTTTTCAACCTCTTCTTTTACCTGCTTTGTGAGCTGTGTTCTCTTATCAAACATAGTAAGAACTACACCCAAAATTCCAATATCTGGATTGAGTTTTTTCTTAACAATATTCATTGTATCTATCAACTGAGTTAATCCTTCAAGGGCATAATATTCACCCTGGATTGGAATAATTAGACCGCTAGAAGCAGCTAATGCGTTAAGAGTTAATAGTCCTAATGAAGGTGGACAATCGATAAATATGTAATCATAGTTATCTTTAATCTCTGCTAAAGCATTCTTAAGTATCATTTCTCTAGACATTGCAGCTACTAATTCAACTTCTGCACCAGCAAGATTGATATTTGTAGGGCAAACATCTACATTTTTAGCTGAAGATGCAACAATTGCCTCAGAAATTGGCAAATCATTGATCATAACATCATATGTGCTATTCTCAATCTCATTTTTGTTGACACCAACACCACTAGTTGCGTTTCCCTGTGGATCTAAATCAATTAATAGTACTTTTTTCTTCTTTTTACCAATAAAAGAAGCAAGACTTACTGTAGTTGTAGTTTTACCTACACCACCTTTTTGGTTAATTATTGAGATAATATGTGTCATTCAATACGTATCTCCTTTATTTATAATTAGCATATTATATTAATACTATTATTATACTATCATTTTTAGTCATTTTTAATATTTCATTATCTTTACAATAATTTTGATACTAAATAGTAATGGCAGAATGTTCCACGTGGAACAATTCTGCCATTCACAAATCAACTATTCAATTAACTTATATGTTCCACGTGGAACAATTTTGAAGATTTAACCAGAATTTTCTAAACAATCAAAGAATTATCTGAAGATAAATAAATTAATTGTCAATATTTGCAAGTTTTGCATTCTCCTGGATGAACATCTTACGTGGTTCAACTGAATCACCCATAAGAAGTGAGAAAGTTTCATCAGCTGCCTGAGCATCTTCAAGAGTAACTTTCTTAAGCATTCTAGTAGCTGGATTCATTGTTGTATCCCACAACTGATCTGAACTCATCTCACCAAGACCCTTATATCTCTGAATTGAAGGATTAGTCCAACCTGTCTTCTCCTTAATTTCTTCAATATCAGCATCTTCATATGCATAATAAGCTTCTTCACCCTTATAAACCTTGTAAAGCGGTGGACATGCGATATAAACATAACCATTATCTACAAGTGGTCTCAAATATCTGAAGAAGAATGTAAGAAGAAGTGTTCTAATATGTGAACCGTCTACATCGGCATCGGCCATAATGATAACCTTGTGATATCTGAGTTTAGTCTCATCAAAATCATCACCAATACCAGCACCAAGAGCAATAACTACAGGCTGTAGCTTCTCATTAGAGAAAACCTTATCAATTCTAGCCTTTTCAACGTTAAGCATCTTACCCCAAAGTGGGAGAATAGCCTGATACTTACGCTCTCTACCCTGTTTTGCAGATCCACCGGCTGAATCACCCTCTACGATAAAGATTTCGCAGAATTCAGGCTCATTTGACTGACAATCAGCGAGCTTTCCTGGAAGAGCACCACTAACTTCAAGACCTGTCTTTTTACGAGACATTTCACGAGCCTTCTTAGCAGCATCACGAGCACGAGAAGCTGACATACACTTATCCATGATAATCTTAGAAACATCAGGATTTTCCTCAAGGAACATCATAAACTTATCAGCAACTGCATTCTCTACAAGTGATCTAACCTCTGCATTACCAAGTTTTGACTTAGTCTGACCCTCGAACTGTGGTTCTGGGAGTTTTACAGAAATAATAGCTGAAAGACCTTCACGAGTATCTTCAGGCTGTAATTTAGCGTCATTATCCTTCAAAAACTTGTATTTCTTAGCATAATTGTTGATTACACGTGTCATAGCAGCTCTAAAACCAGTCAAATGTGTACCACCTTCAACTGTTGCAATGTTATTTGCATAGCTATAAACATTCTCTGTATAAGAATCGTTATACTGAAGTGCAATTTCTACGAAACAATCGCCAGAACGTGTAGCCATATAAATTGGTGGATTATGAAGACCAATTCTGTGACGATTTAAGTACTCTACGAATGAAATAATACCGCCATCATAGTGCAAATGTACTTTATTAGGCTCTTCTCCACGATCATCGCACAAATCAATAGTAACTTCCTTATTAAGGAAAGCCATTTCACGATATCTAGAGATCATTGATGAAAAATCAAATACGATATCATCAAAAATTGTATTATCTGGGTAGAAATTAGTAGTTGTACCTGTATCACTAGGATCACAGTGACCAACAATATGAAGTGGTACTGTAGTCTTACCTCTCTCGAACTCAATCTCGTAGATATTACCTTCTCTCTTTACCTGAACCTTCATATGCTCAGACAAAGCATTAACAACAGAAGCACCTACGCCATGGAGACCACCAGATACGCTATAAGCACCACCACCAAACTTACCACCGGCATGGAGTACTGTATGTACTACTTCAACAGTAGGAATATGCATCTTAGGATGCTCACCTACAGGGATACCTGAACCGTTATCACTAACAGTAATTGAACCATCCTTCTCAACTGTAACAAGGATAGTATCACAACGACCTGCAAGTGCCTCATCGACCGAGTTAGCTACTATTTCATATACACAGTGGTGGAGGCCTCTTGGAGTAGTATCACCGATATACATACCAGGACGCTTACGTACAGCCTCAAGACCTTCAAGTACCTGAATATCATTCTCATCATAGTCCTTAGAGTTAGATGTGTCGAAGCTATCCTGACCAGCAGATGCAGCTTCAATCTCAGTCATAGATGTCTCGCTATATTCCTCTGTAAGAGCTCTAGGATTAGAAGCAAGGTTACGAAGTTCATCGTCTCCGCCATCTTCTACAGGCTGAAAGTACTGATCAACTTCACCAGTTGGCTTCAATTCATTGTTATCATCCATCTTAAATATCACCTTTCACTAAAAATATATAAATTCGCTTATAAGTACTGAAATTACTACGTTTGTAACAGTGTTAAATGGCAATTATTCACCTAAATCAAAGTTATTAAGTCTCTTTAATAGTACAACATTAGAGACAGGTGAAACATATGTTTTATCAGTAGTAAGTACCAAAGATTTAGGAATGTCACCACTAATATACTGAAGTCTATTGCTATCTTCTTCTGCCTTAATGAAATTAGAAATATCCTGATCAGAAGGAAGAATTGTCTCAAGATTAACAATTGCAGTAATACATGTATCTACAATTGAAACATCTCCACCTATATGAACAAACATATCTAATCTCCGTAATTTCAAAAAAATAACTGGTAGCAAATAACTTTACCACCAGTTTAATTATAACATAATATGCTTATTATAATATATATAATATAGACTAATCTTCAGGAGTAACAATTCCCTTTTCTACGTGAAAATATCTAATGTCACTCTTATCAGATATCAATTCTTTGAGCTCATTCTCTATGTATTTACGCTCCGTACATGTAATGAATATCTGTGCATTAACCATTCCAGACAAAAGGCTTACACGCCTATTCTGATCCAATTCTGAAAACACATCATCTAATAAAAGAATTGGTGCTGTTTTACATGTGCTAGAAATAATATCTAATTCAGCAAGCTTAAGAGATAATGCAGCTGAACGCTGTTGTCCTTGTGATGAGAATGACTTCATATTTAATCCATTGAGTAAAATATCAATATCATCCCTATGAACACCTATGCCCGTAATTCCCCTCTCACAGTCCATCTGACGCGTTGACTTAAATTTGCTATATAAGTATTCACTTAGTATACCCTTAATTCGCGCGTAAATGGCCTCAGGAGCTTTTCCCTCAATAAATGAAGTAAGATAATCATTTTCTTTAAAGAAGTTATTTATGACGTCTACAGAGCCACTAATTGTTGATAATGATATATCTAACTCTTCTTTATTATCTGAAATATTACTGTGATGCTTGGATGCACTAATAGATAACAACTTGGAATATCTATAACGATACAAGATTATTTCAGCAGAAACATCAGCAAGTGGATAGTCCCAATAATCTAATGCCATATCATTAGGAGTATTACCTTTGAATGACTTAATAGTTGAATTCTTCTGTGCTAAAAGACGACTATAATTACTAATCAATCCAAAATAGGAAGGTGAGACCTTACTAATCAACAGATTAAAGAACTTACGTCTAATAGAAGGTGATCCTTTGATAAGATTTAAGTCTTCAGGGGCGAAAATAACAGTGTTACAAATGCCCATATAATTAGCTATCTTGTTGATTTGAATAGAATCCTGCTTAATTACACGCTTAGGTGCTGAACTCTTGTTTAAACTGGAATTCTCAGTGTAATAAGCGTAGTACAAAGACGTATCTGAGTTATCATAAGGATCAAATAATTCCATAGATATCTCGAACTCATTCTCATTAAGAGTAATAAGCTCTTTTTCTTTAGCAGTTCTATGTGAAGCAAGGCATGAACATACATTAATAGCTTCTATTATATTAGTCTTACCTTGAGCATTAAAACCGTAAATAATATTAACAGAAGGCCCAACATCTAAGTTAAGCCTTCTGTAATTTCTAAAATTAATTAAGTTAAGTGATTTAACAATCATGAATTATCTTCTAATTGGGAGAATCAAATATACGAATTCTTCACCTTCTACAGGAGTAATAATACATGGTCCCTGAGCACCATTGAACTCTATGTTAATCATCTCATCATCAATATTCTTAAGTGCATCAATGAGATAACGTGTATTGAAATCAATATCAATCTTCTCACCTGTGAGTGTAGCATCAACATCTTCACGAAGAGTACCACAATCTGTATTAGCAGCAACTGTAAGTGATGTACTATCATCATTCATAATAAGCTGTACAGGACATCTTCTCTCGTCATTTAAGATAATAAGTGCAGCTCTCTCAACAGCATCGAGGAAAGCCTTTCTATTAACTGTCATAACAGACATTGGATTCTTCTGGATAATTGACTCATAAGCTACGAACTGGCCCTTAATAAGTCTTGATACAATTCTTACATGACCAATATCGAAGAGAAGGTGATTCTCAGATGAATAAATAATAACCTCTTCATCTTCTGTCTTATCATCAAAAATCTTAGCTGCTTCATTAAGAGCCTTACCAGGAATGATGTAGCTCATAGGAGGGAAGTCCTCACCAGCGTATGTCTTACGAAGAGCCATTCTGAAACCATCAATAGCAACCATTGAGATATTGTTGCCCTTACTCTCCAAGAAACAACCTGTAAGAGACTGACGTGAATCATCCTTAGATACAGCAAAGATTGTACGTGTAATCATCTTCTTAATCATTGCCTGTGGAAGAATAATCTTATTAGTATTCTCAATAGTAGGAATTTTAGGATAATTCTCAGCTGAATTACCTCTAATATTAAATACTGTTGAACCACTCTCAATGGAGATCTGAAGTCTATCATCAGTAGAGATAGTAACGAAATCACTAGGAAGCTTACGGATAATATCACCGAACATCTTAGAATTAACTACTACTGAACCATCATTAATTACATCTGAATTAACATCAGCTTCGATACCAGTCTCAAGATCATAACCTGTTAACTTAACTGTATCGCCTTCTGCCTGAATAAGAATACCATCAAGGATAGGTACTGTTGTATTTGTCTTAACTGCCTTTTGAACAATAGAAATTGCACTATCAAGACTATCTTTGCTACAACTAAATTTCATTATCTAAATCCGCCTTTCAACGTAAAAATCAAAATATTATTTTTCTTTTAATATTATACATTATAAAGGCTAAAAAAAGAATTGTTAAAACTTGTTTTGGCGAATTGTTTTAGATATCTATATAGATTTTCTATTATTCATTCTATTATGCTGTGTGAATAAGTTGAAAAGTGACCAAAATGCACTGATATCAGGGCTTTTCATATGTGTGTAATATGTTGAAATTTAAGGATTAGCATGTGTATAAAGTGTGAGTTTTTAACATTGTTACTTTTCAACATTTAACTCACATCGTATTCACAGGATATAATCAACATATCAACAAAATATGTGGAAAACTTATGAAGGAAGACTCTTCAATATTTCCTCGATATCGTGGAGCAATCTCTCATTAGCATCAACTTTTTCGATAGCATTAATAACAGTTGTGTGATCTTTGCCACCAAAATACTTACCAATACCCTTGAGCGTAATGTTTTCGAGCTTTTCCTTGAATAAGTACATGCATACATTACGTGGTTCAAGGATGTCTCTGCTTCTGGACTTGGATGTAATCTTGCTAATATCGATACCATAATACTGAGATACTACAGTCATGATCATCTCTGGTGTGATCTGCTCAGCCTTCTTAGGTGAGAAGAATGTGTAAAGAACACTCTTAGCATCATCAAGAGTAATCTCATTACGTGAGAGAGCATAGAATGATGTAAGAATATTGAAAGCACCATTGAGCTGACGGATATGGCTAGTAGCATTCTCGCAGATATAATCGATTACTTCTTCAGACATCAGGATAGGGTTATCCTTGAGCTTAGAAATAATGATAGCCTTACGAGTCTCAAAATCAGGTGGCTGAACGTCCATTGTGTAACCATTCTGAAATCTAGATGTAAGACGCTCATCAAGAGAGATGAGATTAGTAGGAGCTTTATCTGATGTGATGATAATCTGCTTACCATTATTAATAAGTGTCTCGAATGTATTAAAGAATTCACTCTGAACACCTTCTTTACCAATAAGGAACTGAATATCGTCAATCATGAGTACATCAACGTTACGGAACATATCACGGAATTCGTTATAGTTCTTGGAATTGATGCTTTTAATATATTCGTTAGTAAAGTTCTCACATGTTGTGTAGATAACTCGCATACCAGGATGGATATCTACAATTCTGTTACCAATAGCCTGCATAAGGTGTGTTTTACCAAGACCAGAGTTACCCCACAAGAAGAGAGGATTATACTGTGTCTGACCAGGCTTATCAGCTACACAAATACTAGCTGCATGTGCATATCTATTACAGTTACCTACGATAAAATTCTCGAATGTATAGAGACTTTGGAGATTTGTCTTATTATTGTTGAAACTATTATTCTGATTAGTTGCTTTGCGCTCAGCAATAATCGCTGATTCGAGTGACTTAGTATCATTCTCCTCAACTACACTGACATTAATCTTACGTTCAAGAATGAGTGAGAAAGCATCCTCTAATGCAGCAATAATATTGTTCTTCTTATCTTTAATGATATTAATTGAATATGAGTCACGACAAGAGATAATGATAAAGTTATTCTCTTTCTTGACAATCTTAATCTTCTTAAGGATGCTGTTGAAAATAGCGGGAGTAATTCTACTATCACATTGTAAAATCTCTAATGCACTATTAAGAATATCTTCAGCCATATATCATCCCTCCAAAAAATAAAAAGTGTTAATATAATATCACAAGAGAGGGTGCAAATGAATTATAATAAATGCATATTTTCGATTAATTTGGGCAATTTATTAAAGATTGATTTGTAATGGTAATTTAAGGTATGGCTAGTAAAAAGAAAGTTGTCAATTCAATACTTACGACACTCATAGTAGTGTTACTCATAGCAGCTGTAATTCTGCTATTAATTGAACCTATCAAGAATTATAGACGTAATAAGATTGTTGAAGATACAGTAGAAGAGATTAAGGAGCAGATCATTGTTCCTGATGTATCTGAGATTACAATTGTTGTAGGTAAAGATGATGTGCAGATTGAAGGCGAAGATATGGACTTCTATGGCACACCTGAAGAGCAGGAACAGCAGCGTAAGGAATTCGAAGAAGCTTATGCTAATCTTCCAGATTATGTAACACTTAATTGTATTGGTCTCATCGAGATAGATTCTATTGGTCAGTGCGATCCTATCTGGGATAACGATACAATTGTTGATCTTAGATATGGAATTGGTCATCATCAGTCATCATGTCTTCCAGGTGAAGAAGGTAACTGTACTTTGTTAGGACATCACATGCGAGTTGAAGGTGTGTTCTTTAATAAGCTCATTGATGTTAAGATTGGTGACCTTATCAGAATTACAACTGTTGATGGTAAAGAGTATGTGTATCAGGTAGATGATAGACAAATTGTTGATCCAATTTATCTCGAGGACTATGTCGATGCAGATGACGGATATGGCAAACAGATTACACTTATTAGTTGTACCTATACAGATGCAGGAACTATGCGTATTATTGTCATCGGACACTTAATTGAAGGTGAGGACTAATATGAGATTTCTACTCGCTAAATGCGCAGCACATGTAACTCGTTTTGGATTACGTCTTATGAGACGTGGTGCAACAACTCTTCCAGGTAAGATTGCACTTAAGATTGATTCTGACGTTATTACTAAGTTATCCAAAGATAAGTTCATCATTACAGTAACAGGAACTAACGGTAAAACAACAACTTCACATATGATTTCTGAGATGATCACATCTCTCAATGAATACGAAGTAATTAATAATATTTCAGGCGCTAATCTAGCTTCAGGTATTGCTACAACACTTATTTGTAATAAGCCTAAAAATATCTCGAAAACAATATATGTACTTGAGACTGACGAGGCTGCATTCGCTAAAATTGCTGGTTCACTCCAGCCAAAACTAAGCGTAGTTACAAATCTCTTTAGAGATCAGCTCGATAGATACGGCGAACTTACTCACACACGTGACCTCATCGCTTCTGGTATTGATAAGAATAAAGCACGCATCATCTTAAATAGTGATGATTCACTTGTAGCTTCACTCGGTAAGGGCAGAGAAGATAGAAGTGTTTTCTTCGGTATGGATAAAGAATCCATGCGATACAATAACGAGACATATCCATCAGGTAAGGGTGTACTTAAGGCTTCATCTGATGCTGTATATTGTCCAAATTGTCAGACTAAATATGAATACAAATCACGTAGTTTCAGCCATCTTGGAGACTTCTATTGCCCTACTTGTGGATTCAGTAATCCAGGCGCTGACTATCGTATTATCTATGACCTTAAGGAAAGTCCATCAAATGAAGGATATATCTTTAAGATTGCTAATGAAAATCAGGAAAAGATTGTTAGTCTCGTTATTCCTGGAATGCATAACCTCTACAATACTTGTGCAGCAGTTGCATGTGTAAGAGAGATGCTCAAACTTAAGAATTATCCACATGATAGTTTTGGTGAAGCAATCAAAGCATCTTCATGTGTTAAGCCAGCATTTGGTCGTATGGAGAAGATTACTCTTCCAGGCTTCAAGAAGCTCTGTATCCTCCTTGTTAAGAACCCAGCTGGTCTTGATAGATCACTATCATTCGTATCTGAAGCTAGTGATGCCAAGGCACTTATGTTCCTTCTTAACAGTAATACAGCTGATGGTAAGGATGTATCTTGGATCTGGGATGTAGACTTCGAAAGTAAGGTTAGTGGTCTCCCTAATAATATCTATGTATCAGGTGAGCGCTATGGAGATATGCTCCTTCGCGTTAATTATTCAGGTGTTGAAGAGAGCAGAATTAAGTATGCTCCAATGGATAAAGCAGTTGAACTTCTTAAGCAGGCAATTGATGAATGTGAAGAGGGTGGATGCGTATATGTTCTCCCTAACTACACATCAATGCTCGACTTAAGAGGCAAGCTCGTAAAAGAGCTCGATATCAAGGATTTCTGGAAGTAAGGGAGGTAGATGTTTATGAGTGAAATTAAACTTACAATTGGACATTTCTATCCTGACCTACTTAACTTATATGGTGACAGAGGAAATGTACTCGCACTTTATACACGTGCCAAGAGACGTGGAATTGATGTAGAAATTAAAGAGATTTCAATCGGAGATGAACTTAATCCAGCTGACATCGATATCGCGTTCATTGGTGGTGGACAGGATAACGAACAGAACATTCTTAAGGATGATTTTGTTAAGGTCAAAGGTCCAATAATCAAGGATATGATCGAGTCTGGCAAGGTATTCCTTTGTATCTGTGGTGGTTATCAGATGCTCGGTAAATACTACCTCGAGCACGACGGTAATAAGCTCGATTGTCTTGGTGCAATTGATGTCTATACAGAAGCTAAGAAAGAGCGTTTTATTCAGGATACAATCTATGAAGTTGAGCTCACATCAGGCCAGGTAGTTAAGGCCGTTGGATTCGAGAATCATAGTGGACGTACATACCTTGGATCATCAGTAAAACCATTCATGAAGGTTGTTCGTGGTGCAGGTAATAACGGTGAAGATGGCTACGAAGGTGCTCATTATAAGAACACTTTCTGCACATACTCACATGGTAGTTTCTTACCTAAGAATCCACTCATCACAGACATGCTCCTATCACTCGCATTGAAGCAGAAATACGGTGATACTTATGAACTTCCAGTACTCTCTACTAAGTTCGAGGATATCGCTAAAGAGCAGGCAATGACTTACCTTGATACTAAGGAAGCCTGATGTCTAGTTTATATAGGATTTGTATTTATTTGGGCTAGCGGACGTTGTGTTTGCTAGCTCTTTTGTTTGTGGAGAATTGATACTGAGGAGTTATTCATAATCTATTCTATTTTTTTTGTGATGTGAAGAAAATATAGTGAATGAAGATAACAAAAT
Source organism: Clostridia bacterium (assembly GCA_024403735.1). GTDB lineage: Bacteria > Bacillota > Clostridia > Saccharofermentanales > Saccharofermentanaceae > Saccharofermentans. Next base: position 15,166 of record JAKSRG010000018.1, read on the forward strand.
GCATGATTTTGAGGTTTGATTCACAAAATATTCTATTCTAAGGAAAAATAAAGAATGAAAATAGAATCAACTGAACTAGTAAAATAATCCAAAATGTTCTTAAAAATTGCAAATATTAGATGTGTTTTCGAGAAAAGCACAAAAAACTTATATTTTGATGTCCCTAACCCCCGATTGATAGGCTTACACACAACAAAAAGACAGTATAATGCAGCCAATACGTTAAAATGCGTGGAGGGTGTATGACAGGAAGAAAAATGAGATTGATGAACAAGGGAAGTGTATCTTATTGGAACAGAATGATGGCTGCCATATTGTCAGCTATAATTGTTGTTCTATCTTTGCCAATTATGGCAAATGCGGGTATGGCTAATCCTTTTGAGACACTAAAGTTCGACTTAGGTGGATTAGGTACTGAACCAGGATTTATTGGAGTATCTGCATCTCAAGGGTACGATGCTCAGCTAGGATATGGCTTTGCAAATGTAGATGCGGTAGAGGATGTGACAGCTGGCGGTACAGGTGAACTGGCTGATGCTGTTAATTTTATTCCTGATGGTTCTAATCACATATTCAATGTTGATCTTCCTGTAGGTGTATACAAGATCACTGTAACAACAGGTGACAATAATTCTGCGACAATTGTGGCTGAGAATATTCCTCAGGTGTATTTCATGACTGGAAATAATGCAGTGGATTCATTCACTATTCCAGTAACTGATGGACAGCTCAATATTTATGCAACGCGTGGCGTGGGGGATGTTTTCGCGATTAGCTCAATAGTCATAGAGCAGGAATCAACAGGTACTACAACTAAGCCTACTATCTGGGTGTGTGGCGACGTAACTGTAGCGAGCAAATATAACATCCCTGATGAAGAGACACATGGATGGGGTCAGTACCTCGCGAAGTATATTGATACGAGCGTATATGATGTCCGCAATATATCTGTATCCGAACCTTCAAGTGCCCTATATTATTCACTATTTGAGACTGTTGAATACTATGGTAAGAGTGGCGATATTTTGATCCTCGCGGAAGGTATCGAGGACTATATTGAAGAGGAGCGTGTACATCCTAATGCAATTGATTCTTCAACATATGTTAGCAATATGACTGCGATGGTAAAAAGCGGCAAGGATAGAGGAATGACAGTATATCTTGTTAAGCAGCAGGGTATATTGGAGGATTCATTACAATATCCAATTCCACAGGAGAAATGGTTCAGCAAGGAGATTGATGCGATTGCTGCGTCTGAGGGTGTAGGCATCATTGATTTGTTCCATCCATGGCTCGAATTCTGTCTAGAGAAGTCAGATAAGGTAGCAGTGGATTACTATCGTTATAACTTTTACCCTAATGCTCGTGGAGCTGATGCATTGGCTCAAATTGTGGCTAGTCAGCTATTTCCAGCACCTCCAGCTCCATCAGGTTCAAACAGCTACGATCTACCTGAGTTCAATACTGCTTCATCAATTACATATGAGACAGTGGTATCAGGAGGAGTTGTAGCTAATCCACACAAGGGCTTTGTAATGACTGCTTATAATCCATATATGATTAGTTCCAGCTATCAGTATGGAATAGGTGGTTCTGCTAATAACAAGGCGTGGGATGTTGTAACTATCTGTAGTGGTGAACCTAGATGGGAAGACCTTAACCCAGCTCCTGGTGTCTATGACTGGACTGAGATTGATGAGATGCTCGAGGCATGTGAGAAGAATGGCCTCACTTACGGAATTCGAATTATGCCTTATTCACCAATCACTGGTTCCAACGATAACTACGGAGCAGAGCATAATTTCATTCCAGATTGGGTATTTGGTCCTGGCAAAGCACAGATGGTGCGAATTCAGAGATCTGACGATGATAATGTATGGGTAGATTATCCAGTGTGGGACGACCCTTATTATCTTCAGGCACACAAGGATTTCGTAGCTGCGCTCGCAGCAAAATATGACGGAGACCCTCGTGTAGAATTCATCGACGTTAGACCATTCGGTGACTGGGGTGAGTGGCATACTTCATCTGTTGTAGAAAATTTGATACCTAGTGTAGCTGTTCAGGAAGATATGATTAAGTTCTATGCAGATTCGTTTTCGAGCACTACGCTCGCTATTACATCTGATGCATGGGGTGAGGTATATGATTATGCGCTCAGTCTCGGAATCACAAAGCGTGACGACGGCCTTATTGCTACGCCAAATAGAGAGTGGAATTTGATACCAGCATACGAGGCTAACCTTCCAGTAATCGCGGAGAACTATGGTCCTTATAGTTCGCTTTTGAAAATTCAGCCACAGTCTCCATTTGACCATCAGAAGTGGACTCCTACTAGATTTAGAGAGATGATTGAGATATCACATATGTCTATTTATGCCCTCGATCAGGATAGTGAGTGCAGCTATGTTTTCTATAAGGAAAACCAGGCGCTCATCGATGAGATGGTTAATCGCATGGGCTATAACTTCACTGTTACTTCTGCTAAGAGAAGCGGAAATAGACTTCAGGTTACTATTCGTAATACTGGTCTTGCGCCTGCCTATTTTGATATTAATCTATGCGCTGAAATAGTTGATGCTAATGGCAACAAAATCGCTTCTTTTGGTGATCCAGTCTTAATTGAGTCTGGTTCATTCCACGATGAGACAGAGAAAACATTCATCTTCGAGTACACAGGAACTCTCGATGACAATGCAATCATCTGCCTTGCTATGTACGACAAGAATAACCAGTATGTTGCAGGCAAGGATCCAACTATTAAGTTCGATAACAAAAATACATTATCTAACAACAGATTGAAGCTCATTCAGAACTATCAGGTTGTTAACTTTGAGATGAATGGACACGGCGACCAGATTACTGCACAGCAGATTACAACAGGTGGCAAGGTTACTCGTCCAGCTAACCCATCTGCAACGGGATATATATTCGTAGGCTGGTACACAGATAAAACACTTAAGAATGCATATAACTTCAACTCAACTGTTGATAAGAATATCAGGTTATATGCTAAGTGGTCGGTTGCATCTAGTCCAACGCCTTCACCTAAGCCTACGACAAAACCTACGGCTACGCCGAGTCCGAAGCCTACTGCTACACCTAAGCCAACGGTTAAGCCAACTGCGACTCCGTCGCCAAAACCAACGACGAAGCCTAGTGCTACACCGAGTCCGAAGCCGACGGTGACGCCAACGGTGAAACCTAGTGCTACACCGAGTCCAAAGCCGACTGCTACACCTAAACCAACTGCGACAGCAACTCCTACACCAACGGTTGTTGTGACACAGGCTCCAACTGCTGTGCCTACAAATACACCTCAGGATAGTACTCCGACACCGGCTCCCATTGTAACTGAAGTTACAGAGTCTGATATTTCTAAGTTTGCTGAGAGACTGTATACAACATGTCTTGGACGAGCATCGGAGCCAGCAGGTAAGGTGTACTGGATTGATAGATTGATGAACGGTATGACGGGTGCGGATGCTGCTCATGAATTCTTCTTTAGTAATGAATTTATAAATAAAAATCTTAGTGATACAGAGTTCGTGACTAGACTTTATAGAACATTCATGGACCGTGAACCTGACCAGGGAGGTTTGGATTACTGGCTTGGTGAGTTGAAGGCTGGTAAAAGAAGAGAGTTTGTTTTCGATGGGTTCATAAATTCAACTGAGTGGGCGAACGTATGCCTCAAGGCGGGTATTCTTTCAGGCGGAACTACTAATCCGACAATCACTAAGGAACCAACGGATGCGACAATCGCGTTCGCGACAAGACTTTACACGACTTGCCTTTGCAGGCCGGCCGATTTAGGCGGCGTGAAGTACTGGTCGACAGAGCTCGCTAATATGAGAAAGTCTGGTACAGAGGTAGCGTACGGGTTCTTCTTTAGTAAAGAAATGACGAATAAGAAGATTTCTGACGCGGAGTTCATTAACAGACTTTATGCGACTTTCATGAACCGTAATCCTGATCAGGGAGGATTCAATTACTGGATGGCTCAGCTCAAGAAGAGTGACAGGAAGACTGTTTTCTATCAGTTCGCTGCGTGCCAGGAATTCGCTGATATTTGTATAAGTTTGGGAATTATCAGGTGAGTAAATTTCATCAATATTAATGATGATTTACGGGGTGCAGATAAGTATAATTTAATCTGTTTCTAGGGAGAAAGAGGAGAAAACTGAATATGAAGAAAAAATTTTTGGCGCTAGTAACGTCTTCTGTTATTGCGCTTAGTTTTGTAGGTTATTTGATGCCGCAGAGTGTAAAGGCGGCTCTACCGGATGATTACTTTACCTACGAGATTAAAGAAGATGGCACAATCAAGATTAAAAGCTTTGATATTAATTCTGGAGTGTTGGAAGTCGATATTCCTTCTGAGATTGATGGTTATACAGTAACAGAGATAGATAGATGTTACTCTGAAAGTATTACTTCCGTAACTATTCCAGATACTGTTACAAAGATTGAAGATGGCGCTTTTAATGGATGTAGAAGTCTGACAGAGGTAAACTTCGGTAATTCTGTTGAAACAATTGGTTCTTTGGCATTCACTGGTTGCTTATCACTTACGTATATTGAATTACCAGATTCACTTAAGTCAATTGGTACAATGGCATTCTTGTCTGATATGAAGCTTAAAGAAGTTAAATGTGGTAGTTCGCTCGAGGTAGTTGGCGAAAGAGCATTTGATTATTGTATTGAATTAGAGAGTATTGAGTTCAATTCATCACTAAAAGAGATTAAGTCACAGGCTTTTGATAGTTGTGTAAAACTTGAAAGCATTGAAATTGATGCAGATAATATAGCGGTTAGAGAAAGAGCTTTTGAAGGATGTTCTTCTCTTAAGTCAATAAAGATTGATGGTGATGCTGATATCTTTGAAATGAATAGTTTTGCTTTTACTCCGATTGAGAGCTTTGAGATTACTGGTTCTGTTAGAAGAATAGAAAATTATGCATTCTATGGATGCGAGAAAATGACAGACTTCTCTTTTGGCGGAATTGAAGAGATTGGATACTATTCATTTGTTGGTTGTTTATCATTGCCAAGTATTGATCTTCCTTCTACTTTGACTTCACTCGATACTGCATCCTTTGCAGGATTGGAGTCCCTCGAGAGTGTAACAATTGATGGTACTCTTTTAAGAGAAATCCCTATTACTACATTCGATACTTGTGAGAAGTTGAAGACTGTTACTATCGGAGAAGGTGTAGAGACAATTAATCATTGTGCATTTAGAAAAAATCCTTTACTTGAGACAGTAGTGATTCCAAACTCAATCAAGTTCATGTATGACGATGTATTTAGTATTGAAGAATCACCTTCTCTTAAGTTCGTATGTAATTGTGATAATGAATATGCAATTAATTATGCGGAAACTAATTCAATCCCTGTTGAGTTAGTTCATGTATATGATGATGGAGTAGTTAGTGATTCTACATGCGTAGATGAAGGCTCTACAACATATACATGTAGTGCGTGTGGTGACGTTGTAACTGCTGGAATTACTATCAATCCTGATAACCACCAGAATATTGTTACAGATAATGCAGTTGCAGCAACAACTACTACAACTGGTCTTACAGAAGGTAGCCATTGCGGAGATTGTGGAAAAACAATTGTGCAGCAGGAGGTTGTACCTACATTAACACCTGCTCCTACAACAGCACCTACTAATACTCCAACAGTTACACCTACTGTTGTTCCAACAGCGGCACCAACTCCAGTTGTGACAACAACTCCAGCGCCAACTGTTACACCAACTGCTACTCCAACAGCAGCACCTACAGCGGCGCCAACAACAGCGCCAACAACAGCGCCTTCCAATTCTAGCGACGCACTTATTGGTGAGTTCGCAGAGCGTCTTTATACAACATGCTTGAACCGTACTTCTGATCCTTCTGGTAAGGCATATTGGATTTCAGAACTTAAGGCTGGTAAGCCAGGTGCAGATGTAGCTAGAGAGTTCTTCTTCTCTAAGGAGTTCAAGGGTTTTGGTCTTGATGATAAGGAATACGTAACTCGACTTTATAAGACATTTATGGATCGCGAACCAGACCAGAGTGGTTTGGATTACTGGCTTGGACAGTTGAATGCTGGTAAGAGCAGAGAGTATGTTTTCGATGGGTTCATAAATTCAACTGAGTGGGCGAACGTATGTCTCAAGGCTGGCATCGTGTCAGGCGGAACAGCAAAGCCAACAATTACTAAGGAACCATCTCAGGCTACAATCGACTTTACAACAAGAATGTACACAACATGCCTTGGCAGAACTGCAGATGTAGGCGGTGTAAGTTACTGGTCAGCAGAGCTCGCTAACATGAGAAAGTCTGGTACACAGGTAGCGTACGAGTTCTTCTTCAGTAAGGAGTTCAACGAGAAGAACCTCGATGACAAGGAGTTTGTAACTCGCCTTTATAGAACATTTATGGGACGCGAGCCTGAGGTTGGCGGATTTAATTTCTGGCTTAATCAGTTGGAGAATGGTGCTAGCAGAAAGGCTGTTTTCGATGGCTTCTCAACATCACAGGAGTTCGCTAATCTTTGTGCCGAGGCTGGTATTTTGAGATAATCGCGAGTGCGCGGCTCGACGCGTGAGATCGTGAGAGTGCGCGCGTGAGAGTGCGCGGCTTGGCTCGTGGCTTGTGGCGTGCGTGTGATTGCTCGTGTGAATGCGCTTGTGAGAGTGCGCGGCGGGCGAGATTGAATTTATATTTGAATAGCAAGAAGGGATTGTGAGAATACGATGTGTATTCTTGCAGTCCTTTCTTTTTGGGGTGGAAATGGTGATGAGGGAGCGGGCGAGGGCGAGATTTGAGTTGGATGGGGTGGATTGGACTTATATGATGGATTTGGAATATAGGTTCAATCGTAGAGATGACTTTTTTGAAATTGTGCACTTATATTTTGAAACGCAGATATAAGTTCAATTGAAATTTGTGTTTGGGCGAAAATGTGCACTTATTTTTTGAAATCTAAATATAAGTTCAACGAGCTAGTGTGTTGGCACTCTTGGTTTGAACTTATATGACAAAAATGAATTATAAGATCAATTGCATTTTGAGTGGACCCAAAATGATGCACCTATTTGTTGAAAATGAAATATAAGTCCAATGGCTCCTCGAGCGGACAGGATTATGTGAACTTATACGATGGATTTGGAATATAGGTTCAATTTCTAGAAATTCAGATAAATTTCCAAAGATGAAAAATAGTCTGAATTCAAAAATAGGATATTTCCTGAATATTCAGACTATCTGAAAAAATGGAAAAATAATCTGAATAATTTTTGTAATGACGAGCTAGAAATTCAGACAAATTGCAGTTACTAAAAAATAGTCTGAATTTAGAAATCTATGATTTATAATTTTTTCAGATAATAATCGAAGATTTAGAAATAGTCTGAATTCAGGCTGTTGAGATTAGGATAGAAATTCAGACATTTTGAGCAAAATGAAAGATAGACTGAATTTTGGATTAGGTGCTGTGAGGAACATTCAGATTATTCTTAAAAATTATAAGATAGTCTGAACTCATGGTGATTTATAGAAGTCACAATAATCAAATGATTGTGGTGTTCAGGAAAATAGAAGCTAAATAAACACGGAAAATACACGAAGGATATACTGAGGATACATCGCTACGGTAGTATTGCTGGCATAGGGAGGAAGATTGATGGCTAGTAAGGTTTTACTTGTTGAGGATTCATTCGAGATTTGCGAGGCGATAACTGATTTTTTCGCAGATAAGTGTGGCAGGGTGTTTTCGAGGTGGTCGCGTGGGATTTCTGTGCAATTTGTGAAGGTTGCGGCGGTTTTAGATGAGAAAAAAGAAAGAATATATATTAAACAGAAATTGAAATGCAAGGTTGCATGAATTATAATATATCGCGTTAAATAATGTCGTTATGCGGCAAATTGTTTTATTTACGCGGAGGTTTAACATGGTTAAGGCTATCGTTGGAGCAAACTGGGGAGACGAAGGTAAGGGAAAGATTACTGACTTACTCGCTTCTGAGTCAGACATCGTAATTCGTTTTCAGGGTGGTGCTAACGCAGGACACACAATCATCAATGAGCACGGAAGATTTGCACTTCATCTTTTGCCATCTGGTGTTTGCCATGAGAACATTTTAAATATTATTGGTAATGGTGTTGCTTTTGATATCGCTAAGTTCGTTAAGGAACTCGGTGAGATTAAGGAGAGAGGCCTTAACCCACAGATCGTTGTATCTGATAGAGTACAGGTAATCATGCCATACCATGTACTTTTCGATCAGCTCGAGGAAGAGAGACTTGGTGGTAAGGCTTTCGGTTCAACAAAGTCAGGTATCGCTCCTTTCTATTCTGATAAATTCGCAAAGATCGGTTTCCAGATCACAGAGCTCTTTGATAAGGATCACTTGAGAGAGAAGCTCGAGAGAGTACTCGAGATCAAGAACGCTCTCGTTGTTAATCTTTATCACAAGGATCCAATCGACGTAGACGCTCTCACAGAGGAAGTTTACGCACTCGGTCAGGAGATCAAGCCATACGTTACAAATACACAGGTTATCATTCACGATGCAGTTAAGGCTGGCAAGAAGATCCTCCTCGAGGGTCAGCTCGGTTCAATGAAGGATCCTGACCACGGTATCTACCCAATGGTTACTTCTTCATCTACACTCGCTGGTTACGGTGCAATCGGTGCTGGTATCCCACCATACGAGATCAAGGAGATTGTTACAGTTACTAAAGCTTATTCATCAGCTGTTGGTGCTGGTGCATTCGTATCTGAGATCCTCGATGAGGCAGAAGCTGAAGAGCTCCGTCGTCGTGGTGGTGATAAGGGTGAGTACGGTGCTACAACTGGTCGTCCAAGAAGAGTAGGCTGGTTCGATGCTGTTGCTACAAGATATGGTTGCCTCGTTCAGGGCGCTACAGAAGTAGCTATCACAAACATTGACTGCCTTGGTTACCTCGATGAGATCCCAGTATGTGTAGGCTACGAGATTGATGGCGTAGTTACAAAGGATTTCCCTAATCCAATGGATCTTGAGAAGGCTAAGCCAGTTTTCACTAAACTCCCAGGTTGGAAAACAGACGTTCGCGGCGTTACAGACTTCAACGCACTTCCTAAGGAAGCACAGGATTACGTTCTCTTCATCGAGAAGGAAATCGGCGTAAAGATCGGTATCGTTTCAACTGGTCCTAAGAGAGACGAGATTATCTACAGATAATTTTGCTAATCTGAATTGAACAAGATTTGGAGACACCCTGAACTTCGGTTCGGGGTGTTTTTGTGTGTGGAATTTCAAATCATTATGTTAAACTAGTTCACATAATAATAAAGATATTAATCTATAACTCAAACTATTAGGCGAAAGACGGAGGTTTCTTATGGATTCAGAAGAGAGAGTAGCTTATACAGCGATTAATGTTGAGGCAGGCGAGGATCAGTACCTCTCAATCATCAACGACGAGGGCGTGGAAGTTGAGTGCAACGTGCTATTCACATGCGACTGCAAGGAGAATGGCAAGAGCTATGTTGTATATTCAGACGACACACTCGACAGCGCAGGCAATCAGAAGCTCTACGCGAGTGTTCTCGTGATGGACGGCGAGGAGTGCGACCTTCTCCCAGTATCATCTGAGGAAGAGTGGCTCATGATCAGCAATACTGTAACAGTAATCAGAGAAGCTGAGGATGAGGATTAATATGAGACCTTATCGAAAACTACTCGCGGCGCTCATCGCGTCCGTAATCTTGCTCCTTAATTTCAACGTCCTATGCGCTGACGGTACAGGTGCTGCTGGTGCTTCTGGTGCTTCAGACGGCGACGCTGCCAGAATTGAGCAGGTGCACGCATTCGTTGAAAGACTTTATACCAACATGATGGGCAGACCTTCAGATCCACAGGGTCTTGATTTCTGGACTAATCAGCTCACATCAGGAAACATGAGCGGCAATGAGGTTGCCAATAAGTTCTACTACAGTAGCGAGTTCAAGCGCATCGGCGGAGGCATGGACGACAGCGCCTTCGTAGAGACTATGTACAAGACGCTTCTTGGAAGATCATCCGATGTGCAAGGTCTCAATCACTGGGTTAATCAGATTACTTCTGGTAACAAGACTAGAGACCAAATTTACAGAAATTTTCTCGCTTCCAGCGAGTGGAAAGGCATCTGTAGTAGCAACGGAATTACTCCAGAATACATCACAATCGAAGGCTATATTAATAGACTTTACGTTACTGTATTTGGTCGTGATTCAGATACTAATGGCCGTGACTTCTGGTCAAGTAAGATGCGAAGCGGCGAATATGATGCGATTACTACAGCTCACAAATTCTTCTTTGGTAGCGAGTACTTAGGTAAGAACAAATCAGACAGTGATTACATCAAAGATTTGTACATGACTTTGATGGGCAGAGATTATGATGATGCGGGATTGAGCTTCTGGCTAAATAAGCTCAGCAGCGGTAGTACAAGGCTGAGTGTTTTCAATCAGTTCGCAACATCACCTGAGTTCACTAACATCTGCTCAATCTATGGCGTAACACGAGGCGATGCGATCCCTGACAGAGCACAGTACACAATCTGCATCGACCCAGGACACTCCGCAGTAATGCCAGTAGGCAATTGCCCACTAGGACCTGGTTCATCAATAGGTAAGCCAGCAGACGCAGTCGGAACACACGGCTCTGCTAGCGGCCTCATGGAGTATCAGTTAACACTTAACATCAGCATGCAGCTCAAAGATGAACTCGAGGCTCGTGGATATAACGTAATAATGACACGTACTGATAGCAGCAGCGCCTACGATCTCGTGTACCGAGCTCAGGTGGCGAATGAGGGTGCGGACCTCATGGTTAGAATTCATGCGGACGGCCTCTCTGATACATCTGTTACAGGATGTTCAGCGATCATTATCACTCCTAATAATCCATGGAACCCACAGACATATAGTAGTTCGAGAAGTCTTGCAGACAATCTTCTTAGCTCATATATCGCGGCTACAGGAATTCGTAATCGCGGCGTAGTTGAGGAAGATACAATGGCGGGCAATAACTGGAGTACAGTTCCATGTGTATTGTTCGAGCTCGGCTTCATGACTAACCGTAACGAGGACCTCAAGATGGCTGATCCAACATTCCAGGTGAGCATGGTTAGTGGATTGGCTGATGGTATTGATGCTTATTATGGTTTCTAATTGCGGGTTAGAATAGGCGCGGCGAGGCGGACGCGGTTAAGTCGGCGACGTGGCGACGCGGGCGCTAGTGCGACAGACGATGTGGTATGGCGGAGCGGCGGGCCACTCGATTTACGAGACCTGCGACGCGGGTGCGAGGTTTATGTGCCAGCGTGATGCGCGAGGCCTGCGAGTGCGGGCTGCGGCGCGGCTAACTCCGCGATAATAATTCAAGGAATAATATAGATGGAGAATAGTATGGAGAAATTAATTAGTAAATCCAAAGCTGCCATTGCGGCTTTGATTGTTGTATTGATGGTGGTATCTTTGGTGCCATCTAAGTCAATGGCGGCTGGCGGAATAGTCACAGATTTTGTTGAGCGACTTTACACTGTGGCACTCGGCAGAAATTATGATGCAAGTGGCCGCGACTATTGGGTAGGCGAACTTAATGCACATCGTAAGAACGGCGCTGAAGTTGCGCGTGGATTTTTCTTTAGTGATGAGTTCATTAACAAAGGCCTCGGGGATGATGAGTTCGTAACTCGCCTCTACAGAACATTTATGAACAGAGAGCCAGATGCTGGTGGTAAGTCTTACTGGCTAAATGAGATGGGCAATGGTATGTCTCGCAAGCGTGTTTTCGATGGGTTCATAAACTCAAATGAGTGGGCCAACATCTGCGCTTCATTCGGCATCATTAGTGGTGGTACAGGCATCGCGGACAAGTGCATCAGCGACTTCGTTGAGCGTATCTACACGGTAGCCCTCAATCGTAATTCAGACCCTAGCGGCAAGAAGTACTGGGCTGACAAGATTACAACTGGTTCAATGACTGGCACGCAGGTAGCGTACGGCTTCTTCTTCAGCGACGAGCTCAACAACAAGAACCTCAGTAAGGACGAGTTCCTCACTAGACTTTACGGCTTGTTCTTTAACCGCGCGCCTGACAAAACTGGCTACGACTACTGGATGAGCGAGATCAACAAGGGCATGACAAAGACGGTAGTTTTCAACGGCTTCGCGAACTCTAAGGAGTGGGGCGAACTCTGTGCAATCTACGGTATCGAGAAGGGCACTGCGAAGTACGCGCCTTCAGGATATTTCAAAGGCGAGAGCGTTGAGATGACTGATGAGATCGAGACTGACCTAGTAATCTTTGGTTGATAAGTCGCTAGTGACTAACTCGAGAACAAACGCGAGAGAATCAAGCTGTATTATTATTATTGCTATAGCATCAACACCCCGAAGTCCTGGTTTGGATTTGCGGGGTGTCTTAACGTGGACGTGAAATTCTGCTAGCTTTGGGTACTGGAGTGAATAAAGTGGATGCCAGTACAAATATCAGTACAAACTTTTCGCGGATACTATCAAATGTTTGTACTGGAAAGAGTAAAGCAGGCGCCAGTACTAAAATGGTCACGCGCGGACTAGTTGCAGCCTCGTGTGCTGGTATGCGAGTAAAATGTGCAAAAGTTTTCCACAAAAAATCAACTCCACCTCAAATGAGATGGAGTTGGATTTATAGGGTTATTCGTAAAACGAAGGATATTACTTTGTAACATCAAGTCTGTAGAATACCATTTCCTGCCATGAGTCGTCAGGTCTGTCCTCAACGAGTGATACGTAAACTGAACCGTTAGCTTCGCAGAGGCCGCAGAGCCATGGATAATTTGTACCGAAGAGGTTCTCATCCTTAACTGTGCCGAGCCATGAACCGTCCTTAGACCACATGAGGATCTCACGCATGTTACCGTCGAGAGCGAGGAAGTAATCGTTTGTCTCAACTGTTGCTGTGATGTGACCCATACCTCCCTCGAGGAAGCCCTCTGGATCGCCGCAAAGTCTGTACTGGAAGTTACCATTATAATCGAATACTGTGATCAAGTGATCGCCGTCGTTACCTTCGTCATCCTTGCTTGTACCGCTGATGATGATGTGGTTAGCTGACATGTTGATCTCAGATACGCTAGAAATCTTAGCTACGTCTACGAGTGCGAATGGCTCGATTGTTGCTGTGCCGTCATCGTTCAATGTAACCTTCTCGAGGCCTTCTTCATCCATGAAGTAAGAGATACCGAATGATCCGTCTGGAGCCATTGCTACCTGATCTTTGATGTCGTCGTATACGTTTACGATTTCTTTGTTATTAAGTACGAGAAGTGGTGAACCAAATCTTGATACATAAACGTTACCGTTGTTGTCCTGACACATATGTGTGTAGTCAGCTTCGAGTTCGATAACTGTGTCGATCTTCAATGTGTCGCCGTCGATTGTGTAGATTGTGAGCTCCTCTTCGTCGAGTGCATATAATAGGTCGCCTACAACTGCTACTCTGTTATCGAAAAGGTCCCATGGAAGATTACTTACGTCTGCTACGAGCTGAACAGCTGTTACTGAGTAGTCACCAAACTGAGCTGTGCTTGTACTTGTGATCATCTGCTCGCCGTCCCATGGATATGGAGCATCAACGTTGCCATTGTCTGGAAGTGAGAGTGTCATTGAGCTAATGAAAGCATCTACTTCTGGCATATCGCCTGTAACTTCGATGTAAAGTGAGATACCTGTGCTCTCAGCTCTGTGGTAGTAGTGAGTGATTGTCTCACCCCAGTACTCTGTCTCGTATACCAAGAACTCTTCGCCATCGATTGTCATTGTATCAACTTTGCCATCCTGGATGTCGTGGAGATCAAGGCTTCTAGCGAGGTCCTTACGGAATTCGTATGTGCCACACTCATCAGCGTAAACAACAAGTGAACCGAGCTCCTCGTCAGCAGCTGCGTCATAATTTGTGAATTCGTGCTTGCCCCATGATTCTGAGTCGCTGAAATTTTCCTCGTCGTATGTGTAAGAATCTGGAATTACTGCTGACCAGTATGTTGTGTCAATTGGAGTTCCCTTAGGAGCTGCTTCTGTAGCCCCTGTTGTCTCCTCTACGTCAGCGTCTGCATCCTTGTCGTCCTTGGACTTCTTCTCAGTCTCTTCAACTTCTTCGACCTTCTTGTCGTCCTTGTCATCGTCTTTCTTGTCTTCCTTCTTGTCGCTACAAGCAACGCTCAAAAGCATTGTTGAAGCAAGAAGAAGTGCCAACCACTTTTTCTTCATAAAACTTTCCCCCTGAAATCTATATGTCTTATCCCTTATTCCCTTTGTAAGACGTTTTTATGATAATTCAAAGCACTTTGCATTAAATCAGCAAATTTGTTGAATTCTTCGAAAACGCTGCGCCGCAGGCGTTTCACGACTTTTATACGTATATATATAATAAGAACGCGCGCCTGTATTCTGTGCTGAAAGATTTTTGTTGTCTGGGTGGATTTGGGGCTCGCAGGGTGTTTTCGAGCGGGTCAAAAGCGGAAAATTGCACCTCTGACCAACTATTCGATGGAGGGGGGACTTGCGCGAGAAATGGCTCAGTGCGAGTTAGGGTATTTTTGCAATGTGAGGATTTCTCGAAAACACTGTTGACAAATTCTAGTTCGCGGTATAACATATGAACAGTAATTCATATGAGCAATTGTTCATATGAAGTTGCTTAAAAGAATTGGAGAGGCCCGCGGGGCTGATACTGGAGGTCAAAGTTATGTTTTGGGACACATTTGCAGGAGTTTATGATTTATTCGAGAATGCTTACAACGGCAAGGTTAATCGCGAGTTCACAACACGCGTTGCATCTTACATTAACTCAGGCGACCAGGTGCTCGAGTGCGCATGTGGAACAGGCATGATCAGTAGCAAAGTTGCTCCTAAGTGCGAGCGCTTGATCGCTACAGACTTCTCACAGAATATGCTCAAGAAGGCATCTAAAAAGTGCCGCAAGTATTCAAATGCCAGCTTCGAGTTCGGTAACATCATGGAGCTCAACTTTGAAGACGAGAGTTTCGACAAAGTAATCGCTGGTAACGTAATCCACCTCCTTGACGAGCCATACAAGGCTATCGGTGAACTCCTTAGAGTTTGTAAGGTTGGCGGCAAGGTAATCATCCCAACATATGTTACGGGTGAGGGCAAAGCTAAGGGCAGTAAGCTCATCAAGCTTTTCAAGAAAATCGGAGGCAACTTCAAGGTTGAATTCAATTCTGAGAGCTACAAAGAATTCTTCAAGAAGGGCGGCATCGAAGTAAGCGAGTTCAACATGGTAGAGGGCCGAATGGGCTGCTGCATCGCGGTTATTGAGAAGAAGTGATTTTGCGGGCGGACAAGGGCTGGTTCGCGTTCGAGATTAATAAGATAGCAGGGTGTTTTCGAACTGGTCAAGGTGAATGATGCCCGCCCTGCATAGAGATTAGGAGAAGTTATGGCAGACAAGAAACATTTACCAATATTTGGAGTAGGTCCAATTTTGTGCTTTCCGATGGGCATCTTGGTGGCAGTAGGCATTTTTGGGTCGGTCAAAGGTGTGATCCCAGGCCAAGTTGAGAACAGGGTTGCTCAGATCGTGATGTTAATCTTGGGAATTCTGCTAATTGTGATGGGCTTTGTGTGTTACTTCGGAGCTGATTATAAAGGCGGCCTCATTAAGAGCATTAAGAGTAACCACTTAAAGACGAACGGTTCATATTCATTCGTTCGTAATCCATGTTATGCGCTATTTTTGTTGGGCTACGTGGGTGTAATCTTGATCGCGCACAATCTCCTTTTGTTGATACTGCCATTACTGCATTGGGGCTTGTTGACGATTGTGCTGATTAATACGGAAGAGAAGTGGCTCCTAGAATTGTATGGTCAGGAGTACGCGGACTACTGTAAGAGGGTTAATCGTTGCTGGCCTTGGTTCCCTAAGAAGTGAGATTCAGAGCAAGTGTACGAGTCGGCGCGGTTAGTTAGACAATTATTCTGAATCTTGAGGGTTAAAGGAGCTGAATGGTCAATATTCAGAATAATGGTACGAGTCGGCGCTTTTAGTTAGACGTTTATACTGAATTTTGAGGTTTGAAGGCGCAAAATGGGTGATATTCAGAATAAGTGTACGAGTCGACGCGGTTAGTTAGACAATAATACTGAATTTTGAGGTGCGCAGGCCCAAAACAGGGTGATATTCAGAATAAGTGTACGAGTCGACGCGGTTAGTGCTACGTTTAGTTAGACATTTTGGGGTACGCAAGTCCAATATCAAGACTAACAGCAAGAGTCAGAGCCGTTAGTCTTGCATTTACTCTTGCTGAAGGGGGTTTTGAGCACAAAATCAATGGATATCAAGACTAACAGCAAGAGTCAGAGACGTTAGTCTTGCATCTACTCTTGCTGGAGGTAGTTTTGAGCACAAAATCAATGGATATCACGACTAACAGCAAGAGTCAGAGGCGTTAGTCTTGCATTTACTCTTGCTGAACAGTTCAACGCCTCTCGCCAACCCCTCACCAACACCTCACCAACACCACGCCACCTCCTCGCCAACATTTCACACCAACATTTCACACCAACATCCGCGCAGCGCGAGCGCACAACCATCGTACCAACCAACGCCCCCTTGCCAGCAATTCCATCAGTAACCGCGCAGCAAATATTATTACCACTTTGACATGAAAGATAGAACTTTAATATCTCATATTGCGGGATTTGTGATAGCATAATTGAAAGACCCTTAGGAAGAGGATTTATATGAGATATTTTACTGAGAGAATTTGGGCCAGCGGGGAGTATTACTACGAGGGCGCCTATGGTTTTATTCCAAAAATAACAGCATATTTACATGATGATAATCAGGTTAGACCATGCATGTTGGTTGTGCCTGGCGGCGGCTATTGTATGGTCGTTGACGTTGAAGCGGATCCTGTTGCGAGGGAGTTTTATGAGCGCGGGATGAATGCGTTTGTTTTGACTTACACAACGGATATTACTTTCTCGGCGCCACTCAAAAAGCAGCCACTCAAGGACCTTTCCAGAGCAATCAGATATGTTCGTAAGAATGCGGAGCGTTTCTGCATTGATGCGGGTAAGCTTTCGATTTGTGGATTTAGCGCAGGCGGCCATCTTTGCGGCAGCATCGCTACTCACTACGAGGATGTTGAGGATGTGGCTGATTATGCGGGATTTAGTAACAGACCTGATGCTGTGGTGTTGAGTTATCCGGTTATCACGGCTGGCAGATATACTCACACATATTCGATGAGTGCGCTTAGCTACGAGGAGGCGGAGTATTTCTCCATCGAGAAGCACGTTAAGCCTGACACTCCACCTTGCTTTATTTGGCAGACTGTTGAGGACGATTTGGTCCCTGTTGAGAATTCAATGATGATGGCTGAGAGCTGTCGCGCGCAGGGCGTTCCTTACGCATATTACGCTTTCCCACACGGTCGTCACGGTTTGTCCGTTTGTAACGATCAGTGCAGACGAGGCGATTTCGGCGAGAAGTACACATTCGAGCAGCTCGACAAGGTAATCGAGGCGCTCAAGGCTGGTAAGCTCGTGAATGTTCCTGAGCAGCGAATTAATGAACTCAAGGAGCAGTTCCACATTGGCGAGGAGCAGTCTAAGGACAATCAGACTAGCTCGAAAACAACCGCAGACGATGAAGCTCCTGCGCAGCCTACTCAAGACGCGGCTGCTGGGGAAGCGTCAGAAGAAGCTACAGAAGCAGCGTCAGAAGCAGCAGATGGCAACGGTGAAGATCCATTCTTCCTCCATCCAGATGTTGCAATGTGGCCTAGTCTTTGCGAGATTTGGTTGCGTGAGATGAATTTGCTATAAATACAAAAATATTGCACTCGCGTGAGTAGTGATCTCGCGTGGTACCCCCTGGTTAACACTGTTACAAAGGGCTATGGTGCAGGGAAGAAATACAAAATGAGGAGAAAACAAAAATGAAGACAAAAAGTATCAGAATTAGTACTGGTTCAGTTGTAGATTTCAAAAACCAAGTGGACTTTTGTGTTGGTACAGGACGTATGGGCTTGGCGCTTCAGAAGGAGTATCAGGAGCAACTGAAGTACGTTCAGAATGCGATTGGATTCAAGCATATCAGAGGTCATGGTTTGTTCACTGATGATATGGCTATTTACCATAACTATGAAGATGAGAATGGTAATCTTATCGATGAATATAACTTTACTTATTTGGATCTCGTTATCGATAGCTATGTAGAGATGGGCATTCCACCATTTCTCGAGTTGGGTTTTATGCCTAAGCATATGGCGAGCGGAGATCAGACAATTTTCTATTGGAAGGGTAATGTAACTCCACCAAAGGAATATATTAGATGGAATAAGATGATTCAGGCTACACTCAAGCACTTCGTGGAGCGCTATGGAGAGGAAGAGGTTCTCACATGGCCTATCGAGGTGTGGAATGAGCCTAATCTTCCTGGTTTCTGGAAGGACGCTGATATGGAGGAGTATTTTAAGCTCTTCAAGGAGACTTTCTATGCAATTAAGGAAGTTAATCCTAAGTTCAGAGTCGGAGGTCCTGCTATCTGTGGTGTAGATGATGTGCGCTGGATGCAGTGCTTTATGGAGTTCTGTAGTAAGGAGAAGATCCCGCTAGATTTTGTTACTAGACACCACTACACAACTGAGTTCCCTGATCATACAGGACATTATGGCTATCAGGAACTTAGCGATCCTGATGACGGATTTGCGGTACTACAGAAGAGCCGCGATATCATTGATAGTTTCCCTGAGTATAAGGGCCTTGAGATGCATATCACTGAGTTCAATACTTCCTATATTCCTAATAACCCACTCCATGATACTAATCAGAATGCAGCCTATATTGCGTACCTTCTTTCTAAGATGGGTGATATGAATGAGTCATATTCATACTGGACTTTCGGCGATATTTTCGAGGAGTTCGGAGTGCCATATACTCCATTCCATGGCGGTTTCGGAATGGTGGCTAATGGCTCAATTCCTAAGCCAACATTCTGGTCATTCAAGTTCTTTAAGGATTTGAAGCGTGGCGGAGATGAGGTGTGTGTTGCTCGCGACAGAAATATTGTTGTAGTTAAGACTTCTGACGATAAGTATAAGGGTGTTATCTGGAACGACAGCCGTGTAAGAAATGGCGAGGCGCTCAAGATTGATGTTGAGCTTCCTGGTCAGGGCGGTGAGTACACTATCGTTACTAAGCTCGTGGATGAGGATACTTGTAATCCGCTTAAGCTTTGGGCTGATATGGGTGAGCCACATTCACTAAGTAGTGAGCAGAAAGAGCTCCTTATCGAGAGTGCGAAGCCACTTGTTTGCTCTAAGGTTGTTGAGGGTGACGGTGCTAAGGGAACTGTTTCTATGAGTTTTGAGGTGCAGGAACATGGTGTGATGTACTTCGAGGTTCAGAAGCGTGTTTTCGAGGGCGACAGAGGATACGATTATAAGAGAACAATGCAGAAATAAGCGTTTTCTATTTATTTTTGGCGTTTTTATGTTATATTGACGTGGTAAACTAGATTAAATGAATTATTTTCGGAGGATTTTAGATTATGTATTGCGAAAAATGCGGAAGCCAGATCGAGAATGGCTTGAATTTCTGTCCTGAATGCGGCGCTCCAGTTGCTAAGGTTAATTCAGCAGCTTCAGTTGCACCAGCGGCTGCAGCAGCAGTAACTGAGACAGTTGCTAGCACAGCAGTTCCTACAGAGACAGTAGCACCATCATATACAGAGCCTACACCAGCTGCTCAGACAAACTACCAGCAGCCAGTAAATACTGCATATCAGCAGCCAAATTACCAGCAGCCAAGCTATCAGCAGCCTACATATCAGCAGGCTTCTTACCAGGCTAACTACAGCACACCAATGTCAGCAGGTGAGGCAGGTCGTTCACCAGCTAAGTCAGCTTTGATCCTTGGTATCATCGGTCTTGTACTTGACTTTACAACATACTTCTCAATTGTTGGTCTCATTCTTGGTATCATCGGTCTTGTTAAGGCTAGTGCTTCAAAGAAGGCTGGCTTCAATGGTGGTCTACGAGGCGCAGGTTTCGGTTTGAGCCTTGCAGCAGTAATCTTAGGCGGTATCATCGTAGCAATTTTTGGTCTCGTTATCGTGAGCGCTGTTCTCGAAGAGCTCTAATAGCTACTTAAATTAGGATTAACAATTCCCTCATTATCGGATTTGATGTCATGATAATGGGGGATTTATTTTGCGGATTTTGTTTTCGATTAGGTCAAAGGTCCAGCTATGTTAGAATTACATATGTGGAACTGCTCGAAAACAAGTTCCGCACGGGAAGGTATTATATTGAATGACTAACAGAGAAATATTACAGATTGCCATGGAGCAGTCTTCATTTGATTCAAATTGTGCCGCGGAAGATTTCATGAGGTCCGAGAACGTGGTCGTTATATCAAAAGAAAACAGCAAAGCGAGGAACTATCTGAAGCTCCCGCATGTTTGTGACCTCACGTCATACGGCAACAACATCGTTGCTACTATTAGCGAAGAATATAGAGGTATCGTCGAAGATTATATTGGCAAATATGAGATTTACCACTGCTTTGAGACGCCTAATATGCACGTTCTTGATGAGGCGTTCAGGTCTTATGGTTTGGGCGTTTGTTTTCAGGCGGAATACTTTCTTCCTGATATGGATGTGCTTCGCGAACTACCTTGTGAGTACGAACTTAGAGTGTTGGAGCAGAGTGATTTTGCTGACCTATATAAGCCTGAATGGAGTAATGCCATCTGTGAAGATCGCAAACAGTATGACGTACTCGGAGTAGGTGCATACGATGAAGGTAAACTCATTGGTCTCGCAGGCTGTTCAGCCGACTGTGAGACTATGTGGCAGATAGGTGTAGATGTGCTCTCTGAATATCGAAAGAGAGGTATTGCTTCAGCTCTCACTAGTAAGCTCGCTGTTGAGATACTTAAGAGAGGCAAGGTGCCATTCTACTGCGCTGCTTGGTCCAATATTAGATCCGTAAGAAATGCAATTAAAAGTGGCTTTAGGCCAGCCTGGGTACAGATGACAGTTAAGTCTATCAAACTTATAGATGAACTTAATGGTAAAAAGGATGATACTATCGTATCTGATGATGGAGTCTCAACTTTTTCCAAACAGTGAAGTTGAGACTATTTTGACATTATAACCATAGTAGAATATTGATAAGCACAGTTCGCAATATGGGCGGTTGCCTGGTTTCGACCTTGTTCTCGGAATAAGGGAGAAAGGAGGCTGCTTATGTCAGATTTTGAAATAATAACATTAGTTATTGCAATTGTTGGTTTACCAATAGCTGCTATAAAATTTTTCATTGCAATTATTGCCTTTCTTGATAAACGTTACTCAAGAAAAAGGTAATAAAAAACCTCAACCCATATGGATTCCAGTCCTGAGTTGAGGTGATTACCAACCGAAACCAGGCACCGTCCACGCGGACTGTGTGTTTCTATGTATATGATAACATGTTTTGAAGGTGTATTCTATAACTGATAATAAATGAGACTACTAGTAAAAGGGAACAAATATGACATATAGAAAAGCAGAAGCCAAAGACGTTATCAGAATAAGTGATTTGTTTCTGAAGATGTTATGAGCGACTAGGATACGAATAAGCGAAAAATTAGAAGACAAACACCTTATGGTGAAGTGTATTAATTGAGGGAATATATATGAGTGTTTCAAAAGCATGGCAATGGGAACTTCTTAGAGAAGATCAGAAAGAATATTGGCGTAATCCGTCGGAGGAATCTTATTATTTGCTCAACAGGTGGAAGACACAAGATATGAGTAGTCTTCTTGATTTGGGATGTGGTATGGGAAGACATGCAATCCTTTTTGGCAGGAATGGGTTTGATGTTAGTTGCTTTGATATGAGCGAAGAAGCAATTAGAAGCACCAAGGAATGG
The DNA here is from genome assembly GCA_024403735.1 of Clostridia bacterium. Taxonomy (GTDB): domain Bacteria; phylum Bacillota; class Clostridia; order Saccharofermentanales; family Saccharofermentanaceae; genus Saccharofermentans. The sequence continues at coordinate 37,127 of JAKSRG010000018.1, forward strand.
GCAGAGAATGAAGGCCTGGAGTTTAAGTATGCTGTAGGAGATATGCTGTCTTTGCCATACGAAGATGGTGTTTTCGATTGCGTCATGTGTAGAAATGTAATATCACATTCAGATACTAAGGGAGTGCTACAGGCAATCTCTGAGATTAGAAGAATTCTTAAGGCTGACGGAGAATGTTTCCTTACTTTGGCATCCAAGCAGACATGGGGATTTGGCGTTGAAGAGTGGACGCTACTTGATCCTAATACAAGAGTTCGTATGGATAATGGCCCAGAACATGGCATTCCACATTTCTACGTGGATTATCATGAGGCTAAAGAGATGTTTGATGGATTTGAGATAGCTAAAATATCTCATGTAGAGACATTCTATGAACATGACGGTAAGGAATATAATTCAGCTCATTTTCATATACTGATTAAGAAGGTTGAATAACAACCTTCTTATAGCTCTTTCATCTGATCAAATGTTACTCCATACTTCAAGGCAATGTTATGTGCATATGAATTATGGTCTGGTTCTTTACGAAGAATGCGGTAAGTATTCACATTATTTTGAATCTCCATAGAGAGACTTACTATTTTACCTGGACCATCGAATTCTTCGTTCATCTGATTAACATTACGAGCAAGCTCGTGGATATGTGTGTTAAAGATACATGGAATATCCTTGTATTTTAAGATGTGAACGAGATCACGTGCGAGATATAGACCATCTTCAGCACTTGTAGAAGAATAGGTTTCATTTAATAGTACTAGCGTGTGGTTGGTAGCTTCTTTAACGATTTCCTGAATTCGTACAGCTTCTTCTCCAAGTCTTCCAAGTGTCATTGTTTCATTCTCGTCAGCAGGGAAGTGGGTTAGTACTCCATCAATAGGGAAACCTTCATAAGAATCTGCTGTGACAAAAAGACCCAGTGACGCAAAAAGAGTAGTTAGTCCCACTGCCTGAGTAAGAATTGTTTTGCCTCCACGGTTCGGGCCAGTGAGAATGAAGATCTTCTCACCATTTTGAAATTCAAAATCGTTTTTTACAATGTTACTAATGCCTTTGTTGGTAAGTCTGATGTTATATACGCCCTTAATTACGAGATTAGCGCTGTTCTCATTAATCATTGGGAAAGATATTGTATTTCCAGCATCCTGGAGCTTACGTCCAAACTTCGCCATCAAGAGATAGAACTTCAAATCATTACAGATATCAAGTAGGAAGTAACCGCTGAAGTTCACGTAGTTCTTGAGTTCCTTCTTGTAGTTCTGAACAGACTTTGAGAGTTCCTTTTCCATGTCTTCAGCAATGTGTTTCATAAATGGAGTTGGAGCCCTGTATGTGACAGTTCTTTTTGAAGCAAGCGACATCGCCCATGATGTTTTCTCGTATGGTGAAGGGATAGGAAGAGTGCTGTATTCCAGTACGAATACTTCTTCTGGCCTTAGTTCTCCTGATAGATTGATACCCACCTTAACGCTCTTTAAGCCTGACACTTCAGATTTGAGTCCAGAGATAATCTCTTTGAGATTATCGATTTTATCCATATTGATTGCGGATTTGAGAAGCTCGGAAATCTCATTAAGACCTTTGGATTTCATCTCATACTTCTCGAAAACACCCTTTAGCGCTTCAACAATCTGGATATACAGATCCATTTCCTGCATATAGTCGATAAGTTCCCATAGACTAGCCTTTTTTACAGTTCTAAATCTATTGTTATTCTTGAAGTCCTGAAGGACATTAAGAGATTTTAGAATAGTTTCTAATTCCTTACAAAGCTCGTCATCGCTTATCAGGTCCTTAATAATGTCCTGACGATATCTTATAGTTTCAGCACTATTTGGAATATGCATGATTGCATCTTTAATAATTTCTCTGTCTTCTTTGCTGATAATCATGCTATCTAAAATCTCATCGACAGCGAGATCTTTATAAGCTTCAGCTGATAGTTTGTTTGTGTTTTCGATTCCATCTGGATATAGTAAATTCATGTCTTCCCACCCACAATAATTTTGTAGTCCCTAATAATATTAGTCGAATTGAAATGGGAGTAGAACCCTTGAAATTTTAGTGTTTACACAGAGTAATTTTAGTTTTTGCCACTGTTTACATTCAGACCAATAAGAAGATTAGGTTATAATCTTCCTCATATGTTAGTAAGGAATACACGTTATATATTTTGATTAAGAAAGTAGAGAATTAATTATGTGTGAGATAGTTCGAGTTAGTGAGATAGATGATGTAATTGGGGATTTCCTCGATACGGAGTTCGTTGAATATGGTAAGCAGAATGGAATAGATGTTGATTATGAAGACTTCTGCTTTGTGGCCAAGGATAGCGATGGGGCAATTCTCGGAGTCATAACTGGACATGCATACTATAACGAGGTTCATGTAGGTGACCTCATTATTGGCAAGAATAATAGAAGAGCTGGCCTTGGAAGTCAGCTCGTTAAGGCTGTCGAAGATGCGTTCAGAGGTAGCTACTACGATATCGTAACATTAACAACTTTTGGATTTCAGGCGCCTGAGTTCTATAAGAAATTAGGTTTCGAGATTGAATTCGTCCGCGAGCAGGAGGACAAGAAACTAAATAAGTATTTCTTATCCAAGAAGCTCGTCTAACTCGTTTGATGAAATATTCTAAGAATTTTCGGGGCTGCGCAGGCATTAGCTGTGCAGGAATTAGCTACGTGGGCATCACTTTTTCGAGCTCTTCTTATAGAGCAATACGCTCATAATAACAATTCCAATAACAGTAACGATAGTAACTGCGAGGCCACCTTCAGGTCCGAATGCACCGCCTGTGAAATATGGTGATGCAGATGCTGAATAGCTCGAATTGAGGATTGATACACCAGATGTTGAACCGCTGACTTCGAGGCCATAGAGGCTGCCCTGACAGAAGTTCCATGCAGTGTGAGCTGCGCATGTGAGCCAGATGTTACCTGTGTAATAGTAAATCAAAGCAAAGAATACTGCGATTATGAAAAGGTTAATACCAGCGAGCCATGTGAAACCGATGTTGGCACCATGGAGCACTGCGAAGAGGAATGATGAGTAGAGAATTGCGATGATCTTGCCGAACTTCTTCTCAAGACGAGGGATCATATAACCTCTGAACATAATCTCTTCGGAGGCACCCTGAACGAACCACATAGGAATACCTGCGAGAACTACTCCGATTGTAGATGTATTAACAGCAATTCCGTGGAAGCTAAGATTACCAGCGAGCACAAGGATTAGGCATACAGCACTTAGCAAAGAGAAGCCAACAACGAGGCCAATTAGGTAGTCTCTGAGTGCGTGATTGCCAGTAAAACCAATTGACTGGAGTGGCTTACGATCACGCTCGATAACTCTAACCTTAAGGCAATAAATCGCGATTAGGATAACGTAGCCAATAGCCATGCTGATGAGGAATACTGGGCTGCTGAGGAACATCGCGAGGATCTCACTCATGACGCTCATTATATCCATGATGCCTGAGACATCTTTGAGATTTGTAATGAAGTCTGAATAGATGTCATTGCGCATGTATGTGATAGCAGTTGGAACGAGTGCCAAAAGCTGCACGAAAGACAATACTGCTACAGGGAATATAGCGTGGTTAACGAGCTTATCAAGTCCGAGTGATTTATGCTTCTTCTTACTCTTGCGGATCTCCTTAGCACTAAGGCCACCTTCGTTAGTCATGAACTTCTCGTTGTAGAGGAGCTTTGTAGAAATGAACATAACGAGGCAAGCGAGGACGAGTGATAGGACGATGCATACAATAGCGCCAGGGATGTAGTTAGTGTAATAGTTATAACCAGCTACGAGCGCATTACCAATTCCAAAGAAGTGACCATAAAGTGGGAAGTACAGATAGAACTCTTCGAAGATTCCGAGCTTCTGCACGCAGTTAACTGCGATGCCGAGGATGATGAGGAATACAGGAAGGAATGCTGTCTGCGCAGACACCACTGACTGGTTAATAATCGAGATAAGGATAGTGATTGCCGCTACCAAAATCGCGAAGCTGATAACCAGCAAAATCGCAATAACAAGTCCGATGACGTTGAATTTGCCCGTCAAAAGGAATGCTAGAAAACACACAATAGACGCAGGGATTACTGCGAGGGCTGAAATGCCCAGTACATTACCTACAACAATCGCAGCTCGTGGTGAAGGTGTGAGAATTATTGCCGCAAACGTGCCGCGCTCCTTCTCGCCCGCGATTACATTTGTACCACCCGTCATTACAGTGTAGAGGATGATGATGAATATAATAAGCGGAACGACTGCGATGAAGCCGTAAAGAGATGATTTTAGCGGGTTAGTAGTACTAACACCTGTGAGATCTGCCTCCGCTGGCTTGATTGTGATCTGCGGATTGCCATTCTCGGCAGTTATATATTTGTCGTAAAGCTTTAGGATGTTCTCCTGATATTCGTTGGCATCATATAGCTCAGTCCTGTCTGTACGGATGTATGTTAGGACTTCGAGCTTCTCGCCATTACTAAGTAGTTCGTCACTGTTCTTTGGGAAAACAATCGCAGAGCCGCAGTTGTGCAGTCTCATCAGCTGACCGACAGTAACGAAATCGTATGGTGCATCCATCTCCTCATACTTGTAAGAAAAGAATGCGTTGGCGTTGTTCTTGTACAAGAATTCAGGGAAGGAAGAAGGCGCATTAACAAACAAGAAACCCTTGTACTCCTCAGGGAGGTCCTTGTAACCGTCGTAGACGAATTTCTCGCTATTGTGCTCCCAGTAGATCTGATCAATTCGGTAGTGGAACATCGTAATCAAGACACCAAGAACCATGCATACAATTGCAAGACCGAACGCTGTAGCTGCCACGAAAGTGCCCTGTGCCACAGTAGTCTTGAAGGTATTGCCCTTATGCATTGCTCTTCGCATAAATGTGCGTACCGACTTGAACATTTCCTACTCCTTCTTTGATTTCCAATTAATAATCATTCTTTGTGGTTTTTAACGTATAGCTCGAAGAATGCCTCTTCAAACGTCTTAGTACCTGTATATTCAATCAATTCATCAACGGTTCCTTCAGCCTTAAGTTCGCCATCGATGAGAATTCCAATTCTGTCACAGAGCTGCTCAGCTACGCTGAAGATGTGAGTAGAGAGGATAATCGCGTGTCCCTTATCCTTGAGCCCAAGTAGGTAATCTGTAACTTGTTTTTGAGTGAGGATATCAAGACCATTGGTTGGCTCATCGAATACGATAACTGGTGGGTTATGAATAAGGCTTATCGCAATCGACACCTTCTGTTTCATACCAGTCGACAAATCGACGATGCGCTTTTTTCTAAATGGCGCTATACCGAACTCTTCAAAAGCCTTCTCCTTGGCTACATCAGCGTCACTTTTATCGATGTCATAAAGTTCCGCGAAGAAATCGTATAACTGGTCTGGTGTAGATAGAGGATCTAGCTTAACTTCTGTTGTCAAAAAACCAATCTTACGATGGATCTCTAGTACATTCTTAGCAACATCTAATCCACAGATTGTTACATCTCCTGATGTAGGCTTGATGAGTGTGGAGATAATTCGCATAAGTGTAGTCTTACCAGCACCGTTAGGGCCAAGAAGTCCATAAATCTCGCCTTCCTTAACCGCGAAACTGACACCCTTAAGTGTCTGAGTATCTTTGGTGAAACTCTTGGTTATGTTATTAACAGTAATCATTAGAATTCCTCCTTCTTAAGAACCTGTGACAACATAAGAACTGTGTAGAGCACATTAAGTAGCACGGTTACAAGAGTAGTAGCCACTGTATCAGTGGAGAGCATAATGCTATAAATAGCAGCCATACCATTATGAATAGGTAGAACATATTCAATTCCAACTGGATTACCAGGTCTGATCATGAAGATAAACAACTCGATAAGGATAGTTGCGAGTGGTAACTGAAGGTTAACAGTTATATCTTCAGGCTTCTGCAAATCAAAGATAATCCATACGCAAAGTGCAATCATAACCATTGCAGATGAGATGCAGATAGCAGCTATTTTCAATAGCTGACCAGGTAACATCAACATACCGAATGGGAGCAAAGACAACGCGTCATTACTGAAATTGAGCCAGGATGCCAGGAACATCATGAAGAACATTAGGACTGAGCTAACAATTGCCATTGCTTCAATTGTTAATAACTTGCCCCAGATAATTGTTCTTGGAGATATTGGCGACATCAGGAGTTTGGTGAAGAAACCACGTTCTCTATCTCCTGCGAAAATATCGAGTGCCAATGAATATACCGTATAGTAAATCATAAGGACCATTATCTGAGGAATGATTCGTGCGGCGCGAAGATTAGCTACGACACGATTCATCAAAATCTTATTCACTGGATTAAAACTATTAGTATCAATATTGTCCTTTGGAATAAGCGAAGTATCAATTCCAGCCAAATCAGGATATGCATCAACGTACTTATCAATAACGTCCTGCTTGAGCTGTTCAGATCTAGTAGAGAAAGTAGCATCCTCTTTGAAATAAATCTTAATCTCAGCGTTGCTACTAGGATACATTTTACCTTTGATCACTCTGTCTGGCTCATACTCTTGGAAGAACTTGCCAAGTTTGTCGTAATACTGCTCAACATCCTTTTCATAAGTATCGTTAAAAGTAACAACCATTTCGCCTTTACTAATGTGAGCTTCAATCTCACTCTTAGTATCGACTTCATCATCTGCAATTTCCTTGAACGAATAAATCGTTCCCATATTGAGGCTGTCCGCGTAATCCATAAAGGATTCAGGAGCATTACTAACTAGCACTGTAGTTCGTCCGAGTGAGCCAGTACTTAAGTAGTTAACCAGCACCGGGAACAGATACAGAGCCACAAGCATAACCACTGCTGGAATAAGGAAAAGTTTCAGCGTGCGTTGCCAGTTCGAGAACAATCTCAGTATTTCAAATTTGCAGATAAAATATAGCTTTTTCATACCTTGAATTATATGAGAAATTTGACAATTAGTGGTTAAGATTGTGTAAAGATTAATGTAAGAAGTCGTTTAGTGGTTGGTGGGGGAATATTAATCGTAGGAGTGGAAAATAATCATTCCATATTTCATTCCATCCTAGAGCTGCAAGATTAACGTTTAGTTGGAATGGAGTGTCTAAACAGCTCGTTTTTCGGGTTATGGGACGTTCATTCCATATTTCATTCCATCCTAGAGCTGCAAGATTAACGTTTAGTTGGAATGGAGTGTCTAAACAGCTCGTTTTTCGGGTTATGGGACGTCCATTCAATATTTCATTCCATCCTAGAAACGCAAGATTAACGTTTAGTTGGAATGGAGTGTCTAAATAGCCCGTTTTTCAGATTATGGGACGTCCATTCAATATTTCATTCCATCCTAGAGCTGCAAGATTAACGTTTAGTTGGAATGGAGTTCCATGTTCGGTCAACACTTCAGTTAATCCTAACCGCAGGATTAATGATTAGTTTAACTGGAATACCAAATAGCGCATAACACTCACAGTAGCAGGCGCCTATCGCTTGCTTATCGCTTGCCACCTCTGCCGCCTCGATTATCGCGACCGCCCTTACCATTTGGACCAGTCTTACCGAAGGAACCGCCTCTGCCATTAGCGCCGGCACTGACGCCACCACGGCCGCCGACTCTTGATGAAGCTGGCATAGGTTTACCATTAAGACCAGTTCTAGATATGTTATGAGATTTGCCAGCCGGAGACTGTTTAGTACCAGATTTACCTGAAGCGCCTTTGCCTGAAGCGCCTGGCGCCCCCTTAATTCCGCCATTAATATCTCGGTTACCCCTAACATTAGGATTTCTATGATCAGCGCCTCTCTTGCCAACTCTACTGCCAGAATTTCTGCCACCAGCTATAGCTCTGCTATTGGCATCACTGTTTTTATTTCTAGGCGCAATAAGGCAGTGGCTTCTGTCATGACCAATGAGGTCTTGGCGTCCGCACTTCATGAGGGCCTCGTATACGAGGTCGTAGTTCTCTGGTTTACGGTATTGAATAAGAGCTCGCTGCATCGCCTTCTCGTGAGGGCTTCTTGTAGCGTATACGTACTTAAGCGTACGAGGATCAAGTCCTGTGTAGTACATGCATGTAGAGATAGTAGAAGGAGTAGGGTAGAAGTCCTGAACCTGCTCTGGCATGTAACCCATATCGCGAATGCTCTCAGCGAGTGTGATTGCGTCGTTTAGTGTTGAGCCAGGGTGTGATGAGATGAGATATGGTACTACGAACTGCTGGAGTCCGAGTTTCTGATTCATCCTATCAAATCTACGAACGAATTCCTGGTAGACACTGTTGGATGGTTTGCCCATGAGTTCTAGTACGTGGTCGCTTACATGTTCTGGAGCGACACGAAGCTGACCAGATATGTGATGTTCGCATAGCTCTCGGAGGAAATTATCATTCTTATCCGCGAGCATGTAGTCGAAACGAATACCTGATCTGATGAATACCTTCTTCACACCTGGAAGTTTTCTGAGTTTACGGAGAAGCTCAATATAGTCTTCGTGGTCCACCTTCATGTTTTTGCATGGTGTTGGGAATAAGCACTGCTTGTTTGTGCATACGCCCTTAGTCAGCTGCTTGTCGCAGGCTGGACGGCGGAAGTTTGCAGTAGGTCCTCCAACATCGTGAATGTAACCCTTGAAGTCTGGTTCGCGTGTCATGCGCTGTGCTTCTTTAATGAGTGAATCGTGACTTCTAGCCTGAACGATACGACCCTGGTGAAAAGTCAGCGCGCAGAAACTACATCCACCAAAACAACCGCGGTTGCTAGTGAGTGAGAACTTAATCTCGTTAATCATTGGAAGTCCACCAAGCTTCTCGTAAGAAGGGTGGTACGCATTCATATAAGGAAGTTCATATACATCATCGAGTTCCATCGTAGTGAGTGGACGTGATGGTGGGTTCTGAACAACATAGGAATTGTCTGAATATTTCTCGATGAGCGGTTTCGCTGTCGCGAAGTCAGTGTTTTTATACTGAATTCCAAAGCTCTTCGCGAACTCATGGCGGCTCTCAGAAATCGTCGCATAGTCTGGTAGTGTAATTCCATCGAGACCAAGTGCGATAGATGGGTCGGATGTTTTATATACCGTTCCAGGGATATATGTGATGTCAGATACGCTGATACCGCTGTCGAGCGCCTCGGCAATAGCGACACAAGATAGCTCGCCCATACCGTACATGAGAAGGTCGGCGCCTGAATCAATGAGGATGGATTTCTTGAGCTTGTCTGACCAGTAGTCGTAGTGCGCGAGCCTTCGGAGGCTGGCCTCGATACCGCCGATCATGATTGGTGAATCTTTGTATGTCTGACGAATTAAGTTGCAGTACACGATTGTCGCGTAATCTGGACGCTTGCCAATAACTCCGCCTGGTGTGTACGCATCGCTGGAACGACGCTTCTTGTTAACTGTGTAGTGGTTAACCATCGAATCCATATTGCCTGCGGACACCAGAAAACCTAGTCTTGGCTGACCGAATGTTGTAATGCTCTTAGGGTCTTTCCAGTTAGGCTGCGAGATGATGCACACTTTGTATCCGTAGCGCTCGAGCACTCGGCTGATAATTGCAGGTCCGAACGACGAATGATCCACATATGCATCTCCGATTACGAATACAAAATCCGGCTGCTCCCAGCCGCGCTCTCTCATATCTTCAACTGTTATTGGAAGAAATCCTTGCATCTTACGCCCCCGCTATAGCGTGTTCACGACCATCTCGAAAACACACCGCCATTTAATACTTCTTCTATTCTATCAGATAAAGCACGGTTGGTCTCGATTATTAAGTAGCGAGAACTTGTGGTCGCGATTAAAGTTCGGCTTTGATCTTATCTACAAGACCTTTATCAGCAGGAAGCCAATCAACAGAATCGATAGTTTCCTTAGTAAGCCACTTGGCATCTGCTGCCTCGTTGAGTACCAAATCGCCTGACTTAACTTCAGCCCAGAAACACTTCATAGTTAAGTGGAACTTTGGATAGTCGAACTCAACAGTATCGATCAAATCACCAACGATAATCTCTGTTGATAATTCTTCTCTGATCTCTCTGGCAATTGCTTCTTCAGGTGTTTCACCTTCTTCGATTTTGCCACCTGGGAATTCCCAACCACCCTTGAATTCACCATAGCCTCTGGCTGTTGCGAAAATCTTCTGCTTACTGTTCATGTTATCGCAGATAACTGCTGCAACTACGTTAATAGTCTTCATATATTACCTCACTTATTTCTTTATGTATTTTACAGTTTGTGGTTGTCAAATGACAGCTAAATCATTCCATGTTTGCCTAAGATGGTAGGTACCACCAAGAAGTTGCTTCTTCAAATAGAAAAATTGAAGAATGCTTACGAAACTTCCCTTTGAGTACGTTTAATGGGTACAACAGGTTGATATTATTAATATGTAGGCAATCAGTATTGAATTAACCAAAATGCAGGAGGGAATTTCATGTTTGAACCTTGGATGCTAGGAATGATAGAAGATGAAGGTTATATGGATACGAGCCACGGACTTAATATGCGAGTTGCAAAGTATCTAGCCAAGAATGGTAGTGACGATATTGGTAATGATGAATTTAGAGACGCTTGTATCGCGTGTGGTGTTGATCCAGATTCGATTACCAGTTCTGATCTAAAAGAGATACAGGATAAGTTGAATAAACTCACATAACTAGTCGACAGTTTACGAAAATATTAATGGTGCTTGTTGTATATACATAACTCGATAGCCGAAGTCTCAATACAGAACGAAGGAGGAAAGATATTATGGCTTATTTTGAAGTTTGTGCTAAATGTGGACATGTTGGAAATGGCAGATACATTAACAAGGTTTTCGCTGTTTGTGCATCTAATGCCAGAGAAGCAGCAAGGGCTGCTAGATTTTTCCCTAGAGTAAAGCACCACAAGAAGGATGCAATCACATACGTTCACGAGATTGACGAAGCGCGTTATCTCGAGATTTGGGAAATCAATGAGCATGACCCTTATTTCAAGTGCCACAGCAATCAGGACCAGCGTTTAATCGCTAGCGAGATTGAAGACGAAATCGTTGATGATAGAGTATATCATGATGACGATGAAGACGAAGATGACTCACCTAGAGTTTATTATTCTGGTAAGACAAAGGTGAAGAAACCACACAAGTATCACAAATATTACGAAACTAGAATTGAAAGTGTTTGGGTCGCTTAATTACTAACAACTTAATAGAAGAACACCGTGGAAGCAACCGCCTTCGGCGGTGTTTTTTATGCAATAAATTATCTTAATCTTGAGTGACTTCTAGGAGTTTTTCCCATAGCTTCACAAGTGCGAATGTATCAAGTCCGCAGTATTTAAGAAGTTGCTCACGACTTTGGGCAAGTTCCTCAGGGGACATTAATCCCATTCTCTTGAATGTGTCTGATGCTTCGCCACCATTATGTACTCCCTCGAGATTATGATAGTCGAGCTCAGGATCACCAGGGAACAATGCAGGAAGGACAAACTTAATTGAATATGAACCTTCCATAGCACGACAGTAATATGATTTCTGCTGGAATGGAACCATAAGGTCGTACATGTGAGCGTTGATATTCGTGAGGTGATCAGCGAGGTCTTCGTAAAGGCTCGCGAACTCCTTGATACGAGTATGCTCGAATGTCTTGTTATATACAACAACGCATGCATCGAGAGGAATATCTTCACATAACTGTTCAGCGAGCTTACGTCTTGGGTCTTCACCTGGATATGCGAGGTATTCCTTATGTTTTAATTCGCCACCTTCTTCCTCGATATAGTGGAGGGAGTACTGGAAAACAATCTGCGCGTATGGCTTTGAATCATCATAGAGCGGAATTGCTGGATTAAATGACTCGAAATCCAGGAAATAGATTGGATAGTAGAGTTGGTCCACGCATTCCTTAACTGCATCAATATCAATGTGAGGTTCACATTCATGAAGCTCGTGAGTGATCTGTAGCATTGCTTTGTCATTAACAGACTTATTGTGATAAATATCCTCGAATGAGATGATGCCTGCGCGATAATTCTTGAACATAGTCTTGGACTTAACAGAGGCCAGATCAAAGACATTAGGACTAGGAAGATTCTTTGTACAGTGACACCAGAAACCACAGTCATAAGGCGCAAAACACTTCTCGCCAATATCGTCAGTTGGCTCGTCTGTCTGCTTCATATATTCCTTAATACTTTGAATTCGCTGCTCAACTTCTCTCTGAAGCGCAATAGTGTCCTCAGTAAGGTCGACTATAGTAAAGAATTCATTTAAATCTAGTTCGCCATGGCGAACATACTGATTGTTAATATGAACTAAAGAGGCCTTGGTTACTGTGAATCCAAGCTTAGTTAAGATGTGATACTGATATGCCACATCATATCTGTAAATATCATGAACATCTGTCGAACTCTTAACCTCATACAACTCCACTTCTTTGTTGCCGTTATTAATGAGGATATCTACACTGCAAAAACCGTCTTCATGGGCAAAAGATGCTTCAGCAATGACCCTAGTTCCTTTATTGATTAATTCATATGTATCGTTAACCATTGCGCCTAAATCAGACTGGAACTTAACTTCAGTGAACTCGCCAAATAATCCCATAGCGAGATCACCAACCTCATTTCCAGTATCCATAACAGACTGATCAATTACAGATTGGTCGAATAATTCTGGTTTATTAATTCTAAGCCAAAGCATCTTTGGGCACTGAACACTACTTGTGAAACGTGATTTAGATAAATGTAAAGCCATATTAAACTCCTTTATAAACAACACTAAAAATACTAAAGCCAATGTGTAGACTAGCTCGAAAACACCCACTAGGCCTTTAAATGTCTTTCAAATACAAGATGTCGTTGTTCTCCTAATAATTAAGTCTGTTCTCAAATGATTAATCGATTAATTGAATTATAAATCTGACGTGTTCCCATTAATAGGACAATACGTGTGATACTATCCTCCCAACTAGAAAAATTGGATTGTTTTAGATTGATTTGTGAGGTGTCTTATGGGTGAATTTGCGATTGAAGATATAAGAAGATTAGCTGATAAGATTAGCAGAGATCTAATGATTGCTGATATGAATGGTAAGGATTCTGACGAGGTCTATACTGAAGACTATATTAAGATGGCGCTCGTTTTTATGGGATGCATCGAGACGAAGCTTAAGCTTCCAACACCTGTAGTGAAGTGCTTTGGTAAGAATGTGTCTAATAATCCACTTCGTGTCGAATATAAGACAACGCCTGAGGTTATGTATGGGTATGAAGATATTTGTTACTATCCTATCTTCACTGATCGCGAGGAGATTGTGGAAGGGCTGATGTCTTCTGTTGTTGAGAAGATTTCGTTTGAAACTTTACTAAAGAGGGCGTGTGATGATCCCGATTCAGATGGAATAATTATTAATCCATTTGGTAAGAGTGTCATCATTCCTAAATCTTATATTGAGGATTTCTTCAAAGATTTTGGTGAGTGATTATACGCATCAGTTCTGTTATAGTGAATGATATAATTACTACAAAAACTAAAGAGGTTTGGAATTATGGTTAATAAGACAACTGTTAAGTTCATCAAGTTAGATGAGAATGCAAAGACACCAACATATGGTACTGAATTTGCTGCTGGTGCAGATCTTTATGCTGTTACTAGTGGCCTTGTAGTTATTAAGCCAGGTGAGACTAAGTTTATCGGAACAGGAATTGCATGTGAGATCCCTGAGGGTTACGTAGGTCTTATTTATGCTAGATCAGGTCTTGCTTGTAAGAGAGGTCTTGCTCCAGCTAATAAGGTTGGCGTTATCGATAGTGATTACAGAGGAGAGATTAAGGTTGCTCTTCATAATCACAATGCAGAGAATTCAGAAGATGTATTCATCAATAAGGGTGAGAGAATTGCTCAGCTTGTAATCACACCTTATATCCGTGCAGAGTTCTGCGAGGCAGAGAGCCTTGATGATACTGAGCGTGGAGCTGGTGGATTTGGTTCTACAGGAACTAACTAATATAGAAGAGGTACGTTATGCCACATATTGAGATTAAATGCTATCCAGGTAGAAGTGAAGAAGTTAAGAAGGCTTTGGCTGACAAGATTGCTGTTGACGTTGTTGAGATGCTAGGCGTAGGCGAGAAATCAGTTTCAATTGCTATCACTGAAGTTGATAAAGAGAACTGGAAGAAAGATGTCTGGGATGTAAGCATTGCTCCTGATATGGATAAGCTATACGTTAAGCCAGATTATAAGTGTTAATCGTAGACATAATACGAACATAAAATTGTGTTATAAATAGATGACAAATAGCCCCATAGTGCCCATAAACATTGACATATAAGGGTTATGCGTGTTAAAGTTATTTGAATTTATTAAGCTAATAAGCGAGGTATTAATCATGGAGCATATTAAGACAGTTTCAACTCGTAATCTTTGTGATAGCGCTAAGAACGGTGGTTGCGGCGAGTGCCAGACATCATGCCAGTCTGCTTGTAAGACAAGCTGCGGTATTGCAAATCAGCAGTGCGAGAGCCAGAACAAGTAATTGTTGATTACAGAGTAAAACAAATGACAACCGTTTCTCAGCTCTGATTGAGAGACGGTTGTTTTAAGTTGTTTGAAGTTTATTGCGCTTAAGATTAATTCATTATTGTGTATTAGAATTCGTGGATTAACCCAGTTTGACTTGGTCGTTCACGAGTGTTCATAAAGGAGTAAGTATGGTTCATCAGTATAAATTAGGTGGTTACAATATCGTTCTCGATATTTGTTCAGGTTCAATTCACGTTGTGGATGATGTGACTTATGACATTATCGAGGGTTTTGAGAAGGAGACTCGCGAGGCTCTTGTTGATAGTGTAGCTAAGTCATACCCTGAGATTAACGTTGATGAGATTAACGAGTGTTATGATCAGGTCCAGGAGCTTAAGGATACAAAGCAGCTCTTTGCTCCAGATTCATTTGAGCCAATGGCTGGTGAACTTAAGGCTAAGACTTCTGGTGTTGTAAAGGCACTTTGTCTTCATGTTGCACATACATGTAACCTCAACTGTGAGTATTGTTTTGCATCACAGGGTAAGTTCCATGGTGACCGTGCTGTAATGAGTTTTGAAGTTGGTAAGAGAGCACTTGATTTCTTGATTGAGAATTCAGGTAGCCGTCATAATCTTGAAGTTGACTTCTTTGGTGGTGAGCCACTCATGAACTTTGATGTAGTTAAGCAGCTCGTTGCTTACGCTCGTTCAATTGAGAAGGAGCACAACAAGAATTTCAGATTTACACTTACAACTAATGGTGTTCTTATCGATGACGATGTTATCGAGTTCGCTAACAAGGAGATGAGCAATGTAGTTCTCTCACTTGATGGTCGTAAGGAAATTCACGATAAGTACCGCGTTGACTATGCTGGTAATGGTTCATGGGAGAAGATTGTTCCTAAGTTCCAGAAGCTCGTTGAGGCTCGTGGCAACAAGAATTACTACATGCGTGGTACATTCACACATCAGAATCCAGACTTCCTCGAGGATATTAAGACAATGCTCGATCTCGGATTTACTGAGCTCAGCATGGAGCCAGTAGTATGCGGTGAGAATGATCCTGCTAGACTTACTGAAGATGATATTAAGATTGTTCTTGATCAGTACGAGAAGCTCGCAGAGCTCATGATCGAGCGTGACAAGGCTGGTAAGCCATTTACTTTCTACCACTACATGATCGACCTTAAGGGTGGTCCATGTATTTACAAGAGAATTTCAGGCTGTGGCTCAGGAACTGAGTACATGGCAGTAACTCCTTGGGGTGACCTCTATCCATGCCACCAGTTCGTTGGTGACGAGAAGTTCCTCCTTGGTAATATTTTTGATGGTGTAACAAATACAGCTATCCGTGATGACTTCCAGGCATGTAATGTATATGCTCGTGAAGATTGCCACAACTGCTGGGCTAAGCTTTACTGCTCAGGCGGTTGCGCTGCTAATGCATATCACGCAACTGGTTCTGTTCGTGGTGTCTATAAGGACGGCTGCGAGCTTTTCAAGAAGCGTATGGAGTGTGCAATCATGGTTGCAATCCATAGAGAATTCGGCGAGTGATTGCCTAGATAGTCTGGGAGCCAGCTAATGAACACACCTATTTGTGATTTCGTTAATTCTTACGCATCCAAGTGCCCTGTGCGCATGCATATGCCAGGCCACAAGGGTGCGTCTTTGCTTGGAATTGAACATCTGGACATTACTGAGATTACTGGCGCTGACGATTTGTACCATCCAGAGACGATAATCCGCGATAGCGAAGCGAATGCTAGCGCGCTATTTGGCTGTCCGACTTATTATTCGACTGAGGGTTCATCTCAGTGCATTCGCGCGATGCTTTATTTATGTGTATTGAATGCATCGAAAACATGCTGCTCACCTTCCAATTCTCGTCCACTAGTTCTAGCTGGTCGTAATAGCCACCAGACTTTCTTAACAGCTGCGGCGCTCCTCGATTTGGATGTTGAGTGGCTGTATGGTTCAGAAAATAGTACTTATCTGTCACTAGATATCACTCCAGAATATATTCGCGAAGCGCTCGAAAACGCTAGTAGCAAGCCAGCATGTGTGTATTTAACTTCACCTGATTATCTAGGAAATATCGTTGATGTTAAGGCTATCTCTGAAGTGTGCCACGAATTTGGCGTTCCATTAGCGATTGATAACGCACATGGTGCGTACCTAAAGTTCTTGCTTAATGGTTCAAGGCATCCGATTGATTTAGGTGCGGATATCTGCTGTGATTCAGCTCATAAGACTTTGCCAGTGCTGACTGGTGGTGCATATCTTCATTTGTCAGATGAGATGAACGGTAGCCTTGGTGAGTTTGTGAAGTCTTCAATGGCTATGTTCGGGTCTACTAGTCCTTCATGGATAATTTTGCAGTCTCTTGATATGGCGAATAAGGTTGTGGGCGAAGGTTGTTTTCGAGATGGTCTGATGGATGTGGCTAAAATGCTCGAGATTTTGGCCGATAAGCTCACAAAAGTCGGATTTAACAGTGTTACATCGGAGCCTTTGAAGCTACTAATTAAGCCACTTAGCTATGGTTATGAAGGCGATGAAATCGCTGAGGCTCTAAGGCTTAGTGGCATTGAGTGCGAATTTAGCGACAGGGAAAGCGTTGTGCTCATGGCTAGTCCCATGAATAGTCCTGCTGATTTCGATAGAGTGTACGACTGCCTTAAGGATTTGCCTTCGAAAGAGGCGATTAGCGCGATTTATCCAGCAGTTATTAAGCCGGAAAGTGCCTTAAGTATTCGCGAAGCTTCGATGAAGATGGGCCGTCTAGTTCCTGTCGATGAAGCGATTGGATGCGTGGCTGGTTTTTGTAAGACTTCATGTCCACCAGCAGTTCCAATTGTTATGTGTGGCGAGATTATTGATGAGGCAGTTGCCCAATCTTTGAAGGCGTTCGGCTTTGATGAGATATATTTAGTTGATTGAAAGTTAAAAAAGCTCAAATGATAATCCATTTGAGCTTTTAGTTTGTGTGACTATATCGAAAACTTCCTGCAACTATCACTTGAACCACTTAAGCTTCTTGGCAATCAGTGCGAAAACAATCATGATCACTACTGAGAGTATGATTACATACAAGTAACCATAATCCCACTTGAGCTCAGGCATGTTAATGAAGTTCATTCCGTACCAACCAACAATAATCGTAAGCGGGAAGAAGATTGTTGATAAAACTGTGAGGTACTTCATTGTGTTGTTGAGCTTCGCATCAAGGTAGTTGGAGTATGCGTCCTGAAGGTGAACAACCGCGTTACTTGTTGAGTCGACGTCCTCGCGAAGTCTTGTGATACGCTGAGTGATATTCGCGATATACATGAGTGAATCTGTCTCGAAAATATCGTTCTCATTAGCATCCAAAGTCTCAAAAATATCGAGGCACTGCTCGTAGTAGTTATGCATCTCAAGGAGTTTACGCTTGAGCTGGAGAAGTGTGATGTTAATATCTTCGTCTGGTGTTCCCTTGATGATGTCTTCTTCAATCGCTGATACCTGAAGGCTGAGCTTCTCGATGAAACGAACATCCTTGTTGAGGATCTCGTCGAAGAATGCGTAGATGAGCTTCTCGAGTGTCATTGTAGAAGGAGTAAATCGTTTGATTGCACGCTCGAATTTACGCTTAGTTGAGCCGTCTGTGTCGAGGACATCTACGACGATCAACATATCTCTCTTGAAGTAGAGGGATACGTAGTCAGTATTGTCGTTATCGCCATTCTCGTAGTGGACTGGGTCGATAATTTTGAGCTCAGTAAAAGTGTAGTCCTCGTAAATCTCGATGCCTGAACGGAAAACATTCTTGGCGCTCTTACAAGACTCGACTGTCTCGTGGTCGAAAAATAGGTGTTTGGCTGCATTTTCCAATTCGTCGACTGTTATGTAACCAGCAACAAGACAGTTGTTGTGTGGGTTAACAGATTCTTTCTTAGTAATCTCTTTTCTAAACTCATAAAACATGCGACTGACACCTCTTAATTGATTTCTGTAATAATTTACCATAAGTCATATGCGTATTGCTCGAAAAATCACGACATTTCTATTAAAAGACTAATAGAACTTATTAAGCGTTGATGATATTATATTTTATGACGCAATCGAAAACGTGGATGCGTGTTTTCGATTAGGTCTCATATTAGATAACATGAGGTATCACATGGATAAAGAATTGGTTTTGGTCATCGACTTTGGTGGTCAGTATAATCAGCTAGTTGCACGACGCGTTCGTGAATGTAACGTGTATTGTGAAATTTATTCCTATCGCACAGATATCGCTAAGATTAAGGCAATGAATCCAAAGGGTATCATCTTAACAGGTGGTCCTAACAGTGTATACGAGGACGGCGCTCCTACATGCACAGAGGAGCTTTTTAACATTGGTTGTCCTGTTCTTGGTCTTTGCTACGGAGCTCAGCTCATGCAGCAGGTATTAGGCGGTAAGGTAGAGAAGGCTCCTGTTCGTGAGTATGGTAAGACAGTAACTAACTTCGATCTTAGTAACGAGTTGTTCACTGGTATTCCAGAGCAGAGCATCGTATGGATGAGTCATAACGACTATATCTCTAAGAGCGCTCCTGGATTCAAGTCAATTGCTCACACAGCAGATTGCCCATATGCAGCACTTGCTACAGAGGATGAGCGTCCTTTGTATGCAATTCAGTTCCACCCAGAAGTATTGCACAGTGAATATGGTAAGGAAATTCTCTTTAACTTCGTTCGTAACATTTGTGATTGTTCTGGCGATTGGAGAATGGATTCATTCGTTGAGAATACAATTAAGGAAGTTCGTGAGAAGGTTGGCGCAGGTAAAGTTCTCCTCGCTCTTTCAGGTGGTGTAGATTCATCAGTTCTCGCAGCACTCCTTGCTAAGGCTATTGGTCCACAGCTCACTTGCGTATTTGTTGATCACGGTCTCTTGAGAAAGAACGAAGGCGACGAGGTTGAAGGCGTATTTGGTCCTAACGGCGACTTCGATATCAACTTCGTAAGAGTTAATGCTCAGGAAAGATATTATGCAAAGCTTGCTGGTGTTACTGAGCCAGAGCGTAAGAGAAAGATCATCGGTGAAGAGTTCATCCGTGTTTTCGAAGAAGAAGCAAAGAAGATTGGTACAGTTGATTTCCTTGCACAGGGTACAATTTACCCAGACGTTGTTGAGTCAGGTCTCGGTGGCGAGTCAGCAGTAATCAAGTCTCACCATAACGTTGGTGGTCTTCCTGATCACGTAGACTTCAAGGATATCGTTGAGCCACTCCGTAATCTCTTCAAGGATGAGGTTCGTAAGGTTGGTCTCGAACTCGGTCTCCCTGAGTATCTCGTATTCCGTCAGCCATTCCCAGGTCCAGGTCTTGGTATCAGAATTATTGGCGACGTTACAGCTGAGAAGGTTCGTATCGTACAGGATGCAGACTTTATCTACAGAGAAGAAGTAGATAGAGCCCTTGCTGAATATAAGAAGGAACATGGTAAGGATGCTCCATGGATGCCTAACCAGTATTTCGCAGCTCTCTCTAACATGAGATCTGTTGGTGTTATGGGCGACGAGCGTACATATGACTACGCAGTTGTAGTTCGTGCAGTACGTACAATCGACTTCATGACAGCTGAAGCAGCTGAGATCCCATTCAATGTACTCCAGACAGTTATGAGCCGTGTAATCAACGAAGTACCAGGCGTTAACCGAGTACTCTTTGATATGACATCTAAGCCTCCTGGAACAATCGA
>JAKSRG010000019.1 GCA_024403735.1 Clostridia bacterium
ATGCTACTGACTACGTTAAGCTAACTGAATTAACAAATGCCATAGAGGCACTTCGCGCAGAGCAGGATGCTCTTATGGAAGAGTGGGAAGAACTTCAGATGACAATTGAAGATTTGCCGCAGTAATAAACTTCATCAGATTGTTTTCGAGACAGTCTGGTGGAGTTTTTTTGACCTTTGCGAAAACATCCTGCGCAAATGATTATATATAGTGCCCTATTGGGTAGTTTGACATTTGGATTAAGTTTTTGACTTTTTTTGACTTTTGTGTTGACAAAGAAAAATCAAAGTACGATAATACAAATATCAAAGAAAGTCAAAGTCAAAATCAAAGTTGAACAAAAGGACTATTAAGCTATAAGCAGAAAGGAGAAAAGATGGCTAGACTTGTTGATGTTATCGAGATGATGATCAAAGAGATGCTTGATGAGAATAACGGCTCAGCGACAATAAGCAGAAGTGATCTTGCCGAACGAGCGAATTGCGTTCCATCACAGATTACATACGTATTGTCTACAAGGTTCTCATCTGGTAATGGATACATAGTAGAGAGTAGACGAGGTGGTGGAGGTCAGATTACGATTTCCCGAGCTAATCTATTCGTTACGAAGAACGAATATATTCAGTTTGTTCTTGATTCTATTAACGGGGATTTGACTCAACAGCAGGCTAAGATACTTCTTGAGAGCATGATTAGTAGAGGTGCTATTACAGTACACGATGGAAACATTATTATGACTGCTGTATCAGATAGAGCCCTCGCGAAGGTAGATTCAGACATAAGATCAATTGTTAGAGCAGACATATTTAGGAATGCTCTTGTTGGATTAATGGTAGATAGTTGATAGATATTATTTGAGTAAATATTAGATAGGAGATTATATATGCGTTGTGAACGTTGCGGTAAGCAAATTGGTAACAAGATATTTAAATATAACAACTCATATTTATGCCCAGAGTGCGCGAGTGCAACTGGTGTGGCTGATATGTTGGCTAACCCTTTTGCTGGTGTTATGAATATGATGGATTCAGATTTTATGGGAGCAATCCCACCAGTATTTAGTAATTTGGAGTTCTCTTCTACTCGAGCTCAGATTAAGTGCCCTAAGTGTGGAACAAGCTTCAGAGATTTCGATAACACAGGAACTTTTGGCTGTATTGAATGTTATGTAGCATTTAACGATCAGCTCCAGCGTTATCTTATGAAATCACAGCCAAATACAGATTATATGGGACGTAAGCCTGGTATCCTTTCTGAAGGTAATACTTGGCAGGATGAAGCTACTGAAGATGTTAAGGCTAGCGAAGAGGTTGAGGCTCCTGCTGCAATTAACGAAGCTGAAGACGAGAAGCTTACTAAGTATGAGAATTCAGATATTGGAATGCTTAGCGATGATGATTTGAAAGAAGCAATTCAGCTAGCTGTAAAGAAAGAGAACTACATGCTCGCAGCACGTTTTCGAGATGAACTTAAGGGAAGAGAGGGTAACTAATTATGTGGTATGACGAAATTGGTGAAAACAATGACATAATCCTTTCTTCTTGCGTATCAGTTGTTCGTAATATTAGAGGTTATAAGTTCCCTACTAAGATGGACGCTGAGGAGAAGGAGTTCGTACTTACTAGTGCTGAGGCATTTGCTAAGGAAAATGATATGAAATTCGTTCGACTTGAGGAATTGTCCGATGGTCAGCGAGTTGAATTCTTAAGACATAAGATTGCGAATATTGAGGAATTGCAGAACCCAAGTGGCAAGGGACTTGTAATTAGTGATGATGAGTCTTTGAGCATTGTTGTTAATCAGGGCAACCACTTCAGAATTCAGGGTAACTGCAATGGTGGCGATATTAACAGCATTTTCTGGGCAGTTGAGAAGCTCGCTGTAAATGTTGAGAAGAAATTCGACATCGCGTTCAGTGAAAGACTTGGCTTCTTGTCTTCTAACCCATTTGAGGTAGGAACTGGACTTCGAGTATCTTTCATTATTTCAGTACCAGCTATCGAAAAGGGTGGCGTAATGCCAAAGGTTCTCCAGAGACTTAATAGTCTTGATTGGAAGATGGTTCCTTATATTGGAGATGGTAATAAGCGTACTGGTAATCTTTATGAGGTATATAGCACATCAACACTTGGTGTTACTGAAAAGAAGATTTACGAGCGTGCGATAACAGTTCTCGAGGATATCGTTAAAGTTGAACGTATGTGTAGAGAAGCTATCTATAACAAGAATAAGATTATCGTTGAAGATCAGTATTTCAGATCTTACGGAATGCTTAAGTACTGTCAGAAGCTCGAGTTAAGCGAGGCTTTGGAAGCACTTGGATGGCTTAGATTAGCACACAGCATGATTAAGGATAATTCAGTTGATCTTGACTTAACAAAGATTAACAAGATGACAGATCGTATATGTACAGAAATGAAGCATCTTAAAGGCAATGCTTCAATTAAAGTAGAAACTGCAAGGGCAAAGCAGATTCGAGCTATATTGGAAGGAGAGAGTAACTAATGAAATTTGGTGAGAGTGCAATTCAATTAATGTCAGATGCGCTTATATTCGCGAAAGCCTTCAAATGTGAGACTGTTGGTACTGAGTATGTATTGTTAGCTTTAACAGGTGTTGACTGTGACGCTAAGGGCATCCTCGAAAAGTTTGATTTGACACAAGAAACAATCGCAGCAGTTATATCTAAGCAGGAGCAGATTGAGATGGTTTCTTTGTCTGATGAAGAACTATCTAGAATTAGTTTTGAAGATTCACTTAGATCAGCAAGAATTGATACTAAGAGAGTTCTTGCAGAAGCTGATCTTCTCGCTAAGAGATTTAATGAGAATGGAGTAATCCAGCCAGAACATATTCTTCTTGTTCTCGCTACAAAGAGAAACTTCAATGCAGCTAAGATTATGATGGCACTTGGAGCTAATCTTGATGAGATTAGAAATAAGGCTGTTGAGGCAATTGGGGCATCAAATTCAGGTTCTTCTGAGCCTGAGATGGGTGCAGGAAGATTCGACGGTCGTCGTGAAGATCGTGAATCTTCTAGAAATGTTCATAAGGCAAAAAAGGGTAAACACCCTGTACTTGATAAGTATGGTAAGAACCTTACTGAAGCAGCTAAGAACGGTAAGATTGATCCAGTTATTGGCCGTGAGGAAGAGATTAATCGTGTAATGCAGATCCTTGCAAGACGTACTAAGAATAATCCTTGTCTCGTTGGTGAGCCTGGTGTCGGTAAGACTGCTATCGCTGAAGGCTTGGCACTTAAGATTGCTGAGGATGATGTACCAGATATCATTAGAGGTAAGACAGTATTTAATATTGAGATTAGCTCAATGGTTGCTGGTTCAAAGTATCGTGGTGAGTTCGAGGAAAGAATTCAGCAGGTCCTTGATGAGGCATCTACAAATGAAGATATTATCCTCTTCATCGATGAGATTCATAGTCTCGTAGGTGCAGGTGATTCTAATGGTTCACTAGATGCTGCTAATATCATGAAGCCTATGCTCGCTAGAGGTGAACTCCAGATTATTGGTGCTACAACTCTTGATGAATATAGTAAGGTTATTGAGAAGGATGCAGCTCTTGAGAGAAGATTCCAGAAGGTTATTGTTGAGGAACCTTCACAGGCAGAAGCAATATTGATCCTTAAGGGACTTCGTCAGAGATATGAGACACATCACAAAGTTAAGATCCCTGATGAGGCGATTGAGGCTGCAGTATCTCTTTCATCTAGATATTTGACAGACAGATTCCTCCCTGATAAGGCAATTGACCTTATTGATGAAGCATCTGCTCGTAAGAGAATTAATTTCCAGACAACTAATGACAGCAAGACATTGAATGCCCAGCTCGAAGAAGTATCTCGTCTTAAGGGTGTAGCTGTTGCTAATATGGAATTCGAGAAGGCTCAGGAACTCCTTACTCAGGAGAATGAGATTAAGGCTCAGCTCGAAAAGATTAAGGCTGCAACCTCAGTAGATGAGAATAACCAGTTTATCGGTGAACTCTCAGTTGATGATATTGCTGATGTACTTGCTAAGTGGTCAGGTATTCCAGTTGCAAAGATTACAGAAAGCGATGCTGAGAAACTCAAGAACCTTGAAGAAGAACTTAAGGCTAGAGTTATTGGTCAGGACGAAGCTGTTAAGGCAATTGCTAGAGCTATCAGAAGAAGTAGACTTGGACTTAAGGATCCAAAGCGTCCATCAGGTTCATTCATCTTCCTTGGTACTACTGGTGTTGGTAAGACAGAGCTTGCACGTGCACTTGCTGAAGTAATGTTCGGTAATGAGAGTGCATTAGTAAGAATTGATATGTCTGAATATATGGAGAAGCACTCAGTATCTAAGCTTATTGGATCTCCTCCAGGATATGTTGGATACGATGAAGGTGGTCAGTTGACAGAGAAGGTTCGTCGTCATCCATATTCAGTAGTATTGTTCGATGAGATTGAGAAGGCTCATCCAGATATCTTCAACAGCATGCTCCAGATTTTGGATGATGGTCGTTTGACAGATGGTAAGGGCCGAGTAGTAGATTTCAAGAATACAATCATTATTATGACATCAAACGTTGGCGCAAGAATGCTCACATCAGCTGCAACAAGACGTATCGGTTTTGAGCTTGAGGATGAGAATGACGAAGATGAGCTTTCAAGAGAGCACCTCTACGGTGGTAAGAATTATGACGATGCTAAGAAGATTGTTCTTGATGAACTCAAGAAGAGCTTCACACCAGAATTCATCAACCGTGTAGATGAGATTATCTTCTTCAGAATGCTCAATTCAGAATCAATTACTAAGATTGTTGACTTGCTCATGAATAGTGTAACTAAGAGAGTTAATAACCTTGGAATAGAGATTAAACTTACTGATGAAGCAAAGAAATTGCTCGGTAAGAAGGGATATGATCCACAGTATGGTGCACGTCCTTTGAGAAGAGTAATTCAGGCAATGGTAGAAGACAAATTCTCTGAGGCACTTCTCGATGGCATCATCGCTCCTGGCGATGTAGCACTCGTAGATTGTATCAATGATGAGATTGTAATTTCTCAAGATACTCCTGTAGTTGAGAGTGTAGAAGAGTAATACTACTTATCAGTTGTTAACAATTGAACTGTTCAAAAACCACTCAAAATATCAATTTTGGGTGGTTTTTTGCTGTGAAAATATTAGTTTGATGCTCAAGACATATTTTGTTCACAAATTGTTAACTAAATATGGCGAAAATGTGAAAAAATTGAGTTGAAGAGTAATCAAAAACTTTTTATAATAGCTCCATAAGGTATATAACACATGAAAGGGTGAAGTAATTATGGCTAATAAGAACAAAAAAGGTTTTACCTTAGTTGAAATGATGCTCGTAGTAGCAATCATTCTTATCCTCGCAGCAGCTACAACTTTTGGCTTATCACGTTATTTGTCATACGCTAATGAGAAGTCAGAACTCGTTAATCAGAAGGGTCAGACATATGATCAGGTTCAGCTCGATTTGAAGGCAATGGTTAACGCTTCTCCAGCTTCTATGCCAGCTCCTACTGGTGGTGCACCAGCCGGCGGTGGCGGTGGTGGCGCAGGAGGCGGCGGTGGTGCCGGCGGTGGCGGTGGTTCACCAACAGCAGCTCCAACAGCAGCTCCAACAACTCCAACTCCAGGTGCAGGTGGCGGAGGCGGCGGTGGTCCTATTATCGTAACACCAGCTCCAACAACTCCAACACCAGCTCCTTCAACTCCAACTCCAGCTCCAGGCGGCGGTGGTGCCGGCGGTGCAGGTGGTGCAGGCGGTGGTGCAGGTGCAACTATCGATCCTGAGCTCCTTGGTAGTGGCGTAGTTCAGCCAGGTGGACTAACAGTTAAGTATGGTTCTAACATCACTGTTAATACAGCTAACCTTACATTGACAGGTAAGGGTGTTAACTCAATCAAGGAAAATGGTGATGGATCATATTCTATGAAGATTCAGAACGATCAGTACAATTCAGTAGATTGTGACATTACTATCAATGTTTCTGGTGGTAAGATTACATTTACTGGTGGTAATAAGTGGATTTTGAGTGGTTTTAGAGATGACTTGTGGAAGGGCGAGACATTTGAGTTAAGTCAGCATGAGCTCCAGTACCTCAAAGATAACTACGGACTTGATATTCAGGTATAACATCTAGTTTATTTATGACAGTAATCACAGAGAATTAATTAAGATAATTTTCTTTACTTCATATATATACCTTTCATTTGAGAAGCCATCCGTGAGGATGGCTTTTCATATGCTTAAATTATAAATTTATATAGCCAAATAGAACTGAACGTTATAAAATATATGGGTTGTATTTTGTTTATAGAGGTATATATCATGAAGAAGATGGGAAAAAATAGTAAGGGTTTTACTCTTGTTGAGATGTTGCTAGTAGTAGTCATTATCTTGATCTTAGCTGCAGCTACAACATTCGGTATTACAAGATACTTGGATTATTCTAACGAGACAACTGAAATGGTGAACGAGCATAACGATGTTAATGATAAAGTTCAGTCAGATATTCAGGGTTTGATTGTTAATAACGAATAATTCTTGAGAGTTTTACTTGCTACAAAACAAATAAGCTGTCCTAGACAATGTCTAGGGCAGCTTTTTGTATCTTAATGATTATTCAATTGCTAATCTGTCGGTGCTGAAATTTTTGTGAAGAGTTATCTCCGCATCGAGTAACTCCTTAGTTGTATCAGACTGTGGATTAGTAAGTACATCCTGAGTATTACCACTCTCGACAATCTTACCTTCGTTCATAACTAGAACCCTTGAAGTTGTAGCCTTAACAATTCTAAGGTTGTGAGAAATAAGGAGGATAGAAGTATTGAACTCTCTATTGATGCTAGAAAGGATACTCAGAATTCTAGCACCTGAAGTAGTATCAAGTGAAGATAGTGGTTCATCTGCAATGATTATCGCTGGATTAAGCATGAGACACATCGCGATTGCTACACGCTGACGTTGTCCACCAGATAACTGAGAAGGATATCTATCAAGATGCATAGGTTCAAGACCTACAGAAACAAGAGTATCTGTAGCTTTGGCTTTGAGTTCTTCTTTAGTCATATTTATCTTTGCTGCACGAATAGCTTCTGCAAGGTGCCAGTATACACTGTAAGAAGGATTGAGACATGTTCCAGGGTCCTGGAAAACAACCGCAAGTCTTCCTGCTGGAGTAGAAATAGTTCCAGATTTAGGATTGATAAGTCCACTTAATGCTCTAGTAAGTGTAGTTTTGCCACAACCGCTGCTACCGATTAATCCAACTACTTCACCAGGTAGCATGTTGAATGAAATATCTTCAAGTATATTTTTGTATACACGCTTGAAACCCTTGCGATCCATATAACCAGCACAGAGATTAGATACTTTGATAACTGGTTCTGCATCCTTATCAGGAGTATTAAAAGTAAGGTTTAATACCTTTGGATCGAACTTGGACTTAGTAAGAAGGTCAGCTGTATAAGCGTCTTTTGGATTGAAAAGAATGTCGAAAGAACTTCCTGAATCTACAATCTCGCCTGTACGCATAACGAGTACTCTGTCACAGAAATTTCCTACAGTAGATAAATCGTGTGAGATGAATAGAACTGACATATTAAGTTCATCACAAAGTGATTTGATAAGCTTCATGATTGAACATGAAGTAACAGTGTCTAGTGATGAAGTAGGCTCGTCAGCGATAAGGAGTTTTGGCTTAAGAAGAGCTGCTCCTGCAATTAGGACACGCTGACGCTGACCACCAGATAATTCATGTGGAAATCTGTTTAGTATTTCTTCGCTATTTGTAAAACCAACTCTATCGAGCATCTTAACGATTAAATCGTGACGTTCTGTTTTCGATAAAGTCTCGTGCTCAATTAGGACTTCTTCAAGGTTATGGTAGATATTCATGAGTGGGTCGAGAGCTGTATAAGGCTCCTGGAAAATCATGCCAATCTCTTTGCCTCTAATAGCACGCTTTTCTTTATCGTTTAATTTCAATAAATCCTGATTGTTGAATATGATTGAACCTGATTTAATCTGAGCGTCACTCTTAAGAAGGCCAGTAATAGATAATGCAGTCATTGATTTACCACAACCGGAATTACCGATAAGACCTAGTATCTCGCCCTCTCGAATAGAGAATGACAAGTGATTAAGAATTAGCGTATCTGGATTATTGCCTTTGAAATTCAAAGACAAATCTTTTATCTCAAGAATATTGTTAGTGAATGTCTCGAATGTATGCATTACTGATCACCTCGAATTCCCTCGGAGATGAAATATAATCCGAGAATGTAGATTACGAGCATGATTGCAGGGAAAATCACGAGCCATGGAGCTACTCTGATGTAACTCTGAGCATCTGCGAGGATCTTACCATAGCTAGCTTTAGGAGGCTGAACTCCTAGTCCTAAGTAACTCATTGCAGATTCGAATAGTGTCATGTTAGCTAAACCGATAACGACAGCTGGAATAATCTGAGTGAACACGTTAGGGAAGATATGAATAGCCATAATTCTAAGGGAACTAACTCCGAGGATTTTGGCATTCAAGATATATTCCTTATTCTTAACTTTGATTACTTCTGTTCGATATACTCTCGCGAAAGATGGAGAGAAAACAATTCCCAAAGCCCAGATTACGTTGAATAGTGAAGGTCCCCATACGGCTACTGCTACAAGTGCGAGGAGGATGCCTGGGAAACACATGATAGTGTTGCTCAAAAGCATTAGGACACGATCAATCCATCCACCGTAATATCCAGCAAGGATACCGATGATAGTACCTAAAGTAAGAGATACTAATACGCCAGTGATTGATATGAACAACGTATATTTAGAAGCAGATAGAACTCTGGCAAAGAGATCTCGTCCGAGATTATCTGTTCCCATAATGTGTGATGAAGATGGTGCTAGGAGTTTGGTTGCAGAAGATGTAGTTTCTGGGTCACCACCTACACCGAATAAACTAAGAATGAAAGATAGAACAATAATTCCTAGGAAAAGAGCTCCAACGATAAAGTATGTCTTGTTATATTTTCTACTATTCATTACTGACCTCCTTCGCCCATCTTGATACGTGGGTCAACAATGCTAATAAGGATATCAGTTACAAAATAGAGAATAACCATCATTGTAGCTAGATAGAATACTATACCTGAAAGAAGAGGGAAATCTCTTCTGCTAATTGCCTGAATAAGAAGTCTTCCAAGACCAGGAAGATTGAAAACCTGCTCAACAACAAGGCTACCGCCAAGGAGATCAGCTAATACTACAGATAGTGCAGTAATTACTGATACTGTTGAGTTAGGGAGAATATGCTTAAACATAATTTTGATGTCTGATAGTCCGCGGCTCTTTGATGTGCGAACGTAGTCGCTGCCTTTTTCTGCGAGGATGCTGGCACGAAGAAATTTAAATGTCATAGCAATCTTTGGAACAGATACACAGAATGCTGGGAGCAAAAGGCAGTTAATATAAGCCAAGAAATCTTTGCTAGGTTCAACGTACTTACCTACTTGAAAGTAGTTGAATACTGTGCTGCAAAGGAGAATTACTATTAAAGATAATACGAATTGTGGAATTGCGAATGATATGTGCCCGAAAACAGAGAACACCTGATCGAGTGTCTTGCCTGGTTTTCGAGAACTAAGGATAGCACTTGGGTATGCAATAACGATTACGATAACGAGGGCGATTGCGCTAAGACCAAGTGTTACTGGAAGTCTTGATGCGATAAGTTCAGATACTGGGACCCCGAATGCAGTTGATTCACCGAGATTACCAGTGAATGCGCCGCCAAGCCATGACAGATAACGTTGATAAAGAGGAACATTTAATCCGAGTTTCTCTCTTAATATTGCTAACTGCTCTGGAGTTGCGTCTGGACCAAGGATAGCTGATGCTGTGTCGCCAGGGATGATAGAAAAAGCTGCAAAAGTAAGGAGGGACACAAGAAGAAGTGTCAGTATAAATTCGAGTAATTTACTCAAAATATAGGACACGCGAGCCTTCATTGAATCCCTCCTAAATTAATTACAGTTTATTCGTTGTTATAAAATAGGATTATATATGTATTTAATATAAAAATCCAAACTTATTGAATTATTTATACTTAACTGTAGACATATCCTGAATGTACATTGGATACATCTCGTAACCTTCGAGTTCACTGTTAACAACTGTGATCTCCATTGGGTCCTGAATGTAGCAAGAAATGTGATTGTCACGGAGAATACCGAGAAGCTCGTGATAGAGTTCCATTCTCTCGTTATCGTCGAGTGTGAGTGGGATCTTGCTGATAATCTCATCTACCTCATCGTTAGCGAAGTTAATGAAGTTACCTGAAGCTTCTGACTGGTATCTGTCGATTACGTCCATTGGAGCGTAGTCACTTGTAAGACAGATAACTGTTGACTGATAGTTTCTGCCTGTGTATGTATCTTCGAGCCACTTGTTCCAATCAACTTCTTCGATTGTAGCGTTGATACCAACCTTCTTGAGCTGGTCAGCGATAGCAATAGCTGTGTTAACGTGTACGAGGTAGTTACCTGGAACAGTAATTGTCATGTCAAAACCATTCTCATAACCAGCCTCTGCAAGAAGTGCCTTAGCAGCTGCTTCGTCGTATGTATAAGGAACGAGGCTTGAATCGTAAGCTTCACCCATAGCTGGGCTCATTGCTGTAACGAGTGGCATACCTGCGCCATCCATTGAAAGGTTAATGAGTTCATCTCTATCAAGAGCAAGGTTCATAGCCTCACGAACTCTGATGTCGTCAAATGGAGCTACAGCGTTATTAAGAGCAAAAATCTGAACCATGTTAGATGGAGCTGAGAGGATATCAAAGCCACTTCCAACCATGTCAGCCTTATCCTTTGTCATATGTGGGAAAATATCGATGCTGTGGTTCTGGAGCTCGAGAAGACCAGCGTCCATATCAGGACAGATCTTGAAAACAACCTCATCGAGGTAAGGGAGAGACTCATCTTTCCAGTAATTCTCGTTCTTTACAAGAGTTACGCTCTGACCAACAAGATACTCCTTGAACTTGAATGGACCAGTACCGATAGGTGTCTTAGCGATATCTGCAACATCTGCTGGGATGATACCGAAGTTCATCTTAGCGAGGAATTCACTATCAGATTCATTAAGTGTAACCTTAACCTGACTATCTGATACCTTATCTACAGAACTAATAGTAGCAGCATAGCTAGCATCGTTCTCAATCATTCTATTGATTGAATATACTACGTCGTCAACCGTCAAATCCTTATCATTGTGGAACTTAACATTCTCACGAATTGTGAATGTGAATTCCTTACAGTCGCTACTAATATCACAACCAGTAGCAAGAGCTGGATTAAGGCTGCCATCTGATGAGAACTTATAAAGGCCATCATAGATATTGAAAATGATTTCTCTGTCACCTGCAGCGACAACTGTATGTGGATCAAATGTACCAGGTTCCTGTGTAATACCAACAACTACTGATCCACCTTTGTTAGAAGAATCTTTACTCTTGTTACAAGCAGCAAGTGTAAAAAGCATACAACCGGCCAAAACTCCTGCAACAAGGCGCTTAGCAAACTTTGAACTAAACATTTTTCACACCTCCGTAGAAATATTAAACAATAATACTTTGAAAATCAAAATATGTATAGATACCTTTTTATGACATTTCACCTAAAAAATTGTCGAAAAGTCACTACTTTTTTAACAAAGTACTAAATAATGTTTGAAAAGTGGTGTATAATACTTAGGCAAATTAATGATACAAATAGGAGAATGTTCATGAAGAAGTGTCCAGTTTGTGGGGTAATGATGGGCGATAACGTAGCTCGTTGTTCAATGTGTAAGTACGATTTCCAGAAGGCTTCACTTGGTGATGCTGAACAGGCAATCGCTGAAGCAGCTAGCAATCTTGCTGCAAAAGAGGCTGAAACAGCAGCTAGAGCTGCAGAGAAGAGAACAGAAGAAGAGAAGCACTTGCTCGAGACTAGAGCAAGAATTGAGAAAGAGATTGCTTCTTTGTCTGAAACATATGAGAAAGAGAAGAGTAAGCTCGAAGCCGAGTATCAGGAAATGCAGAAGGTTGCTATTTCTGAGAAAGAGCGTATCGAGAAAGAGATTGGCGATGCACAGGCAGAACTCAGTGAGGCTCGTAGCTATGCTCTTAAGGTTAAGCAGGATGCTGACGAAGAGGCTGAAGTTAAGCGTGCTAATGGTCAGAGAGAATATGACGAGATGATTGATCTCGCTAAGAAGGAGCAGCAGAGACTTATCGCTGAGGCTCAGCAGCAGACAGAAACTCTCGCAGTTCAGGTTGAGCAGGAATTCGCTGATGCATTGAAGAAGCGTGATGAAATCCTCGCTGAAGCTAAGGAACTTCAGGAGATGGTTGATAATGCTGATCAGGTTAAAGCTGAAAAGGAAAAGGAAGTTCAGACTTTCATCGCAGCTAAGGATCAGGAAGTAGAAGCTTTGGTTTCAGCTAAGGAACAGGAAGTTCAGCAGTTCTTAACAGAAGTTGAAGCTCTTAAGGCTCAGAAGGAAAAGGAAATTGCTGATAGTGAAGCTGAGATTGAAAGACTTCGTGCTTATCATGAAGCTGAGAAGGCTAGACTTGAGGAAGAAGCTAAGAAGATTAGCATGGAACAGGCTAATGAAGCTTTGAGACTTAAGGAAGAAGCTGACGCTGAAAGACGCGCAATTAATGAAGAAAAAGAAGCTATCATCGCTGATATCGAGCAGAGAAGAACAGATGCTCAGGCTGAACTTGATCAGCTTGTTGAGCAGGCTAAGAACGTTATTGCTGAAGCTGAAGAAGCTACAAAGAAGCGTGACGAAATGATCCATGTAATCGAAGAAGCTGAGGCTGTATCTGCTAAGAAGACTGAGATGGAAAAGCAGATTGCTGAATATGAAGCTGCTATGTCTGAGGCTTTGTCTACACGTGAAGCTACTCTTAATGAGTGGGATTCACAGATTGCTGCTATTAAGGATGAATATGAGCAGGCTACTAAGATTATCGCTGAAGCAAAGATTGCAGAAGAGCAGGCAGAGGCAATTGGTCAGGAGATCATCTTCAATGCTGAGAAGCAGGCAGTTGCACTCAAGGGCGTTGCACTTAGCGAGAGCGAAAAGGGCAAGCTTAACAAGTTATTAGAAGAGAAGGAGCAGCAGATTTTGGCTATGGAAAAGGAAAGAGATGAGCTCATCAAGGAAATTGAGAACATGAAGGCTGCAATCGAGGATCTTAAGGTTAAGGTTGCTAGTGCTCCTACAGGTTCAGCAGTATTGCAGGATGGTCCTAAGGAGTATTCAGTTGAAGTAGTATCACATAACGGTGCTGGTGAAGTTGACTATCAGGAATTGGCAAAGATGCTTGCTAAGAAGTCTAGTGATGGTTGGAAACTTGTTTCTGTTATTAATGATGAAGGTGGTAAGCTCCAGTCTTCATTGGGTGGAAGCGAAGCTAACTCACTTTCAACTGGTGTATATTCTTCTAAGGAAGACAGAGTTGTACTCATTTTCGAGCGTGCTAGAAAGGCTTAATTTACAGATTGATTATTCTGTTGATTAATAGAAAATATTAAGGGGGTATTCACATGGATTTGAATAATATCGCAAAGGAAGTTAAGGACAAGGTAGAAGGCATCGATAAGAAGGATGTTGAGAAGGTTGTTGACGCTGTTAAGGAAGGTGCTAAGAAGATTGGTATCGAGGATGCTGGTGATGTTAAGGATAAGATCACAGAGGGTCTTGGTAAGCTCAAGAAGGACTAATCCTTAAGATAACAACATTGTCGAATTAACTTTGTTAGATTAATTCAATTATTATGTAGCCACAACTTAGGTTGTGGCTACTTTTTTAGCAATAAAATTTGACAAGTTCGCGAAACGTTTCATTTATAAATGTTCAAATGCACAAAACAAACCGATAAATGTTAAAGGTTTTTGTGGAAAGTGTCGATTAAAGCATATATAATACATATATATAAGTTTCAAGGAGGAAAGGGCACATGGGATATTTTCCAGCAGATAAAATCCGTAACATTACAATTCTTGGACATCAAGGTTCAGGAAAGACAGCATTGGCTGAAGCAATCCTTTATTGTACAAAGACAACTGATAGACTCGGTAGAGCTACAGAAGGTAATACAGTAATGGATTTTGATCCAGAAGAGATTAAGAGACAGACTTCTATTAATGCAACTGTTGCAACATGTGAATACAAGGACAGCAAGATTAACATAATCGACACTCCAGGTGATTTCGATTTCTTGGGTGAAGAAATGTCAGGTATTCGTATCGCAGATAGTGGTATCGTACTTATCTCTGCTAAGGGTGGTACTTCTGTAGGTTCAGAAAAGGCAATCAGACTTCTTAATGGTAAGAATGTTCCTTTCCTTTTCTTTGTTAATAGAATGGATGAACCAAATGCTGATTTCTACGCTGTTACAGAGCGTATGAGAAATCGTTACGGACCAAGCGTTATCCCACTTTCACTCCCAATTATGGAAGATGGCAAGATGGTTGGTATCGTTGACGTTATGAACCGTAAGGCATTCAAACTCGACGGTAAGCCAAGTTCAAGTACAGAGATTCCACTTCCAGAAGAGTTTAATAGTAAGATTGATGAACTTCAGGATGCAGTTAACCAGGTAGTAGCTGAGTCTGATGATGCACTTCTTGAGAAGTATTTCGCAGGCGAGCCATTCACAGAGGATGAGTTCCGTCATGGTGTACATGCAGGTTTCAGAACACAGAGACTCCACCCAATCTATTGTGGTTCAGCATATATGAACTGGGGTGTTGACTTCCTCCTCAACTGTATCTCAAAGGATACACCACCTGCAGGACGTAAGCCGGTTCTTATGGGTAAGCTTCCAGTTGGTACTGAAATCGAAGTTCCTTGTAAGGAAGAAGATCCACTTGCAGCATTCGTATTCAAGACAATTGCTGACCCATTCGTAGGACGTATTAGTATCTTTAAGGTTAATGCAGGTGTGATTAAGGCTAATTCAACTGTATATAACGCTACAAAGGGTAAGGAAGAAAGAATTGGTAATCTCTTCTTCATGGTAGGTAAGAAGCAGATCCCTACAGATAAGGTTTGTGCTGGTGATATTGGTTGTGCTGCTAAGCTTACAATCACTCAGACTAACGATACTCTTTGTGATAAGACACGTGTTATTGAGATGCCTAAGATTGCATTCCCAACTCCTTGCCTTAGCATGAGCATCAAGCCTCTTAAGAAGGGTGATGAAGATAAGATTATGTCTGGTCTTGCTAAGCTTGCAGATGAAGATCCATGCTTCAGAGTTGAGACAAATCCAGAGACAAAGCAGATGGTTATTTCTGGTATTGGTGAATCTGAGATTAAGGTTCTTGTAAGTAAGCTTAAGGCAAAGTTCAATGTTGATGCTGAGCTCGGCACACCTAAGGTTCCTTATCGTGAGGCTATCCGTAAGAAGGTTAAGGTTCAGGGTAAGCATAAGAAGCAGTCTGGTGGACATGGCCAGTATGGTGATGTATGGATCGAGTTCGAGCCAACAGATTCAGAAGAGCTTATCTTTGAAGAGAAGGTATTCGGTGGTGCAGTTCCTAAGAACTTCTTCCCAGCAGTTCAGAAGGGTCTTGAAGAGGCAGTTAAGAAGGGAACTCTTGCTGGATATCCAGTAGTTAACCTTAAGGCTACACTTGTAGATGGTTCATATCACGATGTTGACTCATCTGAAATGGCATTTAAGATTGCTGCTAACCTCGCATTCAAGGCTGGTATGGAACAGGGTAATCCAGTTCTCCTTGAGCCATATAGCACAGTAGGTGTTCATATCCCTGAAGAGAAGCAGGGCGACATCATGGGTGACATGAGTAAGCGTCGTGGACGTATCATGGGTTATGGTACTGATGAAGATGGTAATACTGTAGTTTCTTGTGAAGTTCCTACTGC
This sequence comes from Clostridia bacterium, assembly GCA_024403735.1. Lineage (GTDB taxonomy): Bacteria > Bacillota > Clostridia > Saccharofermentanales > Saccharofermentanaceae > Saccharofermentans. Next base: position 15,963 of record JAKSRG010000019.1, read on the forward strand.
AGAGATGACATCATATGCTACAGATCTTAAGTCTATGACACAGGGTCGTGGTTGGTTCACAATCGAGCATGTTCGTTATGAGATTGCTCCACCAGAGGTTGCTGCTAAGGTTGTTGCAGAAGCTCAGAATGATGAAGAATAATTAATGGAGCATATTTTAAGGTTTTAGTTTCAGACCACTTCAGAAGTTTTTCTGGGGTGGTCTTTTACTAGCGAGTTTTTCTGTGTAATATAATGTTTAGGACAGATAGGTGGGAGAAGATGTATGGGAAAAGCTCCTTTTAGAGTACGAAGATTGATGAGATGATTAAAGGTCTTGAGAGATTAGCTTTCCTTACTGATAGGGCTGATTATATTCTCCACGGCTATAATATGGCGCTCAATGATATATCACTTCTTCCTTCAGTTATTATTGGAGCCAAGGAAGTACTCGCAGGAAATACTACTGATGATGAAGAGTTGAAAATTGCTAGCAAGAAAGTATTTCGTCACCCATACAAGGCTTTAGATGGCGAATACGATTCAGAGAACCATTATATTTACTATCGCCCTGAAAAAAAATAATTTAAATAAATTCTGTTATTACTATTGTGTTAATAACAAAGACGTGCTAATATAGTGGTGTAATAAAGATTAGTTATATTTCGGAGGGAATATGGGTTCTCAGTTTTTAATGATTTTAGCTTTGCTTCCAGCAATTGGATTACTTATAACAATATATGCGTGTGATCGTAATAAGGAGCCAAAGAAGCTTCTCGTAGGAATATTCTTCATGGGAATGGGTACAATAGTTAGCGCTATGATCCTTGAACTTATCGGAATGGCAATACTTGAGAATGCAGTTTATGATGATATGCTCAAGGCACTCCTCAGTGCGTTTATAGTTGTTGCTCCAGCAGAGGAACTTGGTAAGTTTTTAGCTATGAGAGTTCTCACATGGAAGAACAAGAACTTCGATTACCTTTTTGATGGAATTGTGTACGCAGTATTCTCTTCACTTGGATTTGCTGCATTTGAGAATGTTTTATATGTAATGCAGAATGGCGTTGGTACAGGTATTGTACGAGCTTTAGCATCTGTTCCTGGACATGCTTGTTTTGCAGTATTTATGGGCTACTTCTATAGCAGAGCAAAGCATGCAAGTGTAACAGGTAAGAAGATGAGTTGTTTGGTAAATACACTTCTTGCGATGATTGTACCTATTGTATTACATGGTGCTTATGATGCACTTCTTATGGTAGCTGAGGAATCTTATGAAGATTCAATGCAGATTGGTCTTATGATTGCATGGATTGTAATGCTTGTTGGTATGTTTGTTGGAACAATTATCCTTATTGTGAAAACATCACGTAATGACTTTAGAATTGTAATTCTTGAGGACAATACACCTGTTGTTTATAGTGGCAGAATGCTCGGCAACTGGAACTGCACATGTGGAAGAGTTAACATTAGTAACTACTGCACAAATTGTGGTAACAAGAGACCAATGGTAGAAAGATGGACTTGTTCTAGATGTGGATATTTGTCTTATTGGAATTTCTGTGGAAAGTGTGGTTCGCCAAAACAGACAATGTATTCACCAGTAGTGAACAGACCAATGAATTAAAAAGTGCATTTTGTGACCGTTCTGTTAAAAATAGTAAATTCGCAATATTAATTTACATTTCTGTGATAATATTCAACTATGGTATACGGAAGATTTGAGAGTTTATATATTTTTATATCTGTTGTAGTAATGATTATGGATGTTGTTACAGCATTCCATTGTTTTTACGAGCGCAAGAAATACTCAAATATACTAGGTGTAGCAACAATAGGTGTTGGATTTGTCCAGCTATTCTATTTGCTTTCTTTATTCTTTGATGAATATTCAGTCAGAACTGGTCTTTCAAGTTTGTATTATATTTCCATTGTATTCTCGCTTGTCGTCTTATTGACGTTCATAAGAGGTTATACGATTAATGAAAATAAATATAAGTCTTATAAAGATCATATAAGGATTATAGTAACAGTAGCATTTGCTGTTGATGCAGCATTGTTCCTCATTAACCCATTCAAGGAAATAATGGTTCACTATGAGCCAAATGATGCGCAGTTAGCAAACTTTGATTATGTGCATAAGCCTTTGTTCTGGGTACACATGGTGATTTGCTATGCTATCGTTATGATAGTTCTTTACTATCTTATAAGGAGAGTAATTTCAGTTCCTACAGAATACCGTAAGCAGTACACAGTAGCCGTTTTGGCGTTGCTAGGTGTGATTTTAGTGAACGCAATAGACGTGTTTATGCCAGGCTTCTTTGGAGAAGAAGTTTTCGATTACTCCGTATGGGGCTATTCAATATTAGCACTTTCGTTGTACGTGAATTTCTTTAGATATCCTGTTAATGGTATGAAGGGATACTATCACGAATGGATTGTTGAGAATGTTAATCAGGGTATGGTGCTTTTCAATTATGAAGGCAAGCTCATTATCCATAACTCTAAAATCCACAGTTTGTTCCCTGACAAGAAGATTGTAGCTGATATGACTGTCGAAGATTTCGTTAAGGAATTGAACCTCGATGTTAAGGCTGGTCGTAGTAAGGATAATTATTCTTTCCAGCATTATGTAAATATTGATGGCAAGGAAGTGCCAATTCGTTTTGATCACCGTTGTCCAAGAAATAATCGAGGCGAGAGTCTTGGTGAGTTGTTTATTTTCACAGATGAGCAAGGTGATATGGATCTTCTCACATCATTCTATGCTTGGGAGAGTTTTAAGCAGATTATTAAGGATGAACCTGAATTCTTCCTTCCACCACTAACGATTTCTGTATGTGATATTAATGGCCTTGGTGAGATTAATAGGTTATTTGGTCACCATGTCGGAGATCAGAGTATTCAGCTTCTCGCTAATACTGTACGTAAACATTTTGCTAGTGAATCATATTATGTTCGTGGTAGAGAAGCTTCTCTTGTAATTCTTAGCTTTGAATTAACTGAGGCTGAAGCAAGAGAGAAGATGGATGCTATTAGCAAAGAGTTAATGAATCCAGCTATATTCGATAGACCTCTTGATATTCAGAGTGCGGTTGAGACAGTAACTGCAGAAGAACCTGATATTCTTATGGTTGTAGAACGTGCTTTCAAGGGCATGAAAACAAAGAAGCTCCTTGATGTTAATTCTAGTAAGTCTGAGCTTGTAACATCTCTTGTTAAGACACTTGCAGAGTGTGATGTTGATACAGAAGCACATGTTAAGAGAACTCAGGCAATGGGTGCAGAACTTGGTAGTAGATTAGGATTATCTGATTCTCAGCTAAGTGACTTGGCGCTTCTTTGCATTCTTCATGATATTGGTAAGATTAGTATCCCACTTGAGATTCTTAATAAGCCAGCGAAACTCAATGATGATGAATGGCGAATGATGAAGACTCATACAGAAAAGGGTTATCAGATTGCGACAAGCTCAAGAGAATTAGAGCATATTGCTGATATGATTCTCCATCATCACGAGTGTTGGAATGGTCGTGGTTATCCTGATGGATTATCCAAGGAATCAATACCACTTCTATCTAGAATTATTTCTGTAGTTGATGCTTATGATGCAATGGTAAATGATAGAATTTATCGACCTGCAATGTCTGTCGAAGAGGCTTTGGCTGAATTAAGAAGATGTGCGGGCACTCAGTTCGATCCTAGTATCGTAAATGAGTTCGTTAGTATGATCCCAGATATTCATGGTATCGATGAAGATGCTAAGCTTGATCTTCTTGAAGTAGTGAAGGCTCAGGATGACGAGGCGGCTAGTACATATAGTCCTGTACATGTTTCTAACCATAGTGGCAATGTTCATACTGTTGCGTACTGTAGATATCTTCTTGATGACAAGATGAAGATTATTGAAGTTAATGATCAGTTTGAGAAGCTAACGGGATATACTCGAGAAGATATTAGGAATAGAGACATCTACCAGACTGATCTCCTTCCTGAAGAAGATTGGACTGAGTATATTAGGCTTGTAGGTGAGCAGATTGCTAAGGCTGGCCTTGCATATTTCGAGCATCGTCTAAGACGTAAGGATGGTTCTATTGCTTTCGTATTCTGCTACGGAAAAGTTTACTATGATTCAGCAGTTAAGCAGGAGCGTTCGGAGATTATTGTTTTTGATAGCGCTGAGACATATGCAATGAAGCTGATGATTAATGAAGAGCAGAATAAGGCTGAAAGAAGATTAGCTAAGTGGGAAGATAAGTTTAGATGTGATTCTCTCACAGGACTTCTTAGCCACGAAGCATTCAAGAATGATGTTGAGAAGCATTTGCTTGATGGTGATACTAAGGTAATGCTCATCATGATGGATGCAGATAAGTTTAAGGAATACAATGACACTTATGGTCACAAAGCAGGTGATGAGTATCTAATTGACCTGTCGAATGCACTTACATCTACACTTCGTAAAGATGACTTAGCTTGTCGTATGGGTGGCGATGAATTCGCAGCTGCATTATTCTATAGCAGTAAAGTTGATGACCAGGTAATGCTGGATAGAGCTCAGCAGATTTGTGATAAGCTCAATATCATTCTTTCGTCTTGGAAGGGCGGTACTAGCCTATCTATGGGTGCTGTTACTTCAGATGAGAAGCTCAATACATTTAATAAGCTTTATGAGACATCTGATAGGGCTCTTTACGAAGCTAAGGCTGGTGGACGAGCTAGACTGGTGATCTACAGGAAAGAAAAATAATCGATATCTTTTGTGCCCTTGAAGTTTAATTTCGAGGGCATTTTTTACGAAAAAACTGGTCTGACATTGTTATATATTCAAATATTAATTTGGAACAAGGAGGGAATATGGTTAAACGCGGAAATCTTGATAAGGTAAAGGGTAGTTTGTTCGGTGGTGCAATTGGTGATGCATTAGGTTATGCTGTTGAGTTCAGAAATGAAGCAGCGATTAGAAATGATTATGGTCCAGATGGTATTAGTGAGTACAAATTACGTAATGGATTTGCTGTTGTGTCTGATGATACACAGATGACATTGTTCACTGCTAATGGACTTTTGGTAGCAAATACTAAGCGCTATCTTGGTAATGAATTTGATTATGAAGAGTGCGTATATTGGTCATATAAGGATTGGCTCGAGACACAGGATAATGATTATAGTGAATATGCGCCCAATAAGGATAAGAGAAATTGTCATTCTTGGTTATGCGATGTTCCAAGGCTCTTCTTCCAGCGTGCTCCAGGATGCACATGTATCGATGCAATTAGTTCCAAGCAGCGAGTAAGTATTAGGAATATCCTTAATAATAGTAAGGGCTGCGGCGGAGTAATGAGAGTTGCTCCTGTAGGACTGATTAATCTATTAGATATGGATCTTGATATTAAGAAGATTGACTATATGGCAGCTGAATTAGCTGCATTAACACATGGTCATTCACTTGGATACATGCCTGCTTCTGTGTTAGCCCATATCGTTAATAGAATTGTGTATCCTAAGGCGGGTCTTGATACTCTGAAGGATATTGTGATTGATGCTAGAGATACAATTAGTCAGATTTTTGAAGGTGACAAACATCTTAAGTATCTTGTTGAATTGATTGATAAAGCAATTAAGCTTTCTGAGAGCGATTATTCAGATATAGACTGTATTCATTTCCTAGGAGAAGGCTGGGTTGGAGAAGAGACATTAGCAATAGCGATTTATTGTAGTCTTAAATATCAGAATGATTTCTCAAAGGCTATTCAAGTATCTGTTAACCATAGAGGCGATAGTGATTCAACTGGTGCAGTAACTGGTAATATTATTGGTGCTTGGATTGGATTTGACGCTATTGATAAGAAGTGGATTGATAATCTTGAAATGACAGATGTTATCTCAGAAATAGCTGAAGATTTGAGTGTTGGTATTGAATTAGATGAAGGTGGTAATCCAACTTCAGACTGGATGACTAAGTACTCATCAATGACTAAAGTATAATGATCATAAGGCTCCTTAACTAACGTGGAACTGTTATAATACGAATAGTTCTATTGTTAGTAAGGAGCCTTTTATGATTAGTAAATATACTTACGGTGAACCATTTAATACAGAGGCTACGGTTAAGTTTGTTGAGCCTTCTTTTTCGGGGATAAAATACCTCAAGTTTAGCGGAAATGAATTTGTATTAGACCTGCTCGAAAACGATATCGTCTACGGCTTAGGTGAGCAGATTCGTGGCATCAATAAGCGTGGTTGGAAATACGTTAATTGGAATTACGATAATCCTCATCATCACGAGGATACCAATTCTTTATATGGTTCGCATAACTTCTTAATTGTTAGGAGTTCTAATCTATTTGGAGTTTTCTTTGATTATCCAGGTAAGATCACTTTTGATATTGGATATACAGATAGAAGCAAGATGATTATTCATCCTGCTACTACTGATTTGGATGTTTATCTTATCGATGGAACATCTGAGAAGGACATTGTTAAACAGTTCCGTGAACTTATTGGTATGAGTTATGTTCCTCCTATGTGGGCATTTGGATATGGTCAGAGTAGATGGGGATATAAGAATGAAGATGATGTGCGAACTGTTGCCTTAAAATATGAAGAAGCAGGCATTCCTCTTGATAGCATCTATCTTGATATCGATTACATGGAGCGCTATAAGGATTTCACAGTGAACCTGGATCGTTTTCGAGATATGAAGGGATTAGCTACTGAGATGAAGGCTAAAGGTGTTCATCTTGTGCCTATTATTGATGCCGGAGTTAAAATCGAGCCTGGTTACGACGTGTATGAAGAAGGCGTAAGAAAAGGCTATTTCTGTAAGAATGAAGCTGGCGAAGATTTCGTAGGAGCAGTGTGGCCTGGTAAAGTGCATTTTCCTGATTTTCTAACCCCAGAAGCCAGAGCATGGTTCGGTTCAAAGTATGAAGTACTCACTAGTCTTGGTATTGATGGTTTCTGGAATGATATGAATGAACCAGCAATTTTCTATTCTGAGGATCTCTTAGAAGATGCGATTAATAAGATTGGCGAACTAAATAATGGCAATATGGGTATCGACGAATTCTTTGCCATGACAGATATGATTGGTGGTCTTAATGGAAATGAGGCCTACTATGACAAGTTCTATCACTGCATTGATGGAAAGATGGTGAAGCATAGCGATGTTCATAATCTGTATGGATTTAATATGACACGCTCAGCTAATGAGGCACTAAACTTGATTGAGCCTGATAGAAGAACTCTGTTCTTTTCTAGATCTTCTTATATCGGAGCTCATAGATATGGTGGTATATGGCAGGGCGATAATAAATCTTGGTGGTCACATATCCTTCAGGCGATGCAGCAACTTCCTGCTCTTAATATGGCTGGATTTATGTTCGTTGGTGCTGATACTGGTGGATTTGGCTGCGATACTACAGAAGACTTGATGCTTCGCTGGCTCCAGTATTCTATGTTCACGCCACTATTTAGAAATCATTCATGCAATGGAACAAGATTTCAGGAACTCTATCAGTTTAAGACTGTTGAAGCAATGAAGAATATGATTGATATTCGCTATAGATTAATTCCTTATTTGTATAGTGAATTTCTTAAGGCTACATTTGGTAATGAGATGATGTTCAGACCTATTGGATTTGATTATCCAGATGATAGAGATGCGCTTAATGTTGATGATCAGTTGTTCCTTGGTAATGAACTTATGATTGCACCTATTTATAAGCAGAACGCTAATGGTAGATATGTATATCTGCCTGAAGAGATGATGCTGGTTCGAATGAATTCAGCTAATGAGATTTGTACTGAGATTATGCCTAAGGGTCATCACTATATTGATGTGTCGTTGTATGAATTGGTGTTCTTCATTCGTTCAGGTAAATCTATTCCTATGTGTGATGCTGCTTCCCATACTTCAGAATTAGACTTTGATACCATTACTATGGTTGGCTATGGTTCATCTCGATATGTCCTCTATAAGGATGATGGAATATCTAGTGACCTCTCGAAAACACTGGAGAAGATTGAATACAAGAACTGATTTTTTTGAAGAAAGTCTGATTAGGACACACGAAATACACATCGCGGTTGTAGTATTGGTGTAATCGGAGGCAAAGAATGGCATATAGTGTTTTGTTAGTTGAAGATTCATTTCAGATTAGTGAAGGAATAGTGGATTTCTTCGCTAATAAGGCTAATGGCGAATATGATATTACAGTAGTCAACGATGGTGATAGTGCACTCGCGATTAAGGATGATTTTGACTTAGTATTCTTAGATATTATGTTACCTGGTGCATCTGGATTTGAAGTGTGTAGTTCAATTAGAAGACGAAGCGATTGCCCTATTATTTTCTTAACTGCTATGGGAACAGAAGAGACCATTTTGAAGGGTTATGAATTAGGTGCTGATGACTATATTGTTAAGCCATTCTCTCTTGAACAGTTGTTTGCTAAGACACAGGTAATGATTAAGAGAGCGAATAGTGGTAGGCAGGTAAATAAGCGATTAGTTGTTGATGAGATTGAATTGGATACTATTGGTATGCGCCTTTTTGTTAGTGGTAAGGAAGTTACAGTAACAGCTAAGGAATATTTTCTCTTGAAGATCTTAATGGAACATAAGGGGATGATACTTAGTCGTGAACAGTTGCTTGAGCGCGTATGGGGATATGATTACGATGGTTCAGAGCGTGTTGTAGATACACATATAAAGAAACTACGAAGATTACTAGGCGATAAGAGAAATCATATTAAGACTGCTATTGGCAGGGGTTATAAGATTGTATGAAGAAGTCAACTGTGAAGAAACCAAATCTATTTCTAATCTTTGTCAATTTCTCGGCTATAGCCTTGTTGATAGGATGTTTTCTATGCCTGATATACTACTTCTTTTTGGACATTAAATGGCGAGAAGATTTAGAAGGATATAACTTTATTGAGAAGAGTGTTATTGAGGTCTTAACTCAGGAAGATTGGTCTAAAGATAAAAAAGAGAAAACGTTTAAGTATTACGCTTCAACCTATCCATATTGTATGGGTAGAGATATAGAGATATATGTTGATGACGAATTGGTAGCAAAAAGTGGTGATGCTTTGTTGCTATATAAAACCGAAGATTTTTTGGATATTAATGAGAATATCTATATTTGCGATGACGCTAATGTTATTTCGAAGTTGATGAATACAGAATGTGGTGAACATATTAATGAGTGTGAGTTCGGTAATGTTTTTACGGGAACTATAGTTGAATCATTTACTTCTAATAGGAAAGATGTTTCGCCTAATTGCAATTATGGAATTGTAACTGACAGTAGCAATGGAACATTTGCGATTGATTTTAATCACGAAGGTGATGGAGTTATTATTCAGTATTTACCAGAGAAAGATAATCGTGATGGTTTTGTAACTGAATATGAGGTTACTGGATTAGTTAAGAGTGATAGCTCGGAGGTTAGGTACAAGATTTTATATTCAGAGAATGAATATATGAGAAGTGTATTTGATAATACTGGGCTAGCTTTTGTAGTTGTTTATGGCGTGGTGTTCATATTATGTGTAGTAATAGCATTCGTTATTAGTTTGATTGTTTACTATAAGAGGAAGAGTAACTATGAAGCAGTAACCTATAGGACTAATCTAACCAATACACTTGCTCATAGTCTTAAGACACCATTGATGGCTATATCATCTTATGCTGAGAATTATCAGTACTCATCTGATGCTGAGCGTAAGGAATACTATGTAAGTAGAATTTGTGAGAATGTATTCTTTATGAATGGTCTTATCAACAAGACACTCGATATAGCTAAGTCTGATAAGGTGGAACTTCATATTGAAGACGTTAACGTTAAGGAGATTATTGAAGAGATTGTAAGTAGTCTTGGAGATATGATTAAGTCCAAAGAGTTACATATTAATACTGATAAGTTAATAGATAGAAGTATCAAGACAGACAAATTGAAGTTTAAGAATGCATTAATCTGTATTGTTGAAAATGCTGTTAAGTATGCTCTAGATAAATCAGAGATAATAGTATCTTCAGGTGAGGGAATAGTCTTCATTAGTAATGAGTATGAAGGTAGTAAATTGGATATGAATAATTTAGTTGAACCATTTGTTCGTGGTGATGGTTCAAAGGATGATCTATCTGGATATGGATTAGGATTGTTCATTGCAAAGAGGGAATTAGAAACTCTTGATATGACGTTGGAACTTAAATCAGAGTGCAATATTTTTACAGCGAGAATTAAGTAATTGTTTTGCCTATAAATTAACAAATGTTTAATTTATATCGTGATGATTTTTGGTCTATAATTTGTTTATGTGCAAATTATAGGAGGAGCTTCTTATGACTAAATGGATTAGACATCTATATCAACCTGGATTGCCTCTTGGAGAAGATGGTAGAAGAGTTACAGGTTCTAAGGAACATATTGAATTATCTAGAAATGGTGCAACTGAAGGAATGGTTCTTCTCAAGAATGAAGACGAAGTATTACCTTTAGGTAAGGGCACTAAAGTCGCTTTGTTTGGTAAGGCATGCGTAGATTATGTTAAGGGCGGCGGTGGCTCAGGTGATGTTACTATCGCATATTCTAGAAGTCTCTATGATGGATTGAAGATAAAGGAAACTGAGGGTAAGATTAGTATTTTCGAGGAATTAGTTGATTTCTATAAAGAGGATATTAAGGCTCAGTATGATAAGAAATACGATCCAGGAATGACGGAGGAACCAGAAGTTCCAGCTAATCTTCTAAAGAGTGCTGCAGAATTTGCTGATATCGCTATTATTACAATTTGTCGTTTCTCTGGTGAGGGATGGGATCGTAAGGTTTCACTTGAGAAGAATGAAGCTCTTTGGGCTGGTGAATTAGCTTTGGCAGAAAGACAGGCTGAAGTTTTCCCTGATGGAGATTACTGCATTACAGCAAAAGAGAAGAAAATGATTACTGCTGTTAAGTCAATGTTCAAGAAGGTTGTAGTTGTTCTTAATGTTGGTGGTGTTATTGAGACTTCTTGGATTAAAGATGATGATGCTATTAGTTCTGCTCTTCTTATGTGGCAGGGTGGTATTGAAGGCGGTTTGGCAGCTGCTGATATTCTTGTTGGTGATGTTACACCATCAGGTAAACTCGTAGATTCTTTTGCTAAGACGTTGGAAGATTATCCTTCTAGTTATAACTTCCATGAGAGTAATAAGTATGCAGAGTATACTGATGACATCTATGTTGGATATAGATATTTTGAGACTATCCCTGGTGCCGCTGAGAAGGTTGTTTATCCATTTGGTTATGGTTTGTCTTATACAACATTTGAGATTAAGCAGAATGTTTTCGAGATTGTCGATGACAAGGTTGAAGCTACTTTAACTGTTATTAATACTGGTAAATATTCAGGAAAAGAAGTAGTGATGCTTTACTATAGTGCACCTAATGGACTTCTTGGTAAGCCTTCTAAGGAACTTGGTGCATTTATTAAGACTTCATTGCTAGCACCTGGCCAGAGTGAGAAAGTTAAGCTTGTACTTAATATCTCAGATATGGCTTCTTACGATGACTTTGGTAAGGTAACTAAGTCTGCTTGGATTTTGGAGAAGGGCGTATATGAGTTCTATATTGGAAACTGCGTAAGATGCTTAACAAAGGTAGATTTCAAATATGAGCTCAGCGACAATAAAGTTGTATGTCAGTTGACAGAGAAACTCGCTCCATCTAATCTTCATGAGAGACTTCTTCCAGATGGAACAATGGAAAAGGTTCCTGCTGCTCCTGAGAAGAAAGCTGAATCAATATTCCCAAGAAGACCAAATCGTGAGACAGAGGCAGCTTGCCCATATGAGAAAGAGCGTAAGATTTATTCGCTTCTTGATTGCAAGGATATCATGTTCGAAGATGTTGCTGATGGCAAACATACTCTCGATGAGTTCATGGCACAGCTATCTATTGAAGATCTAATCCTTCTCCTTGGTGGTCAGAAAAATCAGGGTGTATCTAATACTTTTGGTGTTGGTAATCTTCCTGAGTATGGTGTACCAAATGTAACTACTGCAGATGGTCCTGCTGGACTTCGTATTCTTCCTCATGTAGGTGTTAATACAACTGCTTGGCCATGCGCTACGATGCTCGCTTGTTCTTTTAATGTTGAGCTCGCTGAGAAGATTGGTACAGCTGCAGCTAAGGAAGTTAAGGAGAACAACATTGGTATTTGGCTTGCACCTGCTGTTAATATTCACAGAACTCCAATGTGTGGAAGAAACTTTGAGTACTATTCAGAGGATCCACTCGTTGCAGGAAAGATTGGCGCTAGCGTAGTACGTGGTGTTCAGTCTCAGAAGATTGCTGCAACAGTTAAGCATTTTGCATTCAATAACAAGGAGACAAATCGTAAGAATTCTGATTCAAGAGTATCTGAGAGAGCAGCACGTGAGATTTACCTTAAGGCATTCGAGACAATTGTTAAGGAAGCTGATCCATGGTGCATTATGACTGCTTATAATCTTGTAAATGGTATTCAGTGTTCAGAGAATAAGGAACTCATTACTGATATTCTTAGAGGTGAATGGGGCTTTAACGGTGTGGTAATGACTGACTGGTGGACTTCTGGTGAGCATTATCTAGAAGCTAAGGCTGGTAATGACCTTAAGATGGCTAACGGCTATCCAGATAGAGTTAAAGAAGCTTACGATAAGGGCGCAATCTCAAAGGATGAGATTTATGCCGCAGCAAAGAACATATTAGCTTTATTACTTAAGATGGAATAATCTTAACTGAATAATTTAATTGTCTAATCCCTGAGTTGATAATCAACTTGGGGATTTTTGTTGAGATTTTTAAGAAAAAATCCTTCTGATGAGTTTAATATTTTGAATACAGATGGAGGTAAAGAATTGAATATTTCAGAATATTTTGAAATCGTGAAAGTTATCGATAGCGTTAGGGATAGTAACTGTAATCTTGTTCGTGTGATTAGTGGAAATCATGTTAAAGGTATTGGATGTGTGATGGTAATAGCTTATACATTGCAGGATAGAACCTATATTCTTAATATGTTTGTGAAATCGAAAGAGAGCAGTAATAGATATGATGTAAGGATTAGATTTGCAGGTAAGATAATTATCCCAGAAGTTAGCAAAAAACTATCTATGGATAAGGGAAGTATCGTTAGTGAGAAGGAAGATGAGATAACACTCGAACTTAAGGATTTTGAGTTCACTAGAGAACATTTTCAGAAATTTATTCGTGAGTTTAACTGCTCCATGACAATTGGAGCTGGAATTCTTCCCTATTCAGTAGAGGAACTAACTACTTAAGATAAGAAAGATGAAATTTTTGAGTACAAAGAGTTGTTTTGATTAAGTAAGTGAAAAGCCCCTCAAAAGTGATTTGTTAATCCTTTTGAGAGGCTATTTCTTTGGTGAAGAATATTTTTTCTATTATTTGATTTCTTAATATATTGAATGAGTTTAGTGATATTGATTAGCAACCAATCTCAGGGAGGAGGAATGCTTCACCATCAGCGAATTCAATTCCAACAACTACACCATCTGTGATTACTACAGCATATCCATATGTGTCAGCAACACCCTGAACAAATGCACTGATAATCTTATAGCCGTCTTCTTCTTCAACTGTTACTACACCATCCTGAGTAGAAGTTACAAAAATCTGATAGTAGTCAGCTGACAAGAATGCCTCAAGCTGTTCGAGCTGTCCTTCTGTGAAATACTCGTTTGCAGCATCTTCATTTGTGTATGTTACTTCACCAGTAATGTACTCACCAACTACAGATACTCCATTTCCAAGTCCAAGATCTCCAGCACTACCAGTTGAATAAACTGTGATATTATCGTTGTTAATAATGAAAACTACATACTGTGAATTATCATACTGAAGACGTGATAATGCGCATACTTCAGATACGAAATAAGCCTGTTCTACGATTGTTCCTGAATTAGCTCCATTACATGCTGATAATGTGTAATCAAATCCGCTAGCTGTAACTGAAGAAATACTGAGACTAGCTGAATAAGCAGAAGTTACATTTGTTCTGTTATAAGAACCACCAATTGAAGGGATGTTTTCTACTGATGAAATGTGAGTGTACAAATTAGCACACTTCTGTGAACCTAAGAGGTTAAAATAATCAGCATACATAATGCTTAATACATCATCACCAACATCGCCAGTTTCGTCACCTATAGCGTAATCGTCAAATTCAGTTGCCATTGGTTCGATTGCTGTAATTTCTTCACTATCAGTAGTAGCTTCATCAACTACAGCAGTATTGTTATCTGTCTCTGCAACTGCATTTGTCTCTTCGACTACTGCTACTTCTGCATCCTGAACAGTAGCTTCTACTTCTGGCGCTTGCTCTTCTGCAACAGTACCAGAATTATCTTCTACACTGATCTTAACAACATTATCTTTATCACAACCGAATAAAGTCAATGCAAGTGAAAGAACTACTAACATAGATAAACGACGTTTCATAAATTTTACTCCTTTTAATATACCTTTTCTTTTGTTATAAAACTTTCATTTGTAGTGCTGTTTTATGTGCACCACACTTTGTACTTATATATTAATAACATTTTGATAATATGTCAATGTTAATTTGGTATTTTTTATAAAATAATTTTGAAAATTCTGTTTTTGCGTTGGAAATAGCCGTTTTTAGTCCATAACAAAACCTCCGCCACATTTTGTGACGGAGGCTAATACTAAACATTATTGGTCATCTGTTTCTTTCTTGTCATTCTTATGCTTTTCTCTGTAAAGCAAGATGCCTTCGAAAATTTCCAAATCATATTTGTAAGTTATCTTACACTGTGGAGATGTTGATTTTGAGAACCAAATTGGCTTACCAAGGAGGAAGTAGAGAGTAGAAGTATGTGGCTCCATACCGTTAAGAATTCCACGACGCTCGCCCTCTGCATATGCTTCGCAGAGTTCTCCAAGGTTGAATGTCCATGGATTAGCAAATCCTCTTAGTGATTCACGATATATATTTTGAGTAGTATGTGTAGCTGGCTGATCATCTACGATACCTGTTGATAAATCGATTGTCTGAGCAGCGAATGCATTACCATGTAACTTTGCTACTCTGATTGAATCGTTGATATCTTCTTCAGGAGTAAGTGGTGATACGCCAAACGACACAACAACGATTGTGTCATCAACAGTTTTTGGATCAAGAAGCTTTTGTCTGTTTTCCTCTGTTGGGTTTTTGAGTACTTCATCAAGAAGTTCTTCTTTGAGCTTAAGTCTTAAGTCGTCAGCAGCAATTCGTACAGACTCAAGAAATGACTTACCACCAACGCAGATCCACTTAGTTTTAGTGATCTTATACATCTCGCAGATGTCTTCAATATCTTTAATCTGATCTTCCTGACAAACAATCTGAATAGCATCAATTTCTTTGTCGTTCTCGAAAATTTCGAGCGTATATGCGAGGACAGGTTTGCCAAGTACTTCGATAAATTGTTTTGGAACGTTAGCACCTAATCTTGTGCCTCGTCCGCCAGCAAGAATCATTCCAACATTCATAATAATCTGCTCCTTAGATATATTAAATATACGAAAATTATACTATATGAGTGTTCTATTATTAATTGAATTTATATGCCTATAAGAATAAAATTTAAATACTAAGAAAAGTGGAGGATAGTATATGTCCGTTTGTCGAGTTTTTTTAAGTTATAGAGGCAAATCTGAGGGTAAAGAGTTCAGTGAGAAGCTTTATAATTACATCAAAGCTGATCCTTATTCTAATGAGAAGTATGGTGAAGTATACTACTCTCCTGAATCTGCTGGTGGCGGAGATAATTTTGTGAGAGATATTCCAGACTTTATTAATGATGGTACTGAGTATTTCGTGATGCCATTAACTGAGGATTATTTCAAGAATTTCTGGGATAGTGAGAATGATTGTCCTAACCCAAGATCTGTAACACATAAAGAGATTACTCAAGCTTTGAAAACTGACTGCAGATTTGTGTGTATTCGTTTCTCTGATACATTTAAACTTGATGAAGCTCTTCTTCATAAGCTTTATGGAGATGAGTCAGAGCGTATTATTTCTTCAGTAAAGATTAGTGCTGATATTAGTGAAGTAGCTTCTCAGATTGCTAGAAAAGACTTGAATGGTGCAGACGAGTACTTAAAGCAGGAAAAGAGTAATGTCTACCTTACATTTAGAACAGAGGCTGATAGTTATCCGTTCTACGCAATGATGAACGATGTTAAGAGAATTACTCTTATGAATCTTGCTTCAAGTTCATTCATCAGAGCTAGTGTAGCTGGTTCATATAAGAAGAGCATCATGGACTGGTTTAGTGATCAGCTTAAGTCTGGTGCAATTGAAGCTGATATTATTCTTACTCATCCATATAGTGATGCCGCTACTGATGCTGTTGATTACAAGATGTACCCTAATAGATTAAATGGTAGTAAGGCTGATATTATTCCGAAGAATCTTAACAACCTCTATTGGGCTATGCGTGAGAACCCAGATGCAAAACTTAATCTTTATCTCACCCCAATTGCATTGCCTTACGGTGTTATGATTACTGAACATAACAATCCTAAGAATAATCACCTTAAGGTAGATTTGTATTCTCCTGTTATTAGTAGCGATAATACAAGACCATCATTCTATTTAAGAAGCACTAATGATAGTACTAAGAATATGTATGATTTCTTAGTTAATAACGTTATGGCTGTAAAGAATGACCCTCATACAGTGAGATTTAATGGTAATGTTAGTGTGCCTTGGTTACTCGGATCTGAGAATGGTGATAAGCCAATTATTCATCGAGGTGTGGCTAATAAGAAATTAAAGCCACATACAAAGAAGGCGTTTAGAACTTGTCTTGAGAAGAACCTTCCTATTGAAGTTGATCTTATTGAACTTAAGGATGGAAATATAGTTGTAGGTAGAGATGATGAACCACTTCCAGAGTATGGTGATATCACATGCCTTTCTCAGTGCAAGACTAGAGATATCAAGAAGATTAATGCCCTCTTGGATGACCCATGTAAGATTATGCTTTTTGATGAGTTCTTGGATTTTGTTCATGGCAACGTTCCTCTCTTGATTGAGATTAAGACTAAGGGTCTTGAAGTTAATGAGAAACTTGAGGAGTTCATCTCTAATGTTGTTAGCAAGCTAAGAGAATATGCTAAGAAGTTTGATGTATTTACTCCAGGTACATCTACTAGTGGCTTTGCTGTGCATAGTTCTAATCCATATGTATTGCAGGCAATTAAAAAGATCGATTGTCTTATTCCATGTGGAATTATTTCAACAGACTTTACTAAGTTAAAAGATAAAGGCGAAGTTGATGATGAATTCTTTAATTTACATGATACATGTGATTTTGAAGAGATTATTAGACCTGATTTTATTTGTTATGACTTAAGATATTTGGACAATAATAAGGCTAAGAAGTTCAAGAAAAAGTACAACGTGCCAGTTATTGCATGGACTGTTGTTGATGAGGATACTGAAGAGGAAGTTCTCTCACATAGTGAATGTGATAATTACATTATTGAGGGCGCGACAACCTATATTGATGACTGATAGTATTGTCGATAGATTTGAGGATTATTTATGTTGTTTATAGAATTTGGTAACTTTAACCCTGAGTTGCTTTTTTGGGTTTGCCCAATGGTAGTGAGCATAATTCTGATAGTTTCAGGTGTTGCTTATTGGGTTTCTAAGGGCAAACGTAGGACTGAGGGAACATATGCTATAGCGGCTGTGTTTGAGTTTATAGCTAGTTTGGTTTTGGCTTTCCCTGAGTGTTTTTATTCAATTGAGAGTAAAAATATATTCCTTCGCATTTTGCATTCATTTCTTGATTCAATACTTAAAGTTATTGGTATATCTACAGGTAATGATTATGATCACCCAGCTATAGCTGGATATGCAAATTTTAGTAGTGGATATGCTGCTGTTAGACTTGTTGCTAACTTGCTTTTGCTCTTGGCTGTTGGTGGTTATATTTTGAAGTTTGTTGAAGGTCCACTTAGTAAGCTAAAACTCTCAGCTTTTAGAAAAGGCAATGTTTATATTTTTACTGAGTGTAATAACAAAACAATTTCTTTAGCAGAAAGTATTGCTTCATCTTGCGAAGGTAAGAAGATAATTGTCTTCACATGTGAATTGGATGAGAGTATGACTGCTTTAAGAGAGCGTGTTAACTCTATAGGTGGGCTTATTGTTGATGAAACTCCAGATATGATTGTTTCGAAAACAAAAGGTCGTTCCAAAGGCGTAGAAGTTTTTATGTTCTGCGATAAGGAAGAGGATAATCTTATTCAGCTTGATGACATCTGTGAAAGTCTTAGAGGACATGATGGCTGCAATGTTAAGTTGTATGTTGAATTATCAGTTACTCCTTGGAGTTTATATGATGGATATCCAAAAAAGTACGGATTTAATCAAGATGGCAAAGAGAATGTAATTATTAATTTCATTCGTACAGAAGAGAATTTTGTCTTGAATACTCTTTCTAAGAATTCAATCTTTGATAATGCTATTCCTGCTAAGAGTCACAAAGATATCAAGGTGCTTATTGTAGGTGGCATGAGTGATAGAAACTTTGAGATGATTAGGACAATTCTTCATCTAGGTCAGATGCCAGGTTATAAGCTATCTATTACAGTTGTTGATAATGGAACTGGCTATGGCATGTTAAAGCAGCGAATTCCTGAACTCAAAGAGAAGATGGATGAAGAGGGCGAAGCTATTTATCAGGTTGATTGCTTTGAGAAAGTTGAATTAGATAGTATTGCTTTTGAGCAAAAGATAAAGGAGAAAATCCCAGATTTTACTTTTGCATTTGTAAATGCTGGTGATGACTTACTTAATGTTAATCTAGCAATGCGATTGAATGCGATTTGTTTTCGAGATTATCGTAAAAGTGATTCATATATGATACTTACTAATGTTGTAAATCAGAGTATATGTAGTAAGTGGAATGCGAATATTCTTGCTGGTATTAAGTTCGTTGGTGACGCCCAAAAGACTTATAGCTATAATTTCATTACTATGTCTAGTATCGAGAAGGCGACCGTTGCAATTCATTACGAAAGAAACAAGAATAAGTCTTGGACTAGTTATTGTAATAATGAATATAACAGACATTCAGTATATGCTAGAACACTGAGCTTCATGTATAAGGTTAAGATTATTGAGGCTGAACATAATTCAGATTATAGTCTTGTTAGTAATAGCAAGGTCTGGAAAATGTACGAACATATGAGATGGAATATGTATACTCGTGGTCTTGGATATGTATATTGTGATCCAGGTAAGTTGGATGATAAATTTGTTGAGACTTCAGACGCTAAAGATGCTAAGACTAAAAAGGATATCAAGATTAAGAGAGTTCTTAATCCATATCGAACGATTGGAAGAGTTCATCAGGATTTGATTGCTTATGATGATTTGGATCTTGCTACACAGGAATTGGATGGTCTTGCACTCACAGAGAATATAGTTAGTATTTTCCACTCGATGGATAAAGATGGTATTTAATTAGAGATTGAAAATGAGTTATGCGGATAATTTATTCGTGTAGCTCATTTTATTGCGAAAAAACTAAATAACTCCGTTCTATATATAAATAAGAAACGGAGATGAATTTTATGAGATATCCAAAGATGACAAATTGGCTCAGAGTTAAGAAGGTGACAGAGTCATATACAACTTTGGTTAATCACTTAACAGGAGATGAGTGCCAGATTAGAAATGATGCTTATCGTTTCTTGACTAAGCTTGATGGCAAAACAGATCCTTATAAGGTTCCATCTTCTTTAACAGCCGAAGAGCGAAAGACTTGTATAGAATTGTTTGAAGAAAACCTTTTCACAAGAAAGGGTAGATTAATCACTTCTGGTGGTCTTTTATTTACTCTCTGGGTTCCAAAGAAGACTAAAGATTCTACGAAGCTTTCAAGAGTGATTAATGCGACAGTTTTTCTTTCTTGGCTTCCACTTATTATCTTGGGTGTTTTAAGCGTAATAAATCATATAGATAGTTTGGATTATCTTGAAGATAATCATATTGTAATGTGGACTATCGTTAGCTTCGTTATCTCAATTGTGGCACATGAGTTTGGTCACTATTTTGCAGCTAAGGCACTTGGTGCGTATGTTTTCGAGATGGGCATAGGAATAAGTGGAGGTATCCCTTGTGCATATAATCTCGTTTATTCTAACGAGTGTAGCAGAGCTAGACGAATTCAGATTAGTGCTGCAGGTGTTGAGGTTAACTGTGTTATTGCTGGTCTAGCGATGATAATAGGTTCATTTTTTCCAGAGACAGCGACTGCATGTTTGTTCTTCGTAGTGAACAATGCATTGCTTGTTGCGATTAATATGCTTCTTTTACCTGGTGTTGATGGAATGACAGTATTTGCTGAACTACTTGGTTTGGATGTGGAAGATTTAGTAGATGCATCTAAGAAGATTGTTAAAAGAAGAACTGTTAGAAATAGATTAGCTAAGAAGGGTGTTATGGGCTTATCTAAGATCACACTTGCTTATTCTGTTCGACTTATGAATTTTGCTTATGTGATTGTTATTGTTTTGAATATTGTGGAGATGATTTTATGGATAATACAATGAGAAAAGTATTGAGAATGGTGTTCGCAATAACTTTTGTTTTGATTGTTGTTGCAGCTTTTGTAACTTCAAAATGGATACTGTTAAGTGTTCTTGCATTTGTTGATGTTTTCATCATGGTGTATGTAACACCTGAATTTAAAAACCATGAAAACTTGGGTGTTGCTGCAGGTATTGTAATTCCTGCGATGCTCATTAATTTGATACCAAGTTTCAAGATATTTAAGGCATTCTTCTTCGGTAATCCATTAACTGCGATTATGTATGCCGCACTTGTATGGTTCGCGCTATTAAGTGTTGAAGAAGTTTTGACTGGTGTCTTGGCTCGTTTGATTTGGAATAAGCAGAAGAAACTCGTCATGAAGTAATTTTGATTGAATATAGAAGGTAATAAATATGCATTATTTTACTAGTGATTTACATCTCGGCCATGGTAAGGTCCTGTACTTTAACAACAGGCCTTTTGAAAGTTTGGAAGAGATGAATGAGATTTTGATTAACAACATTAATGAGACGGTTGGTGCTGATGACGACTTGTGGGTTTTGGGCGACTTCGCTTTTAGAATTGGACGCACAAGAGCGTTGGAATTTAGATCAAAGATTAGATGTAAGAAGGTTCATTTAATTCTTGGAAACCACGATCTTGATTATTCTGATACAGATGCGTTCGTATCTATCGATCAGCAGGTTGTTTTAGGCACTCAGTATGGAACAGTGGTTTTGTGTCATTATCCATTCTTGGAGTGGCATAAGGCACATTATGGAAGTATTCATTTGCATGGACATATTCATTCTACTGGTGAATACAACGAGCGTAATCTTCAGCTGTACTATAGAGACCGTTTTCCAGAGGGTCATACGCCAAAGAACCCTGAACTTAAGCTCAGAATTTATGACGTAGGCGTTGACGCAAATAACTATAGACCAATTAGCTTGGATGAGATTGCTGACAAGATGGGGATTGTTCCTTTGCAGCAGTAACACTAGGCTAGACTAAGCATATGTTCTCCAAACAAGAAGACCAGTTCTCCTCATCTAAGTGTGAGTTGAGACTGGTCTTTTTGCGTTCGTGTGAGTACGGTACTATTTGCTTTTACTGAAGTCCGATAATCTTTGTTGATTTGCTAGCAATCTTATCAGTGAAGGCTTTGTCGTGCTCGATGAATGCCATTGTGATGTCAGCATCTTCGAGCATCTCTTCGATAGTCTGTCTGATGTAAATATCGACGAAGTTCAGTGGTTCGTCCCAAATATAAATGTTACTTTCCTGGCAGAGGGAACCAGCGATAAGAATGCATTTTTTCTGACCCTCTGAGAGTGAATTCATATCTTGCTCTAAGTTATCTTTGCTAAAGCCCATCTTACGGAGAATTGATTTGAAGCGAGGCTCGTCTACAAGTATATCGAATGCGTAATCTCTTGGCGTTCCAGTTAAGAAAGACGTGTCTTGCTTAACTAGTGAATGAGTAAGATTAGATGCGATAAGAAGCTCACCATCGTAGCTCAAATTCTCTTGGTCTTTAGCTGTAATAAGCTTCAGAAAAGTAGACTTACCACAGCCGTTCGTTCCTTTAATTGAGAACTTGTCGCCCTGTCTAATCTCGAGATTTATTGGCTCACAGATTGGCATGTTGTCATATTTGAGGACTAGATTTGTGGTCTTGATAAGAAGGTCTGAGTGATGAGGTTTACCAGTGATTTTGAGGGCCTCGCGGTTCTCATGGTTTTTGAGAAGTGAAGTCTTCTCCTCAATCTTATTCTCGTAACGGCGCTCGAGATTTTTGGCTAGACCCATAGTCTTCTTGGCTTTGGCACCTTCCCAGGCTCTTCTACTAGTTTGCTTTTCAGTCTTAGTTGGATCAAAACCAATTTTTTTGCTCTCTGATATATTTGACCAGCGCTCAACTTGCTTTTCAGATTCTCTAAGTCTTGCGATATCTTTTTTGAGTCTCTCGTTCTGAACTGCTTCATACTTTTCTTTAATCTCGTTTTGCTCCCACCAAGTTGAGAAACTAACTGGACAAATCTCGATATTGGTCTTGTTAATTGCCATTGTGTGGTCAGTCGCGAGATCTAGGAAGTTACGGTCGTGCGAGATTAGAATAAAACCGTTTTTGCGCTTTAAGTAGTTGGCAGTAACTTCTCGACCATGCTCGTCGAGGTGGTTAGTAGGCTCGTCGATAAGAGGGAAGTAGTAGTCGTCCAAGAAAAGCGATATCAGTTGAAGTTTGGTTTTCTCACCACCAGAAAGAATACAGTATGGCTTATAAAGAGTTTCCTCAGGTAGTTCGAGATAGTTCATCTCACGTCTAATCTCCCAGTCTTCGGCGTTAGGTGCAATTGTCCTAATCACATCGCCGCCTAGCTCATACTCATCCTCGACATCGAAAGGGAAAGAAATAAACTGTGGTAGTCCAGAGATATGTCCTCCATAGTCGACCTCGCCTCGTAAGATTTTGAAGAAAGTTGATTTGCCTCGTCCATTTCTTCCAATCAGGCCAAGTTTCCAAGTTGTGTCGATAATGAGATTTACGTCGTCAAAAAGCAAAACGTCAGAACCATCATATCCAAAAGTTAAATTTTTAATGTCAATCATCATAGTGATCACCTCCGTGTAACGGCGGAGCAAAGAGCGCTTAGCGTGTTTTCGAGCTATTCGAAAACAAACTCCAAGCAATAAAAAACTGCGACATAATCGCAGCGTCTCAATACATATAAAAAAGCATAGTTGTAAATCGAGAAATAATTCTCCGCCGCAAAATAAGTATTAAATTATCAGCAGAAAATCTTCTTCATCGGTCTACCTCCATGTGAATATTACATTTGTGAATTTACAATAACTGCTCGGTTGTGTCAATATAGAGTTAGCAAATTGTTGCGGAGGTTCATTATGGGACAGATAACAGGAATTCATCACATCTGTATCAAAACATCTAGCGAAGACGAGAGTAGTAAGGTCAAAAGTTTTTACTGCGATTTATTGGGACTCCCGATTGTAAGAACTTGGGATCAGGGATTTATGTTCGACACAGGTAATGGCTTGGTGGAGGTTTTCACAAATGCTGATAGTCAGCTCCCACAGGGCGTGATTAGACATTTCGCATTTTCAGTTAAAGATGTAGATAGCATCGTTAATAAGGTGAGCAAAGCTGGATATGAGATATTCCTCGGACCAAAAGATATTTTGCTAGGTAACAATAATCCGCTACCAGCAAGAATTGCGTTCTGCCATGGTCCGCTAGGTGAGGACGTGGAGTTCTTTGAAGAGAAGTGATATTAATTGACCACTGCGACTATTACATGATGTGATTACGCGGTGGTTTATTATTGCTTGAAAACTTGGTTATGAATTTGATACAAAACCAACCGATGAGAGAATGATTTTGGGCATTTAAATATATACTTGAAATAGATATGAAGTTGCTCCTTGATTAGCGCTTTTTGATAGCAAGGAGCATGATAATTAAGTTATCCGTTCGGAGGTGAAGAATATGGGAATTAAGTGGGGAATTCTTGGTACTGCTAATATTGCTGATTATGGTCTTATCCCAGGCCTTAAGCTCGCTAATAACGCTGAGTGTTATGCGATTGCTGGACGCCGTCAGGAGAAGGTTGATCAGTATGTGAATAAATTCGGTTTTGAAAAAGGATATGTTGGTTATGAGAAGCTTCTTGAGGATCCAGAAGTTCAGGCTGTATACGTACCACTTCCAAATAACATTCATAAGGAATGGGTTATTAAGGCACTCCAGGCGGGTAAGCATGTCCTTTGTGAGAAGCCACTTGCTATGAATGCAATCGAAGCTGCTGAGATGTATAAAGTAGCGGCTGATAACGGCGTAATCCTTATGGAGGCATATGCATATCTCCATAGCCCATATGTTAAGGCTCTTAAGGATATCGTTGATAGCGGTGAGATTGGTGATCTGCTCTTTATTGAGTCAGCATTCTACACACAGGGTTACGATGAAGACTTTAGACTTCATAAGGAACTCGGCGGTGGAATGGTATATGACCTTGGATGTTACTGCACAACAATGATCCTTTCACTTGTTGATGCTGAACTTACAATGGTTAAGGCAGTTGCAGAGATGACAGATGAAGGTGTTGATGCTTCAACTGCTGCAATCTTGAAGTTCGATAATGGTGTACGTGCAGCATTTAATGTTGGTATGGTACTCGGCAACAATGCTCGTTACGATCGTCT
Source organism: Clostridia bacterium (assembly GCA_024403735.1). Lineage (GTDB taxonomy): Bacteria > Bacillota > Clostridia > Saccharofermentanales > Saccharofermentanaceae > Saccharofermentans. Next base: position 40,784 of record JAKSRG010000019.1, read on the forward strand.
CTATATCCGCGGAACAAAGGGTTCAATTGTATCTCCTGTCGAGTATAACCAGACAGGTCACCTCACATTTGATGTTATCTCAGAAGGAGTTAAGCGCGTAGTAGAGGTTGATGCTCCAAATAACTATCAGCTCGAAGTTGAGAATTTGAGCAGAGCAATTATGGGAGAGGATAAGCCACACATTACTCCTGAGTTCTCTTTGAAGAATGGTAAGTTGTTGGATACAATCCTTGATGAGATTGGATTTAACTGATTTTGAATTTGAAATTGTGCTAATAATGAAGCCCGCTAGATGCATTTTGATATGCGCCTGGCGGGTTTTGTTTTGGGGTTAGTTGTGATTGAACACTGCAGAAAGTGTAGATTTTAGAGTGTTGCGGTTGAGTGGGTGTTCTGAGGATTCAAATGTCGCAATGAAGTTCACTCCTAATATAATGCCATTCTTGGCATAAGTATCGATTTTGTTTATCGCACTTCTGAGGTAGTCTGGGTCATCCATCATTCCGAAGTGTTCATGGTAGTATTCTTTCCTGGTTTTTGTATCTAGCAATTGGAAGTCAGGATATTTGGTAACTCCATCTTTAGTGACGAAAACTGGTTCGTAGCGATAAGGAATATTCATGCTTGCAAGAGTGTCAGCAATTATTACTTCGGATTTAGATTTTACATACTCACCCTTGGAAGTGATGAATTCAGTGATGATTCTTGGCGCAGAATTATAAGGCGAAGCACTCCACACTTGAGCGTAGTCTTCGTTTGAGACAGCATATGGTGTGATGAGTTTTTTCTGTTCTTGATCCAATTCAGAATATATGGTTTCAAGTTTGGATTTTTGGATGCGTTTTATGAATTTCGAAATCGTGTTGATTTCTTTGGGTAATTCAAGAGATATTCTTCTCTTGTAGTCTGCTTGAAGATAGTTTCTAAGAACTTTTAGGTTTGTTTTTCTAATGTACTTACTTTGTTTGCTTGTTATTCTTTCGTAATAGTAGTTTCTAGAATTTCTCTTCTTCGTTATTACTCGCGTGTTGCTAGGATTGTTACTTATTAAAGTGTTTAGATGCGTTAGTTGATCTAGATATTCTTGTATTGGAGTGAGGTCAAATGAGTTCTTTATTGGTAATCGCATTTTTTGTTCTCCCTTCTGTTTGTATGATGAAATTATTCTATTACGCAATGCAGATAAAGAGAGTATCAACTTGAACTTATACGTTAAATTGAGACTATAAGATGAATTTAGAAACATAATGAACTTATATTGTGATTTGAAAATATAAGTTCAATGAAATTGTAGTTGCTATTTAATTGTTGGACTTATATTTTGTTTCTGATTTATAAGATCAATATTTCAATAACTTGTTTTTGAGTGGTGCACTTATATTTAGTTTTTGATTTATAAGTTCAATATTAATTTTGAAAAGCTCGAAGGCGTGAACTTATATTTTAATTTTGAAATATAAGTTCAATAACTCATAAAAGGCTTTTGGAAAATTGGACCTATATTTTGTTTTTGTAGTATGAGTTCAATCTTTGGGAAATGGTCTGTTTTTAGTTGATCTCATTTTTCTAAAATGAAATATAAGTTGAAGTCACGAAACTATGAGTTGGTATAGTCATTTTGTATCCCTTTTTAGCATTAAACAGAGTGTGAATAAGCCACAAATTGCAATTCACAACAACATTTATACATTTCACAACATATTCAAGTTGCGAAATACATAATGTATATAATATCCAAGTAAAGAAGATGCACTATTACGTGGAAAGGGTAGCTAGAGTATGAAAAACTCTAATAAAGAAAGCTTAAATATGGAAGGCGTAGGATTGAGAGGTAAAGGAGTGAAGAGAATGGACATGAAGAAACTCACTGCAGCATTGTCAGCAGTTTTAGTTTTCAGTATGGCGTTCATGGCTTCGGGTTGCGTACCAACTGAGGTTATTAGTGCCATTAATAATCAGGGAAACAAGAATATAGTTAAATCTACTGATATTAAAGCTCAGGATGATTTCTATGGATATGTTAATAGCGAGTATCTTTTGAGCGTTGATGTAGAGAATGGTTATTTGGAATATGGTGATTTTGGTGAGCTACAGGCTGAAGCCAACGAGTTGTTAATCCAAGAAGTAATTCGAATTGGTACATCAAATGAAGAATATGAATATGGCTCTAAGGAATACATTATTCAGAAGGCGTTTCAGGAGATGAGTGCACAGTATGATGAAGACTATTACATGGAAGGTCTTAATGCAATGCTTCCTGATGTTTTGGAGAAATTGAATAAGATTAGAAATGCATCAACACCAGAAGAGTTGTTAACTTTATGTGTTGAGAACCAATGTGGATTAAGACCTTTGCTTACAGTTTCAGAAAATCCATTGAATGCTTCTGAGTATGCGCTTATTTCAAATACGAAGACAACCGTTTTGGGTGTTGATATCGAAGAAGTTAAAGGATACGTTAATGCTATTGGCCGTGAAAAAGAAAGTTATGTAGCTTTGGCTAAGCAGATTGGAACAAGTGAAGAGGATGCTGAAGATGAGTATTTAGCACTTGAGTATATTGCAGTTGAGATTTGTTGGGCTACGGAAGAAGATGAGATTACTGCTAGTATGTATCGCTCTGCAGATGCTACTTTCGTTGATGATAAAGCTTTAAATGAGATTTTTACTAATGTGGATTATAAGGATATTGAGAAAGCTTATGGAATTACGAATAATCCATATGGTGGCTGGGTAGCCTATTCTCCTGATCAGCTAAAAGCGATTAACGACGCATATGTAATGGATAATCTTGATGTTCTTAAGAATTGGGCAATATATGAGTATGTTGAAGCAAATAATGATGTATTGTCTCTTGAGTTCGATAAATTGACTCGCACACAGATGGGTGCTAAGGACGATGCGAAAATAGCTAGGCAGATGATTTATAATCAGTTCTTATTCGATGAATTGAGCATGCTTTATACAGAACTTGTTTACGATGAAGAAGCTGATGCCCTTTTAAGAGAATTAATCGATGATATTAGAGAAGGATATCGCCAGAAGATTAATAGTTCTTCTATACTCACAGACGAAGCGAAGGAACTTCTTATCAAGAAGCTAGATAATATCGTCGTTCTTACTGCAAAAGACGTTGATACTAGTGTGATTGATACTGATAAGGCAGATTGCTTTACTGGCAAGGCCTGGGAAACAGATGAAAAATTATATGAATATGCAGTAGCTCAACAGCTTTCAAACATTGGAAAAACTGTTCCAAAAGATAAGCTAGTTATGCCTATGAACGAAGTGAATGCTTGCTATACAAGTAACAATGTAATCGTTATTACATTAGCAATTCAGCAGGGTAATTTCTTTAGCGTTGATAGTAGTTATGAGCATAATCTAGGAAAAATCGGTACGGTCATTGCCCATGAGATAGGACATGCATTCGATTCAGAAGGTATGAAGTACGACTATAACGGTACTTATAATCCAGAGTGGCTCCCTAAGGAAGATACGGATGCCTTAGAGATTAAAAATCAGGCAGCGATTGAGTATTTCGAGACTGCGTTTAGAGTTGAGAATATTTATTCCGTAGATGGCTCGAAAACACTTACAGAAAATTTTGCTGATCTAGGTGGAGTTGAGGTTTGCGTAAGCCTTCTCTCTACAGATGAAGAGTATAAGGAGTTTTTCGAGAGCTACGCGACAAACTATTGCGAACTCGTATCCCCAACAGATATAAGTAGCATGATCGAGAACGATACACATAGTCCAGGAATTATCAGAACTAATGCAGTTCTTGCGACAATTGATGAGTTTATCGAGGTATACGACATCAAAGAGGGCGATGGTATGTACATCATGCCTGAAGACAGAATTAGCAGATGGAATTAAAGGTGAAAGGTAAGAAAATATGAGAATTATTTTAAAGCATTTATTGAAAAACATATTTGGCAAGCCTGGAAGAACCTTTCTTGTTGTTACATGTATTACAATCTGCTCTTTTATCGCGCTTTTCACTTTTGATTTGACTTCGTCTATGAGAAACATCCTTGGTGGTGCGATGGGCCAGCTTATTGGTACAGCAGACATTATGGTGAACTCCTCAGATGATGTTGATTTGGAGAATTTAGATCTTCCAGAATACGAATCAGTTACTATCTATGAGACCATGAATGAGAAGTTCGAGCATAGCAAGAATGCTTATTATATGGTTGATAGATATGCTGTCCTTATTGAGTCATTTGATATTGAGAAAGCATCAAGAATGGGCTTTGGAAATGGTACAACAAATGTTAATAATGGTGAGTGTCTTGTAAGTGAAGAGTATCAGGAAAAGTATGCTATTAATGTTGGTGATACAATCACACTTCTTGATACAAAAGATGCACCACATGAATTTAAAGTTGTTGGCACAGCATATGATTTATCCAAGATCCTTGCAACGGAAAAGACTGTAATTGTATCATATGATGACATTCAGATGTTGTCAGGTGGTATTCCATCAATACTTACTCTCATCGATGTAAAAGACGATGCTAAGGCAAAGGAAGTAGAGACTATCCTTAAGGAACAGTATCCTAGATATGATGTGGAATACTTCCTTGGCGATGAAGATATGGAAGAAGAATTCGATCAGATGAACAAGGTTTTCTCATTGGTTCTTGCTATCTGTATCCTCATGGTTATCTTCGTTACAATCTCTGTTTCTGAGCGAATTATCTGCGAGCGAATGGCTGTAGTTGGAACGCTCAGAAGTTTAGGTTTCTCAAGGAATGCGACTACTGCAATTCTCCTTGGCGAGAATGGTTTGTATGGTCTTATTGGTTCATTAATCGGCATTGGCATTTATGCAGTAGTAAGACTTTTACTCCTTAGTTCGCTTTTCAACATTGATTTCAATGCCGGAACTGGTATGGAAATTGAAGTTACTTACGGTAGCATGAATTACTTTGTAGCATTTGTTGTTATCGTAGCAGCCATTGTTATCGAGTGCCTTTGCTCACTCAAGGAAGTGCTTAAGGCAGTTAAGACACCTATCCGCGACATCATCTTCTCTAACAAGGATGCGAAGTATGAGCTTAGTAAGATTAGCGTATTCATTGGTATCGCTTTTATGCTCATCTCATTGGCTCTTATGTTCTTCGCGAAAACACTCTTCGCAGCTCAGATTATCTCTATCATTTTGATGATGGCAGGTGTCTCAATGGTATGTCCATGCTTCTTTGTTTTCATTGGAAAGAATATTAGTAATTTCTTTGAGAAGAATGGCAAGATTATTCCAGCGCTTGCTGCTCGTGAAAGTTTCACAAAGAAGAATACAATTGGTGCGAGTGTACTTATCACTACTGTTGTAGCACTTTGTGTGGTTGTTATTTCATATTCAGCAAGTCTTATTAGCGAGCATGCCGCAGAGCCAAAGTTTTCTTCGGATATCGAATTTACAGTAATGGGTGAGAAGGTATCAACACTTAACTATATTGAGCACTTGGATGGCGTTACAGATGTTATGTACACGTATAATACTGGTGATACGATTGCTGTAAATGAAGAGACATCTGGTTGTACTATTTATTCTGCAACTGGTGATGAAGATGGTCTGAAGTATAATGCAGAACTTGCTTCCGTTCCTGGAATTATTGGTGAGAATGAGCTATATGTATCGAATACTTTTGCTCGTAAACTAAATCTCGAAGTTGGAGATATATATGAATTCACATTCTGTAGTGATGAAGTTCTTCCTTTCGTAAGAGAGATGACAGTTGTTGGCATTTATAAGCAGGATATTAAATCTATGGTTATCAATAGAGATTTCTACGAGAATGTGTATAGCAATAGATTTGTAGATACTCTTTATGTTTGCTGTGATAATCCTGCTGAGGTTGATGCATTTATTGAGCAGCACTCAGATGGTATCTGTTATACAAGACAGGAACAGATCGAGATGAATGATGAAGACAGTGCTCAAGTAATGATACTCATTAATACAATTCTTGTTATCGGTTGTTTGATCACTTTTATTGGTGCATCAGGAAGCCTTCTCATTGGATTTGAGGCTCGTAAGAGAGAATGCGCAGTTTTGCTTTCTACATCACTTACAAAGGGTAAGCTTTGCTTATCATTCTTCCTCGAGAGTTTCTTCGCTTCATTCTGGGGAATAATATTCGCATTGCCATTTGGTCTATTGATGACTATTCCTGTTAAGAATGTTTTCGAGGTAGTCTTGGATGAATATATGGAGATGACCTACGATATTCCAAGAACACTTGGAATTCTTTTGATAATGCTATTGGCATTCTCGCTTATGTCAATCCAGCCAATTAACGCACTTAGAAAGATGAAGCTCGCTGAACAGCTCAAGTACGAATAAGGAGAATTAATATGTCTAGTGTAATTGAAGTTAAAAATGTTAATAAAGTTTTTGGTAAGAATGATGCTCGCCTTCAGGTACTTGAAGATGCGTGCCTCGTGATTAATGAGGGTGAGTTCGTATCTTTGATGGGTGCGTCTGGTTCAGGTAAGTCTACTCTTCTATATTTAATCGGAGGTCTTGATAGAGATTTCGAGGGCTTAATTGATATTCTTGGAACAGACATTACTAAGCTTAAGGAAGGTAAACTTGCTAAGCTTCGTCTCGAGAAGATTGGTTTTGTATTCCAGTTCTATAATCTTGTTCAGAATTTGAATGTTGAAGATAACATCCTTCTTCCACTTACAGCTCGTGGTAAGTCTAAGGCATCTCTTGAGAAGGACCTCAAGGAGATATTGGAGATTACTGGTCTAACAGAGAAGCGTAAGACTATGCCAGCTAAGCTCTCCGGTGGTCAGCAGCAGAGAGTTGCAATTGCTAGAGCTCTCCTTGGAAGCCCAGCGATCATTCTTGCAGATGAGCCAACAGGTAATCTTGATGCTAAGTCAACAACTGAGGTCATGGAACTATTTAAGAAAGTTAATCAGGAGAAGGGCATTACAATTCTTCAGGTTACTCACTCAGCTGAGGCAGCTTCTTATGGCAACAGAATTGTAAATCTTGAGAATGGTAAGATTGTTGGATAATAAGTGTATTAATCTGATATACTAGCAAACGGAGGGAGGGATTTAGCCTCCCTCTTATTTTGGAAGTGTATGGGGATTAGATATGCGTTTAGCGATTGTTGATGACGAAGAAGTATTCAGAAGTCAGGTTGAGAAGACTATTAATCAGGCATATGGAAGAGAAGATGTAACTTGTTTTTTGTATTCTGATGGCGATGAGATTTTGAAATCTATTGGTAATGGCAATCACTATGATGCCATTTTCCTTGATATCGAGATGAAGTCTTGTGATGGTATGACGACTGCCAAGAAACTTCGAGATTCCAAGATTACTACACCGATTATTTTTATCACGAGCCACGTTGAGATGGCGATGGATGGATATGAGGTTGCGGCATTTAGATTTTTAGGTAAGCCTGTTGATCCAGATAAACTTAAGGCTGTCCTTAACGATCTAGAACGAATGATTTATACAGAGACTGCCGTTACATTAAGCGTCGATGGTGAGAATAGAGTAGTTCCAATTGAGACAATTCAGTTTATCGAGTCTATGAATAATGACGTCGTTTATCACATTGGTATCGGCGATAAGGCTGAAGAGATTAAGGTGAGATCAAAGCTTGCGAGTGTTTTCGAGATGGTCTCAGACCGCAGTAGTGATTTCTATAAAATTCACAGATGTACAATTGTTAATATGAAAAACATCCGCCTATTTAAGGCGACAGAAGTTACGATGAAGGATGGCACTGTTCTGGCAGTTGCTCGAGGCGAGCAGGCGAAGTTCAGACAGGCGATGTTCGATTATGTTAAGCGAACAAGTAGATAAGCTTTGACTTGATTTTTGAAGAAAGGAGAAGGACCAACACATGCTTGATGTATTGATGGGTGCACTTGATTATTTTTATCCAATGTTTGCATACTTTTTGCTTGTTGGGTTCTATCTTCGTTGGAAGGTTAAGAAGAAGCTTTTGATTTTTGCTGGCGGTTTTTCTATCTTGCGTGCAGTTTTGGAGGTGGTCCTTTATCCTCTGTCAATTCCTGCACTTATCGTAGATATTCCGATAATAATGATTGCTCTTGGGCTTATAGCGATTTCCATTATTTTTGTTGAGGGCAGATGGTGGAGACGAATACTGATCCTCATAATGAGCCAGATAATAGTTTCTGAAATCTTCGATATGTTCAACAATATTCTTTATTTGTGTATTGGCGATTACAGAAGTGCAACTTATGAGATTTTAAGATTGACTGTAGTTCCATTGGTTGTATTTGTAATGATCTTGTTAGCAAGCCTTCCTGGTAGCAAAACTAAGTCTAAATTGGGATTGCTCCCACTGTTCATAGTTTTTCTCTCTGTTATAGCTGTTGATATCTATGCATCGATTTTCCAGGTGTTCATTGTACCAAATGCTATGGGCGTGAGTGTTGATTTTGAAACGTCAGAAGTTACTAAAGCAATTTGGGATATGTCGAGTTCATATAACATACTCATTCTCATTACATCTGTAGTTATTATCTTCTTGGTGCTCACAATTACAAACTTCGTTGTAACTCAGCGAATTTACAGGCGTAACGCAGAGGTTAACGAGACAATGCTCGCTTCGCAGACTAAGTACTATGAGTCAGTAGAGGAGAATGCCGAGGCTATGCGCAAGCTTCGTCACGATTACAAAAACCACCTGACAGTCCTATCGCTCCTAATAGATAACGGTGATGTTGATAAGGCCAAGGAGTACATTAATGGCATCAACGACAGCCTTAATTCCGCAACCCCTGTAGCTCACACAGGTAACACAATTGCAGACGCGATCATTACCGATAAGTTTCAGAAGGCTTCTGAGCTTGGTATCAAACTCGCGGTCGATGGCATCTTCTCTTATAAAGAGATGAAGGCCGTGGACATCTGCTCAATCCTCGCTAATATCCTCGATAATGCGATTGAGGCACTGAGTTCAGGTAATAAGAAGAAAGATGGAAATGAGCTAAGTTCCAAAGATATCACTTTGAACTTCTCGAAAACAGACAGCTTCTTTGTAATAACTGAATCAAATCTTTCGACGAAGGCTTTGGTCCTCGATGGAGACAAAATCGTTACTTCGAAGATTGACAAAGTTCTCCACGGAATGGGAATTGGCAACATTAAAGAGTCAGCTGAGAAGTATGGCGGCGAAGTTGATATCAAGTGTGAGCCTAGTAAGAGCCACGATGATGAATATGTTTTTACAATTAGCATCTTAATTCCATTTTTAGCAGAAGAGTAATAGTAGTGAGGTGTAGATATGAATTTATCAGAACTTAAGGACGCTTTGTCAGCAAGTGCTCCAGATTTTTCAAAGTATCCAGATTACGAGTACAGAGACGGCGTTAAAAATATTACATTTGATGAGCCTGTTGATGAGATGCAGCAGGATGCAGTTAAGCGATTTACTAGAGATATGCTTCTAGCTAATTTGCCTTCGGTTGTAATTTTCCTTGTTGCAGTTGCTGTAATGTATTATCTCATCAAAGTTGATTACAACCTCGATTTGCATGATTCTGACCCAACTGCAATTATATTTTTGATTGGAATTCTTTCGGTTTTTGTAATTTTTGTCTTAGCAAAGCCGGTAATTCTCCTCGTAGCGAAAGGAAAGGTCGCTGAGGGCGAGATTGTCTGCACAAAGATTGTTAAGCGCAGAACTGGCAAGGGCGTGCACACATCTTACAAAGCAATGGTTGCACAGGGTAAGACAAAGATTATCGCTGACAATGTTAATCTTACTAGTAAACAGTACACGAAGCTCACTAACGGTGACAAAGTCTACGTTGTGAAAAAAGGTCTATTGAGCGGAGCAATTGCGGCTCAGGACTAATTGCATAACTTCATGTCATGTAATAGAATACCTAGCGAAGTGAGATATCCATAAAGAAAGCGAGTTATTCTATGCCTGCGGTTAGTTCAAAATTAAAAAGTGGATACAAGTCAGTAATTGATCAGATTACGGGAATTTTCTTTCCAATAATCAACTGCCTCACAGCGGCTAGCATCATTAAGAGCGTTATCGTGCTCATGGCAGCAGGTGGCATCCTTGCCGAGACTTCTGGTATCTATCAGATCCTCTACGCGGCATCAGACGGTTTCTTCTATTTTCTTCCATTCTTCCTCGCGATCACAGCATCCAAGCAGTGGAAGACTGATCCGTTCATCTCGCTATTAATCCCAGTAGCAATGCTCTACCCACAAGTTGTCGCAGTGCTCGAAAACGGCGCGACGATGGATTTCTTTGGTCTCACAATTCCATCAGCAGTCTATCACTCAAGCGTAATCCCAGTGCTCCTCGCTATTGGACTTTTGCACTTTGTTGAAAAGCCTTGTGATAAGTTCATCCCAGAAGCAGTACGTGGTTTCCTTAAGCCGATTGTATGTCTTGTCATCGTACTTCCAGTTACATTCCTTCTCTTCGGTAGAGTAGGTACATGGATTGGCGATGGCTTAACAAAGGTCTTCCTTACAATTTATGAATTGAACCCAATCGTCGCTGGTGCATTCATGGGATTTGTTATTCAGCCAATGGTTGTAGTAGGCGGTCACTGGAGTATCGTTCCAGTAGCAATCAACAACATCTCAGTTGCTGGCTATGACATCATCATGCCATTACTTGGTGGTGCGGTATATGGTCAGGCTGGCGCAGCGCTTGCTATCGGCCTCATTAAGAAGAACGATAAAGAAAAGAGAAGAGTTGCTTTGCAGGGCGCTATGTCAGCAGCGCTTGGTGTAACTGAACCAGCGCTCTTTGGTGCAACTGTTCCTAATATGCGCGGTATGCTCTCAGCTTGTATTGCTGGTGCAATTGGTGGTGCAATCACTGGTGCAGCTGGTACTCACTGTAACAACTTCGCATTCCCAAGTTTCATCACCTCTGTAGCATACGTTGGTCCAGGATTTGTTACATTCCTTATCTCAATGGCGGTTGCATTCCCAATCGCTTTCTTCCTCACACTTGCGCAGAAAAAGTGGATTAAGTGAGTGTGTTTTCGAGATAGTCACATACATGTAAATCTAAGTCGCTAAATTAGCGACTTTTTTACGTCCTAAAATGCATATGCGAGGTGTTAATCAATTCGCTATGTGATAGCATTGATATGTGTTAAGTTTAGGAGGGTTCCCATGAAGAAGAATTTTGTGATTGGCTTTATTGTAAGTCTTGTTATTGTGGCGATTATGTTGCTCAGTGGATTTGTGCAGATGAGTACTCGTAAGAGTATTGAGGCGAAATCCGATGCAGTTGAAGCATATGTGATTGGAACCCCACCATATACTCCATATATGAGAAAATCTGGCGTAATTACATTCAAGGTTGAATATAAGTATAAATATGATGGTGTTGAGCGTGAGTACATGAATGAACATTACTTCATTAGTCATGCAGTTGATAACGGTACTCCTCAAACATTGTACGTTGATCCTAACACTAAGCTCGTAGTACTCGATGCTTCTAGCAAAGACGGTGAGACAGCAGCATTTGTTATAGCTGCAGGCTTCTTGATTAATGCCCTATTCCAGCTCGGTGTAGGCTTCGCTGTTATGGCTAACGACACTCGTAAGACAGCAGCTGTCATGTTCCTCGGCATGGGTATATGCGCAGCGTTGACTTTCATTGGATTGACGATTATGTTCTCTATTTTAAAGTCATATACTATTAGCGTAGTTGGATTAATTGCATTGATATTTATAGGATTATTCCTTAACGAAGTGAGACGTTAACCTTATAGGAGATTTGGAAAGATATAAAGGAAGAGAAAATGAAACCGAAATACATAATTGGCATAGTAATCAGTATAGTTATGATGGTTGTCCTAGCAGTTAATGTGGCGATGTCTGCTATGGAGCGTAAAGAGATTGAGCAGAAGAATATGGAAGTAACAGCTTATATTTCTGATTCAAGAAGAGAAAAGATAGGTTCTAGAAGACAGTACATTTCATACTATGAGGCTCATTACAGATATAGAGTTGGTGGTACAGAACTTAGTTATTATGATCCGGATTATCTCTATTTCTTTTCACCAAATGAGTACCACATGGAGACTTTCTATGTAAATCCTGAGACATACGAAGTAGTATTAGCCAATGATAGTAAAGATACTGAGAAGAGCTCAATATTCATGGCAGTAGGCTTCTTGGTGAATGCTATATTCCAATTAGTAATTGGACTTATAGTTGGTTCAAGAGATATAAGTGAAATAGAATCCATTTCATTTATTGGAACTGGAATATGCGCAATACTTGTTACGATAGGAATATGTTATAGAGCGAATTTCTTAGTGCCTTTCGCAGATCTTATGTGCCTAGTTGTTTTGGCGATTTTTGTAATCTTGTTCAAGATTGCTAGAGGCGATAAGAGTAAGTATAGATGTTGATAATGAAGAGCCAGATAGCTTATGTTAGCTGTCTGGCTCTTGCTTTGCGCTGTTTTCTCGAGTTGGTCTGATCTAATCTCGAAAACATAAGGTCACTAAGAAGGTAGTTGTTTTACGATATTCTTCTAACGTACTTCGCGCAAAGTGATGAAACTATGTAGATAATCATCTGGTCAACCTCCGCTGGGTTAGGCATTGTGTGTTCGTTAGCGCCAATGATGAATAAATCTGAACCAATGCAGTAGCCAGCTAGAGAGAATTCCTTGAACTTGTTGGAGTTCTTATCTACATACTTAACTTGATCTAATGCGCCCATAACTTCTAGAAACACACAACGATTAAACTCTGGGAATGCTAGAGTGAAATCTGGATAATCCTTTTGTGTATGGAGGTGAACTCCAGCATCGTATTTGTAGCTCAAGTGCAAATCCTTAATTGATTTCGCGACTGCCATCTCAAAACGCGATCTGAAGTTGTGGCCATCAAACTCGTATTCATTGCTTTTCTCATATGAGCATTCATTATCCTTAATCTGATAGTAGAACTCATTATTAAGTTTGTTGTTCTGATTAGGGATGATCTCCCAATGAACATGTTCTTTCTCGTAAGTGGTATTATAGTGGAATTTCATTTCGGCTGAGAGTGTATCAATCTGAGACTGTATTTTCTCGCGCTGGATGTAGGCCTGATAGGTTTGATCCCAGTGCTTTGAACTCTGATGCACCTCCTTGTATTTGTGCTTGTCTTCAGATTTGTATACTCGTAGTACTTTTTTATTTCTGCTTGTTCCCAAATGGATGGTAGGGAGTTTCTGCAAATGATGCAATAAAAATGAAATTCTTGCTACATACCATTGAATAGGTAGATTAAATGTTTGGTAGGTGTTCATGTATTTATATTAATCACTTTCTGCTTTGTTATGTGTCGACAATTAATACGAAATATCGACAAAAGGTACGAAATGCAAGAGTAACAGCAAGAGTCAGAAGCGTTAGTCTTGCAATTACTCTTGCTGAAAGTGTTTTTGAGCATGAAATATGAGGATATCAAGAGTAACAGCAAGAGTCAGAAGCGTTAGTCTTGCAATTACTCTTGCTGAAGGTGTTTTTGAGCATGAAATGTGAGGATATCAAGAGTAACAGCAAGAGTCAGAAGCGTTAGTCTTGCAATTACTCT
>JAKSRG010000002.1 GCA_024403735.1 Clostridia bacterium
CATGGGAAGAGACAGTTCTTTTCTACATCTCCAATCCTCACTCAGCTGATGCAGGTGATCTATGTAGTCTTTTAGCAATGTAAGAAAAAGTAAAATCTTCAGCAATGAATTTCTCAATTAGTGCTCTGTCTGAAAGAGATAAATGTCTTGTCATGTCTTGGCTCCTTTCTAGCCGGACAGTGACTTGATTATTCTATGAATTACTAAATTTGTAAAAGTAAATGTTGAGTTTGTAGAAGTAAATTTCGAGGAATTCTTTAATTTAATTATTCAATCAACGTGGTAGGAATGTTGTTAAAAGTACGAATAATGGGATTGGTTTTGAGTATAATTCTATTATAAGAAAACTAGTGAGGTGCTATTTATGAGATTGATGCATATTTCAGATTTGCATATAGGAAAGCTTTTGCATGAAGTGTCTATGATTGATGACCAGAAGTATATTCTTAATCAAATAGTAGACATCGCTAAGAAGGAAGGCGTATACGGAGTTATCATTGCAGGTGATGTTTATGATAAAAATGATCCGTCAGAACAGGCTGTTAAGGTGTTCGATGAATTCCTCGTTAATCTTCAGATGAATGATTTAAAAATCTACTTGATAAGTGGTAATCATGACTCAGCAAAGAGACTTTCTTATGCTAATAGACTATTGAAGTATAGTGGTGTTTATATTTCATCGGAGTATTCAGGTGATGCAATTGTTCCTATAGAAGTTAAAGATGATAACGTATCAGTTAATATCTATCTTATGCCGTTTGTTACACCTTTGAGAGTTAAATCTCATTTCCCAGATGTGTCTTTAGAATCAGATGATTTTACTGGTGCTGTGGAATTGATTATTAAGCAGATGAATATTAGTAAGGAAGAGACGAATATTATTGTTTCTCATCAGTATGTAAACGGAGCCATTACTAGTGATTCAGAAAGACAAACTGCTGGTGGCTTGGATTATGTTGAGCCACGTGTTTTTGAGGACTTCGACTATGTAGCGCTAGGTCATATGCATAGACCACAGTATGTTAATAAAAGTAGCAAGATTAGATATTCTGGTACACCTCTTAAGTATTCCAAATCTGAATGTGGTGATACTAAGAGTATTTCTATTCTTGATATTACCGGTCCTAAGCAGATTTCTGTAAGTGAAGTTGAACTTAAACCTTTACACGACGTTAGGGTAAAAGAAGCATATTTTGAAGAATTTTTGAAACCAGATGTTTTGTTTCAAAATGATGAAACAGTTTATACAGATTACCTTTATGTGCAGCTTAAAGATAAGGAAGTAATAGCAAAGGACGCTTCAATACTTAGAAAGATTTATAAAGGCTTTTTGGATGTTGATTATGTAAATATTGAAGATTCCAATGTTACTGATACGTTCTGTGCTTCAAGTGTTGAAGCTAAGTCTGAAATGGATTTGTTTGAGGAATTGTTTAAGGTTCAGTATGAAGCTGATTTTTTAGATGAACAGAAGGAGTACCTTAAAGGTGCTATTGAGAAAGCTAGATTATTAGTTGAAAGCAGACAAGATGTGGAGGATGAAGAATGAGACCTACTAAACTTGTGATGAAGGGTTTTGGCCCATTTCTAGATTTGACTGAAATTGATTTGGATAAACTTGGTAAGGAAGGTCTTTATCTAATCCATGGTAATACTGGTTCAGGAAAGACTACAATCTTTGATGCTATTTCATATGCTATTTTTGGTGAGACAAGTAGTAGCAGACGTAAGTCTTCATTGCTCTTCAACGAGAACTTGGATCCTGGTGAAGAGGCATATGTAGAATTGTCATTTGAGCATAATGATAAATCTTACTTAGTTAAGCGTAAGTTATTTTCTGATTCTAATTCTAAAGCTGCGGTTGTGTTGACAATGCCAGATGGTGAGATTGTAGAGAAAACTGCTGCTAATAAGGAATTAGCTAAGATTGTAGGGATTAATCATAATCAGTTTGCTCAGATTGTTTTGCTGGCTCAGGGAGATTTTCTTAAAGTATTAGATGCAAAGTCTAGTGATCGAATTAAGTTATTCAGAAAGATTTTTAAAACTGAAGTATTTGAAGATCTTGAGCATATCATATCAAAAGACCATAAAACTCTTGTGGATGAATCTAATATTCAAACAGCTCAGATGGATACTAATTTATCAAATGTGCATGTTGATCCTGAGAGTGATCTTGCAGTTGAATTGGCAAATACTTTTACTTATGATGCCAAGATTGACGTTGTTAAAAAGATTATGGAAACTGATAAAGTTGCCATGATACCTTTAAAAGAACAATCAGCTAAGCTTACTTCAGAGATTAATAAGCTTTCTCAGGAACTGACAAAATATGCTGCTCAAAAGAGGATTGAAGAAAACCTTTCGAAGTTTGAGAAAGAATATAACGAGTGTGTCGAGGGATTGAAACCTCTAGAAGAAGATTTAAAAGCTTACGATTCTAAGTATGAATCTGTTGAAAGAGTAGAGGCTAATATTAGAGTTCTCGAAGCTGACCAGGAAAGATTGCAATCAATTTCAAAGAAAAATGAAGCTATTGTTTCTGAAAAGACAAAGATTGATGGTAGTAAAAAGAAGTTAGTTTCATTAGATGAAGAATTAGTTGAAGTAAAGAATGAGTCTGATAAAAAGAATTCTGAACTCGAGACTTTAGAAACTGTTGGAGTTGATTTGGCTAATAAAGAAGCTGAACGAGCTTCATCTGATACTGAATTGACTAAACTGTTGGGTTTTGTAGATATGATGAAGAAAGTATCTGAATATGAAGAGCAATTGGCTTTAAGAATGCAGAGTAGAGCAGAAGCAGCAATTGAGAGTAGTAGGTTGCTCACTGATTATTCTACAAAGTTCCAGATTTTTACTCATGATATGGCTGGAGTTATTGCTAAAGATCTTAAGGATGGAGATATTTGTCCAGTATGTGGTGAAGTAGTACATATCGAAAAACTCAAGGTGTCTGAGGAGATTCCTTCTGAAGATGATTTGAAGAAGGCAAAAATGCTTTCTGATAAGG
This sequence comes from Clostridia bacterium, assembly GCA_024403735.1. GTDB lineage: Bacteria > Bacillota > Clostridia > Saccharofermentanales > Saccharofermentanaceae > Saccharofermentans. The sequence goes on from JAKSRG010000002.1 coordinate 3,014, forward strand.
CTAATAATAAGCTTAATGAGATTTCTTCTGAAGTTACTAAAATAGAGACACAAATCGAGACTTTGAAGAAAAACATTCTAGATTCTACTAGTAGTTATTTTACAGTGTCATCTTACGAAGAGTTGGATAATTCTTTGCAGGCATACATTTCTGAAGTGAGAAAAAAGATTGGCAATATTGAGAATGAGATTTCTGAACTTAAGAAAAAAGAGGCCTATGCGAAGAAACTTAAGCAAGAGTTGTTAGATTTGGGTAATAGAGTTGAAGAAATCACCGATGAAACTAATGAATTGACTGCTGCAATATCAACTAGTTCTGCTCTTGTTAATACATATGCTGAAGAAATTGAGAGTACCAAGAAAATGTTATCAACAGATGATAGTTTTGAGGTGTTAACAGATAAAATTAATCTACTAGAGAAAGAAGTTGCTGCTTACAAGATCAAGAAATATAAAGTAGATGAAGCCACTCGAAAGATTGAAAGTGTAAAGGCTGCAATTGAAGCGAATAAAGAGAACTTGAAAGATAGAATTGATCTTGATGAAGAAGAATATCAGAGGACTTTATCTGCATATGAGCTTGAGGTTAAAGAGATTAAAGCAACTCTTGATGAAATCAGCGGAAGAATTTCTTTTAATTCTGCATTTCTTACGAATATTGAGAGTAGCTATGTTCTATATAGTGAATGCAAGAAAAAGCTAGAATGGCTTTCTCCATTGTATAAGACTATCTCTGGAGATGTTGATGGTAAACTTAAAGTTAAACTTGAGGCTTATGTTCAGACTGCTTATTTCAACAGGATTATTGGTTATGCCAATGCTAGATTAAAGCGAATGTCTAACAATAAGTATGAGTTTGTTAAGAGAAACTACTCTTCTTCATCTGGAAAAGGTTTTATTGGTTTGGATTTGGATGTCAGATGTAGAGATAAGACAATAAGACAGACCAGTTCATTATCTGGTGGTGAATCTTTTATGGCTGCTCTTTCTTTAGCTTTAGGTCTTGCTGATGAACTTCAGGCTGCTAATGGTGGAATAAAGATCAATACCATGTTTATTGATGAGGGATTTGGTACTCTTGATAGAAGTTCTCTTGAATTAGCTATGAGTGCTTTGACAGAACTATCTAAGGATGACCGATTGATTGGTATCATATCTCACGTTGATGGACTTAAGGAATGGATCCCTGAAGACAAGATTTTGGAGGTTAAGCAAGAAGTAGACGGAACTAGTAGAATTGAAAGATGGTAGTATCAATTTTCTACCAACAAAGGTTTTACTATTGAAGCTGATTTTTTTGTTTGGTAAGCTTTTTACATGGCGAATAGTAATGATTTAGATGGTTTGTTTTTACCTAAAGTAACAGACATCGGAAACATTGTTTCCGATGTTGTTGTCGTTGTAAATAAGATTGTTTTTAACAATAGGGATTTTTTCATTTTTTATTGTAAAGGGAATTTTTCTGTAAAAGGACGTTTTCAAGGTTCTATTGTTAATGGATTGAGCTATAAGATTTCTGGAAAAGTTGGACAATATGGTCAGACACTTCAGATTGAAGCAACTTCAATTGAATTAGTTGACATTGATGGTTCTGATAGTATGATAATAGCTTCATTTTTGAAGAACAATTTTGATGGATTAGGTGAGAGAACCAGTTTGAGTTTGGCGAAGGAATTTGGAGAGAATGTTCTTGAAGAATTCGTTAAAAGACCAAAAAGTGTTGCCAATAAAATATTTGGATTGTCGGAGAAGAAAGCATCAACAATAAGTCAGCAGATTTCTGACGATAGATTGTATTATGATCAGATTCTTGGATTAAGATTGCTAGGATTAACTGAAGATAATTCTAAAAAGACATACGAAATGTTTGGTATGGCTAGTATTTCTGAAGTTAAGAATAATCCATATCATCTTCTTAGAGTTAATGGTATTGGATTTGATACTTGTGAATATATTGCTCAAGGTATGGAACTCGATAAATTTGATCGAATGCGAATTCTTGGTGCGGTTTTATGTGTTCTTAATGAGTGGCACTATACTTCTGGTAATACTTATATTGATGCTAACATTTTAAGAAGTGGCGTAAGAGACATTATTTACAAGGACGGAAATAGTAATTGTGATACTTGTGATAACAAGATTACATGTAGTTTGAATACTGATACTTGTGAATTGTTCGAACCAGCATTTAAAGAAGCAATTCTTTATGGAGTAGAAGTAGATGATATCGTTGTATATCATTTTGTAGATGATAAATGTGTAGGTTGCGGTATCGATGAAGTAGATGCACGCATTGCTTTAAAGCGTATTTTCAAGATAGAGGCAGCTATAAAATCTGAAGTATCATCTTTTGTTAATGCACCTTGTCCTGATTTAGATGAAGATAAAGCCAATGAGACTATTAATAGATTAGCTTTAGGATTTGGTATTCAACTAGATGAGCTTCAGAATAAAGCATTGCAAATGTGTATGACAAAGCCACTTTGTATTATTACAGGTGGTCCTGGTACTGGTAAAACTACAATTACTGGAATATTAGCAGAGCATTTTGCAGAGAAGAAGATAGATTGTGTATTCTGCGCGCCTACTGGTAGAGCTGCAAAGCGTCTAGCTGAGTCAATTGGTCGTGAAGCTAATACTATTCATAGATTGTTAGGAGTAAAGCCTAGTACGGGTGAAGATGGTTTTGAGTACGGACGAAACCAGGAGAATAAACTCGAAGCTAGAGTTATAGTTGTTGATGAAGCTTCAATGGTAGAGAACTCTTTGTTTTTGGCTTTGCTCAGAGCTATTAAACCTAATAGTTCATTAATATTAATAGGTGATCCTAATCAGTTGCCTTCTGTTGGTCCAGGAAATCTTTTGGCAGATTTGCTTAGCTGTAAGTCAATATCAAGAGTAGAGTTGAAGTATGTCTTCAGACAGAATGATGATAGTTCAATTGCTGCGAATGCGTATAGAATTCTTAATGGGGAACCATTAAAGAAGAATGATACTGATTTTGTAATCCACGAGGTGACTTCTGAAGACGACGCTTTAAATCATGTGTTTGATTATTATAGTAAGTACGGAGATTCTGATATGGTTATTCTTTCTCCAACTAAACTAAATAATTTAGGTACAGTATCTCTTAATCGAGAGATTCAGGGAATTGTTGCTAAGCCACATTACAATTCAATAAGTGTTGGTTCATCTTTCTATCGTGAACGTGATAGAGTTATGCAGATTAAGAATAACTATAATATAGAGTTTTTTGACGCTCTTTTGAATGAAACTGTGTCTGGTGTTTATAACGGTGAATTAGGTCAGATTGTTAAGATTGATGAGGATAATAAAACTGTAGAAGTAGCATTCGATGACGGTAAGAATGTTTTATATGAAGGTAAAACATTAGAAGACATTGATTTAGCATATGCTATGACTGTTCATAAGGCTCAGGGTTGCGAATTCGATACTGTTGTTATTGTTCTTGGTAAGATGTCTTACCATTTGTTGAATAGAAAGATTCTATATACAGCAGTAACAAGAGGTAAGAAGAGGGTTTTGATTATTAGTTTGAATAATGCACTGAGTAAAATGCTTGGTGCAGTAGATGTTAATAAGCGTCAGACTTCTCTTGTTGATTTTATGCGAATAATAGATGCTAAGAGGAATATGAATTAATATGAGACTATTGAAGGAAACATTGGATTTTATGTTTCCTCATTCATGTCTTATTTGTGGAAAAATCTCAGATTTATGTATTAACGGATGTCGTGTGTGTAAGCGATGTTTAAGTAGAGTAAATCCTGTTAATGGTGACAAAAGATGGCATCTTTGCTTATCTGAACCATATTCTGAAGATAAGTATCCTAAGCTGCCATTATTTGTACCGTTCGGGTATCAGAATGAAATTACTAGTATGGTATACGGACTTAAATTTGGCGGAAAACCTCAATTAGGAACGCTTATGGGTTCTATGTTAGGGGAAATTATGTATAGAGAGGGGATTACTGCAGATTTAGTGGTTCCCATTCCTTTATCAGATAAACGATTTAAGGAAAGAGGCTATAACCAGGCAGGCTTAATAGCTATGGAAGTAGCTAAGAAATGTGATTTGCCATTTGTTAGCGACATACTACTGAGAAATCGTAATACGAATAAGCAGGCAGAATGTAAGAGCAATGAGGAAAGATATAAGAATATCATGGGTGCATTCAATGTGAATGATACCTGGGATATTGAAGGTCTTAAGATTATTCTTGTAGATGATGTAGTTACAACAGGTAGTACAATGCATGAAGCAGCGACGGTATTAATGGACTATGGTGCATTAGCTGTTCTTTGTTGTGCTTTTGCTAGTAGAAGAATGGTTTTAAATGATATTAGTTATTAGTTTGATTTGAGGATAAGAAGCAAAAATACCCCTATTAGATTTTTGTCTAATAGGGGCATTTCTTTAAGTCTATTAAATTACTTCTCGAGCTTTTCAGCAGCTTCCTTGAGTAAATCCATAATGTTCAAATGCTGTGGGCATACGCCTTCGCACTGGCCGCACTCAAGGCAAGAAGATGCTTTTCCTGATCCTCTATCTACGAGACCACCATATACGAAGATAGGTCTATAGTCAGTTGGGAATGTTCTCTTTGCGTTAAGAGCTTTGAAAATCTCTGGAATGTTAATTTCACTAGGACAACCATCAACGCAGTAGCGACAAGCTGTACAAGGAATTAAATCGAGATTGTTCATCATCTCTGTAACTTTGTCGATAACTGTATACTCATCTTCTGAAAGTGGCTTGAAATCAGCAAATGTCTTGAGATTATCGTCCATCTGTTCATCGTTAGACATACCGCTAAGTATAACTTTGATGCCAGGGAGGCTACCAACATATCTAAGTGCCCAAGATGCAACTGATGCTTCGCTATTATTCTTGAATTCAGCTTCGATACTTGGTGCAACGTTAGCAAGAATTCCACCCTTAACAGGCTCCATGATAATCATTGGGATATTTCTATCATTTAGGATGTTGTAAATCTCACGTGAACGGATGAGATTGCTATTCCAGTCAGCATAATTTAACTGAATCTGAACGAATTCAATTTCAGGATGCTTATCAAGGATTTCAACAAGAAGTTCAGGTGAACCGTGATATGAGAAACCGAGGTACTTGATTAATCCCTGTGCCTTTTTCTCTATTGCCCAATTAAAGCAATCTAATTCCTCGTACTTAGTGTAATTGTTGCCGTCTTCAACAGAATGGAGTAGGTAGTAATCGATGTATGTAACACCCATTCTTTCTAATTGTGTATTGAAAACCTTATCTCGATCTTCGAGTGAGTTAATCTCCCAAGCTGGAAGCTTAGTAGCAAGAGTAAATGATTCTCTTGGATATCTAGCTACAATTGAATCCTTAACAACTTTTTCTGAGTTACCACCGTGGTATACATATGCAGTATCAAAATATGTTGCGCCAGAAGCCAAGTACTTATCAACCATTTCACATACTTTTTGTGTGTCTATTGAGCTATCCTTTTCTGGGAGACGCATAAGTCCAAAACCCAGCATAGGTGAATTATTATCTAACATTTCTCTTCCTCCGTAATCTTGGATATTAATTTTGAATCTAACAGATTAACTTGTAGTAACGTGTAGCATTCTTTTGTTTTATATCATTTTTATTATTGACCTTCTTATGTTAAAATATCTTGGTCAAATGTAAGGGATTTGATTATTTTGTTTTTGAGGTGAAAGATATGAGACGTTTACTTATTAACGCGCTTTCCGTTATTATTACAATCATTCTATTTTTAGGTGTTACGCCACTTGATTGTGGTAGCACTGTTGCTGAAGAAGTACCTGAGAATAGCGTTGAGTCATTTGTTGAGCGTGGTTATGAATTGATGCTTGGAAGACACTCTGATCCAGGTGGATTAGCTTATTGGACAACAAGTCTTATTTTGAACGAGATTGACGCTGCTGATATGGTTAATAAGTTCATTGAGAGCCCTGAGTTCCAGAATCACAACTATTCAAATGGAGAAATTGTTGAGATTGTATATAATGTAATGCTTTCAAGATCTTCTGATCCAGATGGTAAGGCATATTGGGTAGATCTTCTTGATAGTGGTTTCTCACACAAGAAGATTATTAATGGTTTTGCTAGTTCATCAGAGTTTAATAATCTTTGTAATTCATATGGTATTACAGCTGGTTCGGTAAACTTTACTGAGTACAGAGATATGAATGAGAATGTAACTAAGTTTGTTAGCAGAGTATATAGAATGCTTGTTCTTAGAAATCCAGATTCATCTGGACTTAACTACTGGACAGGCAAGCTTATTACAGGTGATATGTATCCTGAAGAACTTGTTTATGAGTTCCTTAATACTCCAGAATGTTTAGCAAAGACAGTTTCAAATGAAGATTATATTGATACTGTTTACAGAGCATTCTTTGGACGTAACGCAGATTCAGATGGTAGAACATATTGGCTTAATTATTTGAGCGAAGGTCATTCAAGACAGGAAGTTTTCAATAACTTCAAGTACAGTAATGAGTTTGATCAGCTTTTGACTTCTTATAACTTGACACTTCGTCCAACACCAACTCCTACACCAACACCTACTCCAACTCCAGTTCCTGTTGCTGATAAGATGATTGCTCTTACATTTGATGACGGTCCATATTCACCGGTAACAAATAGAATTCTTGATTTGCTTGAAGAGTATAATGGTCATGCAACATTCTTCGTTGTAGGTGATAGAGTATCAACATATTCTAGTTGCGTATTAAGAGCTCAGTCTCTCGGTTGTGAAATTGCTAATCACACATATGACCATAAGAGTACACTTACTTCTATGAGTGCTGCTTCTGTTCAGTGGGAGATTGCTAACTGTAATACTGCAGTTTACAATCTGACAGGTGTATATCCAACTATTATGAGACCTGTTGGTGGTGCATATAATGCGACAGTTTCAAGTAACGTTGGAATGCCAATGATTATTTGGAGTATCGATACTCAGGACTGGAAATATCGTGACGCAACAAGCACTGCTAATGCTATACTAAATCATGCAGGTGATGGTGATATTGTACTGATGCACGATTTGTATTCTTCTACAGCTTCGGCTATGGAGATTGTTATCCCAGAACTTGCAAGAAGAGGATATACCTTTGTAACAGTTAGTGAGCTAGCAGCTGCAAAGGGTTACGATTTACAGAGTGGTACAGCATATTATTCATTAAAGTAAGTATCTATGGGTAAGTTAAAGGAATTATTAGTACTATTTCTTAATAATTTGACTTTCAAGAAGGACAGACGTAGTGCGCCTGCGAGGGCGCTGTCTGTCCTCTTTTTTCCTTTGCTTTTTGTGTACTATGAATTTGTAATTCTTGCGATGTCAAAGGATATTAAGTTCTTTAGTCTAAGTCTAATTCCCATAGCGTTCTTTTCGCTGGCTTTTGGATTATTGATATTCGTTATTGCTGATGCTATTCCGAATAGGATTGTTAGCCGCGTATTTGGAGGATTTATAGTTGTAGCTAGTTTTGTTTTATACGGTATCGAGTATTGCTGTATGGATTTTTATGGCATGTATTTCGGTATAGGGTATATGAGTACTATGACTGGTCAAGTTGTAGGTGAATTCTCTAATGTAATACTAGAAGTTGTATCGACTAGAATACCTCAGATAATAGTGTTGTTTGTTCCTGTATTTATCTATTTCTTATTTATTCTACGTATCGTGAACAGAATGAGATTTAAGCATAATATGTGGATCCTCGCTGGTGTTGTAGTTCTTGTTTGTCAGTTTGTAGGTTTTGGATTTGCTAGATTTGGAGAAGACAAGAATTTCTATACTTATGATTATGATTCCAATATAGCGATGCAGAAGTTTGGCGTTATTACTTCTTTCAGACTTGAAGGCGAGTATAAGTTGTTCGGTAAACCTGAATTGCCACTTCCTACGATTAATCCAGATGAACCACTATTCACAACATTCGCTGAGATTACTGAAGAAACCACAGTTGAGACAACTACGATTGTTGTGCTTGAGAATGGTGAAGAGATAATAGTAACTCCTTCTCCAACTCCTACACCTTATCCATATAATGTGACGGATATTGATTTCCAAAGTTTATATGAGAATACTTCTAATACTACAATTCAGGGTATGCATTTGTATTTTGGTAATATTATGCCAACTCAGCAGAATGAATATACTGGTATGTTCGAGGGTAAAAATCTTATTGTTATTACTGCGGAGGCTTTCTCTCCATATGTTATAGATAAGGATTTCACACCAACACTTTATAAGCTCGCTAATGAGGGATTTGTATTCAGTAACTACTATCAGCCTAACTGGCATTTGTCTACTACTGGTGGTGAATATGCTTGCATGACTGGTCAGGTACCACAGTGGATTGGTTCTAGCAATTCATTTACTGCTTCTGAATACAAGTATATGCCATATGGATTAGGCTGGCAGTTCGGAGCACTGGGTTATTCAACTCCAGCATGGCACAACGGAGCATATACATATTACAATCGCGATAAGACACATGCTAACCTAGGTTATGATTTCAGTGCAATTGGACACGGTCTTAATCTTCCTACTAATACTTGGCCTGCTTCTGACAAAGAGATGTTCGAAGCAACTGTTGATTCATATATTGATGAGTATGTGAATAACGGAACTAAGTTCCATGCTTATTATATGACTGTTAGTGGTCACTGTAATTATAGCTGGGGCGCTAATGCGATGAGTAAGAGAAATAAGGATGCAGCTATTGCAGCGTTCCCAGATTCTTCTACTGCTGTTCAGGCATATATGGCATGTAACCTTGAACTAGAATATGGATTGGAGTACTTGATGCAGCGTCTCGAAGAAGAGGGAATTGCAGAGGATACTGTTATAGTAATGGCGCAGGATCATTATCCATATGGTATCTCTAATGATGGCGTTGATCACTATGATGAACTGTCTGGTATTGATGATAATGAGCAATCTATTTCTAGATATTTGAATACGCTTATTATTTGGTCTGGTTCCATGGAGGAGCCTATTTATGTAGATACTCCATGTTCTTCAATAGATATTGTTCCAACTATTTTGAATTTGTTTGGTATCCCATATGATTCTAGATTGTTTGCGGGAAGAGATATTCTTGCTACGAATTACATTGCTAGTGAGTTCTCAACTAATATGCCACTTGTAATTCTTCCTATGAATGCAGGAAATAGCTGGATTACCGCTGCTGGTGTATATGAGTGTAAATCGAAAACATTCACTCCATATCCAGGAATAGTAGTTAACGATACATATGTTGATGATGTTAATGATTATGTATCAAATAAGTGGAGATACTCAGGATTACTTATATCTAATGATTACTTTAAGATAGTAATGGGTGATGATTAGAATCATGCGAAGAAGATTGATTTATTTGTTTTTAACGCTAACTCTTATATTTATTGAGGTCTTAATAGCATTGTTTATTCATGATAATTTTATTAGACCTTATGTAGGTGATGTGTTAGTTGTTATAGTTTTGTATTGCTTAGTAAGAATTTTTATCCCAAAGAAATTTCATATACTTCCATTAATAGTGTTCGTTGTCGCATGTATGGTAGAGATTTTGCAACTATTTAGATTAACTGAAGTACTTGGAGTATCTGATAATCGTTTCTTAAGTATTCTAATTGGTTCTACTTTTGATATTAAAGATATAGTGTGTTATGCGGTAGGATGTTTAATACTAGGTGTATATGAGTTTGTACAGTATAAGAAGAACTGATTGTTTTGAATTAATCCAAATAAAAAGGCTGTTTCGTTTGAAACAGCCTTAATTATTTTTGGTTTAAATCTTGTTATTACAAGAGGTGAGCGCGGAGCTCGTCGCCTGACAAAGGTGAGAGGAGTGCAGGAGCAATATCAAATACTGTCTTACATCCGAAATCCTTCTTGTCAGCAAGTCTGTAGATTGCACGTGAATATGCAAGAAGTACAGAAGCTGTGAACTCTGGGTTTGAATCGAGCTTCAAGCTGTACTCAATAACGTGATTGTTTTCCTTGTTCCAGCCAGTCTTACCTGTTCTGAATACGAAACCACCGTGAGCCATACCCTGGTGATTAGCCATGAACTCTTCTTCTGAAATGAAGTTTACTGTTGTATCGTAATCTGAGAAGTAGTTAGGCATCTCAACGATTGTCTTTGTAATCTGATCCTTGTCAGCACCTTCTTCAGCTACTACATAGCATACACGTGTGTGCTTCTGACGTGTTGTGAGTTCAGGATTAGAACCAGAACGTACAGCATCAAGAGCTGCATCAACTGGACATGTGTACTGCTTACCATTCTTAACACCTGGAACTCTTCTGATAGCATCTGAGTGACCCTGTGATACACCCTTGCCCCAGAATGTGTAGTCGTTACCTTCAGGGAGAATGCAGTTTGCATAAAGTCTTGTGAGTGAGAACATACCTGGGTCCCAACCACATGAGATGAGAGCAACCTTGTTGTTCTTGAGAGCTTCTTCGTTAACCTTTGCATAGTGCTCAGGAATCTTAGCGTGTGTATCAAAGCTATCAATTACGTTGAACAACTTAACATACTCAGCTGTCTGCTTTGGAAGATCTGTAGCTGAACCACCACAAAGAACCATAACATCAACCTTACCAACATAATCCTTGATATCGTCAACTGATACTACAGGAACATTAGGTGTCTTAATTGTTACTGTTGATGGATCTCTTCTTGAGAATACTGCAACAAGCTCCATGTCTGCGTTCTGATTGATAGCAGCTTCTACGCCTTTTGCAAGGTTACCATAACCTAAAATACCGATTTTTATAGCCATTTTCTTGTCTCGCTTTCACACTTAAAATTTTGACTAATCTATTATAAATGAAACTTAATAAAATTAAAATTGCAAAATCGCATTTTTTATCTTATATACGAAAACTACTATAAAAATATAGGTTTTTATGACATTTAGGCAATTATTGATAATTTTGTCGCTCGAAAATACAGTCGTTTTTGCAATTTTTGAGAACGATTATTGCATAAATCTTTGTTTTCAAGCGATTTATATATTCTTTCTACCAAATCGTGTTGTAAATCTAACTGCACTAATGCCTTCTTTAAATACAATTCGTAAGGCAGTGTTTACAGCTGTTTTCGTATCCTTATCAAGGCCATCAAGGTTCTTTGCTAGTTTGGTAATAACTTGAATTTTATCTGCAGTTAATTCAGTTAGTGTATATGATTCATATCCTTTGAAAACGTCGCTCAATGCTGCGAGGAGCTTTTCCTTGTTTTCGATTGAGGCGGTGAGTGCAAAAGATTTGAGTGTAGTGTCGATAATCTGGCTTTCCATCTTGCGCTCAGGTAATTTCTCGAAGTTAGTTCCAAGAACTTCCCAAGAGAAGCCATAGTGCTGTAGAAAACCGCCTGTAGCATTACTCTTGATAATCGCACATTCTTCTTTACGATCAAGGAGCATACCAATGATTGAATTATTTGGCACGAATGTATGAATTCGTGGGAGTAATCTGAGATAAGTGCGATTGTTATCTAAGTCAGTGATGAAGCCTGGACCATCATAATTATAGATGTCGATAATTCGAGAATTGATACTAATAGGTGAATTAATCGATGAATATACTGCGAGATTTCCACCCTTTGAATGTCCAACAACATAGAAGTGTCTATCTTCGAAATAATTGGCAACGTCACGTAGGTATTTAAGTGACTCAACTTGGGAAGGAACGGTTTCCATTATTCCCATATTGAAGTCTTCTTTCCAACCAGCAACAGTATCATCTGTACCTCTAAAAGCGATTACAGAAATACTTTCACTTATTTCAAAAGTTATTGCAGCGAACTGGAGTTCTTCGTGAGATCTGATGATGTTCACATAATTGAACATCTTGCAATTTCCGAATCTAACTGATTTAGCGCATTCTGATAGAAGGTTTTCATAATCTATGCTCTTCATAAAGAGCATATTAAGGACGCCAGTCTCGTTCTCTTCCATCTTTTTGGCATAGTCCTTAATCGTTACATTCTGTTCGAACCCTTCGAAAACAGTACCGTCAAAAATTAGGTAGGAGAGTTTGGAAAAAATGAGACCATCTACTTCGTTAAATGGAGCGTGTTCAAAACTTAAGTCGCCACGCCATTTTACATAATCAATGATATTACTCATATAAAGTACCTCCCTAATTAAAGGATACCCTTTTAATTCGATTTTTCAATTAATGAATGTGTTTATTTTAGTGTATAATAATGTCAAGAAAATTTGGGAGGTGACCTATATGTCAATAAAGATCATCACTGTTAGTCGTCAGTTCGGTAGTGGCGGTAGATCAATCGCTAAGAAGGTAGCTGATGAATTAGGTTTTAATTACTACGATAAAGAGATTATTGATCATGTTTCTGTAGAGACTGGTTTTTGCAAAGATTATATTGCTGAGCGTGGTGAGCATGCTCCAGGACGTACTATTTTTTCCTATGGTTTGGATCCAATGGGTGTACCTAATGTTATGAATGGTATGTCAGCAGCAGATTATCTCTGGAGTATTCAGCGTCAGGTAATCCTTAAGATTGCTGAAGAAGATACACCTTGTGTAATCGTTGGGCGTTGTGCTGATTATATTCTTGGTGAGCATGAAGGTGTACTTAATGTATTTGTTCATGCAGATATGGAATTCCGTAAAGATAGAATTGTTCGTCTTTATGGTGAGAGTGAGAAGAATCCAGAGAAGCGTCTTAATGACAAAGATAAGAAGCGTAAGACGAATTACATGTATTACACTAACCAGGAGTGGGGTAATGCAACTAATTATGATATCTGTCTCGATACTAGTAGACTTGGCGTTGATAAGTGTGCAGAGATTATTTGTAATATCGTAAAGAATTCATAATTACTGATTAGAGGTTTAATTAGTTTTATATTCATAAAAAGAGGAAGCAATTTGCTTCCTCTTTCATTTTACTTAGATTTAATAGATTTGCGCTTTTCTTGCTTGGATACAACAATGAACATTCCGACACATAGGATGATTTGAAGTATTGTAGATGCTGGTGTTGATAGACCGATATGAAATAGTGTTGCCCAGCTTTGTTTACTGAAGAAGAGACAAAGTGGAACACGCACACCGAATGCGCCAATCAAACCCTGAAGCATAACGAAAAGTGTTTTACCATATCCATTGAAATATCCAATAAAGCAGAAGAGGAATGGTGTAAGCATACAGTCAATTGCGAATGCCTTGAGGTATAATGCGCCAGCTTCAATAACTTCTGGTGAATTGTCAAATAGTCCAGCGAAGAAATCTCCCTTGAAGAATGATAGGAAGAACATAAATACACCAATTACAAGACCAGAGATGATGCTGTAGTATAGTGCTCTTCTAGCTCGTTTGTTTTCACCAGCTCCGAGATTTTGAGCAACGAATGCTGACATTGACTGTGCGAAAGCAGATGGAACTAGCATGATAAATGCTGTTACTTTACCAGATACACCTACGCCAGCTGATGCATAAAGATCAATGTTATTAACAACACCCTGAATTACCATGAATGAGATACCAACAAGGAGTTCCTGAAGTGCGATAGGAGCACCAATTGTGAGTTCTTTAAGTACATCTGGACCGAACTTGATATGACTAAGCTTAAAAGTAAATGGAAGATTTCTTCTAGATATAATTATGAGTGATAGTATTACGCTAATCGCTTGAGCGATTACTGTAGCAAGGGCAGCACCATTTGCGCCTAACTGGAATTGTTTAACGAATAGTAAGTCGAGAATGATATTACATACACAAGCTATTGATACAGCGATAAATGGAGTGATTGAATCACCAATTCCTCTGAAGATAGCACCTAGAAGGTTGTAGGCGATAATGAAAAGAAGACCAAAACCACAAATTCTAATGTATCCAACTGTCTGAATAAATGCTTCTTCTGGTGCATTAAGAAGTGAAGCGAATGTAGGCGCGAGAATTGGAACAATGATTGTTAGGATCAGCGCGAAAACACCGAACAAACATATAGCGCTTCCGATAGCTCTTCCAGCTTTGTCAGGTTCTCTGTTACCAATACGTCGACCAACTAATACAGTAACGCCCATTGCAAAACCAGAGATAATCATATTTATAGTATTAAGAATTCCACTACCTGTAGCTACACCTGATACATCTGCAGTTGAACCGAAGTGACCAACAATAAGAAGGTCAACAGCACCATAAAGTGCCTGTAGGAAAAGTGCCAACAATACAGGAAGTGCGAATTTAACAATAGATTTGAAAATAGGACCTTTTGTAAGATTATTCTCCATATATACCTCTAAGTAATTACTAAATCTTAAGAATTATATAAAAAGAATACCTATTCTTGTATTGAGTAATTTATCGAAAAAATGCGCCCAAAAGAGTATTTTTATGAGTTTATTTAATAAGGGAATAATTCAAGGCAAAAAAACGGCTGCTTAGGGTAGAAGCAGCCATGAAAAAAGGTTAATACGATTAAGAGGGTATCATTTCTAATCGCAATTTAAGAATAACAATAAAAAATGGATTGCACATCAACTATTTTGTTGATATGTGAGCTATAATCTAATAAACTTTTTTGATATTTAGGCCGAGGTAGTTATGGAGAGTTGTGATTCTTGTCAGTATTATAACTATGATGAAGAAATGGATATGTATGTTTGTGATCGTGACATGGACGAAGATGAATATGCAAGATTTTTGACGAGAAAGAATAGAACTTGTCCTTTCTATCGTGATGGTGATGAATATAAAACTGCTCGAAAACAGTAATTGGTTTGGCTATATTGCATTGAAAAATCCTTTTATATATAATAATTTTGTGAAAAATGTTGACCGAGAATAAGTAGTCGATTATCGAGTTTTTCAGAGAGAGGGCGGTTGGTGAAAGCCTAAAGACAGATTATCGATGAATACCTCTTGCGAGTTGGATTTTGAATTAGTACATTTGTAGTTTTTGTAGTTTTTCGTTTACCTTTGGCGAATGTAGTGTACTTTAGTAGATTATCCCGTCTGGCACGCGTTATAGTGCGAAGTGTTTTGTGGCACTTCATAAGTCTTGATATGTGAGTATCAGGAGAACAGAGGTGGTATCACGGAGTTTTCCGTCCTCTTGACTAAACTAAATAGTTTATGAGGGCGTATTTTTATGCCTTGAAACTACTTAGTATGATTTGTAATTAAGGGTAGGGTGCCCTTAATAATAACAACATAATGAGGAAGGAGCTCATATGGAAAAAGTATTAACAGTTATTATGTTAGTCATTTTCTTTGGTGTTATGATCGGCGTTGGTATGTACTCACGTCGTCATGCAAAAGACGTTAATGGCTTCGTACTTGGCGGACGTGGAGTAGGTCCATGGCTTACAGCTTTCGCTTTTGGTACATCTTATTTTTCAGCTGTAATCTTTGTAGGTTACGCTGGTCAGTTCGGTTGGCTCTTCGGTCTTGCTGCTACATGGGCAGGTCTTGGAAATGCCTTCATCGGTTCACTTTTGGCATGGAATGTTCTTGGTAGAAGAACTCGTATTATGTCACAGCATCTTGATGCTAAGACTATGCCAGATTTCTTCGGTAAGAGATTTAATTCAACTCCACTTAAGGTAGTTGCATCACTTATCGTATTTGTTTTCCTTATCCCTTATACAGCTTCACTTTATAATGGTCTTTCATCACTTTTCGGCCTTGTATTCGATATTCCATACTGGGTTGTAATTGCTGTTATGGCTGTTCTTACAGGTGTATATGTAATCTTCGGTGGTTACATGGCTACAGCTATTAACGACTTTATTCAGGGTATTATCATGCTCGTTGGTATTGTTGCAGTTATTCTTGCTGTACTTAACGACAATGGTGGTCTCCTTGCTGCTACACAGAAGCTCTCAGAGGTGCCTGCAGAAGGTTGGAGTGGTGGTGCATTCTCATCATTCTTTGGTCCAGATCCAGTATTCCTCTTCTTCGTAGTAATTCTTACATCTCTTGGTACATGGGGTCTTCCACAGATGGTTGGTAAGTTCTATGCTATCAAGTCTGAGAAGGATATCCATAAGGGAACAGTTATCTCAACAGTATTTGCTATTATCGTAGCTGGTGGTTGCTACTTCCTCGGCGGTTTTGGTCGTCTTTATGGTGTAGATCTTAGCCCAGCAGGTAAGCCAATGTTTGATACAATCATCCCTAAGATGCTTTCAACACTTCCATCAGTAATCATTGCTGTAGTTATCGTACTCGTACTTTCTGCTTCAATGTCTACTCTTTCATCACTCGTACTTGCTTCAAGCTCAACATTTACACTTGATGTTATCAAGGTTAAGGCTAAGAAGATGGACGACAAGAAGACAGTATTCGTTATGAGAATATTCATCGTATTCTTCATTCTTGTATCTGCTCTTATCGCTGTAATTAAGGATGCTAACCCAGGTATCACATTTATCGCTCAGATGATGGGTGTATCATGGGGTGGTCTTGCAGGTTCTTTCCTTGCTCCATATCTCTACAGCCTCTACTGGAAGGGCGTTACAAAGGCAGCTACAGTAGTATGCTTTATCTGGGGTACAGGTCTTGCTATCACACAGTTCGTTATTTCTATGACAATGACTGGTGAAGAGATTGCTGCATTCCCAGGAATTCTCTCACTCGCATTTAAGACAAGTATCCATTCAGGTGTATTTGCTATGGTTGGTGGTCTTATTATTGTTCCAATCGTATCTCTCATTACAAAGAAGCAGCCAGCTAAGGAGCTTGATGCACACTTTGCTTGCTTTGATGAGAAGTATACAGCTGAGGTTACAGCTAAGGAGAGAATTAAGGACGCAAAGTAATCCTTTCATCTCTTTCGTTTGATTGAAATATTTCAAATGTTATAATAGGTGTGGTCATTTTGATCACACCTATTTTATTGGAGGGAAAGTACGTGAAAGATTTTGATGTTATCATAATCGGAGCTGGTCCTGGCGGTATTTTTGCAGCATATGAGTTAATGATTACAAAGCCTGAACTTAAGGTTTGTGTAATTGAAGCTGGACATGAACTCGAGAAGAGACAGTGTCCTATAGATGGTAAGAAGATTAAGTCTTGCATCGGTTGTAAGAGTTGTGCCATCATGCGTGGATTTGGCGGAGCAGGTGCTTTTTCTGACGGTAAGTACAACATTACTAATGACTTTGGTGGAACTCTTTATGAACATATTGGCAAAGATTTAGCGATGGATCTTATGAATTACGTTGATAAGATCAATATGAGCAATGGCGGTGAAGGAACAAAATTATTCACTACTAAGGGTTCTAAGTTTAAGAAGATTTGTATTGAGAATAAGCTCAATCTTTTGGAAGCATCTGTTAGACATTTAGGTACAGATAAGAACTTTAAAGTGCTTACTAATCTTTATATACAGATGAAGGACAAGATTACATTTGTTTTCGATACCTTCGTGGATGATATTGTAGCTAATAGTGACGGAACATATGACGTAGTAACAGCTAATGAGACTTATTCATGTAGAAGATGCGTCGTTTCAGTAGGAAGATCAGGTAGTTCATGGATTGAGTCTATCTGTAAGAAGCTTGATATTAAGACTTTGTCTAACCGTGTTGATATTGGTGTAAGAGTTGAACTTCCTGCGGTTGTTTTCTCTCATCTTACGTCTGAGTTATACGAGAGCAAGATTGTTTATCGAACAGAGAAGTTCGAAGATAAGGTTCGAACATTCTGTATGAACCCATATGGTTATGTCGTTAATGAGAATACTAATGGAATTGTTACTGTTAACGGTCATAGCTTTGACGCGCCTGAACTTCAGTCTGAGAACACTAACTTTGCACTTCTTGTTGCAAAGCATTTCTCTGAGCCATTTAAGGATAGTAATGGATATGGTGAGTCAATTGCCAGATTATCAAATATGCTAGGCGGTGGTACAATTGTTCAGCGTTTTGGTGATTTGATGAGAGGAAGAAGAACAAATGAGAGCAGACTTAATGAGAGTACTGTTCGTCCAACACTTAATGCCACACCTGGTGACTTGAGCCTTGTTCTTCCTAAGCGTATTCTTGACGGAATTATCGAGATGATTTATGCACTTGATAAGATTGCTCCAGGTACTGCTAATGATGATACTCTTCTTTATGGTGTAGAAGTTAAGTTCTATAACATGGAAGTTGCTATAAACGATAGATTAGAAACATCACATAAGGGATTATTCATGATTGGTGACGGTAGTGGCGTTACACATTCATTGTCTCATGCTTCTGCTAGTGGTGTTTATGTTGCTAGATTGATTTCTGAGGAGATTTGATAATTAATGCCGCTTTTGACAATAGATAATGTATCGATTACATTTCACGCCAGAGAATTACTATCTGGTGTATCTTTCCGTGTGAATGAAGGGGATAAGATTGCTTTTATTGGTAACAATGGTGCTGGTAAATCTACTCTATTTCGAATTATTCGCGGAACAGTAGAGCCACAAGAAGGTAAGATAATCAGACATGGTAATACCATTATTGGCTTCTTGTCTCAGAATATGGAAGAGCAGGATTTCAATGGTTCTACTCTTAAGCCTGTGAGACTTATTAAAGCTGAAGAGGATAAGATGGCGCTCGAGATGGAGATTGCATCGCTTGAGGCACATCCTGAGTCTCCTGAATATAAGTCTAAGATGGATGAGTATTCAAAGGCTGTTGCTGAGTATGAGGCAATGGGTGGTTATGATTATGATTACCGAATGAAAGATGCACTAGCTGGATTAGGACTTACTGGGATTGATGATAGTAGAGATTTATCAACTCTCTCTGGTGGTGAGAAGATGCGAGTATGCTTGGCACAACTTATTGTGTCACGTCCAGATATCCTTATGCTCGACGAGCCTACCAACCATCTTGATATTGAAGCTATTGAATGGCTAGAGAAGTTTCTAGCTTCATATGGTGGTGCTGTATTTGTAATTTCTCATGATCGTCATTTTATTGATAATGTTGCTAATAGGGTTATCGAACTTGATAGTGGACATGTAACTGAATATCGCGGTAACTATACTTCATTTAAGGAGCAGAAAGCTGCTTTTATGAAGTCACAGGAAGCTACTGTTAAGAACCTTGAAGCTGAGCTTGAACATCAGTTGGATGTTAAGCAGACAATGCTTTCGCACAGAAATATAAGTGGATATCATCAGCGTGAGAAGATGGTTAATAAGCTTATGGATATTCTCGAAAGAGAACGTAATAAGCTTGGTAATAATCCTATGAAGATGAGCTTCACTATGGTTCCTGAAGAGCGAACAGGTGCGGAAGATAAGATACTTATTCAGGTTAGAGATATAAGTAAAAAATTCGATGATGATCCAGAGTTTTTGTTCGAACATATTAGTTTTGAACTTAAGGCTAATCAGAAGATTTTCCTTTGTGGTCCTAATGGTTGTGGTAAGTCTACATTACTAACAATGCTTCTAGGTCGCCAGGGTGGATTTGATGGAACTGTATTTGTATCACAGGCTGCTAGTTCAGGCTTTATGGGTCAGTTTGTTCCTTTTGATGATGAGACAATTACTTGCCTTGATGAACTTATGGGCAGAACAGATATGTCTGAGACTGCGGCTAGATCTATGCTTGCAAGATTTGGTTTTAGAGAATTAGATGTATTCAAGCGAATTGAAGTGTTGTCTGGTGGTGAAAGATCAAGACTATATCTTTGCTGTCTCTTGCAGGAAAAACCTGATATTTTGTTCCTTGATGAGCCAACTAACCATCTCGATATTGAATCTAGAGAAGTACTTGAGGATGCAATTCGTGACTATAATGGCGCTGTTATTTGTGTAAGCCATGATAGATTCTTTATTGAAAAGTGCGCACACAGTATTCTTGGATTTAATAACAAGACAGCTATGCTCTACGATAAGTATGAGTACTACAGAAATAGTATATTGAAGAATGTCACTACTGCTGCACCTAAAGTGGTTAAGACTGAAGAAGAAAAGACTTCCAAAGTTACAGAAGCAAAAGTTGTTTCTATGAACAGAGCTCAGGAGAGAAAGCTCGAAGCTAAGCGTAAAGAACGAATTAGAGCGATTGAAAAGGAAATAGCTGAACTTGAGGAAGCGCAGCTCAATCTTGAAGCTTCATTTGGCGCTGATACAAAAGCTGAAGATTATGATTTGTATGCCAAGAATTCTGAGAAACTTGAGGCATTATATGAAGAATTGATGGAACTTGACGATTAAAGTGTATTTTCATTCTGCTTTTTATATGCAATATGCAACAAAACAGCTGCTTTCAATAGTATAATGAAAGTAGCTTTTTTATAGGTGGTATTTTGTATGGGAATGACAATGACACAGAAGATTTTGGCTGCTCATGCTGGATTAGCAGAAGTTTCAGCTGGTGATTTGATTGAAGCAAAGCTTGATTTGGTTTTGGGTAATGATGTAACAACACCTCCTGCCATTGATGTAATGAAAGGTATGGGTGCAACAAGTGTTTTCGATAAGGATAGAGTGTGCCTTGTTCCTGATCACTTTACTCCTAATAAAGATATTAAGTCTGCTGAACTTAGTAAATGTATGAGATGCTTTGCTAACGAGCAGAATTTGACTAAATATTATGAACTAGGTGATGAAGGTCATGGAATTGAGCATGTAATCATTCCTGATAATGGTCTTGTATTTCCTGGTGATGCAATTATAGGTGCTGACTCGCATACTTGTACATATGGTGCGCTTGGTGCTTTCTCAACAGGTGTAGGTTCAACAGACCTTGCATGTGCTATGGCATCAGGTAAGACATGGTTCAAAGTTCCTGAAGCTATTAAAGTCGTTCTCACAGGTAAGAAAAGTGAATATGTAACTGGTAAGGATGTTATCTTACATCTTATTGGTTTGATTGGTGTAGATGGCGCCCTTTATAAGTCAATTGAGTTCGCAGGCGAAGGCGTAGCTCAGTTATCAATGGCTGATCGTTTGTCTATTTGTAATATGGCAATTGAGGCTGGTGGTAAGAATGGTATTTTCCCAGTTGATGAGATTACACTTGAATATATGAAGAAGACAAATAGTGATAGATTTGCTAATAATGAGTTCACAGTTTTCGAGGCTGATGAGGATGCTATTTATTCAGAAGTTGTGAATATTGATTTGGCAGAAGTTCCACTAACTGTTGCGCTTCCACATTTGCCATCTAATACTAAGGCTGCATCTGATTGTAAGGATATAGCTATTAATCAGGTTGTAATTGGTTCATGTACAAACGGACGTATGGATGATATTAGAATCGCAGCTAGCATTCTTAAGGGAAAGAAGGTTGCTCCTGGTATTAGATGTATTGTAATCCCAGGTTCTAGACGAGTATATCGTCAGGCTTTGGACGAAGGTCTTTTACAGATTTTCGATGATGCTGGTTGTGTGATTTCTACTCCTACATGTGGACCTTGCTTAGGAGGTCATATGGGTGTTCTTGCATCAGGTGAGAGATGTGTATCCACTACTAATCGTAATTTTGTTGGAAGAATGGGAGCTAAGGATTCAGAAGTTATTCTAAGTGGTGTTCCTGTTGCAGCTTGTTCTGCAATTATTGGTAGAGTTGCTACTCCAAGTGACTTGTAAGGAGGATAGATATGAAGGTTAAAGGTAATGTTTTCAAATACGGTGCAAATGTTGATACTGATGTAATCATCCCAGCACGTTATCTTAATACTGCTGATCCAGCTCAACTTAAGCTCCATTGTATGGAGGATATTGATAAGGATTTTGCAACTAAGGTTCAGCCAGGCGATATTATTGTTGCTGGTAAGAATTTCGGTTGTGGTTCATCACGTGAGCATGCTCCAATTGCTATCAAGGCTTCAGGAGTATCTTGTGTAATCGCAGTTGATTTTGCTCGTATTTTTTATCGTAATGCAATTAATATGGGTCTTCCTATTATGGAGTGTGCATCTGCTTTTGATGAGATTGATAATGGAGATCTTGTTGAGATTGATTTTGAGACAGGTATTATTACTGATTTAACTAATTCTCGTACATTTGAGGCTAAGCCATTCCCTAAGTTTATTCAGAATATTATTGATGCTGGTGGATTGGTTCCTTATACAAAGGAGGCTGCTAATGACTAAGTATAAGATTGCAGTAGTTCCAGGAGATGGAATTGGACCAGAAGTAGTAGCTTCTGGTGTTGAAGTACTTAAGGCTGTTGCTGGTATCTGTGACTTTGAATTGGAGTTTACTGAGCTTCTTGCTGGTGGATGTTCAATTGATAAGAATGGTGTTCCTCTTACTGATGAGACACTTGAGGCTTGTAAGAATTCAGATGCTGTATTATTAGGTGCTGTTGGTGGTCCTAAGTGGGATAATATTCCTAATAATTTGAGACCAGAGAAGGCACTTCTTAATCTTCGTAAAGGACTTAATTTGTATTCTAATTTGAGACCAGCACTTCTATATGAGCCATTGGCAGATGCTTGTCCTGTTAAAAATGTTAAGAGTATGGATATTCTTATTGTTCGTGAGTTAACAGGCGGTATGTATTTTGGTGATAGAGGAAGATTTCAGTCTGAGGATAAGCTCGTTGAAGGAACTGTTAAAGGCTTATCTGCTTATGATACAGAATGCTATTCAACCGCGGAGATTAGAAGAATTGTTAAAGAAGGTTTCCGTTATGCGATGGGCAGAAACAAGAAGTTAACAGTTGTTGATAAGGCAAATGTACTTGAGTCTTCAAGATTGTGGAGAGAGGTTGTTAATGAGGAAGCTTCTAATTATCCTGAAGTAGCAGTGGACTTCCTCTATATTGATAATGCAACTATGCAGCTTATCTCTAGACCTCAGAGCTTTGATGTAATTGTAACTTCAAATATGTTTGGTGATATCTTGTCTGATGAAGCTGGTGAGATTACTGGTTCAATTGGTATGCTACCATCTGCTTCTCTTGGCGTCCCAGGAACTCCTGGTATGTATGAGCCTGTTCATGGTTCAGCTCCTGATATTGCTGGCAAGGGAATAGCTAATCCTTTGGCTACAATCCTTTCTTGTGCAATGCTCCTTAAGTGGTCACTTAATGAGGTTCATGCATCTGATCTTATCGAGAATGCTGTACTTAAAGTGTTGGAGTTAGGATATCGTTCTAAGGACATTGCTGGTAAGGACGATGACAAGATTGTTGGAACAAATGAGATGACAAGATTAGTTCTTGATGAACTCAATAAGGTTGGTAAATAATATGGCAAAAAAACTTGTAGCTGTAATCGATATAGGTTCTCTTACAGCGAGACTCAAGATTTATGAGCTTGCTCAGAAGAAGAAACCAAAGGTTATTGAGACAATTCGTAAATACACTTCAATTGGTGTTAAGGCACTTCGATCTGGAGCTCTTCAGACTGAACAGATTAATGAGATTTGTGACTGCCTTAATAACTTTGAGATTAAGTGTAGAGAATATAAAGTATCTAAGATTTTCTGTGTTGCTACTAGTGCTCTTCGTGACGCTGGTAATAGAGATGTTGTTCTCGAACAGATCAAGACTAAGACAGGATTTAAGATTGACGTCCTTGATAATGCAACAGAGAGATATTTCCAGAATTTGGCTGTGAGAGAAACAATGGTCAACTTCAAGGAGCTCGTAGCTGAAGGTACTATGTTCCTTGATATCGGTGCTGGTTCTATGCAGGCTACTGTATATGATAAGTCTGAGTTTGTTTTTAGCCAGAACACAGTACTTGGTTCTCTTAGAATTTCTGAGATGCTTTCAGATATCCAGAAGAGAACAACACACTATGAAGATGTTCTCGAGGAATTCATTTCACAGGATCTTGATGATTATCATGCAGTAGAACCTAAGGGAATTACATATAAGAACTTGATTGCTTTTGGTGGTGAGACAGGTTTTATTAAGTTGTTAGCAGGCAAGGGCTTTAGCGAGAGTGTATTGATGACAAAGAAGGAATTCATGAAGGTTTATGAGTATCTTCTTCATACAAGACCATCAGATATTACTCTAGATAACTCAATCCCTTCAAATGTAGCACCTCTCTTGCTTCCAGCAGCTCTTATTATCAAGAAGATGCTCGAATATACTGGTCTTAATTCAGTATACCTTCCAATCGCTTCGTTATCAGAGGGTATCGTATTTGATTATGCGTTTAGAAATCTTGATTATAAGCCAGCAAATGATCCTATGAATGACCTTATCTCTGGTGCTAGAAATATTGCTAAGAGATATAAGTCTGATAAGAAACATATTGAATTCGTTGAGAATGCAGCACTTGAGATTTTTGATGCATCTACTAAGTGTACAGGTCTTAGAGATAGGGAAAGACTTCTCTTGCAGTTATCTTGTATTCTCCATGAGATTGGTAAGTTTATTAATGCTAAAAATCATAACGCAGCTGCGCATATGCTTATCGAGTATCTTGAGCTCGTAGGAGTAGATAACAATGAACTCGATATCATTGGTCTTGTTGTTAGACTATATCCTAGAGAGAATCCATATAGCGATTCATTCTATCTAGCACTTCCAGCAGATAAGAAGGTATTGGTATCAAAGCTTACAGCAATTTTGCGTCTTGCAGATGCTCTTGATAGCTCTCACAGACAGAAGATTAATAAGATTAATGTTCATCTTCAGAATGATGAACTTAATATTATTTGTAATACAACACATGATTGTTCCTTTGAAGAGTGGTCATTTGAACATAGACGTAACCTTTTCGAAGAAATCATCGGAATTAAATCAACGATTAAGATTAGAAGGCAGGTATAAACATGGCTGAGAAGAAAGTCTCCAAGAAAGCAAAGAGTAAATCAAACAGCAATGCACCTAAGGTTAAGTCTGAGCGTTTCTTCAATCGTGAACTCTCTTGGCTTGAGTTTAACGATAGAATTTTGCATGAGGCACGTGATGTTAAGAACCCACTTCTAGAAAGAATTAAGTTCTTATCTATTTGTGCTTCAAATCTTGATGAATTCTACATTGTTCGTGTAGCTTCATTACGAGATATGATTAGTGTGGATATCAATTCAAAGGATATTGCAGGCATGACTGTTAAGGAACAGCTCGCTGCGATTGACGCGAAAACACGCCAGTCAATGTCAGTTATGTACTCTACATATACAAGATCTATTGTTCCACAATTAAAACAGAACAATATCTATATTCTTGATTATGCTGAGCTTAAGGAAGAAGACCAGGAACTTTGTGATTCATACTTTAGAAATGTTTTGTATCCAATTCTTACACCTATGGCAATCGACTCTTCTAGACCTTTGCCACTTATCTATAACCGAGTTCTTAACCTTTGTGTAATGCTCGATGGTGAGAATGGAACTCTTACAGCTAACGATGTTGATAAGAGTGAGGCAGAAGAAGAAAACCCAGAGAATTTGTTCGTTACACTCCAGATCCCTACTGCTGTAGTACCACGTATGTACATGATCAAGAAGGGCGAAGCTACAGTATTCGTTCCGATTGAGAAGATTATTCAAGCTAATCTTGATATGCTTTTTAACGGTCAGCGAGTGCTCGCTTCTGGCTGTTATAGAGTTATGAGAAATGCTGACCTTGATATTGATGAGGATGAAGCAGAAGACCTCCTTAAGGAAATTGAGGAACAGGTTAGAAAGCGTCGTTTTGGTGAGATTATCAGACTTGAAGTTGATGAGGATATTGCTCCTGAACTTCTTACTTTTATTACATCAGAACTAGAGATTGCTGAGGAAGATATCTTTAGTGTAAATGGACCAATTGACCTTACTTTCTTGATGAAGGTGTACGGTAACCTCGAAGATGATAATCAGGCTATCTGTTATCCACATCACGTTCCATCAGCTCCATCAATGTTTAATGAGAGCCTAGATAATATTTTCGATCAGATTAGAGAGAAAGATAGAATTGTTCATCATCCATATGAGTCATTTGATCCAGTACTCGAGTTTGTAAGACAGGCTGCTGTTGATCCTAATGTTCTTGCTATTAAGCAGACGCTTTATAGAGTATCTTCTAAGTCTCCGATTATCGCTTCTTTGCTCGAAGCAGCCAAGAATGGTAAGCAGGTAATGGTACTTGTTGAGCTTAAGGCGAGATTTGATGAGGAGAATAATATTAACTGGGCAAAGATGCTTGAGAAAGCTGGATGTCACGTTATTTATGGACTTGTTGGTCTTAAGACACATAGTAAGATTACTCTTGTAGTTCGTAAGGAAGAAGACGGTATCAGAAGATATCTTCACCTTGCTACAGGTAACTACAATGATATTACTGCTAAGATTTACACAGACGTAGGTTTGTTCACTGCTTCTGAAAGTTTCGGTGAAGATGCATCTGAGTTCTTTAATATGCTCTCTGGATATTCAATTCCACAGCATTGGCATAGACTTATTCCTGCACCTATCTGGATGAAGAATTACTTTGTTAAGAAGATTAGACGAGAAGTTCAGAATGCCAAGGAAGGTAAGGAAGCTAGAATTATCGCTAAGATTAATTCGCTCGTTGACGATATGGTAATTGAGGAACTTTATGCTGCATCTAATGCAGGTGTAAAGATTGACCTTATTGTTAGAGGCATCTGCTGCCTTAGACCAGGTGTTCCTAAGATGAGTGAGAATATTACAGTTAGATCAATTACTGGTCGTTTCTTGGAGCACTCAAGAATATTCTATTTCTATAATGAAGGTCATGAGGATTTGTATATGGCTTCAGCTGACTGGATGCCACGTAACCTTAATCGTCGTGTTGAGCTTTTGTTCCCAATTGAGGATGAAGCATGTAGAGATAGAGTTATGGAAATCCTTGAAGTTGAACTTAGTGATACAGTTCGCGCTCATTTCTTGAGCCCAGATGGAACTTACCATAAGCTCGATTTGAGAGGTAAGCCTAAGAGAGACAGTCAGGAAGAACTTATTCAGCTCGCAAAAGATGCTGTTGCAGATAGACATGTTGAAATAAATAATCTATCATTTGAGCCAGCAGTTCCTACTGATTAATATATAGCAGATTATTTGAGGTGGTTTTATGTCAGTTTATGTAGAGGATTATTTGTCTAAGAAGAATGGAGAAGCTTATAGAGGCGTTTCTAAGAGATTTTCAATGAAGAGCTCTTGGGGTGCAGAGGCTCAGCTTCTTAACTATGGTTGTATTATCGAGAAGCTTTTTATACCTGATCCATCAGGTAATCTCGCTGATATTATGTTAGGTCTTAAGGGCTTAGATGAATATATGGCTTCAGGTTCTAATCACGGTTCAATCGTAGGCCGTAGTGCTAACCGCATTAAGGGCGCTAAGTATCAGATTAATGGTGTAGAATATCATGCTCCTGATAATGATGGTGGTAATAACCTCCATGGTGGTAGTCCTTCATATCAGAATGTTTTCTGGGATGGAAAGGTTATTACAGAAGAGGAAGCTAATGACTATATTAAGGCTTCTGGAATTGAAGGAATTCCTGCTGCAGATGGCGAAGGTATTTTGTTCTCATATACTTCTCCTGATGGTGCTTGCGGCTTCCCTGGTAATCTTGATACAGAGGTGATGTATTGCTGGTGTAAGGATAAGACACTTCTTATGATTTACCGTGGTGTAAGTGATAAGGATACAATTTTTGCACCTACAAATCATTCATACTTCAATCTTGGTGGTCACGCTAGTGGTAGTGTTGAAAATTGTATGATGTATATCGTTGCAGATAAGACTACATGGAAGGATGCGAGCAATTGTCCTTCAGGCGAGCTCAAGCCTGTTGAGGGAACAATCTTTGACTTTAGAGAGATTGATTCTGTTAAGAAGGTTCTTACAACAGACCACGAGCAGACTAAGGTTTGTCTTGGTATTGACCAGAATTTCTGCCTTAATGACACTGTTACATCTAAGAAGTATGCACTCGCTGCTGGTATCGTAGATCCTATTTCTAATAGAATTATGGAAGTTCTAACTGATTTCCCAGGACTTCACGTATATGCTGGTAACCATCTTGGTGGTAATGATCAGAAGGGTACTACACCATATGAGCAGTATGGCGGTATTTGCTTTGAGGCTCAGATGTATCCTAATGCGATTAACGAACCTTCTTTTGAGTCACCAATAATTAAGGCTGGTGAAGTTAAATATCACGCATGTGGATATAGATTTAACGCATAAGAATACATCGAAAACAAACTAGTAAAGCGCAGGTTTCAATCACTTTTGAAATCTGCGTTTTTGTATTATTCAGAATACTGTTTCAACAGTTGTCAAAGAGTATAAAAGATTAATAGTTATGAATATTTTAATGGTCTTTATGTCAAAAAATGACATTTGAATACTATTTGGTTTGACAAAAAGGCAGTGGCATAACTATAATCACTCTATTGATTATTATTATTAGGGGTACTGTGCGAATTTTTAGGTAGCACAGAGATGTGAAAGGTAGGATTAAAATTGCTTACATCAGAAGAGAAAAGTAAGGATTTGGAGATAATCACTGGCGCTGCTGTTGCTAGAGCTAAGATTGATTCCAATCTTTATACAAAGTATAACGTTAAGCGTGGTCTTCGTAACAACGATGGAACAGGTGTTCTTGTTGGTCTTACAGAAGTTGGTGAGGTAATGAGTTACATCGTTGATGACTCAGAGCGTGTTCCAGTAGAAGGAAGACTTTTCTATCGTGGATATGAGATTAAGGATCTCGTTAACGGTTTCTACAATAAGGGTAGATTTGGTTATGAGGAGATTGCATTCCTCTTGATTACAGGTGAACTCCCAACAGATTATGAGTACGATGAGTTTACAAAGCTTCTTCAGAGCTGTCGTGATCTCCCAGATTACTTCACTGAGGATATGATTTTGAAGGCACCAAGCCCAGATGTAATGAACAAGCTCGCTAGAAGTGTTCTTGCTCTTTATTCATATGACTCAAATCCTGATTCACTTGATCTCGATAATGTAGTTCGTCAGTGTGTTGAACTCATTGCTCGTTTTCCAGTGCTTGTTTCATATGCATATATGGCTAGAAGACACTACATCGATGGAAAGAGCCTTTATATTCGTCAGCCTAATCCAAACTATTCTACAGCTGAGAATATTTTGCACCTCATTCGTAAGGATGGTAAGTTTACAGAGCTCGAGGCTAAGGTTCTTGATTTGTGCCTCTGCTTACATGCTGAGCACGGTGGTGGTAATAACTCATCATTCGTAACACATGCTGTTTCATCAACAGGTTCTGATACTTACGCAGTTATTGCT
Organism: Clostridia bacterium; assembly: GCA_024403735.1. Lineage (GTDB taxonomy): Bacteria > Bacillota > Clostridia > Saccharofermentanales > Saccharofermentanaceae > Saccharofermentans. Next base: position 32,237 of record JAKSRG010000002.1, read on the forward strand.
GCTGCAGTAGGATCTCTTAAGGGACCTCAGCATGGTGGTGCTTCAAATAAGGCATTCGTAATGATGCAGGATTTGATGGCTCATGTTAATGACTTTAAGGATGAGAAGCAGATTAAGGATTATCTTACTAAGATCCTTCGTAAGGAAGCTTTTGATAAGTCAGGTCTTATCTACGGTATTGGTCACGCTGTATATACACTTTCTGACCCACGTACTAAGCTCCTTTGTGAGTATGCTAGAGAACTCGCAGTTCAGGCAGGCAAAGAGGATGTTTTTGATTTGTATCAGCTTGTTGAGAAGCTTGCTCCAGAAGTATTCCACGAAGTTAAGAATTCAGATAAGATTGTTTGCGCTAACGTAGACTATTATGCTGGCTTCATTTACTCAATGCTCAATATTCCACCTGAGCTCTTTATTCCTATGTTCGCTTGTGCTCGTATTGCGGGTTGGAGTGCACATAGAATTGAGGAACTTGTTTCTGGTGGTAGAATTATGAGACCTGCATTTAAGTGCGTAAATAAGCGTCGTCCTTATGTAGAACTCAAAGATAGACAGCCTATCCAGTAATTAGATTTCTAAGCATAAATTAAGAGCTAGAGAATTAATTGTTCTCTAGCTCTTTTTGTGTCTTTAATTATTAATCAATGATGTCATTTTGAAATCTTGATAAGTGCTCAAGAGGGAGGATTTGACGACCTCTATATAGTCCGCATCCATCATTAACAAGCTGGTTAGATGTTGCGCCGAACATATTTACATCAATCTTACTTAATTCAAGTTCCTGTAGCTTAATGCCGCGCTCATAAGCTTCATCAAAGTAAATAAATTCTCCACTAGGGATATCAGCTCGAAGCTGTCTCTCGTGCTCCTGACGTCTCTCATAACCAAGATGGTTAGATGGACCAATCTCTGCGTGATCATCCATCTCCTTAGTTCTAATCTGAATCTCGATATAGCTTCTAGAAATATTGTCGTAAAAAGTAATGTGAAGTGATCTATAACCATACTTCTTCTGATTAGCAACATAATCTCTAATATATGGCTGAACTGATTTGTCGAGAAGAGGAGATACATTGCCATTCTCAAGGCAAGATACTTCAGCAGTAAAACCGCGTTCCTCGAGGAACTTAGGTATCTGGCTAGCAATCTCATACAAGTACTTAATCTCTACATCCTCACGATTCTCGTCAGGTCTTAGATGACATGCTGGCATAGAAATTACAATTCTATAGGCGATAAGGTCTCGAAAACAATCTAACTTGGAATGAAGATCCGTTAGTGAAGGAAACTGACCATGTTGGTTATAGTAGTTATGAACGTATTCAACAATATAACCATTGAATTTCTCCTCCGCGCGAATTAAAGATTTAATTCTACCTTTAACAGTAAAGGCGAGGAAAGGATACTGATTAGCCATATGCTTATAGAATTCTCTGATTCTTTGTGACTGAGAAGTAAGAAAGTCATTGTGTTCAAGAAGTTCAGTTAACTGAATAAGAAAGTTACAATGAATCATATCGATAGGGTTACCTGTTTTATGAGCATCGTTTCTTAAATCTCTCTCGTAGTTATGAAGAATCTTCAATACTGTGTCACCTGAGTATAGGTAATCATTCAGAGTAATCATTATTTGGTCATCCTTAAATCTATATTCAAAGTTTTTCAAAAAAAAAGACAACTACGATGTAGTTGTCTTAAGTGGTGACCCCAAGGAGAATCGAACTCCTGATTGCGCCTTGAGAGGGCGCCGTCTTAACCGCTTGACCATGGGGCCTCAATCACGAGTGATATGTTAACATACGATTTTGCATAATACAAGTACTTTTTTGATTTTTTTTCATCTTTGTTTAGTGTACTTTAGTTCAGTATGTGATAAACTATGCATTGGATAAAAAGAACATAATTTCGTTTTACGCATGTTTGTATATGCGCAGCTAGTTTTATTGATTAGGTATGAAGAGGTTTATTAATGGATAATTATATTAAGATACGAGGAGCTAGAGAACATAACCTTAAGAATATTGATATAGATATTCCAAGAGACCAGCTTGTTGTATTAACAGGTTTATCTGGTTCGGGTAAGAGTTCGCTTGCTTTTGATACTATTTATGCTGAAGGTCAGAGAAGATATGTTGAGTCATTGTCTTCTTATGCCAGAATGTTCCTTGGTCAGATGGAGAAGCCTGATGTTGATCAGATTGATGGATTGTCTCCTGCTATCTCAATCGACCAGAAGACTACAAGTAAGAACCCTAGATCTACTGTTGGTACAGTAACTGAGATTTATGATTATTTCCGACTTTTATTCGCTAGAGTTGGTGAACCATTTTGTCATAAGTGTGGTAAGCCAATAAAGTCTCAATCTATTGATCAGATTGTAAATAAGCTTATGAAGTATCCAATGGGCTCAAGAATGATAATCATGGCGCCTGTTGTTAGAGGTCGTAAAGGTGAGTTTACAAAGCAGCTTGAAGACTATCGTAAGTCTGGTTTTGCCAGAGTTAAGGTTGATGGTTCTATTTATGATCTTGATGAAGAGATTACTCTTGATAAAAATATCAAGCATGAAATCTCTGTTGTAGTAGATAGAATTGTTCTTAAAGAAGAGATTACTTCAAGACTTACAGATTCATGCGAGCAGGCACTTAAGCTTGCTGATGAACTTCTTACTGTAGAGATTCAAATCCCTCATGAGAATGAAAATGGTGATAGAGAGTTTGAGACAAAAGAAGAATTCTTTTCTCAGAAGTTATCTTGCCCTGATTGTGGTATCTCATATGGAGAAGTATCTCCACGTATGTTCTCATTTAATAACCCTTATGGTGCATGTCCTGAATGTACAGGTATTGGTGTATTAAGAAATGTTGACCCTGAATTATGTGTTACTGATCCTAAGCTTAGTCTTAATGAAGGTGCGGTAAGAACAGTAGGATGGAACTTTGATGATCCTAAGAGCTGGGGAAGAGGTTTCATAGTAGCGTTGTCTGAGAGATATGATTTCTCACTTGATACTCCTTACTACAAACTTCCACAGAAGATTAGAGACATCATCATGTTTGGTAATGGTGGTGAGAAACTCAAGATTGATACAACAAATAGTATTTATTCAAGAGACAAGGATTACTATTCTGCTTGGGAAGGTGTTGTTCCAAGTGTAATGAGAAGATATAGAGAATCTGGTTCAGAAGATACTAAGGCTAATTATGAGCAGCAGTATATGAGTGTATGCGTGTGCCCATCTTGTAACGGAGCACGTCTTAAGAAGGAGAGCCTCTCTATTCTTATTGATAATCACAATATTAGCCAGGTAACTGATAAGTCTGTTAAGGATTGTAGAGATTTCGTTAGTTCGCTTAAGTTCTCTGAGCGTAATACAGCAATTGCAGATTCTATCATTAGAGAGATTTTGGCTAGATTGACTTTCTTATCTGACGTAGGTCTTGAATATATGACACTTAGTAGACCATCTGCAACTTTGTCTGGTGGTGAGGCTCAGCGTATTAGATTAGCAACTCAGATTGGTTCAGGCCTTAAGGGCGTACTTTATATCCTTGACGAGCCTTCAATTGGACTTCATCAGCGTGATAATTCTAAGTTGTTGGCAACTTTGCAGAAACTAAAGAACCTTGGTAATTCGGTTCTTGTTGTTGAGCATGATGAAGATACAATGCGTGATGCTGATTTCATTATCGACGTTGGACCAGGTGCTGGTATTAATGGTGGCCAGATTATTGCTACTGGTAACGCAGATGAGATTTGTAAGAACCCTAATTCGCTTACTGGTGATTACTTGAGTGGTAAGAAGTTCGTTCCTGTTCCTTCTGATAGAAGAAAGCCTGGTAAGAATTTCCTTAAGATTAAGGGTGCTACTTCTCATAATCTTAAGAATATTGATGTAGATATTCCTATTGGATTATTTACATGTATTACAGGTGTTTCTGGTTCTGGTAAGAGTTCACTTATTAACTCAACTCTTGTTCCAGTTCTTGAGCATAAACTTAATGGTGCTAAGAAGCAGAAGGTACAGTGTGAGGATATATCTGGCTACAGTAATCTTGATAAGATTATTGTTATCGATCAGTCACCAATTGGTAGAACTCCACGATCAAATCCTGCAACTTATATCGGTGTTTTCGATATGATCAGAGAGTTATATGCCAATACGCCTGATAGTAAGCAGCGTGGATACAAGAACGGTCGTTTCAGCTTTAATGTTAAGGGTGGACGTTGTGAAGCTTGTTCTGGTGATGGTGTTAATAAGATTGAGATGCATTTCTTGCCTGATATCTACGTTAAGTGTGATGTTTGCAAGGGTAAGAGATACAATCGTGAGACTTTGGAAGTTAAATATAAGGGAAAGAATATTTCAGATGTTTTGGAAATGTCTGTTAATGAAGCATGTGACTTTTTCGCGAATATTCCTAAGATTTACCACAAAGTAAGAACTCTTAAAGACGTTGGATTAGGTTATATTAAACTTGGTCAGCCATCAACACAGTTGTCTGGTGGCGAAGCCCAGAGAATCAAATTGTCAGCTGAATTGTCAAGACGTTCAACTGGTAAGACTTTATATGTATTGGACGAGCCTACTACAGGTCTTCACATGGCTGATGTTCACAAGTTGGTTGACATTTTGGAGCGACTCACAGAAAATAAGAATACAGTCGTAGTAATCGAGCACAACCTTGATTTGATAAAGGCTTGCGATTACATAATTGATTTGGGTCCTGAAAGTGGAGACAATGGTGGACAAATCATTGCCCAGGGAACGCCAGAAGAGGTATGCAAAGTTAAGGGTTCATACACAGGTCAGTTCCTTAAGCCTATCTTGGATAGAGCCAAGAAGAATAATCAGTATGCTGCACTTGCATCTTTCATTGATACTGAGAGACTAGCAGAGGAAGCAATGGAAATTCAGAATGGACCTAAGGTTAGACGAAGAGTAAAGGAAAGTGGAGTTTAAATATAATGTCCTTATGTACTAGATGTAAAAAGCGTGTAGCTATTATATTTACTAGTCGTTATGAGAACGGTGAACGTATTGATGACGGTTATTGTATAAAGTGTGCATATGAATCTGGTTTGAGTGGAATCAGTGAAATGTTCAAGGCTGCAGGCATTAATGAGAATAATATCGATGAGATGAGTGAACGTCTCGATAATATGCTTGGGGATGGAATGAGTTCTGATCCTACAGAACTTTTCAAGTCACTTCTTAATAATGATATGCCTTTTGGTGGAGAAGATGATGGAGTTTATGAATTCGATGAGGATTCTTCTGCTACTGGTGTTGTTGATAAAGCTTCTGGCTCTGATGATGAGATTGAAGATATGGAAAACGGTGGCCTTCCATTCGTTAAGCGTAAGAGAAGTAAGAAGCTTAAGTATTTAAGTGAGTTTGGTACTGATCTTACTGCTAGAGCAGCTGAAGGTAAGATTGATAGAATTCTTGGTAGAGATAAAGAGTTAGATAGAGTTATTCAGATCCTTAATAGAAGAAGTAAGAATAACCCTGTTCTTATTGGTGCTCCTGGTGTAGGTAAAACTGCACTTGCACAGGGTTTGGCCCTTAAGATTGTCGAGGGCAATGTGCCTGAAAAAATCTTATCAATGAGAGTATGGCAGCTCGATTTGCCAGCAATGGTAGCTGGTACACAGTTCAGAGGTCAGTTCGAAGCACGTATCAAGGGTGTAATTAATGAGGCTATCAGAGAAGAGAATATTATTCTTGTAATTGATGAGCTTCACACAATCATGGGTGCTGGTGACGCTGAAGGTTCAACTAATGCTGCGAATATTCTTAAGCCTGCATTGGCTCGAGGTGAACTTAGAATTCTTGGTTCTACAACTCTTGCTGAGTATAGAAAGATTGAGAAGGATTCTGCTCTTGAGAGAAGATTCCAGAAAGTTATCGTAGATGAGCCTTCTGTTGAAATGGCAATTGAGATTATGAAGGGAATTAAGGACTATTATGAGAAGCATCATAATGTCTCATATTCTGATGAAGTAATTGAATTCGCTGTTAAGGCATCTAAGAGATATATTACTGACCGTTTCTTACCGGATAAGGCTATTGACCTTATTGATGAAGCTGGTTCACGTGCAAATCTCGAGAACGTTAAGTTAACTAAGCTTGCTAGTGCTAAGAAGGATTTGGAAGTTGCTTTGAAGGAGTACGATCAGTTCTCTGAAGAAATCTCTGATATTTCAGTAGAAGATCAGCAGGAGAGCTTTGCTAAGATTGCTCAGCTCAAGGCTAATGCTGATAGACTTCAGAAGGAAGTTGATGATCTTGAAGATGAGATTAAGCCAGATCCAATAACAATTGAAGATATTGCAAGAGTAGTTGAGATGTGGACAGGTATTCCTATGAAGTCTATCTCTGAAACTGAGACTACTAAGCTTGTTAATCTTGAGGAGCGTCTGCATCAGAGAGTTATTGGTCAGGAGAAGGCTGTAACAGCAGTAGCTAAGGCTGTAAGACGTAATAGATCTGGATTTACTAAGAAGCATAAGCCAGCTTCATTCTTGTTTGTTGGTCCTACTGGTGTAGGTAAGACTGAGCTCGTAAAAGCACTCGCAGAGGCTATGTTTGATTCTGAGGATGCACTTATCAGAATTGATATGTCTGAATATATGGAAGCTCATTCAGTTAGTAAGATGATTGGTTCTCCTCCAGGTTATGTAGGCCATGATGATGCTGGTCAGTTGACAGAGCAGGTTAGAAGAAAGCCATATTCAGTTATTCTCTTCGATGAAATTGAGAAGGCACATGCTGATGTTTATAATCTCTTGTTGCAGCTTCTTGATGAAGGTAGATTAACAGATAGCCATGGTGTTCATGTTAATTTTGAGAACACAATTATCATTATGACTTCAAATGCCGGTAATTCATCTAAGGCTAATACTATTGGCTTTATGAATGAGACTAAAGAAGCTCTTGATGGCAAGGTATCATCTGCGCTTAAGGAGATTTTCAGACCTGAATTCCTTAACAGAATTGATGAGACAGTTATCTTTAATAAGCTCAATCCTGACGAGATACGTAAGATTGTTGATATCATGATTAAGGAAGTATTTGATAGTCTTACTGAAAAGCATATCGAAGGTAGTATTACTGATGCTGCTAAGGATGAACTCGCTAAGCTAGGTTATGATACTAATTTCGGTGCTAGACCTCTTCGTAAGGTTATCAGAAATAAAGTTGAAGACTTGCTTACTGATTTGTTCCTTGAAGGCAAACTCAACGATTGTAAGAAGCTTGAGATTGATATCAAGGATGGTGAGTTTGTAATTAACTTCCTCGAGACAGAAGAAGTAATTCTTACAACACCACGCAGAACTCGTAAAAAGAAGAGTGACGAAGAAAATTAAGCATAAGAAAGGGGCATCAAATTGATGCCCCTTTTATAATGCAATTTATATCAGTACAATCAGCTTCTGTAGCTACCGTTAATCTTAACGTAGTCGTAAGAGAAATCGCATGTGTACATTCTGTCATATGCTTCGCCTTCGTGAAGAACAATCTTGATTGTAATATCATGCTCAGCTAAAAGCTTAGCTGCAGCTTCTTCGTCTGTAATAGTAGCATCGCCATCCTTACATACACACAAGTCGCCGATATACATATCAAGTCTGTTAGGATCAAAGGAAGCTCCTGAATAACCAGCAGCTGTAATGAAACGACCAAAGTTAGCATCTTCACCGAAGATAGCAGTCTTACAAAGAGGTGATCTAGCAATTGCTGTAACTACGAGCTTTGCATCGTACTCATCTTTTGCACCATAAACTTCAACTTCAAGAAGCTTTGTAGCACCTTCGCCATCGCAAGCAATCATACGAGCGAGGTCTGTAGCGAGCTGTTCGAGAGTGTTATAGAAGAGTTCAGCGTTCTCAGAACCTTCTTCAATAGTGATATTACTAGCGCCGTTAGCGAAAACCATAACAGAATCACAAACGGATGTATCACCATCAACACTTACACGATTGAATGTATGAGCAACAGCCTTCTTAAGCATTGTATCAAGTAATGGCTTCTCAATCTTTGCATCTGTTGTGAACACGCAGATCATAGTTGCGAGGTTAGGGTGAATCATACCAGAACCCTTAGCCTGAGCTGCGATTGTGATAACTTCGCCATTGTTGAGTGTAATTGTTGCACTAACTTCCTTTGGAACTGTATCAGTAGTCATCATTGCGAGTTCTGAATTATGAGCTGACTGCTCGTCTGCGCTAAGTGCAGATGTAAGCTCTGGAACATGCTTAATCATCTTTTCTAATGGAAGTCTGATACCAATAACACCAGTAGAAGCAGTGAGTACTTCGTCAGATGTGATACCAAGTTCTGATGCGATTGCCTTAGCAAGCTCATCAGCATCCTTTTCGCCAACAGGACCAACACAAGCGTTTGCGTTCTTAGCATTTATAGCGATTGCTCTCTTTGGAAGACCATTATCAATGAGCTTAATTGATCTCTGGAGTGAGTGGCCTTTCACGAGATTAGATGTGTATACGCCGCTAACTGTTGCAGGGTAATCAGAACAGATGAGTGCAAAATCTAATTTGTTCTCGCCCTTTAAGTCAGCACAAATGCCAGCAGCTTTATAGCCCTTAGGCAATGTAATATATGAATTATTTGAGTCTGACATATATAACTCCTTCTTATTTATTATTTTGACATTGTACGCTTATAATATATTAAACGCAATAAATAGATTGCACTAATAAACATTTTGCACTTGACATATTTTGAATGTACTAATATAATTCTTTCGCTGGGTTACGAGTACTGGTTAACATGGTGGTATTAGTTCAGTTGGTTAGAGCGCTAGTTTGTGGCACTAGAAATCATGGGTTCGAGTCCCATATACCACCCCACTTTTTTATTTTTAATTTCATTGCAAGTGCTATGAACCTGTGATAATGGGGTGTCGCCAAGTGGTAAGGCACGGGTCTTTGACTCCCGCACCGTAGGTTCAATTCCTGCCACCCCAGCCAACTTGGTTCACTAGCTCAGTCGGTAGAGCACTTGACTTTTAATCAAGGGGTCTGGAGTTCGAACCTCCAGTGAGCCACCATATATGAGTTTTTTAGCTTTCGAGTAATCGGAAGCTATTTTTGTTTTTACTCACAATTATTTGTTATTTTTATAAGAGATTTGAAATCTACCATAAAGTGTTTTCGATACAATCGTTATATCTTTTTAAGTGTGGAGGCATTTATGATTGATATTACTAATAAGTGGGTATTAGTTACTGGTGCTAGCCGTGGCCTTGGTCGTCTTATGACTGAGGAACTTGCAAGAAGAGGGGCAAATCTTATTTTGCAGGCTAGTAAAGAAGAAAACCTTAATGATATTGCTAAGTTTGCAAGAAATTTGGGTAGAGAAGTAGTTACAGTTGGATGCGATTTAGGTTCAATTGAAGAAGTAAAGGCGATGCTTGATAAAATCGATTGTTATGATATCGACATCGTATATAATAATGCTGGTAAGCAGGTTACATATAGACCTGATGTATTTGATACAGATCCATATGAGTATGATATTAGCTTTAGAATTAATACAGTAGCTCCTATGATGATTTGTTATAGAATACTTCCTAAGATGCTTAAGAAGGGTTTCGGAAGAATTCTTAATACAACATCTGGTATTGATAACGAACCTGAGCAGGGACCTTACTCTGCATCTAAGGCTGGCCTTGATAAGGTTACTAAAGATCTAACAAAGCTTGTTAAAGATGAGGATGTTATTATTTACTTAACTGATCCAGGTTGGTGTAGAACTGATCTTGGTGGACCTATGGCACCTAATGATCCTATTTCTGCAGTTCCGGGACTTCTTGCTGGTGGTTTTGCATCTAAGGCTAAGAATGGTAGTTACCTACATGCACAGGACTATGCTGATTTAAGTATTGAAGAGATTGTAAAAGGCTTAGAAGAGGGGAAGTTTCCACTTTAATAAGTAAGTAGGGTGTATTGATTAAGGCTGTTTTAGAAATATCTGAAACAGCCTTTTTCTATATCTAGAATATTATGATATGCTAGGTAGGAAGTAATTATTGGAGAGAGGGTTATTTATGTATTCTATTTGTGAGAGAACATTTAGAGATGAATGGTTTGCTTTTGAAACAGATAGATTGAGACTAGCAGTTCTTAAGAAGTCTGCAGTTGATAAGGTGACAGATTACTATGTTCGTAATAGACAATTCCATAGACAGTGGTCACAGACACATAATGACGATTATTTTACTAAAAAAGAACAGAAGGCTTATCTTAAAAATGATGAGATTTGCTTTTTTGATGAAATGATTATTCCTCTTTATATTGTAGAGAAAACTAACCCTAATAAGATTATCGGAAGAGTATCTTTGTTTAATGTATCTCGAGGAGGTATGCAAAGCGCTATTATTGGATATCATCTTGATGAACATGCCCAGGGTAAAGGTTTTATGCTAGAAGCCGTTAAGGCTACCTGTGAAGTAGCATTTGATTATTTTAGACTTCATAGAATTGAAGCATACATTATGCCTCATAATCAGAAATCACTTAACCTTATTCGCAATGCTGGATTTGAAGAGGATGGATATAAACGTAAATTTATGCATATCAATGGGGAATGGGAAGACCATGTATCTTTTTCATATTTGAATGAAAAATAAAAGAATTTCAAAAATTCTCTAAAAGATAGTATAAATTTTTAAAAGTATGCGATAATAGAAATAATTGGAATTGGAGGTAAATTCATGAAGAATTCTTCTTTGCTTGTTAAGATATGTTCTGTTGCACTTATTTCAGCTCTTGCAGTATCAATCGTTGCATGTAGTTCTAAAGATAAAAAAGAAAAGAAACCAGCGGAGTCAGAGGTAGAGCCTAGTGTTGAGATGACTACTACAACTGCAGCTCCAACAACAACTGTTCCAACATTTTCTGGACCTGATACTAACGATATTACTATTTCTTGGGATGAGACAGCTCTTACTGAACCTACTGTAAAGTATGTTAAGTGTAATGAGTTCGTTAATGTTCGTAAGGGACCAGGTACTGATTACGAAGCAGTTGCTAAGTTTACTAACAATATGCAGGTAATTGTTGTTGCTACAACAGCTAATGGCTGGAGTAAGACACAGGATGGATATTACGTTTCAAGCGAATTGTTGACTGATATACCTAGCTGATAAAAAGTTAGATTTTTTCGAAAAAAGTTGTAGACAATACTGGACGCTTATTGTATTATATTTAGGCGTTTGAAAAAGCGTCCAAAAGTGCGGGTGTAGTTCAATGGTAGAACTCCAGCCTTCCAAGCTGATCACGTGGGTTCGATTCCCATCACCCGCTCCACTTTATGGGTCTATAGCTCAGTTGGATAGAGCAACAGCCTTCTAAGCTGTGGGTCGGAGGTTCGAGTCCCCCTAGGCTCGCCAAGAACCATCAATGATGGTTCTTTTTTTTTGCCTTTTTATCAGGGTTGTGTTCATTACAAAGTTGATTAATTGGGATTTTGTAGGGATTAGCATATCAGTCTCATCTTTTTATTATTTTAAATATAGAAGGCTTGATTTTTCGAATAAATGGTATAATAACTGTACGTTTGTTTATGGGGGTTAATATGAGCAAAAAGCAGGAATATGGCAATGATAGTATTTCAATGCTCAAAGGTGCAGATCGTGTAAGAAAGAGACCTGGAGTTATTTTTGGTTCTGACGATCTAGAGGGTTGTATTCATTCTTTCTTTGAGATTCTTTCTAACTCTATTGATGAAGCGCGTGAAGGTCATGGTAAGCAGATTATCGTTACACGCTTTAAGGATGGATCTTTGCAGGTTGAGGATTTTGGTCGTGGTATTCCACTTGATTACAATCCTAAGGAGCAGAGATTTAACTGGGAGCTTGTATACTGTGAGCTTTATGCTGGTGCTAAGTATGATAACAATGCAGCAGGTGATTATGAGTATTCATTAGGTCTTAATGGTCTTGGTGCATGCGCAACTCAGTATTCATCTGAATTTTTCGAAGTTACAGTATTCAGAGATAAAACTAAATACTCACTTTCTTTTAAGAAGGGTGAGCCTGTTGGCGAGCTTGTAAAAGAGCCATACAGATTTAATAGAACAGGTACTATTCAGCGTTGGAAACCTGACTCAGAAGTATTTACAGATACAGTTGTTCCTTTTGAAAGACTTAAGGATATTGTTAAGAAGCAGTCTGTTGTAAATGGCGGTATTGAGTTCGTATTGAAGGATGAAGCTACTGGTTCTGAGGAGCATTTCCTTTGTCCAAATGGTATTGCTGGATACTGTCAGGAACTTTCTAATATGAAGGGCTTCACTGAGCCATATTTCTTCGAGGCTGAAGGTCGTGGTAGAGATAGCGAAGATCGTCCTGTATATAATGTTAAGGTGCAGGTTGCACTCTGTTTCAATAATGAGGTTAATGAGATTCAGTACTTCCATAACTCTAGTTTCTTGGAGCATGGTGGTTCACCTGATAAGGCTGTTAAGAATGCTCTTGTTTACACAATCGATAAAGAGATTAAAGCAAGAGATAAGTATAAAGCTAATGAGTCAAAGATTAAGTTCGAGGACGTTCAGGACTCATTAATTCTTGTATCAAGTACTTTTTCTACTCAGACTTCTTATGAGAACCAGACAAAGAAGGCTATCAACAATAAGTTCATTCAGGATTTCATGACTGACCTTATTAAGACTAACCTTGAGATTTGGTTCATTGAGAATAAGCAGCTTGGTGACAAGGTAGTTGAGCAGATCCTCATTAATAAGAGATCACGTGAGAATGCAGAGAAGGCTAGAACTTCAATGAAGAACAAGCTCACAGTGAAGATTGATATTGCTAATAAGATTAAGAAATTCCATGACTGCAAGAGTAAGGATTCTTCTATCAGAGAGCTCTACATTGTAGAGGGTGATTCTGCTATGGGTTCTATCATTCTTGCTAGAGATAGCGAATTCCAGGGAGTTATGCCAATTAGAGGTAAGATACTTAACTGTCTTAAAGCTAATTATGAGCAGATCTTTAAAAGTGAGATTATCACTGACCTTATCAAGGTTTTGGGCTGTGGAGTAGAGATTAAGGACAAGCATAACAAGGATTTGTCAGCATTCAATATTGATCAGCTCCGTTGGAATAAGATCATTATCTGTACTGATGCCGATGTCGATGGCTTCCAGATTAGAACTCTTGTTGCAACAATGATTTATAGACTTGCTCCAACTCTTATTGAGCAGGGATATGTATATATTGCTGAATCACCACTTTTCGAGATTACTGCTAAGAGTAAGGGTAAGAATAGTGTTGAGAAGACATACTTTGCTTATAGTGACAAAGAAAAGTCTGATATTGTTAAGAAGCTTGAAGGTCAGACAATTACAATTCAGCGTTCTAAGGGTCTTGGTGAGAATACAAAGGAAATGATGGCAGAGACAACTATGAACCCTAAGTCACGTCGTCTTATCAGAGTAACACCTGATGATGCAGAACGTACAGCAGAGATGTTTGATTTGCTTCTTGGTGATAACCTTGAAGGTCGTAAGCGTCATATTGAGCAAGAAGGTTATATGTATCTTGAGATGCTCGATTTGAGTTAATTCAAATTGATTTTGGTTATTCGATTACTAGTGTTTATTATTGGAGATAAAAATGGCTAAGAAAAGTAAAGATGAGAATAAGGGAAAGACTTTATTAACAGATAGCTTTACAGATTCATCTATCAAAGACATGCCTATTCAGGATCAGTCTATTATTGATATGCTTAAGATCAACTATATGCCTTATGCAATGAGCGTTATTGTATCAAGAGCTATTCCTGAGATTGATGGTTTTAAGCCTTCACATCGTAAGCTTCTTTATACTATGTATAAGATGGGTTTGTTGAGTGGTAATAGAACTAAGTCTGCTAACGTTGTTGGTCAGACAATGAAACTTAACCCACATGGTGATGGTGCGATTTACGAGACAATGGTTCGTCTCACAAGAGATAACGAGTCACTTCTTCATCCTTATGTTGATTCAAAAGGTAACTTTGGTAAGCAGTATTCCAGAGATATGGCTTATGCTGCTCACAGATATACAGAAGTAAGACTTGAGAAGTTCTGTGAAGAGATTTTCAGAGGCCTTGATAAAGATGCTGTAGATTTCGCTGATAACTATGATGGAACAATGAAGGAGCCAACACTTCTTCCTGTTACATTCCCATCAATCCTCGTTAATAGTAATCAGGGTATCGCTGTTGGTATGGCTTCAAATATCTGTTCTTTCAATTTGAGAGAAGTATGTGAAGCTACTATCGCTTATATGAAGGATCCAACTGTTAATTTGTTGGAGATTATGCCTGCACCTGATTTCTCTGGTGGTGGAACTATTCTTTACAACAGAGAGCAGATGGAGAAGATTTATGATACTGGACGTGGTTCAGTTGTTATTAGATCTAATTACACAATCAATAAGAAGGAGAACTGTATTGAGATTAACGAGATCCCTTATTCAACTTCTATTGAGCAGATTGTTGAAGGTATTATTGATCTTGTTAAGGCTAAGAAGATTAATGAGATTTCAGATGTTCGTGATGATACAGATTTGAATGGTCTCAAGATTACTATTGAGTGTAAGAGAGGTACTGATCATGAAGCACTCATGACAAAGCTTTTCAAACTTACAACTCTTCAGAGTTCTTTTGGTTGTAATTTCAATGTCCTTATCAATGGTAATCCAAGAGTTCTTGGTGTTAAGGATTTGATTAATGAGTGGCTCAAGTGGAGACGTGTTTGTCTTACTAGAGAAATTACTTATGATTTGAATAAGAAAAAAGATAGATTGCATTTGTTAGAAGGTCTCGAGAAAATCTTGCTCGATATCGATAAGGCAATTGCTATTATCAGAAATACTGAGTTGGAAGAAGAAGTTGTTCCAAACTTGATGAAGGGATTTGGAATTGACGAGATTCAGGCTGAGTATGTAGCTGAGATTAAGCTCCGTAATATCAATAAGCAGTACATTATCAAGCGTATTGAAGATAAGGAGAAGCTTGTTAATGAGATTAAGGATCTCGAGGATATTCTCAGCAAGCCAAAGAGAATAGATAAGCTTATTGAAGATACATTGAAAGATGTAGCTAAGAAGTATGGTATGGATCGTAAGACTCAGATTGTTATGCAGGATGAAGTTTCTGAATTCAAGCCAGAGACAATGATTTCAGACTACACATGCTATCTTAAGCTTACAAGACATGGCTATTTCAAGAAGCTCACAGCAGCTTCTGTAAGAAATGCAGCTGAACTTAAGATAAAGGAAGATGATGAAGTCTTTATTGAGCTCGAGTGCGAGAACAGAAGTGAGCTTTTGTTCTTTACTGATAAGTGCAATGTATATAAGGCTAAGACATATGAGTTCGCTGATACTAAATCAGCAGAGTATGGTCATTATCTTGCTAATGTTCTCGAGATGGAACCAGATGAGAATGTAATCTTTATGATCAATACAGTTGATTATAAGGGCAACTTGATGATTGGTTTCAAGAACGGTAAGGCTGCGTTGTTCCCAATTAGTGTATATGAGACAAAACAGAACCGTAAGAAACTTGTAAATGCTTATTTTGATGGTTCTAAGGCGTGTGCATTCTTAGTGCTCGGTGAAGATGAGAAGGTGGATCTTGTAGCTACAACAGATACTTCTAAGGCTGTTGTATTTGAGTCTTCTCTTATCCCACTTAAGTCAACAAGAACAACTCAGGGTGTTCAGCTCTTAACTTCTAAGAGAGGTTCACAGATGACTTCTATTATGAGAGTTGAAGATTCTGGTTTTACAAATCCTGATTATTTCAGAATTCGTAAGATCCCAGTTGTTGGATACTTCATTAAAGAACAGATTGTTAAAGAACAGATTGAATTGAATTTGGATGGTGTTTAACCTTGAGAAACGGCAGTATTGAGATGGTATTTGGAAAAGATACTTCTAGAAAACCAGTAAGCATTGTTTATTGGTTATCTATAGGTTTGTGTCTTGTTACATTACTATTCTCAGTATTTGTCTTCTTCTATGTTAATAAGGTTCAGAAAGATAACGAGTCTGTTATTCCGGATTTTAAACTTGCACTAGAGCGTGGAGATTATAAGGAAGCGCTTGAAATGTATCGAGAACTTCATGATGAAGTAGTTAGTGCTGATCCTGGAAAAGAGAGTGAATATGAGTTCCAGACATCAATGATGACTGAGATGGAGAACATCGTATCAGAGAAAGTAGTTACTATTGAGAATAAGATACGATATGAGAGATATTCTCTAAAAAGTGCTGATTTGAAATTCCTTAACGAGATGGAAGAACTTACAAATTCTCAATTATCTAATTGGCTTAATTCTTTGTGTGAAGAATTCTTGTTAGGTACTATTGAAAAACCTGACGTTACATTTATTTTCAATGAGATTATTGCCGTAGATAAAATTGATTCTGTAGCATCACCACTTCTTAGAGAAATAGATTCTATCGAGAAGGCTAGAGGTGTAGTTCAGTCAGCAGAAGCTTTCTACGAGGATGGTGACTACATATCTGCTGTTCAACAGTATAATGATTTGTTATTAACTGCTGATGGATTTGTTTATAATTTTGCTACCAACAGAGTAGAAGAGATTAAGGACATTATGTACACTCCAATGCTTACAATGTGTGAGCATATGCTTGATACATTTCAGTTCTATTCAGCAGAAGAACTTCTTTCAAGTCTAGCTGTAATTTTTCCAGATGATAACAGAATAAGTAATGATCTTTTAACTGCTACTAGAAATACTTCACCAGTAGTTACATATTATGGTTCAGTTGAGGTTATCTGCATAAGACAACTTATTGTAGAACCATCAGTAGCTTTTGGTAATAAGTATGTTTCTTCAACAGATGATTTGTATCTTACTACTACAGAATTCCAGGCAATCCTTGAACAGCTCTATAGTGAGAATTATGTTCTCGTAGATGCTGAAGCTCTTGTAGATATTAGTAATGATGAGTATCTTGTTGAGCAGAATTTGAAGGTTCCAGAAGGAAAGAAGCCTTTGATAATTGTTGTTGAGAATCTTGATTATTCTGTAAAGAATGTAAGTCTAGGCGCTTGCGTTAAACTTGTTTTGAATGACCAAGGTCAGGTTTGTGGTCAGTATGTAAATGCTGCTGGAGATGAAGTTATTCAGCGTTCTGCTGAGTCTATAGGTATTCTTGATACATTCGTTGAGAATCATCCAGATTTCTCTTATAACGGTGCTAAGGGTGTTATTTCTATCTGTGGTTATGAATCTTGCTTTGGTTATGTTGTAAGTGAAGACCAGGTTGAAGATCACAACTTTGCATTGAATGCCATTGGTAAACCAGGCGAGAATATTACAGATATTGAGATTGAAGCTAATAAGAATACTGTTTCACAGATTGCAAGTAACTTGTCAGATAATGGTTGGAAGTTTGCGACATCTACATATGGAAACATTGATGCTTCTAGTGCTTCGATGGAAGATATTCAGAACGACTTCGATAAGTGGGAAACTCAGATTGGTACTTTGTTGGGTCCTGTTCATATGATTGTTTATCCTAATGGTAACTACATTAAGGGAACTGATGAGAGAGCCGAATACTTAAAGGCAAAGGGTTATCGTATATTCTTTGGTATTGGTCCAAATCCTTATTACACATATGGTCTTAATTACCTATATTATGATAGAACTCTTATTAACGGTAATTCTATGAGAAATACAGATTTATCGAGATTGTTCGATGTAGCCGCTGTTTATGATGAGAATCGTATTAAAGAATTATCATGAATTTGTAAAACACTGTTAACTTTTTAACAGTAGAAGATGAATGAATAAAAGTATATAATAACTGAATAAAGTAGATTGTGAGGGTGTGTAAGTGGCAAAGACAGACAGATTAAGTCAGTATATCGAGAATGATGTAGTTTTGTGGAAAGATAAGAAGCGCTATTTGGGTCTTCCTATTTCATTCACAACATATACTTTTGATAACAATAGACTCTATATTCGTTCTGGTTTTTTCAAGACAACAGAAGATGAAATTCTTCTGTATCGTATCCTCGACATTTCATTGAAGAAGACATTGGGCCAGAAGATTTTCGGTGTTGGTAGTGTTATTTTGAATACTGCTGATAAGACATCACCAGTTGTTGAACTTAAGAACATTAAAAATCCTGATAGAGTGCGTAAGGCTTTGAGTACTCTTGTTGAGAAAGAGCGTGATGAGAAGCGTGTACTCGGTAAGGAAATGTTCGGATCAGCTGGTCACGATCATTGCGGTGATGATTTTACAGCTCATAGTTTGGATTTAGAGTAATTTTTAAGGGGAAATTATTTAGTGGAGACTAGATTAGATCGCTATAGTGGAGCGAGACAAAAGAAATTAGATCAGCTTAAGCAGATGATTTCTGAATCTAAGAACATTGTGTTTTTGGGTGGTGCAGGAGTTTCTACTGAGAGTGGTATACCTGATTTTCGTAGCGGTGAAGGTATTTTTAACCAGGAATCAGGTTTTAAGTACAGGGCAGTAGACGTTGTGTCACGTTCATTTTTTGATGAACACCCTGATATGTTCTTTGATTTTTATAGACGTAAGCTTTGCTATCCAGATGCTAAGCCTAATAAAGCTCATAAAGCTTTAGCTAGATTGGAGCGTCAGGAGAAGCTTAAGGCAATTATTACTCAGAATATTGACTGTTTGCATCAGATGGGTGGAAGCAAGAATACAATTGAGTTGCACGGTTCTATTTATAAGAATCACTGTATGGATTGTAATAAGAGTTTTAGACTTGATTATGTGTTGAATTGCGAAGGAATTCCTAAATGTAATCGTTGTGGTGGAATTGTTAAGCCAGACGTTACACTATATGAAGAGAATCTCGATCATGAGAAGGTAGACGCAGCTATTAAGGCTATTAAGAAGTGTGATCTTCTTATCATTGGTGGTACATCTCTCAGAGTTTATCCAGCAGCTACTTTTGTTGAATTCTTGAAGCATGATAATCTTGTTATCATCAATAAGAGTACTACACATCTTGATTTACGAGCTAAGCTCATTATTCATGATAGTATTGGCGAAGTTTTGGATGCTGTTGTTCCTAAGAGAAGACCATCTACTAAGAAAAAGACTACGAAGAAGATTACTTCGAAAACAGCTAAGACAGCTAAAACTACTAAGTCAACAAAGACTGCTAAAGAAAAGGAAACAGATAAGAAAGCCGATTAATATATCGGCTTTTTTTATAAGATAATATGAAGTATTCATTGGAAGATTTTAAAAAGAGAAATGAACAACTAGGTGAAGAGATTAAGGCTTTAGAAAACAAGAATTTTAAGTTCAGCCTTTTTAGATTGGTTGTCTTTTTGTTATTGGTTGCGTTTGTTGTATTAACTATCGCAGTTAAGTCAATGATGGTTATATTCCTGGTTCTTGCATGTCTTTCACTAGTTGGATTTATATTACTCTGCGTTGTTCACTATAAATCTAACTCTGAACTAAAGTTTAAGAGAATTCTTAGAGATATTAATGAAGAGTATATTGCTAGAGTTGAAGGTGATTTCTCAAAACTTAAAGATACAGGTGATGAGTTTATTATTCCTAATCACGATTACTGTATTGATTTGGATGTGTTTGGTGAAGAGTCTTTGTTTTCTCTATTGAATGTTTCGGAGAGTGCGTTTGGTAGAAAAAGATTTAGCGAGGAGTTATTGAACGGACACATAAATTCAAGAACAAATTCTGAAATCTCTACTATCCAAGATGCAGTTCACGAGTTTAGTAATGATGTAGATTTTTTGCAGGAATATCAGGCTATTGCCAGAAATGGCAGACTTAAGTCGATGCCTATGGCACTTCTTGGATTAAAGGATAAGAAAGATTTCTATTCTAGTAAGATGAGAATAGTAACACGTGTTCTTGTTTGTCTTTGGATCATTCCAGTTGCGGCTTTGCTATTAGCACCAAAACTGTTTTCTACAGCTTTGTTAGGAGTATTGATATTGAACTTAATTGCTTCTTTTGTTATGGCTCCTAAGTATGGTGAATTCTTTAAAGCTGTTGAGGGAATATCAAGACAGTGTAGTGCTTTATATAGCTTATTTGAAAAGCTTGAGTCTAAAGAATTCAAGAGCGATTTGATCAAGTCATTGTTATATGGCAAGGATTCGAAAACAAAGTACTCAACTGGACTTAAGGAACTATCAAAAGTATGTAATAAATGTGCTTACAGAGCTCAGCCATTGTTAGCGTTAGTTTTGAATTCTGTATGTCTTTATGATTCAATATGTGCAGATAAACTAAATACTTGGGTTAAAAAGTATGGTCAGTCATTGCCAACTATCATTGAAAACCTATCGACAATTGAAACGATGATGTCAGCATCTGTTGTAGAGGTTGTTTTCGAGCAATCATCTAGACCTGAATTCGTTGAAGTTAGTAACGAAAATGACAATGCTTATTTTTTAGGTGAGGATATATTGCATCCTTTGTTGAATAGAAAAACTGCTGTATCTAATTCAATTGAGATTGATCATAAGATTGCAATTATTACTGGTTCAAATATGTCTGGTAAAACAACTCTAATTAGAACTGTTGGAGTAATGTGCATTCTTAGTTATTTAGGATCTTATGTGCCAGCTAAAAAGGTTTCTCTTGGAAGAATGAGAATTGTTTCATCAATGAGAATTGTTGATAGCATCAAAGAGGAAATGAGTACATTCAGAGCTGAACTAGTTAGAATATCTAATATAGTTAATGCAGGTAGAGAGAATAAGCCAATGCTTTTCTTGATTGACGAGATTTTTAGAGGAACTAATTCTGCAGATAGAACAGATGGTGCGATGGAAGTACTAAGAAGTCTATCAAGACCTATGGTAATTGGTTTTATGACAACTCACGATTATGCTTTGTGCGATCAGGCTAAGGAGGAGTTGGATAATATATGCTATTATCACTTCTCTGAGAAATATGATGACGATGGAATTTCGTTCGATTATAAGTTAAAGACCGGAATGACGAAGATTTCTAACGCAAAAAAGCTTATGAAACTTGTTGGAATTATAATATAATATATTATTGACGATTATGGTGTTATTTGGAGGATTATTTAATGGAATCTTTTATTAATAGTGTGAACTTCTTTGAGGGGAATAACCCAGAGGATTTGGTTGATAAGTATGGCACTCCTCTTTATGTATATAACGAGTCAATTCTTAGAGACAGAATGACTAACGTAACTAAGATTATTACTAAGTATCCATATACAGCAAACTTCTCTGTAAAGGCTAATACAAACCTTTCAATTCTTAAGATTGCTAACGAACTTGGTTTGAATGCAGATGCTATGTCTGAGAACGAGATTAGAATGCTTCTTAAGGCTGGATTTGATCCAAAGAGAATTTTCTTTGTAACTAACAATTTGAGCAAGGAAGAACTTTCTTTTGCAATCGAGAATGGTGTAATGGTATCACTTGACTCTCTTGATCAGGTTCGTCTATTTGGTGAGATTAATAAGGGCGGTAGATGCGCTGTAAGAATTAATCCAGGTGTAGGTGCTGGTCATCACGAGAAGGTTGTAACAGCTGGTAAGAAAACTAAGTTCGCTGTTTGTGAAGATGATATTGATAAGCTCTTGGAGCTTGCTAATAAATATGAGTTGAAGATTGTTGGTATTAATCAGCATGTTGGTTCACTTTATATGCAGCCAGATCCATTCCTTGAAGCATCTAAGAATTTCCTTAAGATTGCTCGTAAGTTTGAAGGATTAGAGTTCATTGATTTTGGTGGAGGATTTGGTATCCCTTATCACAAGCTCGCTGACGAGGCTCCATTTGATATGGCTGATTTGGCTTCAAAGTTTGAGCCAATTCTTGATGATTTCGTAAAGGATTACGGATATGCTCCATTGTTTAAGACTGAACCTGGTAGATATTGTGTAGCTGAGTCATCAGTAATTCTTGGTAGAGTTCATGCTACAAAGCAGAATTCTGGTAAGAAGTATGCAGGAACAGACATTGGTATGAATGTTCTTGTTAGACCATCAATGTATGATTCATGGCACGATATTGAGGTTATTCGTGATAACAAAGTTGTTACTGCTAGTGAGGGAACAGACGTTGTATCTGTAGTTGGTAACATTTGTGAGAGTGGAGATATTCTTGCTAAGGAGCGTGAATTGCCAATTATTAAGACTGGTGATTTGGTAGCAGTACTTGATGCTGGTGCTTATGGTTGGTGCATGAGTTCAACTTATAATTCACGTGGTAGAGCATGCGAGATCATGATTAATGACAAGGGTGAGGTTAAAGTTATTAGAAGACGTGAGACTTTCGAGGATATAATCTCACTATATGTTGATTAATTTTGATATTTGTAGCATAAATATAATGTAACAATGAATTAGGTTATTTAGGGCAAATTTGATTTGTTATGGTAGGGTAAATGCAATTAGGGGTTGTTTCGAATATTGGTAATTTCGCACTTGATTATTCATTTGTGCGTGAATACGCTTCAACACAAGTGTTCAGAGACTTTTTTATGTTAGTTTCTGATGGTAGTCAGAATATTTATGTTGGTAAGGACTTTAAGCTTCTTCATCACTGTGTAACTCATCAGGGTGTTGATAAGGATAATGTCGTATCAACGATGTTACGTGATCTTCTTGGTGTATTGCTTGGAAGTAAGCGTCTTCGTGAAGTAAGTGTAGTTTCTAGTATTGATTATATTAGAGAGATTGATAAGATTGATGACATTTGTCTCATTACTACAAGAAAGAGTATCTTATTTAAGCGTATGTTTAATCAGAAACTTAAGCTTAGTAAGCCTATCTTGTTGTTTAGTGATGATGGCTGCAATTTCTATAATGATAGTGATGATTGCTACGCTAATACTTCAGATGTAGTTATTAGTCCTCTTGCAGCTAAGAACTCATTCCTTGATTCTCATGTTTTCTGTAACGTAGGTGATACAGTTCAGACTGATAAGAAGAAGGATATCGTATTATCAGACAGAATTAGTAATGGTGCTGAAGGTATGATTTTCAGAACTAATGATTCTCGTCTTGTTGCAAAGATTTATCACAGAGGAAATATCACACCTCTTAGATGGAGTAAGCTTTCTAAGATGGTAAGCATGGGTATTGATTCTGCTGAGATATGCTGGCCAAAGGACTTGTTGTTTTATAAAGGCGTTCCAGTTGGATATACTATGAGACTTGGTAAAGGATCAACATTGAGTAATATTCTTGATGGTCCTGATGCTGTAATGAGTTCATTCCCAGAATGGAACCGTATTGATATTGTTGATACACTTATCTCTTTATTAGAGAAGTATCTTTATATGCATTTGCATGACATTGTTGTTGGTGATATCCAGCTAAAAAATGCATTGCTTTATAATTCTAAGTCTGTTTATCTTATTGATATGGATAGTTCTCAGATTGATAATCTCCCTTGTCCTGTTGGTACAGAGGAGTTTACTCCACCAGAATTGTGGGGAAGAAACTTCGTTGATTTCTTGAGAACTTTATCACATGAAGATTATTGTATTGCTATGCTTGTTTTCTCTGTTTTGTTCTGTGGTTTGCATCCATATGCAAGAAGAAATGGTAAGGAAACTTTAAGAGAAGAGATTCTAGAGAAGACATTCCCATATAGACTAGATAATTCAAACGTAGATGAGATCCCTATCGGTGGTTATAACTTTATTTGGGAATACTTGCCAGAGAGCTTAAGAATTATGCTCTATGATGTATTTGCTTTAGGTAAGCGTCATGAGGCAATTGAATGGTATGCTGCGGTAGTAGAGTATAAGGATATGCTTCTTAATAAGAAGTTTGAAGATTCTGAGAGCTATAAGGTTTTCCCTAAGATGGAATATAAGAAGCCTGTAGTCGAGCCAAAGCCTGACCAGTCAAAAGCTTATAAGCCAGGAGGAGTATCTTTCAAGGATAGAGTAATTTATACAAATGATTCTAATCCTTTCGCAAAGGTTACTGATCCAGTTGTTGGTAATCCTTTTGCTGCAGCTGCTAATGGTGGTTCATCTCCATTTACTGCTCCTTCAACTCCTACACCTAGACCTGCTTCACCATTTGTACCTAAGGGTGAAGGAACTAAACCAACAGATACACCATCAGACCAAAAGCCTGATGAACCTAAAAAGGGTGGTTTGTTTTCAAGGTTTAAGAAATAAGATTATTATGAATTCAATATATATGACATTTGAGGAGGAATAATATATGTCTGAATTTTCAGCTTCTGATTTTGGTAATAGTACCAAGAGAAGACTTCCGATTTGCTTTTGCTTAGATACTTCAGGATCTATGCAGGGCGAACCAATTAAGCAGCTCAATATGGGTTTGCAGAATTTCTTGTCTTCAATCAAGGCAAATGACGATACTAGATCTGCTACAGATATTGCTATCATCACATTTGGTTCTTCCGTTGATATCGTAATGCCTTTTGGTAAGATTGGTAAGGAGAATGGCCTTCCAACAATTCAGGCTTCTACTAGTCTTACTCCTATCGGAGAAGGTGTTTTGACAGCACTCGAGCTTTTGAATGCTCGTAAAGAGGGTTATAGAAATCTTGGTATTAAGTATTATCAGCCATGGATTGTAGTTATTACAGACGGTGCTCCACAGGGTCCTAATGCGATGCCTAACTACAGAGCTGCTGTTGAAGCTTGTAATGAACTTGAGAAGAACGATAAGCTTGTTGTTTTCAATATCGGTGTTGGTAATGCCGTAGACTATGACTTACTTAAGTTGTTGTCAGTAAAAAGAAGCGAGCCTATTTCAGTTGCTTCAGCTGAGTTTGGAAAACTATTCGAATTTTTGGGTTCTTCAAGTTCATCTGTTGTATCATCTGGTATGGGTGATGATGCTCTCTATAATATTTCAACTGAACCAGAAGGTGAATCAGTTGATGTTGATGACTTCTTTAAATTCCTTGAAGAGTAAAGGGGTTTAATTATGTCAAACGCAAAGGTTGCAGCAGTTACTTTGATGGGACAAAAGCACAAGAATCGTGAGGTTCCTTGTGAAGATTATTCCATTGCTACAGAGGGTAATGGCGTAAGTGTAGTTGTTGTTTCTGATGGTGCTGGTGGTAAAGAATATACACATGCTAGATTTGGTTCAAAAGCTACATGTGAAATGATTTCAGAGCTTCTTATTAATCATTTTGATGCTATTTACAATGAGAATAGAGAAGCTGCTATTAAGAGTTTATTGATTACTGCCGTATATTCAAAGATGGCAGATATCATTGAAGAAATGGGTCTTGATTCTCTTGAGAGATTATCATGTACTATGCTTTTCTGTGCTGTGAAGGATAGAAGAGTTATTTGTGGTCATATTGGTGATGGTTTGATTGTTAGAGTATCTTCTTCAGGCGTTTCACCTATAACAATGCCACAGAATGGTCAGAATGCGTCATCAACATATTTCATAACAGCTAATCATGCTGCTGATTATATGAGACTCATTAAGACTACAGTAGATGATATTCATGGTATTGCACTCATGACTGATGGTGTTCAGGACATGGTTTACGATGAGAATAGTGGACTTGTTAAACCAGTAATTGCAAAGATGGTTGACACTCTTAAGGGTACTAGAGAAGAGTGTGAAAATCAGATTACTTCAATTCTTGATAAGTTTGTTGTTGGCGCAAGTAATATGAGTGATGATGCTTCATTCGGTATTATCTTATTTGATGATACAACTTCACCAAATACAGGTAGTCTTCCAACAGCAAAGGAAGCGTTCCCAAGAAATTATGAAGATTCTTTTAAGAATTTGCAAAATGAGTTATTACCTAAAGTAAAACATGCAAAAAATGTTATAATGAATGCGAGCACAAAAAAACTTGATAATGAGGCAGATGATCAAGTTTCTGACGAGGGCAATGGTCAGGTGCAGGGTAATATTGAATCAAATGATTCAGCTACGTCTGAGACAAAGGGTGTTGAAAATAACAAGTCAAAGGATGCTAGCAAAAATAGTGAGGCAAAAGGAAAGCTTGGTAGTGGCTTCTTATTGGGTGTTTTGGTTGGCGCTGTATGCGCTGCTGCTATCATGTCAATTGTTTTCTGGTTAATACCTCATTAATGGAGGGTAAATAATGTCAGAGGTTAAGAGGAAATATACAATTCTTCCAGGAGTAGCAACTCCTGATATTAGTGAAATACTTGCAGCTTCTTCAGATTATTCTGATCCAGGAGATTTGTCTGTAAGTGCTACAAAAACTAGTACTACTGTAGAAACAGGAGTAAAGACAGTTGTTCCACAGTCAGCTGAACTTCAGGAATTGCAGCAGCTTGGTAAGCAGGTTTCTGAAGATGAAGAGCGTGCAATGCAAGAGAGCCAGAAGAAGATGGATGCTATTAAGAATTTCGCTGTCATGGCACCACAGTCTCTTGATTCATTGAAGGAAGCAGCTGCTCAGCAAGATATTGATGCTGAGAGAAGAGAGCAGATTGAGAATGAGATGAAGCAGCGAGAAGAAGCTGCTCAGAAGCAGAAAGAACTCGAAGAGGCTCGTAAGGAAAGAAGAGCTCAGCAGAAGAAAGCTCTTGATGATATGCTTGCTAGTAAAGCAGATGAGGTTAGCGATACAGCTACTAAGGTAGAAGATGGCATTGCTGAAGTAATCCCTGAGATTGAGGCTATTCCAGAAGTTAAGCCAGTTCCTGTAGTTGATGAGATTCCAGAGGTTAAGCCAGTTCCAGCAATTGAGGGAATTCCTGAAGTTGATCCGGTTGTTGCTACACCAGTAGTTGAGCCCGAGGTTAAGAAAGAAGAACCTATGGAACCAGTTGCTGAACCTGAGACAGTTTCACTTCTTGATGATAGTGATGATGCAAGCAGAGTACTATCTGATGAAGAAACAGCTGATTCATTTAGTGATTTCTTTGATGATTAATTCAAATATTTAGTGCAAACTAAAAGCCACGAATTATGTAATTCGTGGCTTTATTTATGCGTGAATATTTATCAATCAGTTGATTATTATATTTGCTTGAGAACAACCATCACAATCAAGTAAATAACATCAATTACTAAAGCTGCTGAACATATAGTGAAATATGTCTTCTTAATTGAGAAACCCTTAGTAATCTTTAAGAAGTCGTGAGTTGGTGTTCTGAAATTCTTAAGGATAATAATCTTCTTATGTGTAAGACGACCAATTGTAATCTTAAGAATACTGATACCGCCATCGAGTAAGAATGGAAGACCAACGATAAGATAAGCAAATGGGATTTTTAAATACATAGCATAGAAAGCAATGAAGAATCCAATTCCTCTAGAACCTGCATCTCCCATGAGCATTTTACTTGGATGGAAATTAAAGATGAGGTAAGGAATGAGAACTGCAATCATTAACATACCAATCATGAAACCATTGAAATCAAGTGTTCCACGAATAAGTGCTGCGAGCATAAGTGTAACTACTGTTAGGATTGTTAGTGTTCCGCAAAGTCCATCAACACCATCTGTAGCATTTGTAGCATTGATAGTAACGATGAATAGAACAATAGCTAATACGATGTAAAGGATAGTAGGAACGTGATATGTACTACCAAAAGGTGTAACAACATCAACTGAATAGAAAATTGCTGTTATGATTGAAGCGAAAAT
The DNA here is from genome assembly GCA_024403735.1 of Clostridia bacterium. Taxonomy (GTDB): domain Bacteria; phylum Bacillota; class Clostridia; order Saccharofermentanales; family Saccharofermentanaceae; genus Saccharofermentans. The sequence continues at coordinate 59,897 of JAKSRG010000002.1, forward strand.
AGCTACTCCAAAATCCAAACCACCCTTAATATATTCGCCCCAAGGATTGATTGATCTATCGTCAAGGAATCCAAAGATGCAGGAAGCAAACATCAATGCGAGCATAAAGAAGAGTGTGAAACTCTGATAGCAAAAGCTGAAAGCGGAAACAACGAATACAAATATGAAGTATATTCCAACACCAGTGAACTTACCTTTGTTAACTTCGCTACCTTCAACGAATACCTTGCCTCTATCTCTACCTAAAAGCTTCATTGAGAATGGTTTGAACAATAGTAAAAGTAACGTTGCGATTAATGCAAAAGGTATTCCTGATATAGCACGAATAATTTGGTCTAGCATATTTTATACAAAAACTCCTTTGTTTCAGTCAACTTTTATATTATACTCTAAGACTTTTATAATAATGAAACTTTTGGTAAGATAATTGAATAAAATAAACGCCTATTTGGAAGGAAAAATTATTAATATGGACTATAAATTTGAAATAGCTAAATCAATTTCTTCAGTTACTGAATTGGAAATAGATAAGGTTTTGCAGTTGATTGAGATCCCACCTCAGGTTGAGATGGGAGATTATGCTTTCCCATGCTTTAGCCTTGCTAAAACAATGCGTAAAGCTCCACAGATGATTGCTACTGATCTCGTTTCTAATGATGCGCTTAAGCTTGATTTTTTGTCAGAAGTTAAGAATGTTGGACCATACATCAATTTCTTCATTGATCGTGGTGTATATGCTCATTCAGTAGTTTCTGAGATTAATGAAAAGAAGGACGATTATGGTTCTGCTACATTAGGTGAGAATAAGACTGTTGTTGTTGAGTTCTCATCTCCTAATATTGCTAAGCCATTCCATGTTGGTCACGCATTTACAACTATTCTTGGTAATTCTCTTTCAAAAATTTATACAAAACTCGGTTATGATGTTGTTAAGATGAATCACCTCGGTGACTATGGTACACAGTTTGGTAAGCTCATCACAGCTTATAGACTTTGGGGTGATGAAGAAGCTTTGAACAAGGCTCCAATTGATGAGCTCTTGAGAATTTATGTTAAGTTCCATGAGGAAGAGAAGAATAATCCTGATTTGACAACAGATGCTCGTGCTAACTTTAAGAAGCTCGAAGATGGTTGTCCTGAGGAAGTTGCACTTTGGCAGAAGTTCCGTGATATGTCACTCGTTGTTTTCGAGCAGTTATATAAGAGAATGGGTGTTACATTTGATAACTATAATGGTGAGTCTTTCTATAGTTCACGAATTCCTGCTGTAGTTGATATGCTCCGAGAAAAGAACCTTCTTGAAGAGTCTGAGGGCGCTCAGGTTGTTAAGCTTGATGAGTATAAGTGTCCACCATGTATCATCTTGAAGAGTGATGGAACAACTATTTATGCTTCACGTGACCTTGCATCAGCTATCTATCGTCATGAGACATATAATTTTGATAAGAATATTTACGTTGTAGGTATCCCACAGGCACTTCACTTTAAGCAGGTGTTCTCAGTTCTTAAGAAAGCTGGTTACGAGTGGGCTGACAACTGCGAGCACGTAGGTTTTGGTCTTGTTAAGTTCAAGAATATGAAGTTCTCTACACGTGACGGTAATATTGTTCTTCTTGAGGACCTCCTTAATGAATCAATTGCAAAGGTTAAGGAAGTTATTACTGAGAACGCGAAAACACGCGGCGCTTCAATGACTGAAGAAGAGATTGATGAGATTGCTACTAAGGTTGGTATTGGTGCAGTTATCTATACATATGTTAAGTCTGGTCGTGAGCGTGATATCGTATTCTCATGGGAAGATATGCTCGACTTTGAAGGTGATACAGCTCCATATCTTATCTATACATATGCACGTACAAGATCTATTTTGCGTAAGGCATTAGAGCAGGGTATTACTCCAGCAGAAGCAGGTTCAGATAGCCTTAAGCTTTTGACATCTGATGAGGAGTATGCACTTGTTAGAAGTCTTAGCGATTTCCCTGATAGTGTTGTTAAGGCAGCTCAGAGCAATGAGCCATTTATGATTTCACGTCAGATTGCTGTATGTGCTAGAAATTTCAATCGTTTCTATAATAATTCAAGCATCCTCGGTGCTGATTCAGATGAACTTAAGAAGGCAAGACTTGCTCTTTGTGAGTCACTTTGCAATACATTGAAGTCTGGTCTTAATCTTCTTGGTATTAATGAAGTTGAGAGAATGTAAGTAGAAGGTGTTATATGTCTGTTGAAACCAAAGGCATGCTAGATTTTGCTAGCTTAAAGTATGAACGTCCGGATGTTGAGCATTTTAAAGAAGTTGTTCAATCAACTAGACTTAAGCTTATGAGTGCTAGAGATCCTGAAGTGGCTATTGCCGCACTTATTGAGTACGAGAAGGAATTATCTAAGTTTGATACTCAGGTTTGCCTTTGTAACATTCTTCATGATCTTGATACTTCAAATCAGTTTTATACAGATGAAGTAGCGTTTTGTGATGAAGCTAGTGCTAATGTTAGCGAGCTTTGTTCTGCTGTGTCTTCTGTTCTTTTGAGCTCTCCTTGTGCAGATGCTATAAGAGAGAAATATGGCGATATGATTTTCCTTAAGGCTAAGAATCTTAAGGAGACTGTATCTAAAGAAGTAATTGATGATCTTGTAGAAGAAGCTAATCTTGAGACAGAATATGCTCAGATACAGTCAGAAGCATCTATTAGTTTTAATGGTAAGATGCTTAATCTTAGTATGCTTGAACCATTCTTAGAATCAACTGATCGTGATACTAGAATTAAGGCTCACAAGGCTTTAGATGATTACTATACATCTAAGGTTGAGATCTTTGATGAGATTTACGATAAGATGGTTAAAGTTCGTACAAGAATAGCTCAGAAACTCGGCTATGAGAGTTTTACTGAATTAGGATATAAGCGAATGGAACGTTATGACTACAATCGTGATGATGTTCAGAAATTCAGAGACGCAGTTGTAAAGTATATTGTTCCAATTACAGTTCAGATTCGTAAACTTCAGAAGGAAAGACTAGGTGTTGATAAGCTGATGTTTTATGATTTGCCATGCATCTTTAAGAATGGTAATCCTGTTCCAACTATCAAGATGAAGGATTATCAGAAGGTAGCTGGTGATGTTTTCACAGACGTATTGGGTGCTGAACCAAGTTTCTATGATGTATTGTCAGAACATGGATTTACAGATTTGATTTCACGTAAAAATAAATCTACTGGCGGATACTGCATGTATCTTGAGGACTATGCAATTCCATTTATCTTCATGAATGCTAATGGTACTGCTGATGATGTATCAACAATTGTTCATGAAGGTGGACATGCGTATGCAGCTATTAAGAGTGCTGAAGTATCACCATTTGTTGAGTGCTTGTCTCCAACACTTGAGACATGTGAGATTCATTCTACTGCAATGGAGTATCTAACATATCCATATATGGAGAATTACTTTGGTGAATATGCGGCTTCATATCGTGAATTGCATATGACATTAGCATTGTTATTCTTGCCTTATGGATGTATGGTCGACGAGTATCAGCATATTGTTTATGATAATCCAGATTACACACCTGCTGAAAGACACAAGGTTTGGCATGATCTCGAGGAGAAGTATCAGCCTTTCATTAAATATGATGATCATCCTTTCCATGCCATGGGTGGTGCTTGGATGAAGAAGGATCACATATTTACAACACCTTTTTATTATATTGATTATTGCCTTGCTCAGATTTGTGCTTTGGAACTTTGGGATGAGGCTGAGAATGACTATAAGGGTGCGCTTATTAAGTACAATCACTTGTGTGAATGTGGTGGTAATGCGACATTCTTGAAAATATTGGAGGAAGTAGGTTTGACATCTCCATTCAATACAGATGTTATTAAGCGCTTAGCTTATAAAACCTGCAGTTTTCTTGAATTATGAGATTGCCTGAAGAATTTATTAATAGAATGAATAGCTTTTTTGAAACTTCTGGAGTAAGTTCAGAGGGTTTTTTCGAGAGCTTTGATAATGAGCCATTGAAGGGTATTAGAATTAACAGAATGAAGACTTCTGAAGAAAAGTATTCAGATGTTCTTAATGCTCTTGGAATTGATAACACACCAGTTACATGGTGCGATGGAGGTTTCTATTCTTCAATCGAATCTTCTGGTAAGGATCCATATTATCACTGTGGTGTTTATTATCCTACTGAACCTTCAGCAATGCTCCCAGCGCAGGTATTAAGTGCTAAGCCTGGCGAGATTGTACTTGATTTATGTGCTGCTCCAGGTGGCAAGGCATGTCGATTAGGTGAAGATATGCGTGGGGAAGGGCTCCTCGTAGCCAATGAGATTAATGAAGACAGAGCTAAGGCTTTGTTAAGAAATATTGAGCGTACAGGTATTACTAATGCAGTAATCCTTAATGAAACTCCTGAGCACTTGGCTGATAGATTTGACGCCTTTTTCGATAAGATATTGGTGGATGCTCCTTGTTCAGGTGAAGGTATGTTCAGACGTGATCAGTTCGCTACAAAGAGCTGGGAGAAGTTTGGTCCTGAGGTTTGTATGGAGATACAACAAGAAATCCTCAAGTGTACAGATATCATGCTTAAGCCAGGTGGAGAGTTAGTGTATTCAACTTGTACTTTCTGCGAAGGTGAAGATGAGGATATGATATTTGATTTCTTATCCAAGCATCCAAACTATGAAGTTATTCCACATCCTGAACTTAAGGACGTTACTCATGCTCCTGATGGTTCAAAAGTTCCAGGTTCAATGAGAATTTGGCCTCATTTGTCTAATGGTGATGGTCATTTCTGTGTTCATCTTAGAAAACTCGCTACAGAGAATGATGAACCACCTAGATACGATTATAGCTTTGCTCTCAAGAAGAGAAGTGATAACTATTCTTTCAATCAGTCAAAAGAAGCTATGCTTTCATTTATGAAGGATATTCTTACAAAAGAAGGTTACGAGCGTTTTAACGAGAAAACAAAGAAACAGTTTGTTTTCCATAACAACAGAATACATCTTGTTCCATTCAGTGAGCATTTGTTTGACAGATTGAAAGTAGTAAAGATGGGACATTTCCCAGGTGAGATAAAAGAGACTTATAAGTGTCGTATCTTTATGCCTTCGCATTGTCTTGCTTTGTCGCTTGTTTTCGATGAAATCAAGGAAGATGCAAGAGTATGTCTTAATCGAGATGAGGATCGTTTGATTAGATACCTCAAGGGTGAGACTATTAATCTTAGTGATGAAGAGAAGAAGGTTATTAGAACTAAAGGATATGTTGTTATCTGTTGTGATGAATATCCATTAGGTCTTGGTAAGCTCAATGGAGATGGTTCGATTAAGAACTTATATCCTAAGGCTTGGAGATTATTATAAGAGGTGAATAGTGTGCGTATTGTAATTGCTACTGGAAATAAAGATAAGGTTCGTGAGATTAATGAAATACTTGCTGGTACAGATTTTGAAGCTGTATCAATGAAAGAGATTGGTATCAATCCAGATATTGTTGAGGATGCTGATACATTTGAGGGCAATGCTCTCATTAAGGCTAAGACTGTACATGAACTTACAGGTGATTATGTAATGGCAGATGATTCTGGTCTTTGTATTGATGCTCTTGATGGTGCACCAGGTGTGTATTCTGCTAGATTCTGTGGTGAAGATTCAACTTACGAAGAGAAGTTCGCGAAAATTTTCGAGATGCTCAAGGATGTACCACATGAGAAGAGAACAGCTCAGTTCGTATGTGCAATCGCTGTAGTAAGACCTGATGGAACTAGCTTCACAGTAAGAGGAGAGTGCCACGGTATTCTTCAGGAAACTCCTATGGGAGAAAATGGTTTTGGCTATGATCCAATCTTCTATGTTCCTGAGTTCGATATGACAACTGCACAAATGAATCCAGAACAAAAGCATCAAATTAGTCATAGAGGCAAAGCATTACGCGCAATGGTTGAAAAGTTATCCTAATAGTGGTATTATTCATTGGTCGCGTACAATTGTACGCGTACGGTGGACTATCACAAGGAGATTATGACTATGGCAGATTCTGATAAAGAGTACTATCTTGTTGATAAAAAAGTACTTCCAGAAGTATTCCTTAAGGTTATGGATGTTAAGCATAAACTTAACATTGGTGAATCTGCTTCTGTTAATGAGGCTGTAAAAAAGGTTGGCTTATCTAGAAGTGCTTACTATAAGTACAAGGATTCCGTCATGCCATTCTATGAGGCCACTAACGGTAAAAAGGTTACTTTGCTTATTACTGTTGAGAATTTCCAAGGTATTTTGTCTTCAATTCTAAATATTGTAGCTTCTTCAAGAGCTAATATCTTGACTATTAATCAGAATATTCCGATTAATGGTTTGGCTGATATTTCTATATCTCTTGAGACAGCTCCTATGTATGGTTCCATTGAAGATGTTTTATTTGATATCAATAAGCTTGCTGGTGTTCGTTCTTGCAAGATTTTGAGCCGTGAGTGATAGATAATTTGTAATTAATTTTGGGGGAATATAACGATGAAAAGTATTGGTATTCTTGGTTTTGGCGTAGTTGGTTCAGGTGTTGCTGAAGTAATCGCCATGAATACAGAAAAAATTGCTAAGCACATGGGTGAGGAAGTTAGAGTTAAGAGAATTCTTGATTTGCGTGATTTCCCAGATAGCCCATTTAATAATCTTGTAACTCATGATTCTGAAGAGTTCTTCAACGACAGCGAGATCTCAATTGTTGTTGAGACAATTGGTGGTGCAAGAGTTGCTTATGAGTTCACTAAGAGAGCTCTTTCAATGGGTAAGAGCGTAGTTACAAGTAATAAGGAACTTGTTAGTACACACGGTGTTGAGCTTATGCAGCTCGCTGAGGATAATAACTGTTCTTATTTGTTTGAGGCTGCTGTAGGTGGTGGTATTCCAATTATTCGTCCACTTCACAGATGTCTTGCTGCTAACCAGATTTTGAAGATTGCAGGTATCGTTAATGGTACAACTAACTTCATTCTTACAAAGATGAGAGACGAAGGCCTTTCATACGATGATGCTTTGAAGCAGGCTCAGGCGAATGGTTATGCTGAGCAGAACCCAACAGCTGATGTTGAGGGTATCGATGCTCAGAGAAAGCTTTCAATCCTTTCTTCAATTGCACTTAGTGGTCAGTACGTATCACCTGATTCAATTCATACAGAGGGTATCTCAAAGCTTACACTTGATGATATTAACTTTGCTGAATCAATTAATGCTAGTGTTAAGCTTATTGCTTACTTCAGCCATCCAGAAGGTGGTGTACCAGCAGTATTTGTTGCTCCACATGTTGTATCTAAGTCATCTCTTATTGCATCTGTAGATGGTGTTTTCAATGCAATTATGGTAGAGGGTAATGCTCTTGGTGAGTCTATGTTCTATGGTCAGGGTGCAGGTAAGCTTGCTACTGCTTCTGCTGTTGTTGCTGATGTTCTTGATGCAGGTCTCCACTTGCATAAGGATGTTCATATTACAAAGTGGTATAACACAGATTCAAAGGTAACACTTGATTATGAAGATGTTGTTGTTTCAATCCTTGTTAAGGGTGATGCTGATGCAGTTTCTTCAACATTGGTTTCATATGAGACTTCTAAGCTTGCTGATAATGCAGTTGTAGTTAAGGGTATTGCTCATAAGGATATCGATGCTAAGCTTCCTTCTGGTGCTACTTGGTTACACTATCTTGGTTAAGATTAGTTGTTAATTAATCTAGTTATTAAATAATTTGAGACATTAAAAAGCTGTTCTCTATATGTGATAGGGAACAGCTTTTAGTTTGCTTAATTTTATCTTATTTAAGGATTAAACCTGATTATCTGTGTATTCCTTATAAAGTGCACGAACTTCATTCATCTTTTCATTCATCTTAAGCTGCAACTTAGAAATATCACTCAAGTTCTTATTAGAAATAGCAAGCTTGATTGAATCGAAAACTGAGAAACGCTCATTTGTATTCTTAGCAAGTGAGAACTTAATATTCTCGATCTCAGACCATGTCTCATTATCGTAAGCATTAGAATCTGAGTGAAGCTTTGTAATCTTTCTAAGAGTACGGATGTTGTGAGGGATAATTCTATCCATAAGCTCCATCTGCCACATATCTAACATAGCATGTGAATAAGAAGAGAGGATCTGGCTATTAAATACGTCACCAGCACAAAGGATATCAAGAATACTCTCTGAAGATAGGAAGTTCTTAAGTGAATCATAAACAGTTGCAGGAGGAGTTCCAAACATCTTGTCTCTTTCTTCACGTGTCATATCTTCGAAAATATCATCTTCACATCTATAGAGGCGATCCTTCTCGAGGTAGTCTGCTTCAGCACCATATGGCTTACAGAATTCAGCTTCTAATTCCTTGATAGACTTCTTGCTAGAGATAGCATAGTTAATACCATCAAGCATACACTGATAGATTGCTGAGAGGCAAAGATATGTATTTGTATGTGGATTTGGTGCACGAAGCTCAAATCTAGTTGCATATACATTGTCCATTGAACGGATAAGACCTAGAAGCACTGATCTGTTACGTGATGGAGTAGCTACATCTTTACCAATAGAAGCTACTGCATGTGTAGGAGCTTCAAAGCCAGGCTGCAATCTTGCGAATGCGTCACTTGTAGCTGAAACAAATGGGTTGATGAGGTGGTAGTTCTTCATGATACCAAGAAGTGAACCCCAACCAATCTTACTGAGATATTCAGCGTGAATATCCTGTGGTGCGAACAAGTTAACCTTCTTACCATTGTTGAGGTAAGCAACAGCATTAACATGAGTATGTTCACCTGAACCAGCAACACCTGGAATAGGCTTAGCATTGAAGCTTACTTCGAGACCATGCATTCTGAATACTTCTTTGATAAGAATTCTTGCAGTAAGCTCATAGTCAGCACCCTGGAGAGCATCAGAATACTTCCAGTCTACTTCGAGCTGCTCCATAATACCGTGGAAGTCACCAGAAGCAGAGAGGGAAGCCTTAACGCCACCAACTTCCTTATGACCCATCTCTGGCTTAAATCCATAAAGGTCAAGAAGCATAATAACCTGCTCGAGTGCTGTACGAACAACACCCTTAGTTCTCTTCCAGTATGATTCCTTCATTACCTGAGAGATACTGAGCTTCTGTGAGCTTACATGCTCATCTGGTGAGTTAACCCAGAATTCAAGTTCAGTAGCAACGATAATATTAATCTGCTTTAATTCTTCAATATCAAAACCAAATTCGTGGCTAAGTTCTGGATTACTCTTGAACAAATTCATGAGACACTTCTCGAAGTATGTATAACTCTTCTTTAATACTGAACGAGAACATACTGCTTCACCATTGTGGTGGAGGAAGCAAGGAATTCTAAGTGTACCAATTGGAAGACCAGTCTTAATGTCAGTATGCTCATAGTTATAATCAACAAACCATACAACATTTGGGTCTGGAACCAAATCAACTTTACCATCGTTGAGTGTAGCAATACCAGGGAGTACTACAGAAGAACCATCAGTAGCAATTGCTTCACCGTTAAGGTAGTCTTCCATATTGTTAATAAAGTCTGAAATTGGAATTCTCTCATCTGTATCGTTACCTGCCATATCAATACCTGACAAAGAAACGAACTTAATCTCAGGTTGTTGTTCTAGAATTGCAGTAATATCTTGGAGTGAATGTTTCTCCGGTGGAATGATGTAAGTAAGATCTGGATTTACCTGAAAATTAATCATAAATTTTCCCTTTCTGATTCTAGAAATAGTTTTTCTCACACGATTCTTATTAATAAGAATTAGTAAATATTTTATCATAATGAAAAATTCTTTGTATAAATAAGAATTATCAATTTATTAGAAAAACCATTGTTATGTCACATTATTAATTGTAATTTTGTCAATTAATCATAAAACAATGCTGAAACAAATGCATTAACGAATTGTTGCACCATAATTAACTTGATTTTTTCTGCGAAATTGATGACAATTTAGATAGTTGAATTGATAGAGAGGTATATTAATGCAGATACGCATTTATTTTTCAGCGCTAAATATTGATGATCTTGGTAAAAAATGGGGTGTAAGAATTTTCTACGCCTTATTAACTTTGGCGAATTTCTTTTTCTTATTTTTCCCAATCGGAGACTCTGATTTTACTAGAGTGTTTAATTGGTATGAAGATTATTTTGCTAATCCTGAGAAGTACATAATGGCTGATGAGATAACATTGCCTCCTTTTTCTTCTGGTAATGTTCTGTATATTGTTTCAGTAGCAGTTGTGAGATTGATAATGATTCTTGTTGCTGTTTGTTATGCCTCTATATTTGTGTATTCAAAGCGTCTGGACAAGGCTAAAGTTAGTAAATCATTTGTAGTTAAGAGAACACTCTTGATGTGCCTATTTATCATTTTGCTTTATCCATACATCTTTTTATTCATGGCGTCATCTTCGATTCTTCTTGTAGCGATAATGCCTATTGTTAGTTTGTTAGTTTGTTCATTTATATCTGGAGATTTTGGTATGGGAGCTTCATTTAAGAATGCTTTCAAATCAGTAAAAGGTACTTATTTTGGCATGATTATCAATTTCATCGTTATTTTCTTGATTACAAGCTTACTTAGAAGCGGTGTTGATTTGTTTAATGCAGGAAATGCCTATTATTCAATTGTTTGTGTGTTAGCTGCCGCATTAGAGAGTTATACATATTTAGTACTTGGTAGGTTGATGGGAACTATTTATTTAGATTCGAAAAGAATGATACCTAATCGAATGATAATAAAAAATGGTAATTAATTTTATCGTTTATGTTGTTATTTTGAGTTTTTTATTTTATTATTAACGGTGATTTGTTATTAATATTTGTGTGAAAGTTGAGGAATATATTTTGGACGTTAAACAAGAAGCTATTAAGAAGCATACAGAATGGCAGGGTAAGATTGAAGTAATCGCAAGAGCACCTGTTGATACAAAGGAAGCTTTGTCAATCGCATACACACCTGGTGTTGCTGAGCCATGTCTTGAGATCTCAGAGAATGTTGATCTTTCATATAAGTACACAAGAAGACACAACCTCGTTGCTGTAGTTACAGATGGTACAGCTGTACTTGGTCTTGGTGATATCGGACCTGAGGCTGGTATGCCTGTTATGGAAGGTAAGTGTGCACTCTTTAAGGCATTTGGTGATGTTGATGCATTCCCTCTTTGTGTTCGTTCAAAGGATGTAGATGATATTGTTAAGACAGTTAAGCTTCTCGCTGGTTCTTTTGGTGGTGTAAACCTCGAGGATATTTCAGCTCCACGTTGCTTTGAGATTGAGAAGAGACTTAAGGAAGATCCTGAAGTTGATATCCCAATCTTCCACGATGATCAGCACGGTACAGCTGTTATTACACTCGCTGGTATGATTAATGCTCTTAAGCTTACAGGTAAGGATATTAACAACATTTCTGTTGTAGTTAACGGTGCTGGTGCAGCTGCTACAGCTATCACAAAGCTCCTTATCTCACGTGGTCTTAAGGATGTAGTTCTTTGCGACCGTAAGGGTGCTATCTATGCTGGTAGAACAGAGAACATGAACCCTGCTAAGGAAGAGATTGCTGCTATTACAAACCAGAAGGGTAAGAAGGGAACTCTCGCAGAGGTTCTCGTTGGCGCTGATGTATTTATCGGTGTATCTGCTCCAGGAACACTTACAGCAGAAATGGTAGCTACAATGGCTAAGGATCCAATCGTATTTGCTTGTGCTAACCCAGTACCAGAAATTCTTCCTGATGAGGCTAAGAAGGCTGGTGTTGCTGTTATGGCTACAGGTCGTTCAGATTTCCCTAACCAGGTTAATAACGTTCTTGCTTTCCCAGGTATCTTCCGTGGTGCTTTGGATGTAAGAGCTTCTGATATCAATGATGAGATGAAGATTGCTGCAGCTGAGGCTATTGCTTCAATCGTTTCAGACGATGAGCTTAAGGCTGAGTACATTCTTCCAGATGCATTTGATCCACGTGTTGGTAAGGCTGTTGCGGCTGCAGTTGCTGAGGCTGCACGTAAGAGCGGCGTTGCACGTCTCTAATTAGTTTAGAATTATTTCACTCCGCTCTAATGTACGTGCGTATATTGGTGCGGAGTGATTTTTTGTAGATAGGAGTTTTATATGGTTAATAGAATGGAATTATTAGATCTCATTAAGCGTGATGCTACATTAACTCCAAAAGAGATTGCTGTTATGATGGGCAATACTGAGGCGGAGATTAGTGCTGAGATTGAAGCATTAACAGATGAACACATTATTCTTGGTAAAACTACTCAGATTAACTGGGAGAAAACTGAGAAAGAGTCTGTTGTCGCGATGATCGAGATTAAGCTCACACCTATGCGTAATCAGGGCTATAACCATATAGCTAATATCTTGTGCAAATATGAAAAGGTTACTTCATGCTATCTCGCATCAGGTGATTATGATTTGATCATAATGTATGAAGATAAGAATTTGCATGCAGTCGCTAGCTTTGTTTCAGATAAAGTAGCTCCTCTTGAAGGCGTTCTTTCAACAAAAACTCATTTTATTCTTAAGAAGTATAAGATTGATGGAATTGTGTTTGAAGGCGATGAAGAGGATAGAAGACAGACTATCATTCTTTAATTGCGAGGTATAAATATGGAATATAATGATAAGATTTCAACAGTGGTGCAAAATGTACCACCATCAGCTATTAGACGTTTCTTTGATTTGGCTAGTGAGATGAAAGATGTTATTTCTCTTTCAATCGGTGAGCCTGATTTTGTTACTCCATGGAGTATCAGAGAAGCGGGTATTAATTCTTTAGTTGATGGTTATACTCATTATTCACCTAATGCAGGTTATATTGAATCAAGAAGAGCTATTTGCTCATATATCAACAAGCGTTATGGTATTGAATATAATCCTACTAATGAAGTGTTGATTACAGTAGGTGGTAGTGAAGGTCTTGATTTGGCTGCGCGTGCACTTATTAATCCAGGTGATGAAGTAATCATTGTTGAGCCTTGTTTTGTTGCTTATAAGGCTACTGTAATGTTCGCACATGGTGTTCCAGTAGTATGCGAGACAAAGCCTGAGAATGACTTTAAACTCCAGCCAGAAGAACTTGAGGCTGTTATTACAGAAAAGACTAAGTATATTATTCTTGGTTATCCAAGTAACCCTACTGGCGCAGTAATGACTAAGGATGATTTGAAGAAGATTGTTGATGTTCTTGTAAAGCATCCTGATATTATTGTTATTTCAGATGAACTTTATGCAGAGCTAAATTACGTTGAGGATCAGCCAAGTTCTCTTATCCAGTTCCCAGAGATTCGTGATAGAGTAGTTATGATCAATGGTTTCTCTAAGTCATTTGCTATGACAGGATGGAGATTAGGCTATGTTATTGGTCCTAAGGAATTAGTTGCTCCAATGACAAAGATCCACCAGTATTGCATTATGAGCTCTCCATCAACTGCTCAGCTTGCTATTATTGAGGCTGCTTATAATGGTGAAGAAGACGTTAAGATGATGAGAGATGAATATAATCACAGAAGAAGAGTGATTATTGATGGTCTTAAGAATGCAGGTCTTGATTGTTTTACACCATCTGGTGCATTCTATGCATTCCCTTGTATTAAGGGATTAGGATTAACTTCTGAGGAGTTTTGTGAGAAGTTCCTTATGAGTAAGAGCGTTGCTATTGTACCAGGTAATGCATTTGGTGCATGTGGTGAAGGTTATGTAAGAATCAGTTATGCTGCTTCTATGAAGGATATTAAAACAGCTATGGAGCGATTAGCTGAATTTGTAGCTGAACTTAAGGAAGGAAAGATTAAATAATGCTCGAATACGATAATATACGTCTCGAATTAGAGGGTATGGAAGAGCCTGTTGCGACACTTAGAGAGTCTCTTCATATTGAACATACAATGGTTCAGATTAGTGAGTTAGAAGCTAGAACACAGGAACCAGATTTTTGGAACGATGTTGAGAAGGCTCAGAAACTCCAGACAAATCTTAAGAGATTGCAGAAGAAAGTTGAATCATTTAATGATTTGGCTACTGAGAGAGAAGATTTGCTCGCTCTTTGTGAGCTTGGTAATGAAGCTGAAGACTTGGATTCACTTGAAGAACTTAAGGAAGGTTTGGAGAAGTTCAAGCAGGACTTTGAAAAGATGCGCCTTGAGACACTTCTTACAGGTGAATATGACAGAAATAACTGTATCTTAACACTTCATGCTGGTGCTGGTGGAACAGAAGCTCAGGACTGGGCTAGTATGCTATACAGAATGTATACTCGTTGGTGTGAGACACATGGTTTCGAAATCAAGATTTTGGATTTGCTTGAAGGCGATGATTACGGCATTAAGAGTGCTTCTATCATGGTATCAGGTGAGAATGCATATGGTTTCCTTCGTTCAGAGGGTGGAGTTCACAGATTAGTTCGTATTTCACCATTCGATGCAGCAGGAAGAAGACATACTTCTTTTGCTTCATGTGAAGTAATGCCTGAACTTGATGATACAATTGAGATTAACATTGATCCTAAGGACCTTCGTGTTGATACATATCGTTCAACAGGTAAGGGTGGTCAGCATATTAATAAAACTGACTCGGCTGTACGTTTGACACATATCCCTACAGGTGTTGTAGTTGCTTGTCAGTCTGAGCGTTCACAGATCCAGAACAGAGAGACTGCTATGAACATGCTCAAAGCTAAGCTCTTTGCTATTGCTCAGGCAGCTCATATGGAGAAGATTGAGGATATTAAGGGTGCTCAGCTTGATAATGCTTGGGGTAGCCAGATTAGATCTTATGTATTCTGTCCATATACAATGGTTAAGGATCATAGAACAGGGTTTGAACTTGTAGATGTAGATGGCGTTATGGATGGTAATCTTGATGGATTTATTAATGCTTTCTTGTCTGGTATGAAGAACGAGAAGTAAGTATTGATTGCTTAACAAATAGTAAACCTGGAGTATTTGCTCCAGGTTATTTTTTTTGCGAAAAAATAGGAGCCTTGCGGCTCCTAAAATTTTAAATTGATTTGTTGATTACTTGTTCCAATCGTAGTAGCAAGAGCTGTAACCATAGCTTGATGGTTTTCCAGAAGTTGTTATCTCGATAGGAGCTGTAAATGTTTCACCAGCCTCAACAACATTACTCTTAGGAACACCAATGAATGTGTTTGACTTGTTAGGATCAGCTGTGAATGTAAAGTAATCAGACTTAACATCAAGAATATCAACTCCATCAGCAAAGAACTTAATTGATACTGAGTTAATAGAATCTGTAAGCTGTGCATCCTTGTTACCGTAGTTCTCAAGAACGATGTTACATGTGAAGCCTGAATCGTTACTCTTAAAGCTACTCATACTTGTATAGAATGTTGTAACAGCAGAACCACTAGTCGATGGAGCCTTAGTTGTAGCAGCAGTTGTTGCAGCTGTAGTGGCTTCTGTAGTAGTTGCTTCAGTAGTAGCCTCTGTAGTAGCTTCTGTTGTCGCTTCAGTAGTAGCCTCTGTAGTTGCTTCAGTTGTAGCTTCCGTAGTAGCCTCTGTTGTAGCTTCAGTTGTTGCCTCAGTAGTAGCTTCTGTAGTAGCTTCTGTTGTTGCCTCAGTAGTTGTAGTAGCAGCAGTAGTAGCTTCTGTTGTTGTTTCATCTGTATCAGAAACAATGATTGAAGTTTCAATAACTGTCTCTGTTGTTTCTTCAATACCAAATAATTGCTTAATCTGCTTACCGTATGAGATAGCCATGATTACCACAAAGAGGATAATGAAGAGGATGATTACTGTGATAACTGGTCCAATTCCAATAGTCTTATTAGAACCTTTATTCTTCTTAACGTCTACTGTGTTAACTGGCTGAATGTTACCAGTTTGACTAGCAGCTGAATAACGCTGAGTAGGTGGTATCTTTCTCTCAAGTGGGCCATTTACATCAGATACAACCATACGAGGTGGACGCTTGATTGCTGTATTTGTACCAGGACGTGATGTTTCTTGAGTATTTGAAGGCTTAGGATCCTTAGCTCCTGAATTATTCTTTTTGCCGAATGCATCCTTACCAGAAGAAACTTTACCATATGTCTGAACGCCTTCAAGCTTTGAATCCTGTCCAGGTCTACCAGAAGCCTTGAATGATTCGAAAGCCTTCTGATCAGGTGAAATATCTTGCTTAGGCTGTTCCTGCTTGGCAGGTTCTGTCTTTGGAGCTTCAACAGGAGCATTGCCTGCGAATGAACTAGAAGACTTTGTTGCTTGTGATGCTGCGAAATCAAGTTCTTTTGTGGATTCAGCAGTAGCAGCTTTTGATGCAGTTTCAACAGGCTTGAAAGGTGAGATATCAGGTTCTTTAGAAGCCTCATCAAACATCTCATCAATTTCAAGATTTGCCTTTTCTATATCTTTATCACTAATAAACTTAGACTCATCATTTAAAGCATCTAACTCTTTCGCTGAATCAAGAATTGCTTTTTCTGTTGTTTCAATGTCTGAAGAAGCATCTGGCATAGGAGCAAAAGGAGACTTAGTGTCTAGGGTAGTAGTTGGTTCAACAGGAGTTGGGGCAGGAGCAAATGGTGACTTTACTTCTGGAGCAGGTGTTGGTTCAACAGGGGCTGGAGCAGGAACAAATGGTGACTTTGTTTCTGGAGCAGATGTTGGCTCAACAGGAGTTGGAGCAGGAACAAAAGGAGATTTTGCTTCTGGAGCAGGTGTTGGTTCAACAGGTGCTGGAGCAGGAACAAAAGGTGACTTCTCTTCCGGAACTGCAGTTGGTTCAACAGGTGCTGGAGCAGGAACAAAAGGAGATTTTGCTTCTGGAGCAGGTGTTGGTTCAACTGGAGTTGGAGCAGGAACAAAAGGTGACTTCTCTTCCGGAGCTACAGTTGGTTCAACAGGTGCTGGAGCAGGAACAAAAGGAGACTTTTCCTCTGCATCAATTGTTGGCTCAACAGGTTTTAATGGTTTGAAAGCAGAAACAGATGAATCGAACTCGAAGTCTGCCAAATCGTCTTCGTATTCGAGTGCATCAGTTTGAGTCTGTGAGAATTTATCAGACACAGATTTATCGCTTTCGTTATTCTTGAATGAAATTACAAATGAATTACTTATAGTATCGCTTCCTGCAGAACTATCTTCGCCATCATAACTGGAATCGAAAAGTGAATCATGAGAAGAAGTAGTAACTGTTCCGCTAAGAGGAGAACCAAATAATGAATTTTCACCCTTATCCGCAGCTGGTGAATCATCAAGCTGATCATTGTTTAAATCAGCGCCAAAAAGTTTATCCTTTTTAGGTTCATTATTATTGTCGTTGTCGTTAGGATTTCGGAGCATAATAAACACCTTTCTATATAAATATTAATAATATTAAAACAAAATACATACTATTTCAATGATAATACATTGCAAGTATATTAAGATGACTTTGGTGATTTTGTAATATTTTTTATTTTTATGTTTGACATATATAATTTTGAGTGCTATTATCATTAGGCGCTTAGGAATTGCTCGTGTGGCGGAATAGGCAGACGCAACGGACTTAAAATCCGTCGGAGTAAAATCCGTACCGGTTCAAGTCCGGTCACGAGCACCATTTTTAAGTATTGATATCGCGGAGTGGAGCAGTTGGTAGCTTGCCGGGCTCATAACCCGGAGGTCGTGAGGTTCGAGTCCCGCCTCCGCAACCACTAATAGAGTGTTCGTTTACGGACACTCTTTTTTTATGCAATAGGTGATAGATATGAGATTGAAAAGAAGAATGAATACTTTGATTTGTAGTGTCATTTATATTGTACTTACAAATTGCGCAGTATTTCTTGATGATAATTTCAAACTACTTTTTCTAGTGGCTGTTGTTGCTATTGGAGTAAACATTTTTGCAGGTTTTATGAATAGTGATATCTATTCAAAGAGATTGAAATACTGCAATCATGGAACTGTTTGTCTGAATGTGTTTAGGATATCGATGACTGTTTCAATCGTTTTTCATATCGTGTATTTGATTTATGATTTCTCCGATATTGGGTTTAGTTATTTTGCTAGTTTGATAAATAGCTATGTTCTGCTTTTGATCTTGTTTTGGAATGGAATTATCAGTGTATATTTAACTTCAGCACAGTTAGGAGTTAAGTATCGAGTGATTGGTGCATTGTTAGGTATGATCCCAATTTTTAACTTAATTTGTTTGAATAAGATTATTACAGTATGTAATGATGAGATTGAGTTTGAATCAGAGAAGATTAAACTTAATGAGAGTCGTAAAGATTTAAAGATATGTTGTACTAAGTATCCTATACTTTTGGTTCATGGAGTGTTCTTCAGAGATTATAAATTTCTAAATTATTGGGGACGAGTTCCAGCTGAATTGATAGCGAATGGAGCTAAGATATATTATGGCAATCACTCATCTGCTTTATCAGTTGAGCAGAGTGCTGTTGAAATAGAGAAGAGAATAGAGGAAATCCTTAAAGAGACAGGATGTGAGAAGGTAAATATCATTGCTCATTCAAAGGGTGGACTAGATTCACGAGTTGTTATTAATTCAGATATTGGAAAACACGTTGCTTCACTTACTACAATCAATACTCCTCATGGTGGTTGTGAGTTTGCTGATTATCTATTAAACAAGGCTTCTTCAGAAGTTAAGAACAATGTTAGTTCGGCGTATAATTTTGCAGCAAAAAAATTAGGCGACAAGGAACCTGATTTTATTTCTGCCGTAAGTGATCTTACTCATAGTAAGTGTGAGGAGTTTAATCAGAAGTATGGTAATCCTTATGGAGTATATTGCCAGAGTGTGGGTTCTGTCCTAAAAGGAGCATCTAGTCCAAGATTTCCACTTAATCTTACATATTTGTTTGTAAAGCATTTCGATGGCAATCACGATGGTCTTGTTTCTGTTAAGGCTTTTGAATTTGGTGAGAAATTTACGATGCTTGAGCCAAAATATAAGAGAGGTATATCCCATGCGGATATCATTGATCTTAATAGAGAGAATATTCCTGGATTTGATATTAGGGAATTCTATGTACAGCTTGTTGCTGATTTGAAGAATAGAGGTTTTTGATTTGATGAGTTCTTTGAAAATTTTTTTCAAGGAACTCTTTTTTGTGTTGACATTTTATATGAATGGTGTATCATATGAATTGTAAAACATATGAACAAACAAACATATGAACTAATAAGTACGAAAGGAGTACGAAATGAGTTGTGGACATGATCATTCAAAGGAATTCGAATTAATCAATAAAGATATTCCTGATGATGATATTCTCTGTGATGTAGCAGATTTGTATAAGGTTTTCGGTGATACGACTAGAATGAAAATATTATACGCTTTATCAAAGACTGAATTGAGTGTATGTGCAATTGCTGAAGTTATCAATATGCAGCAGTCAGCAGTATCTCATCAGCTTAAAGTATTGAAGAATAACAATCTTGTTGCTAACAGAAGAGAAGGTAAAACAATTTACTATAGACTGTCAGATAGTCATGTATATCAGATTATTTCTCAGGGTATAGAACACGTATTAGAAGGAGAACACGATCATGAAGAAGACATTTAAGTTAGAAGATTTGGATTGCGCTAATTGCGCTGCAAAAATGGAGGCTGCTATTGCTAAGCTTCCAGGTGTTAACAAGGTAACAGTAAATTTTATGGCTCAGAAGATGATCCTTGATGCTGAGGATGATGTTTTCGATAGCGTATTGAAGGCTGCTTGCGATGAGATTAAGAAGGTAGAACCTGATTGCACAGTTATTATTAAGTAATTTTCTTAATTAGATTGTGAGGTTGATTGGTATGACTAAAAAGCAAAAGAAAATTCTGACTAGAATTATTATTGCGGCAGTTCTTCTTGTTGCTTTCCATTTCATCCCTTGGGGTGATTATTGGTATTTTGAATTAATTGTATATGCAGTACCTTATTTGGTAATTGGCTATGACATTTTGATTGGTGCTTTTAAGAACATCCTAAGAGGACAGGTATTCGATGAAAAGTTCTTGATGGTTATTGCTACAATTGGAGCTTTTGTAATTGGTGAGTATCCTGAAGCATCAGCGGTTATGCTTTTCTATCAAGTTGGTGAGTTGTTTCAAGCTATTGCAGTTGGTAGAAGTCGTAAGTCAATCTCTGATCTTATGGATATTTGTCCTGATTTCGCTGTAGTTATTAGAGATGGTTCAGAAGAGGAAGTAGACCCATCTGAAGTTGAATTAGGTGAGATTGTTATTGTTAAACCTGGTGAGAAGATCCCAATTGATGGAGTAATCGTTGAAGGAACAACATCTATCAATTCAGCTGCACTTACAGGTGAGAGCCTCCCTTATGATAAGACGGTTGGCGAAGATGTATTCTCTGGTAGCATCAATTTGACTTCAGTAATAAAGGTTAAGACAACTTCCGTTTACGAGGATAGTACAGTTGCTAAGATTCTTGAGCTTGTTGAGAATAGTACTGATAACAAAGCTTCATCTGAGCAGTTCATTACAAAGTTTGCTAGGTATTACACTCCTGCAGTTGTATTCTCAGCTATTGGAATTGTTGCAGTATGTTTGTTGTTAACAGTATTTGGTGTTTATGATTTTGGTATCAGAAACAGTATCTACAGAGGTTTGGTATTCTTGGTTGTTTCTTGTCCTTGTGCACTTGTTGTATCTGTACCATTGAGTTTCTTTGGTGGTATTGGTGGTGCATCAAGACAGGGTATTCTCGTTAAGGGTAGTAATTATCTTGAGACACTTGCAAAGATTGATACAGTAGTACTTGATAAGACGGGAACTATTACTAAGGGTAGTTTTGCAGTTGAAGATATTCATCCAAATGTATTAAACAAAGATGAGCTTTTGGAGATAGCAGCGTTAGTTGAGAGCAATTCAACACACCCAGTTGCTGAATCAATTATTAAGGCATACAAGGGTGATATCGACAAATCTTCATTACAGAGTGTGGAGGAGATTGCTGGTAAAGGTATCAAAGCTGTTGTTGATGGCAAGACATACTATGTTGGTAATGGCAAGCTCATGGAAGAGATTAGTGCAGATTACCACGAATGTCATATTCCAGGAACAATTATTCATATATCTCTCGATGATCAGTATCTTGGACATATAGTAATTAATGATGAGGTTAAGCCAGATTCAAAAGATGCGATTAGAGCTTTAAAGAAAGTTGGTGTTAAGAAGGTTGTTATGCTTTCTGGCGATAACAAAGCAGTCGCACAGAAGGTAGCTAATGACGTAGGTCTAGATGAGTGTCACGCTGAACTTCTTCCTTCAATGAAGGTTGATGAGCTCGATAAGTTCCTAGGTCCTGACCATAAGGTAGCCTTCGTAGGTGATGGTATTAACGATGCACCAGTACTTATCAAAGCAGATATTGGAATTGCAATGGGTGCACTTGGTTCTGATGCTGCGATTGAAGCTTCAGACATAGTATTGATGGATGATAAGCTATCTAAAATCTCTGTTGCAATTGCTGTAGCTCGCAAAACAATGCGTATTGTAAAGCAGAATATTATTCTCTCAATTGCAGTAAAAGTAGCAATCATGATACTTGGTGCAATTGGCCTTGTAGGTATGAGAGTAGCAATCTTCGGTGATGTTGGAATTCTTGTAATAGCAATTATTAATGCTGTTCGTACGATGCGTATTCCAAGTCAAAAGTGATTACACAAATATATTTAGGATTAATTTTACGAACTTCGCTAGTAATCATCTGGCGAAGTTCTTTTTGTGTGTAAGTTACATCATGTGGTACGACTATATCGAAAACAATATTTGTGTGGGTAGGACCAGGTACTACTCTAACATCGTGGATAGACATGTTGGATTTGATGCCCTTAACAATGGTGTTAATCTTTTCACGAATCTCCATAGTAATGCCATCGTCTGTAACTATTGGATCGTAATGAATTACGAGATGAATATTTGTCTTTTCGAAAACATCTCTTTCAATATTGTCAATCTGATCATGAGCAAGTAATACATCAATTTTTGAATCTACTTCGCAGTGAACACTAGCAAAAGTATTACCAGGTCCATAATCGTGAATGATTAAGTCATGAATTCCTAGTACGTACTCGTATGATGAAATAAGATCACTAATTGTTTTAACAGTCTCTGGTTCAGGTGCGATACCAAGAATTGGGTCGAGGGTATCTTTAACAAGCATTAATCCAGATACTAGGATGAAGATTGCTACTAGTACACCCATAATTCCATCGAGATTGAGATTAAAAGCAAATGAAATAATGATAGATAGAAGAACTGCACCAGTAGAGATTACATCATTACGGCTGTCCTGAGCAGTTGCTATAAGTGTCTTTGATTTGATTAGTTTTCCAGTCTTAGTATTGAAATACATCATATATAGCTTAACAAGTATTGAGATTACTAGAATTACTATAGTGATGATTGATGCATTAATATCTGTTGGATGAATTATCTTTTCGATACTTGATTTAAGGATTTCAATTCCAATTGCGAGAACTAAGCAGGCAACGAGAAGTGCAGAGATATGTTCATAACGACCATGACCATATGGGTGATCAGCATCTGCTGGTTTACTAGCTAGCTTAAAGCCAATAAAACTGATAATACTTGAAGAAGCATCAGATAGATTGTTAACTGCATCCGCTACAATAGCAACTGAACCAGATAATAAACCTGCAATAAGTTTGATGGTGAAAAGAATTACGTTAAATATTATTCCCATTACGCTAGAGAATTTGCCGTAATCATTACGGACAGTAGCATTGTCGACGTCTTGATAGTTCTTTATAAATCTTTTAATCAATATGTTCATTTCTGTAATCCTTGATAAATAATAAAGTTATTCTATAATAACGTAAGTATCTATTTATGGGTATAGTTATATGTGAGAATTGTGAAGATATGAAGAAGTTAAAGAAGATTATTGAGACCATTAAGAATATAGATGGTAGATTAAAAAAATATTTTGTGTATGAGATAGTATTTGCACTAGCATTTTTAGTAATGTTTGTGGCGTTTTTTGATTGCTTCTCAGCCAATAAAGTATTTATGAATTATGATCCTGAGAAGAATTCAACTGTACAAGTATCAGCTGGAACATCTTTTTCTCAGTCTTTTGAAGCGCAGGGAAGTACTCTTAAAAGCTTAAGATTAATGATTAATCCATCGAAGACTAAGCTTAAAACCTCAGATAAGATTAATGTAGTTATCAGTGACAGTGAAGGTAATGTTCTTATGGATGGACATTATTTCCTATATAACTCAACTAGAGCTTACGTTCCTATCGATTGTGATAATCTTGATTTGGATAAAGGTGAGAAGTATACAATCAAGATTAATTTGGATGATGTTGATAAAAAGAGTGTTTTGTCACTTCGAGTTCATCAGCAGTCTTCACTAAATCTTGATAATGCCGATATTCCTTATGAAGATATAACGATGGATGAGGAGACTGATGAGATTTATCCTCAGATTATTCTTGATGAGGCTAATGGTTATCAGAAACTTATAAATATCACTTACTACTATAAGACTACTGACTATGTGTATACGATTATTCATTTAGTTGTATATACTTTGTTTGTTGCGTTTGCATTTATGCGTAAGCCACTCCAGAACAGATTGATTGCGGAGATATATAAGGGTTTTGGTATTGCTTTGATACTTTACTTATTTGCTGAAATTCTTAACGTTAAGAGCCATAGAGGCATAAGAATTTTTGCTCCATTTACATTGAAGCATTGGTTTGTTTTATTGTCTGCATTTATCATAGTAATCGCATTCTATTTCTTGATTTATATGGTAACAAGCTCATCAACTATTGCTGCAATTGCAACTGCAGTTTGCTGTGCTTTGATTGCTTATACAAACCATGCGAAGCTTGTTATGAGAGGCGATTCTTTCATGCCATGGGATCTTTTCTCTGCTGGTATTGCTGTAAAAACAGGATCTACTTACTATTTCCACGTTACTTTGAATTTTGTAGTAAGTATCGTCCTTTTGGTTGCTTTTGCTTGCTTCGTCAGAATTACATATTTGTCTCGCTATAAGTACAACAGAGAGCATTTTGCGATGATTGCGTTTTCTGTTACTTTCTTTGCAATGGCTGCATTAGGTCTTGTCTTTAACCAGAAAGTACTTAATAAGCTTAATATTTACTATGAAGTTAATCCACCAATTCAGAGCTATAACGAGAATGGTACATATATGGCATTCCTCTATCATCTGAATAATCTCGGTGCTAACGGAAGTGATTTAAATTCTCCAGAAGCTACGTTGAATCTTGAATATCAGTACGAAGCAAAGGTTCACGAAATGGGAATTGATGCCAAGGTTAATACATCTAATGTTAAGCCTAATGTTATTTGTATTATGAGTGAAGCATACTGCGATTTAGATAATATTAGAGAATTAGATACTTCTGAGCCTGTTACTCCATTTTTCGATGAATTATGTGCTAATACAAGAAATGGTGAGTTGGCTGTTAGTATCTTTGGTGGAGGAACTTGTAATACAGAATTCGAGTTCCTTACAGGATATTCTATGAGTTCACTTCTTCCTGGATCATCAGTTTATACATTCTATGTTAATAGTGAGATTGAAGCATTACCTCATTTATTCAGAGATAATGGCTACAGAACAGTAGCACTACATTCATTTGATGGTGATTGGTGGGATAGAAGAGAGAAGTATCCTTTGTTAGGCTTCGATGAGTTCTACACAAGAGATGACTTTGATCCAGATACTACTTCATATGTTAGACGTTATATTTCTGATATGGATACATTCCATAAGATTACTGATATTTATGATGAGACAGAGGATCCTTTGTTCTTGTTCTGTGTGACAATGCAGAATCATGCTGATTTCTCTATGAAGTATGACAATATGAAGTATGACATTAAACTTAATAATGTTCTCAATCAAGATGGAGAGCATTTTGAATATGCCGAGAATTATTTGTCATTGCTTCGTGAATCTGACGATGCATTAAGATACCTCATTGAATATCTCGAAAACTGTGATGAACCAACTATTGTAGTCTTCTTTGGTGATCATTACCCAACACTTGATACAGAATTCTATGATGCATTCCTTACTACAGAGATTGGTTCAATAACAATCGATGAGTCATTACCTTTGTATTCAACTTCATACTTTGTATGGGCTAATTACGATATTGGTGATTCATTAGGTGAAGATGGCATTATTTCGCCAAATTTCTTAGGTCAGGATATCCTTGATATGGCTGGTATTAAGTCACCAGCATCAAGAGCTTGCCTTAGAGTATTACATGAGAATATTTCAGCTATCAGTGCTTTAGCTGTTTACGATGAAAATGGTGTTCCTTATAAGTATTCTGAGGAATTGCCAGAGCATTTGCAAAAACTAATCGATGATTATTCATTCATACAATATGGTCTGATTTACTATAACGATGATGATGATTAATCTTCTTTGTAAAGTTAATGATAAATAACCGAAACAAATGTTGAACTTTGCTAATATATAATTCAGAGTGAATATTCATATATTACAAGGAGCGTTCTTATGTCAGAGACTACTTATGGCCAACAAGTAAATGAATCTGATGTACTTAACAGAATTATTAGAGCCATTGTTCTAATAGTTGTGGCGTTGATACTTGCAGTTGTATCAGTATCGTTCGCCGTACATCATATGCGACTAAAATTCGAAGAGGAGTATAAGCAAATTACAGATTACAAGATGCAATCTGTTACAGATATTGTTAAGAGAACTGTATCTGGTGATGAACTCGTTGCTGATCCTCAGGCTTCTATCGAGAAGTATTCAACAGTATTTGGATTTATGCTCACAGATGTTTCAAGTGCTAGTTATTCAAAAGAGAATTATGCATTGTTCTTAACATCAGGCGGTTCATTATCTTTGCTTACTGCATCAGATGATACTGCTGATTTTGATCTAGTTAAGATTTCTCTATCTAGTTGGAATGATTCTGCTAATAATAATCAAGTATACACACTTATTGAAGAAGATCATGAGAGTGTGTTTGTTCCTATCGTAGATTCACAGGGTAAGTGTGTTGCTGTTTTCGAGTATCACTGTACATTTGATGATTTATCAAAGCTTGGCAATGAGGCTGAGAATAGAGTTATGAAGTCTGTAATCCTTACAGTTGCTGTAGGTATTGTATTCTTCTTCATTTTCACTTTTGTTCCAAAGCTATTATTTAAGAATAAGAATGGAGGACAGACTTTATGAGTAGACTATCTTCCGAGAGACGTAGTAAAGAACAGAAGAAGACAATTGCAGCTACTATTGGATACAGCTTTGTAATTGTTTTGATTGTGTTGTTCGTGATGTCTTCTGTTTTATCAGAGAATTATGTTAACGCATTAAAGATTGAGCGTGGAGAGGCAATGATGCAGCTTGCTGTATCTTCATCTGCTGCACTTAGTCATGCTGATATTAATGAGAATATGGATTTCCCACTTCCTGCATATGAATATGATAATGGCAAGAAGTATGTTTTCGATATATTCACAAAAGCTGGTAATTCATATTTGAGAGTTTATTCTTCAGAAGGTAAAGATGTTGTTGAATATACTCTTGAAGAATCTGGAAATGGCCGAGTGGGTGAGAAGTTCAACAACTGTTTTGAGAACCAGGATGTTGTATTCCTCACAAGAGTAGAAGACAAAGTAGAGTATGTATGTGCTATCGCTCCAATTATTAGCAATCAGAATACTGTAACAAATATCCTTGAAGTAAGAATGCCTGCTTCAGATTTCAATTCTACAGTAAATGGAATGT
Organism: Clostridia bacterium; assembly: GCA_024403735.1. Taxonomy (GTDB): domain Bacteria; phylum Bacillota; class Clostridia; order Saccharofermentanales; family Saccharofermentanaceae; genus Saccharofermentans. The sequence continues at coordinate 86,691 of JAKSRG010000002.1, forward strand.
CACTAAGTTGGATATTCACAATATTTGCAATTGCTGTATCTGTTGGCATTATCATTTATGAGTTCAATCTTCTTATTTCTAATGTGTCTACAGGATATAGAAGCAATGTTCCTAATCTTATCCTTTACGGACATGATGCTAATAAGTTCGTATCATTCTTTTTCTCATTCTCTGCAATTATGCAGCCAGTAATTTTTGCTGTGTATTTGAAGAAGGCATTAGTTGACCTTGGTCCAGTAGTATCTTATATCCTTGTGTCATTGACACTTGTTTTGTATGCAATTGGTTTCTTTGGTTTCACAGGACTTCGTAAGAGTATCAAGGGCTTGCTTACTTCAAAGGTTGCAATCCTTGTACTTACAACTCTTGGTTACTTCATGGCACTCCTTACAGGTTTCTTGAATATTCCATACCTCCTTATTGGTATGACACTCTTTATTGCAATCGCAAATGGTATTACACATGATTACATTAGAGATTACAGAATTAATGCTAGTAAGCTTGGTTATAAGGATTTCGATGATAGAACTGTTCATATGATCCAGATGTTCTCATATTTCCTTGGTATCTCAGTAGGTACTGTATTTGCAGGAATTCTTTATGAGAGATTTGGCCTTTTGGTTGTAATGATTGTAAGCGGTGCTTGCTTAATTCTTACTGCATTTGCTATGACATTCTTTATGAAGAGTAATCTCCCAGTTCGTGAGTCTTATCTTCCAATTAATACTTGGATGGAGCTTATTACTAATGCTTATACTGGTAAGATTTTGTGGTCAGGTTTCTTCATTCTTGGTGCTGTATTCTCATTCTTGATTGGATTTATTCCTAACTATCTTGGAACAGTAGGTATCTCAGTTCCAACTACAGCATTCTATTATTTTGTATGTGCTTTCGTTGCTTGCTTCGTTATGGGCGTTATTAAGAAGAATATTGATCAGCTTCTTACTTCTAAGATTAGAATTCTTATTTCTTCTACAGCAGCAATGATTGGTCTATTAATCTTCGCGCTTCTTCCAACAGCTAAGATGCTTGTAGTTACAGTAGCTCTCTTAGGTGTTAGCTTAGGTATCCATGATTACACATATCTTTACATTCTTGCTAGATTAGCTAAGGATAGAATTCATGGTAACTTTAGAAGAGCAGCAGAAGTTACATTCTTGTTTGCAGTTGTTGTTACACTTCCACTTTATTCACTTGGTGTAGCAATTGGACATATTACAGTTGTAATGCTTGTTGTGATTATTGTTCTTTCAATCATTGCTTTCATCTATCCTATCTCAAGCGTATCTAACGCAGCAGATGGAACTATGTTCCCAAAAAAGAAGAAGGCATCTAAGAATAATGCTCAGGTTAATGCTGGTGCTCCAGTTCAGCCTGTTAACAACAATCAAGATAATATGAATGGAGGTATCTAATATGGATGAGATGTGGAATCAACCTCTAGATAGAGATAATTTGAAAGCTTTCTATGACGCAACTGTTGAGATGGTTTTTCCATCTGTTTTCCAGATCTGTAAAGAGTCAACTCGAACAGAGCAGGCAATAGTTAAGTCTTATGTTGATACTTATCAGCAGAGAAATTCTATTAGTGGTGAAGAAGTACTTTTCGTATTCGGTGATATTCTTCTTAAGAATGCTAATGAGATTATTGATAAGTATCCATTGCCTGAGAATATGACTTTTGCGGAGAGAGGTCTTGATGAGTATACAAGAAATGCAATGCTCGAGAAGATTAACGCGAAAATTGACTCTAGAAGCTTTAAAGTATCTGAGTTCATTTCATCAGATTCTAAGAAGGCTAAGAATACAAAGGGTGTAAAGCCTTTATCATTATCCTTATCTGTATCACCATTACTCATTTTTCAGTTAATAGTTTTGGCTTTGATTATTTGGGGTGTAAGTTATTTGTCAGTTACACTTCCTTACAAGAACAATAAGCTTATTCCAGAAAATGAGATTCCTGGTACAAGTCAGTTCAAATCAATCTCTCTTAAAGATGAGTACATATCAATATTAAGTTATTTACCACTCAATATTGATTCTTCGAATACAGAAGAGGCTGACCCAAATTCCGAGAATTCAGATCAGCCTTTAGCACCATCTTTTGCAGAGCCTACTTCGGAAGAACCTAAGGCTACAAGAGGATAAAAACATATTATTTAATATTTTGATAGTCGGCAGCGGGAGCGAAATCTAGTGCATAGAAGCTAACGTTGTCGACTTTTTGTATTGTGAATCTGTAAGCTACATCTTTATATACTTCGAATTCCTGTGATTTAGAAGTTGATGCAAGCATTGTGTCTATTTCTTCAGATGAGAGTTCAGGGAATACAGAGTTCATTATCATATCGTAGAACAAGAAAACAATCTTAATGTTTTCTTCTTGTTCTTCAGGTGTAGCAGGAACTTCGAACATAACTCTTAAGCCACAAAGCTCCTTATCTGATTTGCGTTCTGAACCCTGAATTGCAAGGCCATATGTAGTGAAACCATTTGTAATTGGTGCACCAAAATAATTAAGCTTATCGTTGGTACTATCATTGTCTACATAAGTCATTTCAGGTAATTCTGTGTTGAAGTCTTTGAAAAGACCAGTATATGCAACTGATGAATGATAGTTAGCTACTAATTGCTCGTATGTAATACCAATTGAGTTAATATCTTTTTCTTCAGACTTTGGCCAGAAATAATATACTCCAAATCCGATAAGTGCAATTGCTACAACTAGGATAATTGGAATAAATATATTCTCTTTACAAACTTCGATGAATGTCTTGTTTGTAGATGCAGATGAGTTGTTTTCAAGCATCTTTTTGCGCTTGCTTTTAGAAGATTTGAGCATTTCTTCAACTCTTTTAAGTTCAGCTTCATCGAGCTCCATATCATCGTCGTTTTCTACTTCTTTATCAGCAACATCATCTATTTTCTGTTCAATATCTTTATCGTCCATTAAAGCACCTCACTTTCATTTGCTTTACTATTTTAATATTTTAAGTAGTTATTTACAAATACGTTGAAATGACATCAAATATTCTATTTGCTATAATTCATTAAACAGGAGGTGCGTATGAGTCACGTTATGATTTCTGGTGGTACCAGAGGTATAGGAGCAGCTATTACCAAGAAGTTCTTATTTAATGGATATGATGTTACTTGTCTTTATTCGAGTAATAAGGCTGATAGTGATAACCTTGCTAGTGAATTAAGTGATTATTCTAGTCACTTGAATATGGTATGTTGCAATGTTTCAGATCCAGCTGCTGTTTCATCTACTGTTATCGATAGTGTGAGTAAATTTGGAACGGTTGATGTATTGGTATCTAATGCTGGTATATCAAAAGTTGGACTTGCTGATACTTTTAGTTTTGAAGATTATCATAAGATTATGGACATTAATTTTGGCGGTTTCTTTAATCTTACTCATGATATTGTTCCATCAATGATTAGTAAAAAGGGTGGATCTATTATTGCAATCTCTTCTATGTGGGGACAGACAGGTGCTTCTTGTGAAGCTTTGTATTCTGCAACAAAAGGTGCAATTGATTCATATGTTAAGGCACTTGCTAAGGAATTAGGTCCATCTGAAATTAGAGTTAATGCAGTTTCTCCTGGAGTAGTTCAAACTAATATGCTTAATTGTTTTAGTGAGGAAGATTTAAATAGTCTTGCAGAAGAGACACCTCTTGGACGCATTGGAAATCCAGAAGATATTGCCAATATGGTGTATTTCTTAACAACAGATGAGGGTTCCTTTGTAACAGGTCAGATAATTGGTGTTAATGGTGGTTTCTTGATTTAATCACATCTCTAGGTGTTTGATAGGGGCCTAATTAGTTTTTAAGCAAATTTATAGCAACAAAAAAGGATGACTTTAAGTCATCCTTTATTTGTTTGGCAGGGAAGACACGATTCGAACATGCAACCAGCGGTTTTGGAGACCGCTGCTCTACCATTGAGCCACTTCCCTTTGACAACAGAAAACATTTTATATGTTGGTTTGCACTCTGTCAAGTAGAATGTTATCATTAATTGTCTATATTTATATTATTAAGATGAGGTATGAGTATGAAATTAGCTATTATTGGTACAGGAAATATGGGTAAAGCTATCTTGAAGGGGGTTATTGCTTCAGGATTGATGGATGCAAAGGACATCAATGTATGTGATGTTCGTAAGGAAGCTGTTGACGCTGTTTGTGATGAACTTGGCACAGTTGGTTTTACTAGTGCGAGTGAAGCAGTAGTTGGTTGTGATTATGTTCTTATTGCTGTTAAGCCAATTCATTTTGATGCTACTGTTAGTTCATTGAAGGATAATCTCAAGGATACAGCTATTCTTCTATCTATTGCAGCAGCTGTTAAGTGTGACAGAATTAAGGGTTTGATCGGTATTGATCGTAAGTTTGTAAGAATTATGCCTAATACTCCTGCTCAGGTACAGTGTGGTGTTAGTGCTGTATGTCCGGTTGGATTGAATGATGATGAAGTTGCTTTCGTAAAGAAGTTCTTTGAGTCATGTGGTGAAGTTATTCTTTGTGATGAAAAGACACTTGATGCTATTGGTTGCGTATCAGGTACTGGTCCAGCATACGTTATGTTATTTATTGAGGCTATGGCTGATGCTGCTGTTGCTCTTGGAATTAAGAGAGATGATGCGCTTAAGATTGCAGCTGGTACAGTAATGGGTTCTGGTGAACTTTGTCTTAAGACTGGTCTTCACCCAGGTGTTCTTAAGGATCAGGTTTGTTCTCCTGGTGGAACTACTATTGCAGGTGTAATGGCACTCGAGGAGAATGGTCTCAGAAATGCTGTTATTAAATCTGTTCTTGCTGCTGATGCTAAGACTAAGGAGATGGCAAAAGGCTAATTATGACTAGTGTTGATATCTATACTGATGGTGCTTGTTCTGGTAATCCAGGCCCTGGTGGTTGGGGTGCCATTTTGATGGCATCAGGTCATAAGAAGGAAATCTCTGGTGGAGAGAAGCAGACTACAAATAATCGAATGGAACTTTGTGCTGTTATTTTTGCTTTAGAGGAACTTAAGAGACCTTGTGAAGTTAATATTTACAGTGACAGCGCATATGTTGTTAATGCTTTCCATCAGAATTGGATTGATGGTTGGATTAGAAATGGTTGGCGTAATAGTGCCAAGGCACCTGTAGCTAACAGTGATTTGTGGATTAGACTTATTGAATTGACTAAAATCCATAACGTTACTTTCCATAAAGTTAAAGGTCATGCTGATAATGAATTCAATAATCGCTGTGATGAGTTGGCTGTTGCTAAGTCTCGTGAGTTTTCTGATAATTGATTGAGGGTTTTATGCAGAATAAGGATTATAGTAGATTAGTCGAGAAGACTTTATCAACTAGTACGAAATTTACAGGCAAGGTGTTTACTTGTGAAGTAAGAGAAGTTGAATTGTCTGATGGATCTAAGTCTTTTAGAGAGATTGTTAAGCATAATGGTGGTGCTTGCATTATCCCTGTTGATAAAGATTTGAATGCTTATATGGTAAGACAATTCCGTTCACCTTTTGAGCAGATTATGTTAGAGGTTCCTGCTGGTAAGTTAGAGCCAGGTGAGGACTTCTTGACTTGTGCTCAGAGAGAACTTAAAGAAGAGACTGGTTTTGTTTCTTCTAACATCATAGATTTGGGTGTTATGACATGTTCGCCTGGATATTGTTCAGAGAAGATTGGATTATTCCTAGCATTAGACTTGGAGTATGAAGGTGAGAAGCCTGATGAGGGCGAACTTTTAGATATTGAGAAAATTCCTCTCAAAGATTTGATTGAGATGGTTGATAATAATGAAATTCTTGATGCAAAAACAAGTATTTGCATCTTAAAGGCTGCAAGGAGGTTATTGAAGTAATGAGTTCATCTCGAAGACAGAATGAGCCAATTGGTATAGTATTGTTTTTTCTTGCCATTGTTCTTGCACTGTTTTTCTATCTTCCTGCAGAGACTACAGGTGTTATTGGTTTAGCTATTAAATCACTAGGTTTTGGATTACTTGGAGTTTCAGCTCATGTTATTCCTGTATTCATTGCTTATGCAGGTATTGACCTTTTCTTCGAGAAGCGTACAAGAGTAGCACGTATGCGTGTTAAGTACGTAATCTTTTTGATGGTTTTGATTTCAGCTATTTTTGCTGCTTTTACTATGGATTTTGAGTATTTGCAGTCTTTGTGTTTTAATCCAACGGGCGCGAAAACATCCGCTTTCAAAGCTTGTCAGTTATTGTGGAAGTCTGGTATGGATGGAACACTTATTACTAAGGCAGATAGTACTATCAATGTTATTCCTGGTGGACTTCTTGGAGGTCTTATTGCAACATCGCTCCAAAAGGTTTGTGGTGCAATTGTTACACGTATTCTTTTGATTGGTTTTACTCTTGTCCAGATTATTCTTATTTTCCAGATATCTGTAAAATCAACAGCTAAAGCTATTGGTTCTGCTACTAAAAAGCAGATTAGTAACTATAGAAAAGCTGTTGATAACAGAGGTAAGCCAAGCGCGCACACAAAGGGAATTCTTCCTGAGAGTGTATATAACAAGCCAGGAAATGGTACAGCTACAGCATACCCACAGCCTACAGTCGTACATATTCCTAGTGTTCAGCAGCCTGTTCAGCCAGTGCAACCCGCACAACCAATTCAGCCTGCTCCATCAATGTATGTTAATCAAGTAGTTAAAGAAGTGCCTATTATTGGTAGTGAACCAGTTGCGCCAGTTATTCCTGAGTATCCTTGGGTACAGGAAGAGGATCCATTTAATGTTCATCCTTCATTGCCAACTGATAGAACTACAGGTTTCATTGATATAGGTGAAGCTGCTGATCAGTCTACGGATTCTATTAAGTATGGTGAGAAGCAAGTAGAGATTAATAACGGGTATTCTGCTGATTTTTCATATACAGCTAATCGTAAGAATCCTGCTCTTCAGGAAAAGAAGAAAGCAGATATGTTTAGCTTTGATCCACAAGATGCTTCATCTCAGAAGGAATTCTATAACTTAGAAGGTGGAGAGATGCCACCATATCCAGCTCCAACTCAGTCAGTTGATACTGTGGGTGAATATTCATCTGATGATGATTTACCAATTGAGATTGTTGGTGATGTTGATGATGGAACTTATGTAGATGAAGGTGCTTATGTTTACGATGAAACTGATGATCAGTATCAGGGTCCAGGCGTAAGAACTCCAAATGTTCCAGTTGGATGGGATGATCAGTATAATCAGGTTCCAGTAGATACTACAATTGGTACAAACGTTGTGCCTCAGCCTGTAGTAGCTGCTCCTGTTAATCCAGTTGTTCCTACTACACCTGTTGTTACAACTCCTGTTACAGAAGTAACTACTCCAGTTGTAGCGTCAACAGTTACTCCTGACGTTACTGAGCCAGCTAAGGTACGTGATGATATTAAGATTAATGATCCGCTTAGTATTGATGGTGCTAGTTCAGAAGGAAGAACTATGGATATGTCTTCGAATGCACCAACAGATGTACCTACTGCTCCTGTACCACAGCCTACAGTACAGCGTAATAGAGCATTTAGACCAGCTCCTACTACAATTCTTTCTAGCGATAAGGTGCAGAAGAATGCAAATAATAGTAGCGAACTTAAGGCTAAGGCTGCTCAGCTTGAAGAGGCACTAAAGAGTTATGGTATTGAAGCACAGGTAAAGAATATTACATATGGACCTTCTATTACTCGTTTTGAGCTTACACTTAAAACAGGTATTAAGGTTTCACGTGTTCTTTCATTGACTGATGATATTCAGCTTGCTATGGCTGCAATCTCTGTACGTATTGAGGCTCCAATTCCTGGTACTAGCATGATTGGTATTGAGATTCCTAATGATAAGACTTCAGCTGTTCATCTTAGAAATCTTCTTGAGACTGAAGAGTTTAGAACGTCTTCACCTCTTACAGTTGCATTGGGTAGAGATATTCCTAATAGACCAATTCTTTGTAATTTGGCTAAGATGCCTCACTTGCTTGTTGCTGGTTCAACTGGTTCTGGTAAGTCTGTTTGTATTAACTCAATTCTTGTTAGTATCCTTTGTAAGGCAACGCCTGATCAGGTTAGACTTATTCTCATTGACCCTAAGCAGGTTGAGCTTTCTATCTATAACGGAATTCCACATTTGATTACACCTGTAGTAGTTGATCCTAAGAAGGCAACTAATGCGCTTAAGTGGGCAGTTCAGGAGATGAACGACAGATACAGAAGATTTGCTGAAGCACACGTTAGAAATATGGATGGATATAATGCTAAGATTGCTAGCATTCCTGGTGCTAGAAAAATGCCATTGATTCTTCTTGTTATCGATGAGTTTGCTGATATTATGACTGTTGCTGCTAAGGAAGTTGAAGAACAGGTAATGCGATTAGCTGCGATGGCTCGTGCTGCTGGTATTCATATGATTTTGGCTACACAGAGACCATCTGTAGACGTTATTACTGGTGTTCTTAAAAACAACATGCCTTCTCGTATTGCATTCGCAGTAACTTCTGGTGTTGATAGTAGAACAATTCTTGACTCAAATGGTGCAGAAAAGCTCCTCGGTAAAGGTGATATGCTCTATGCTCCTCAGGATGCTTCTAAGCCTATCAGAGGTCAGGGTGCTTTTGTACCAGACGAAGAAGTAGAAAAAGTTATCGAGTTCTTGAGAAAACAGGGAACAATGTATGATGACTCTGTTAATAACTTTATCAATAATGTTAGCACTGAGGCTAATTCAGGTGTTCCTGGAGCCGCTGGTTCTGGAGATGGAGGAAGTGCTGAAGATGATCTTCTCGAGCAGGCTGTCGATATTGTAATTGAGCAGAAAGCTGCCAGTGTATCAATCCTCCAGCGTAGACTTGGAATAGGTTATCCTCGTGCTGCAAGACTTATTGATGTTATGGAACAGAACCATTACATTGGTCCATTTGAAGGAAGTAAGCCTCGTAAAGTATTGATTACAAAAACTGATTGGCTCGAGATTAAAGCGAAAAAGTGATGGTAAACATGTATGTCTGATATAAGTCTTCAGGAAAAGCTTGTTGAAATGCTTAAAGAACGTCATATGACTATTTCATTTGCTGAAAGCTGCACAGGTGGTTTGGCAGCCGCTGGAATAGTTGATGTATCTGGTGCCTCAGAGATTTTCTATGGAAGTATGGTTACTTATGATAACAGCATCAAGGCTGGCTTAATTGGTGTATCATGGGATGTCTTGAATACTGTAGGTCCTGTATCACATGAATGTGCTGTTCAGATGGCTTCTGGTGTACGTAAGGCTATTGGAAGTGATATAGCTTTGTCTATTACTGGAATTGCTGGACCAGGTGGTGCGGAACCAGGTAAGCCTGTAGGAACAGTTTACATTGGATATTCTGATGCTACAAAAGAGGATAGCATAGTGGTTCATCTAGATGGTGATAGAACTGAGGTTCGTAATCAAGCAGTTATTAAGACATATGAATATGCAATCAGAATGATTGAAACTAATTTGAACAATTAAGGTGATAATAATGGGTAGAGATTCTACAAAGAAATCAGGAAAAAGTATGGCTATTGCCACTTTTCTTGTAATGCTTGGCTTAGTGTTTTCGAAAGGGTCAGGTTTTGTAAGAGATATTCTTGTTGGATATAAGTTTAATAGTTCTTATTCAGACGCATATACGCTTGCATTTACAATTCCAGATCTTGTTTATAACTTATTGATAGGTGGTTCTATTCAGGCTGCTATTACACCAACTCTTGCATCAGCTATTACTAATGATAAAGAGAAGGAAGGTTTTAGAACAGTAAGTATCTTTATTAGTGTATTCTCTACGATTATGCTCGTAATATGTACTTGTGGTGTTGTTTTCGCTGAACCAATTTATTCTTTTTACTCAATGTTCTCTAAGAATGCTAATCCAGAGACAATTAGACTTGCTGCTAAGGCATCTCAGATGCTCTTCCCACAGATATTCTTTATGATGCTTGCTGCACTTTGTATTGGTATTCTTAATGCCTATAAGAGATTTGCATCAACTGCTTTTGGTCCAACTATTTATAATATATTTGTATTCCTATCTATCCTTATATTTGCTGGTAATACACAGAATAAACTTGTTGCTTGTACTGCAGGTATTATGGGTGCAGCTGTAATTTATTTTCTTTTCCAGTATATTATTGGATTTGATAAGTTAAAGCAGGTTAGATTTATCTTTAAACCTAAGGATGAAGGGTTTAGAAACCTTGTTAAACTTGCAGTTCCAATTTTGATTTCAGCTTCAATTGTTCAGATTAATCTTGCTGTACTTAATACATTTGCCTTGTCATTAGGAAATGATGGTCAGGTATTTGCTCTTCGTAATGCTGCAACTGTATGGCAGCTACCATATGGTATTTTTGCAGTAGCAGTAGGAAATGTAATGCTTCCTTCACTTGTAGGTTTGTATAGTGAGAAGAAGTATGGTGAAGCATCTGAACTTTTGTCTTCTAGACTTAAGACAGCTCTTTTCATGACAATTCCTTCAGCTGGTTTCTTGTTTATGTGTAATACAGAAGTTATCAAGGCCATCTATCAGTGGTCAGACAGTTATTCTGATGCAAGAGCAAGTATGGCTGGTACATATTTAACAGGTTATTCAATCGCAGTTATCACTCATACAGTAGTATTCATAATGAACCAGGCATTCTATGCAATAGGTAAGACTAAAGTTCCGCTTTTAGCAGGCGTTATTAGTTTGATAACTAATCCACTCATTTGTTATATCCTTATGCAGAATGGCGTTGGAGCATTATCACTTACTATTGCATATTCATCAACAAGTGTTATTCAGCTAGTTGTTCTTTGCTACTTATATTGCAGAAATAAGGAACTAGCACCAAGAAATATGCTTAAATTCATTATTAAGAGTGCAGTATGTCTAGTAGTAATGTGCGCAGTACTATTTGTGCTTGATAAATTTTTACCAGTATATGATGTTAAGATCAAAAAACTATGCGTACTTGCTGTAAAAGGTGTAGTTGCAGTATTGGTATATTTTGGTATGGCAATTATTGTGAAAACAGAAGAAGCGTCTTACTGGATAGATACATTTAAGAAGAAACTTCTCAGAAGATAAAATTTAATTAAAAATTCGAAAAATAAAGTGCATAAAAACACCATCTGTCCCAATAATGGAACAATAAAAGTATATAATTGTCAATATAAACAATTTGTTTGTTTTTTGTGTTGACAAGAAATGATACAACAACTAGAATTAGAGACAGAAACAGGAACGAATGTTCGTTAGTGGAGGTATTTATGGCTAAGAGTAAGAATTCGAGTAAGGGTAGTGTAACTTCCGTTGTTAATGCTGATGATAGAAAAAAGGCACTTGATGCTGCTATGGCTCAGATTGAGAAGCAGTTTGGTCAGGGCGCAGTAATGAGATTAGGTAGTAAGGAAGTTCATGAGATTGAGACTATTCCAACTGGAGCATTAACACTTGATGTTGCTCTTGGAGTTGGTGGTTTACCACGTGGAAGAATTATTGAGATTTATGGACCTGAGTCTTCAGGTAAAACAACAGTTGCTTTGCATGTAGTTGCAGAGGCTCAGAAAAATGGTGGTACATGTGCATTTATTGATGCTGAGCATGCACTTGATCCAGTATATGCTAGTAAGATCGGCGTAGATGTAGATAACCTCCTTTTGTCACAGCCAGATTATGGTGAGCAAGGACTTGAGATTGCAGAGACACTTATTAGAAGTGGCTGTATTGATGTAATTGTTATTGACTCTGTAGCTGCTCTTGTTCCAAAGGCTGAAATCGAAGGTGAGATGGGTGACTCTCATGTAGGTATTCAGGCACGTCTTATGAGCCAGGCTTTGCGTAAGTTGGCTCCAGTTTTATCAAAGTCAAATACAGTTTGTATCTTTATCAATCAGCTTCGTGAGAAGGTTGGAGTTATGTTTGGTAACCCTGAGACTACACCTGGTGGTAGAGCTCTTAAGTTCTTCTCTTCTGTTCGTCTTGATGTACGTAAGGTTGAGACTCTTAGAAATGGCACTGATGTAATTGGTAGCCATACAAGAGTTAAGATTGTTAAGAATAAAGTTGCTCCTCCATTTAAGGAGGCAGAATTTGACATTCTCTATGGTGAAGGTATCTCTAACGAATCATGTATTATTGATTTGGCTGTTGAGAACAACATTATCGAGAAGAGTGGTTCATGGTTCTCTTACAAGGGTAATAAGATTGCTCAGGGTAAGGATAATGTTCGTGTGTACCTTAAGGAACATGCTGAACTTAGAGATGAAATTGAAAGACTTATTAGAGAGTCTTATGAGCCAGCTGAGCAGTTTATCGTAGATGATGATGTATCATCTTATGATGAGGCTGAAGATATCGATTCTGATGATGATATTCTCGGAATTGATCTATAAGGAGATATGGTGTGAGCGATACATATATTAATGCACGCTCAGAAGCTATTAGACATATTGGTATAGCTACTTATTCTTCTGGTAAGATCAAGCAATATTTAATAAGTAAAGGTTACAGCTATGACGTTGCATGCAGCGTTGTAGCTGAACTTATTAAAAGGGAATATATTGACGATGTTAAAGCTTCTAGAGTAGTACTTTTATCTAGAACTGGTAAGAAGCAGGAAAGTAAAGACTTTCTATTAAAGAGATTATTAGCAGCAGGAATTGATGAATTTGTTGCAGAAGACTATGTATATGAATTACCAGATGATAAAACAACGATAGTTTCATTGTATGAAGCTAATTTTCCTAATGGGATTTCTTATGACAATGTGGAAGAACGTAATAGTGCTCTCAAAATTGCATCGAGAAGAGGATATTCATTAGAAATTGCCCAATCTGGGTTGAAGATTTGGCTAGATAATAGACATTAAGTATATATTTTAATTTTATACACATTGGTATAATTCAAATGTAATACTATGAGGTGTATATATGTCTATCAAATCAATTAAAGTTCATATGATTGCTTTAGGCTGTTCCAAAAATCTTGTTGATGCGGAATGTATGATTACATCTATCCGTAATGAAGGGTTTGAGGTAGTTGAAGGCATTTCAGATGCTAATGTAGTTGTTATTAATACATGTGGTTTTATTGAAAGTGCGAAGAAAGAAGCTATTGAGGCTATTTTGTTTGCTGCTGATTATAAGAAACCAAATGGAAATGTTGATTATATAGTTGTTACAGGTTGTTTATCTCAGAGATATCCTAAAGACATTCTTGAGAGTATGCCTGAAGTAGATGTAGTTCTTGGAACTAAACACTATATTGATGTAGTTAAAGCAATTAATTCCCTATATGAATCTAGCGAATATTGTGTTGAGTACTCTGACGGTGTAGGTGGTCTTGACCACATGCTTACTGATCGAGAGATTACTACTACTGGTTATGCTTGGTTAAAGATAGGTGAGGGCTGTATGAATAGATGTTCATATTGTGCTATACCATTGATTAGAGGCGATTTTGTATCTCGTCCTCTTGAAGATGTTTTAGTTGAAGCAAAATCAATTGTTTCTAGAGGTTATAGAGAGTTGATTTTGGCAGCTCAGGATACTACAAATTACGGTATTGATTTGTATGGTAAGCGTAGTTTACCAGTTTTGTTATCTAAGTTATCAGAGATAGAAAATCTTGAAACTATCCGTGTTATGTATGGATATATGGATGGTATTGATGATGATTTGATTAATGAGTTCAAGAATAATCCAAAAGTAGCTCATTATTTTGATATTCCAATTCAGCATGGTGAGAATTCTGTTCTTAAAGCTATGAATAGAAGAGATACTGAAGAGAAGATAACATCAGTTCTTAATAAATTACGTACAGCTATTCCAGATATCATTATTAGAACAACAGTAATGGTAGGTTTTCCAGGCGAGACTGAAGAGTCATTTAATAGACTGATTGATAATCTCAAGAAGTGGAGATTTGATAGACTTGGCTGTTTTACATTCTCTCCTGAAGAAGGTACTGCTGCTTATGATATGCCTAATCAGGTACCAGAGGAAGTTAAGCAGGCCCGTATCGAGCAGGTTTATGAGGTACAGAGAACTATATCAGAAGAATTGAACCGCAATCGTATTAATAGTGTCGTAAAAGTTACTATTGATTCAATATCCGATGATGGTATATTTTATATGGGTCGAAGCTATGGTGAGGCTCCTGAAGTTGATCCTGAGATTTTTGTAGCTTCACAGACTGGTGAACTTGAGATTGGTAAGACTTACATGGTTAAACTGGTTGATAGTTCCGATTATGAATTAACAGGGGTAACGGTATGAATCTTCCAAATAAATTATCTCTTTTACGTATAATATTGATTCCGTTTACTATCCTATTTATGTTGCCAATTTCTATTTATGGATTTGAGCCAGCAGGATGGAATGGTTTTATTAATGAACATGGACTATTAATAGCAGCTATTATCTTTATCATTGCATCTTTAACAGATATGTTCGATGGTAAGATTGCTCGTAAGTATAATCTGATTACTGACTTAGGTAAGTTTTTGGATTCACTTGCAGATAAGATGCTTGTTATTGGTGTTTTGTTAGCGTTTATCGAACTTGGACGTGTGTCTGCTTGGTTTGTATTAATCATCTGTTTGCGTGAGTTTATGGTAACTGGTATTAGAATGCTTGCTTCACAGCATGGCGTTGTAATGGCAGCTAAGATGATTGGTAAGGTAAAAGCTACTATGCAGATGATTGCAATCATCTATTTGATGTTTGAGCCAACACTTATGAAGATTGCTGGAGCTTTTGATTTGAACCTCAATACTCCAATTACTATCATTGGTGATGTATTCTTCTATGCTTGTGTAATTATGACAATAATCTCTGGATTGGATTACTTGATTAAGAACAAGCAGTATTTGAAGGGTTAATTTTGAATTGTTCGATATTCAAAGTTTTTTGTTATTAAGTATTGACATTTGGCAATAGTTAATTTATATATTTTTTGTAGGTTGCGTAAACCAACTTAATGGAGGTAAAAAAATGACTAACGAAGAATTATTTCAGAGCATTAAATCAATGATCGTTGATCAGCTCGGCGTTGACGAGAGCATCATCTCTATGGATTCATCTTTTGTTGATGATCTTAACGCTGATTCACTTGACATGGTAGAGCTTGTTATGGCAATGGAGCAGGAGTTTGATATTTCAATTCCAGATGAGGTTGCTGAGAAGGTTGCTACTGTTGGTGATGCTGTAGAGTACATCAAGGGTCTTGCTGAGTAATATTTAAGTTGAGATTTTAAGCTGAGTGTATTTTTATAATACATTCAGCTTTATTTTTTTAGGAGAAAATATGTCTTATACATTCGATGATTTTGAGAAAGCATTAGGATATACCTTCAAGGATAAAGAATTACTTAGACTTGCATTTACTCACACAACATATGTATTTGAACATAATGGACATCATTATGAATCCAACCAGAGACTTGAATTTATAGGTGACTCAGTTCTAGATTTAGTAATTGGTCGCAAATTATATGAGTTGAAGTCTAAGGTTGACGAAGGTTATTTGTCAAAGACTAGAAGTATTATTGTATGTGAGCGTTCGTTAGCAGAAGTAGCTAGACGTTTAAGAATTGGTGAGTTGCTCTTATTGGGTAAAGGCGAAGCTAATTCTGGCGGTTCTGATAAGAATTCTACATTGGCTGATGCTGTTGAGTCTGTTTTTGCTGCAGTATATTTTGATTCTGATTTATCCACTGTTGAGAAAGTTATTCTTAATATTTTAAGTTCTACAATCGAAGATGCTATTAACGGTAAGTTGTTCCTCGATTACAAGAGTAAGCTACTTGAGTTGGCACAGAAAAAAGAAGATCAACATGTTATCGAGTTCAAAGTTGTAGATGAACATGGTCCTGCACACAAGAAGGAATTTGATGTTGAGGTTTATGCTGACGGCATATTCTTAGCTAAAGCAACTGGCTCTAGTAAGAAGATTGCTGAACAAAACTGTGCTCAGATTGCTATTGAAGAATTTAAGAAGCTTTTTAAATAACATAGTCTTTATGATATAATTAGTAGAATATTTTTCTAAAGGATTATTAGATGTTTTTAAAGAAACTAGAGATTCAAGGATTTAAATCATTCCCAGAGTACACTTTGGTTGAATTTGATCGTGGTATGACAGCTGTCGTTGGTCCTAACGGTAGTGGTAAGTCTAATGTTACTGATGCGATCAGATGGGTACTCGGTGAACAGAGTGTTAAATCACTTCGTGGTGGTAAGATGGAGGACGTTATTTTTAACGGTACTCAGTCTCGTAAAGCCATGAATTATGCTGAAGTTTCTATGACACTTGATAATTCTGATCACGCGTTAGATTACGATTACAATGAGATTCAGATTACACGTAGATTATATAGATCTGGTGATAGTGAGTATCAGATTAACAGAGTAAATTGTAGACTTAAGGATATTGTAGGTTTGTTCCTCGATACTGGTCTTGGTAAAGATGGTTATTCTATTGTAGGTCAGGGTCGAGTGGATGAGATTTTGTCTACTAAGTCAGAAGATAGACGTCGTGTGCTTGAAGAAGCATCTGGTATTGTTAAGTATAAGGTTCGTAAGGATGAGGCTGAGCGTAAGCTTGCTTCTACTGAGCAGAACTTACTTAGAATTGATGATATCCTTGCACAGCTCAGTGAAAGACTTGAACCTTTGAAGGAACAGTCTGAGAAAGCTGTAACTTATCACAGAACATATGAATTATTAAAGACTAAAGATATCTCATTACTTGTTCACAAGATTAAGCGTGCGAATGCAGCAATGGGTAATCAGGGTGATCTTAAGACTAAGCTTGAAGAGGATTTGAGAGTTAGTGAAGATCGCTATCTTGCTTTGCGCGATTCTAATTCTGAACTTACATCTAAGAGTGATGAAATTGACGATAAGATTGAAGAAGAGCGTCAGAGTCTTTCTGATTTGACAGAAGAGATTTATAACCTTACTTCTGATAAGAAGATTGCTGATGTTCAGCTTAAGCAGATTGATGCTAGCGTAGAAGAGTTTACTAAGGAAAAAGAAAAGCTTGAAGCAGACATTTCTAGACTTACTGAAGAGCTTAAGGTTAATGAAGAGAAGGCTCAGCATTTATTAGAATTAGCTAATGAAGAGCAGAAGAAAGCAGAAAGCTTGACTGTTGAAAGAGATGCTATCGTTGAAGAGTTTAAGAAGTCTAGTGATAGCCAAAGTGACATCCGTAAGCAGGTTGAGAGTAAGACTAATGAGATTATCTCTATAAAGGAACAGATTACTCAGTATTCAAATAGAATTGCTTTCTTGGATGAGAGAATTAAGGAGTTAACATCTAATAGATTTGCTCATCTTGAGATTGAGAAAGAGATTAAATCTAATCTTGAGGAAGCTGATAAGAAGTTTAAGGAAGCAATGGAACAAGAAGGTGCCGTTACTTCTGATATCAATACGCGTAATTCTAGATTGGCTGAATTAAAGAAGCGTGAAACAGAGATAATGTCTAAGTATGAGAAGGATAATTCTCGTGCCACTGCGTTATCTACTAGAATCAAGACACTTACAGATCTCGAGAAGCGTAAAGAAGGTTATCAGGAGTCTGTTAGAAGACTTCTCAATTATGCTGAATCACATGGCAATCTCAAGAATAAGATTGTTGGTGTATTAGGAGATTTAATCTCAGTTGATTCTAAATATGAGACAGCTATTGAAATAGCGCTTGGAAATAGTATTCATAATATCGTAACTGATTATGAAGCAGATGCTGCTGATTTGATTAGAGTTCTTAAGGAAGAGAGATTAGGTAGAGTTACTTTCCTTCCAATCGAGAATATTAGACCTCGTGATTTAGAAAGCGATTTTAGAAACCAGGCTTCAAGAATGGAAGGTTTTATTGGTATTGCTTCTGAACTTACAAAGCACGATTACAATATTTCAGATATTGTATCTAATTTGCTTGGTAGAATTGTTATCTGTGATGATATGGATAACGCTCGTAAGATTGCTTCTAAGCTTAAGCATCAGGTTAAGATTATTACTTTATCAGGTGATTCTATTAATCCAGGTGGCTCACTTACTGGTGGTTCTGTACATAAGAATGGTGTTGGTATTCTTGGTAGAGCACGTGAGATTGAAGAGATTACTAAAGAGTATGAAGCACTCGAGGCAAAACTTGCTGAGATTGAAGATGAACGCCAGGAACTTGATGATGAGATCTATGTAATTGGTCGTGAATTAGAACAGTTGGATGTTCAGCTTAAATATTTTAGTGTTGAGCGTGCTAAGGCTGAGACTTCTTACAGCAACTTGAAAGAGAGATTAGCAGATATCCAGAGCCAGATTGCTAATGTTGAGAGTTCTGTAGATTCTATGTCTAAGGAGAAGCTCAAGCTTTCTGATGATATGGAAGAAACTAAACTTGTTTATTCTGAGACACAGGAAGACTTGGATGACCTTCGTGAGAACATCATTCAGAATGATTCAGAATCTAAGTCAATTTCTGATAAGCTTGATTCAATTCGAAATAAGATTAATGAATGTGTATCTAATGCTGAGAAGTATATTACAGAGCGTAATGGTATCATGCAGATGTCAGAGCTTCTTAAGCGTGAGAAGAGTTCTTATGTTGAGACATTAGAGAGAAAGTCTGCTGATTGTCAGCATGATTTAGAAGAGAAAGAAGGACTTATTGTTAAGATTAAGTCTTTTGATGAACTTATTGCTAAGTCCAATGCTGAAGCTACAGTTCTTGAAAATAAGATTAAGGAATTGGCTAGTGAGAGAAGTGAACTCGAGAAGGAACTCTCTGGTTTCTTCGATAAGATTTCTGATTGTGCTAATACTGTTAATTCTATTAAGAACCAGATTAATCAGCTTGTTACTAAGTATGAACAGTATATTGAAGAGATTGATACTTGTAAGAATAGACTTTGGGAAGATTATGAGACAACATTTGATAATGTTTGTGAGTCTTGTGAAGAGATTACCAATATTACTGATACAGCTTCTGAGATATCTAAGCTTAAGGCTAAGATTAAGTCTATTGGTCCAGTTAACCTCAATGCTATTGATGAGTATAAAGAAGTTTCAGAGAGATTTGAATTTGTATCAGCACAGCGTAATGACGTATTTGATGCAAAGGCTAATCTTGAGAAGGTAATTGCAGATCTTCTTGAGGAGATGAGAACACAGTTTATCGAGCATTTCCAGACAATCAACGAGAACTTCAAGACTGTTTTCGAGGATTTGTTTAACGGTGGTACTGCTGAGATTTCACTTGAAGGTGATGATGTACTTACTAGTGCTATCGAGATTAAGGCTCAGCCTCCTGGAAAGAGACTTCAGAGTCTTACACTTCTTTCTGGTGGTGAGCGCTGTCTTACTGCAATTGCGTTGTTATTTGCTATCTTACAGTTAAAACCATCACCATTTGTAATCTTGGATGAGGTTGAAGCTGCTCTTGATGACGTAAACGTTAGTCGTTTTACAGACTTCGTTAGAAGATATTGTGTTAAGTCACAGTTTATTATCGTTACTCATAGAAAGGGTACGATGGAAGCGTGCGACAGAATGTATGGTGTTACTATGCAGGAGAGAGGTATTTCAAAGATTCTCTCTATGCGCTTAGGTGACAATGAATAAGGAGTTAATGAATGGGATTATTTGAAACATTTAAAAGAGGTCTTGCAAAGACTAGAGATTTCGTAAGTCAGGGTTTTACTAGAATTGCTGCGAGTACTGGTCATTTCGATGAGGATCAGCTCGATGAACTTGAAGAGATACTTGTTTGTGCTGACTGCGGTGTAGGAGCTAGTAGCGATATCATCGATTATGTTAAGTCTGAGATTAAGCGTACTGGTGATGACAGTAAGGAAACAGTATTTGGTAATGTTAAGACTAAGATGCTTGAGATCCTTGGTGATAAGTCATGCTTAGAGCTCGAAGAAGGTAAGCTCAATGTTATCTTGATGATTGGCGTTAACGGTACTGGTAAAACTACTACTGCTGGTAAGCTTAGTGAAAGATATAAGAAGCAGGGAAAGAAGGTTATTCTTGGTGCCGCCGATACATTCAGAGCAGCTGCTATTGAACAGCTTAAGGTATGGGGTGAAAGAACTTCAACTACTGTAATCTCCCATGAAGCTGGTTCAGATCCTGCATCTGTTTGTTATGACGCTATTCATGCTGCTATTGCTAGAAAAGCAGATTTGTTGATCCTTGATACTGCTGGACGTCTTCATAATAAGAAGAACTTGATGGATGAGTTATCTAAGATTACTCGAATTGTCGAAAGAGAAGCAAAAGATGCAAATGTAAAGACAATGCTTGTTATTGATGCTACTACAGGTCAGAATGCGGTTGTGCAGGCTGAAGTATTCGGCGAAGCAGCTAATCTTGATTATATTGCTATTACTAAGCTCGATGGAACTGCTAAGGGTGGTGTAGCTGTATCAGTTGCTTACTCTTCACATAAGCCTATTGTTCTTGCTGGTCTTGGTGAAGGTGTTGATGATCTTGTAGACTTTGATCCAGAGGTTTTCGTAGATTCTTTGATTAATTAATAATCGATTAATCTATCTATTATTTATTATATTGAGACATAAAAAATGCTGTTCGATTGAAGCGAACAGCATTTTTGTTATAGGTTGTTTTCGATTAGGTCAATTAACCAGCGAATAAGATGTAATCATTATCGACTACATCGAAAATTGACTTACCACCAATGTCATCGTAATCAAATGAATCGAAGTAGATGAGTTCACTGCCATCAGATAAGACAACAAAACTATTATCATCTGTTGCGTAGTAGTAAAGTGTTGTTCCACTTTCTGCTGTATATGGTGTGTCAAAATCGTAGCTACTAGATATGTAACCATCAACATCATCAATCAATGGGAATTCAACATAGTCCTCGATTATCCAAAGATTTGTATATCTTTCAATTAATCCTTCAGAGCCAATGTATGCAGGTGATACACCATTAACGGTACTTAATCTCTGAATTCTCTTTGAACAGTAGAAGAAATCTGGATTGATGAAGTTAACAAGATTACAAGATGAAACGCCAACAAATGTGATGTTATCTGGATCTGTAATGTTGTATACATAACATTCCTTCCAGTCATTCTCTTCAGTAAATGCGAGGTATAGGTACTCATTGCCGTTTGATTTTACATAATATGGCTCAATCATATATGCCCACATGTCATCGATAGTGAAATTAACATCATTATAGTAAACGCTTATGCTCGTATATGTATCGTAATCATCAGTGTTGTAAAGTAATAAGATGCTATTTTCTTCGTCAATATCGATACAGTCAGATGATGCATCGAGTGTTTTGCCAGAAAGAATTCTGTTCTCCGGATAATTTGACCATAAATCATATGCGAATAGTTCTGGTTGGAATCTGTAATCAAAACTTACTCGTAAGCATTCATAACCTGGAACAACTTCATCTGGAGCGAAAACAACATCAATTCCAATAGGAGTGAATACATAACAGAAATCATCTAAATCAGTTGACTTTATAGTCGCTTCAAAATCAGAAGAAACATCATAATAATTCTCTATATTGAAAATAATGTTGCTCTTGAAATTATCTTCGTCTGTAATGATACTTGATAATGCAATAGGCAGACCTGTTGTAGCATCAAAATTGTATGAATCAACTGTATTTGTTGAATTGCCTGACATACTCTCATATTTGAATGTCTCAATATATGCAGAGAAAACCTGACTATCTGTTCTTGAGACAGTTGTATAAGCGCTATATGAATAGTATTGATACTCAGATTTGTCTGCATATGTACTAATCTCAACACTGTCTTCAATGAATTTATTGATAGATTTATCTTGTTCATCATTAATATCATTAATTGCAAGAGCTAAGTCGTCGTTGGCTTCCACAGGGGCATATATATAATCCTGATATGTATAGATATTAAATGTGCCATCATTACATTCTTCTGAATATGAAAATGGTTCAACCTGAAAGTCAAGATAATCATATTCTGAAGAGAGGACAGTAATCGTAGATGTAGCATCATTTGAAACAGTAGTATCTGGTTCTGTTGCTTCTGTCTCGATAGTAGTTTCTTCTGTTTCCTCGGTTACTTCAGGTTCCTCGGTCTCTTCAGTCTCGTCAGGATCAATAGTCTCCTCGGTTTCTTTAGGTGACTTATCTTTGTGCTTTTTCTTCTTGTTGCTCTTTGTGCTTGTTGCTGAACAGCCGACTATCGCGAAAACAAGCATCAGAGTTGCAAAGTTAATCAAAAACCTCTTCATTTATTACCTCCGTACATGAATATTTGCTAATGGATTAATATTATCACAAGTAAAAAACTGTTTTTATAACAATATTGTTGATATTATTTATAAAGATTTAAAACTGACAAGTAAAAAGACTTGACACTATTGCTTGCCTTTGTTATTATACTCAAGTCTTACTTTGGGGGTTCATGTATGGATAAGATTGAGACATGTTTAGCTCTTGATTTTTATGGCAATCTTCTAACAGAGAAGATGAGAGTTACATCTGAGTATTATTACTTTGATGATTTATCTTTAGCTGAGATTGCTGAGACAGTTGGTACTTCTAGACAGGCTGTTCATGACACCATAAAGAGAGCCACAAAGCTTCTTTCAGAATATGAAGAGAAGCTTGGACTTATAAGACGTTTTACACTTCAGAAGAAGGAAGTTAATGAAGCCATTAAACTTTTGAATTCTGATCGTAAGGAAGAGGCACTAATAATTCTTAATAAAGTTCGTGATGAACTGATTACGGAGTAAAGACTAATGTTTGAGAGTTTATCTACAAAGTTACAAAAGATTACCGATAAGATGAAGGGTAAGGCTAGAGTTACTGAGCAGGATATTAAGGACATGATGAGAGAAATCCGCATGGCCCTCCTCGAAGCCGATGTTAATTACTCTGTTACTAAGGGTTTTGTCGCTGATATGACTGAGAAGTGTAAAGGTGCTGAGATTGAACACAGCATTACTCCTGGTCAGCAGATTGTTAAGATTGTTCACGAGTCCCTCGTTGAGCTCTTAGGTACAGGCGACGCTAAGATTGCTGTTTCTCCAACAGGCTTTACAGTAATCGTGCTTTACGGTTTACAGGGTGCTGGTAAAACTACTACAGCTGTTAAGTTAGCTAGAATTCTCAAGCAAGACGGTAAGAAGCCAATGGTTGCTTCTGTTGACGTTCATAGACCTGCAGCTGCTGAGCAGCTCAAGGTTCTTGCCGAGGCTAATGGTATTCAGTGTTATATTCATCCAGAAGAGAAGAATGCTGTTACTATTTGCAAGGAAGCAATCGAGAAAGCTAAGTATATGCTTTGTAACTTCCTCATCGTCGATACAGCTGGTCGTATGACAGTTGATGAAGAGATGATGGATGAGCTTAGAGAGATTAGCGCAACAGTTAATCCTAATGAAAAGCTTCTTGTTGTTGATAGCATGATCGGTCAGGAGGCCGTAAATGTTGCAACTACATTCGAGAATGAAATCGGTATGGACGGTTTCATTATGACAAAGCTTGATGGTGATGCCCGTGGTGGTGCTGCTCTTTCAATTAGAAAGATGACAGGTAAGCCAATTAAGTATATCTGCGTAGGTGAGAAGATTGATAACATCGAAGTTTTCCATCCTAGCAGAATGGCAGATAGAATTCTCGGTATGGGCGATGTAATGAGCCTTATTGAGAAAGCTCAGCAGAGCATTGACGAAGAAAAGGCAATGAAGCAAGTTGAGCGAATGATGTCTGATGACTTTAACCTTAATGATTTGCTCGCGCAGTTCGAACAGATCAAGGGAATGGGTTCAATGAAAGATGTTCTTGGAATGATCCCTGGTGTTGCTGGTAAGGTTAAGGAAGACGATATCGACGATACAGTTATTGATAAGAATATGGCGATTATTCGTTCAATGACTAAGAGAGAGCGTAAGAATCCTAAGATTTTGAATGCTTCTAGAAGAAAGAGAATTGCAGAAGGTTCTGGTACATCAGTTCAGCAGGTTAACCAGTTGATGAAGCAGTTCGAGCAGACAGCTCAGATGATGAAGCAGTTAAAGGGTGGAAAGTTCGGTGGTATGAGAATGCCAAAGGGCTTCCCAGGTGGATTTGGTAAAGGCGGTTTTGGCGGATTTGGTCGCCGCAAGTTTTAATTAGTATATTCCATAGAAATATGTGATATAGATTGTAAAAATTATTATTAATTTATGTTTTGGAGGAAAAAACAATGGCAGTTAAGATTCGTTTGAGAAGAATGGGTAAGAAGAAGGCTCCTTTCTACAGAGTAGTAGTAGCAGATGGTCGTTATCCACGTGATGGTCGTTTCATCGAGGAGATTGGTACATATAACCCACTTACAGAGCCAGCTGAGGTTAACATTGATGCAGAGGCAGCTAAGAAGTGGATTGGTAACGGTGCTCAGCCAACAGACACAGTTCGTGATCTTCTTAAGAAGCAGGGTATTCTTTAATTTAGAATTCCTTAAAGGAGAACAATATGAGCGAGTTACTTACTACGATGGCAAAATCATTGGTAAATAATCCTGATGATGTTGTTGTAAAGAAAACAGAGCGTGGTAATACTATCGTATTCGAGCTCTCTGTTGCACCAGACGATATGGGTAAAATCATCGGTAAGAATGGTAAAAGAGCTCAGGCTATCCGTTCTATCATGAAGGCTAAGTATTTAAGAGACGGCAAGAGAGTAGTCGTAGATATTGTAGGCTAATGAAAGATTTTATTACTATTGGTAAGATTATTGGCGCACACGGTATTAGGGGAGAGGTAAAAATCTTCCCTATTACTGATAATGTGCGCCGTTTTAATAAGCTCAAACACTGCTATATTCTTAAAGAGGATAGTTCTGTTGTATCAGAGATTGATGTTAAGGGTTGTCGTCATGATAGAGGACATGTTCTTATGTCTATCGAAGATCTTAATGACAGAACTGCTGCTGAGAAGCTAAAAGGTTTTTATATCGCTGTTGATAGAGAAGACGCAGTTAAGTTACCTAAGGATACTTATTTTATTGCCGATTTGATCGGTATAAGTGTTATTGATGATACTATTGGCGAACTTGGAGTTATCGAAGATGTTTTCGAGACAGGCGCTAATCAGGTTTTATCAGTTAAGCGTAGAGGAAAGCAGAATTTGTTAATTCCTTTTCTTAAAGCTGTTTGTTATAACGTAGACTTTGAGAATAAAGTTATGAATGTCAAACTTCCTGACGGATTATTCGAATTATATGAAGGTTAAGGTGTTTGAATGAAGTTTTCAATTTTGACTTTATTTCCTGAACAGGTATCTAATTTTCTTAATCAAAGCATTATTGGTAGAGCAATCAATAAGGGAATTATTGATGTTAATCTCGTGAATATTAGAGATTTTGCTCTTAATGAATATGGCAAGGTAGATGATACTTTGTATGGTGGTGGTACAGGTATGCTAATGCAGTGTGATCCTGTATACGATAGTTTTCAAAGTATTGTTGGTGATAAGAAACCATATACTGTGTACGTAAGTCCAAAGGGTAATGTTCTTAATCAGAAGAAAGTTGTTGAACTCTCTAAGAAAGAACATTTATGCATCATATGTGGTCATTATGAAGGTATTGATTCGCGTGTTATTGATGAGATTGTTGATGAAGAAATCTCAATCGGTGATTATGTTTTGACAGGCGGAGAGATTGCTAGTGTAGTAATCGTTGATTCAGTATCGAGAATGATTGAGGGAGTACTTCCTAATTCCGATGCATATACTAATGAGTCTCATATGGCAGGAACTTTGGAAGCTCCACAGTATACGAAGCCTCGTGTTTGGCACGGTAAACAAGTACCTGAGATTCTTGTTAATGGTAATCAGGCAGCCATTGACGAGTATAATCGCATAGCTTCTTTGAGAGAAACTATGGAAAAAAGGCCTGATTTGCTAGAAAAACTAGAAATTTCATCAGAAGATTGGCAAAAAATACTTGCTAATAAAATACAAAACTGATAAAATTTTAGGGTTGTAAAAAGGGATGGTCCTCTGCTCATAAAAGGTATGGCAAGAACATCTATCAGATTAGGAGGAAATTATAATGGATTTAGTTAAGGTTGTTGAGAGCGAGAACCTCCGTAATTCTTATCCAGAAGTTGAAATCGGTGACTACGTAAAGGCACACCTCAAGATTAAGGAAGGTAACCGTGAGCGTATCCAGATTTTCGAAGGTTATGTAATTGCACGTAAGGGTTCAGGTATTTCTGAGACAATGACACTTCGTCGTATTTCATACGGTGTAGGTGTAGAGCGTATTCTTCCAGTTCATTCTCCAAAGATTGAGAAGATTGAGATTGTACGTAAGGGTCGCGTTAGAAGAGCGAAGCTTTATTATCTCCGTTCTCGTCAGGGTAAGGCTGCTCGTATCGCTGAGAAGCTCTAATTCTGATTTTGGAATTAAGATTGAATTAATTAGAGGCAATGGTAACATTGCCTCTTTTTATTTCTTTGTTTTGATAGAAGTACTATGTAGTGTATAATTAGCGTGAATTTTTAGAATAGTAGGTGTGATATGGATCTGAATCAAGATATGAAGTCAATTAACTGGTTTCCTGGTCATATGCGTAAGGCATTAAATGATGTTCAGGAGAATTTGAAGCTGGTTGATATTGTTTATGAGACATGTGATGCTAGAATTCCTTTCTCTAGCAGAAATCCAGAGCTTTCAAAGATTATTGGTAATAAGCCAAGAGTGGTTATTCTTAATAAATCTGACTTAGCAGATCCTAAGGCTACTGAAAAATGGATTGCTTATTTGAAGAAGAACGGTGTTGCTGCTGTTGCTATGGAGAGTACACATAAAAAGGGTTTAGACCAGTTGTGGAATGCTTCTAAGGAGCTATGTAGCGATATTCTTGATCGTGCAGCTGCTAAGGGAAGAATGGGTCGACCTATAAGAGCCATGGTTGTTGGTGTACCTAATACAGGTAAATCAACATTGATTAATGCACTATGTGGTAAGAAAGTCGCTATTACTGGAGATAAGCCAGGTGTTACTAGAGCACCAAAGTGGGTTAGAACAGAAGGACAACTTGAACTTATGGATATGCCAGGTGTTTTGTGGCCTAAGATTGCAACAAAACGTAGTCAGCTTGTTTTGACAGCAACTGGAGCTGTTAAGCAGGAAGTTACTGATCAAGTTGAGATTGCATACGAAACAATTAAGATATTGCTTGAACGTTATCCTAATGAGCTTTGTGAAAGATTTAAGATAGCGACACCTGATTCTGAAGAATATATTCAGGATGACTATGATCGTTTCTTGGAAATGGGTCGTAAGAGAGGTTGTCTCATGTCTGGTGGTCGTGTAGATGAAGAGCGATTCAGTCGAGTATTCTTGGATGACTTAAGACAGGCACGTATTGGTAGAATTACATTAGAATTACCGGAGATTTAATATGGCTAGATTATCTGTTGAGGAACTTGTAGTAAAGTATGATCAAATGATGGCTTATGAGAAAGAAGCTTTCTCAAAAGGTTATAAAGTTGTTGCTGGTATCGATGAGGCTGGAAGAGGACCTTTAGCTGGACCAGTAGTAGTTGCTGCATGTGTTCTTGATCCGATGAAGCCAATACTTGGTCTCGATGATTCTAAGAAGCTTTCTGAGAAAAAGCGTGAAGCATTGTTTGTTGAGATTAAAGAGAAAGCAATTGCATATGTCGTTATTCGCAAGGAAGCTGATGTTATTGATGAGATTAATATTCTTGAAGCAACAAAGCAGGCTATGAGAGAATGTGCAACTGGTCTAAGTGTTAAGCCTGATTTACTTTTAATTGATGCTGTAGATTTGAAGGGCGTTGATATTCCCGTTACACCAATTATCAAAGGTGATGCTAAATCTAATTCGATTGCTGCTGCGTCTATCTTAGCTAAGGTAACAAGGGATCACATTATGATGGATTATGATAATGAATACCCTGGTTATGGTTTTGGTAAGCATAAAGGATATGGAACTAAGGATCACTATGCTGCAATCCGAGAAAAGGGAATGTGCGACATTCACAGAAGATCATTTCTTAAAGTTATTCACTGATTTTTAATCTTATTCTCGAAAAATCTCTCTGATAGAGCCTTACCGAAGAATTCGCTCTGGAATACAGAACAACCGTTTTCGATACTTTTATCAATAAGAGTTTGTTCATTTGCGCCCTTGATAATTACATCAATTCCAAGAGACTGTGCAAGCTTGATAATACTATCGAGGATTACGAGAAGGTTAGGATTAGAAGTATCAATATTCTTATAATCTACTTTGATGTAATCGAAAGCATTCTCAGTAAACAATTTATAAGGTAGGAAAGAATTAGTATAATCTTCGATACCAATTTTGAAGCCCAATTCCTTTATTGCATTTACAAAATTGCGCATCAAAACAGGTTCGTGAACAAATGCTGATTCACTGAACTCAAAAGTTATATCGTTACAATCGAGATTGTACTTATTAATAATCTGGATAATTTTAGGTGCAAGATTACAAATCTTCAAATCAATCTCTGAGAGATTAATGGATACAGGTACAGTATTGTAGCCATTTGCTTTCCACTCATTGATTTTTGAACATACTTTTTCGATAACGAATAAATCAATATCGAGGATAATCTTTGACTTTTCGGCAAGTGGAATAATCTCTGAAGCAGGGAACATTCTGTCCTCATATCTCCAACGAAGTAGGGCTTCGCATCCGATTACTTTTTTATCGTCACCATTTACTTTTACATATGGCTGATAGTACACGAAGAGTTTAGAAGCATTTAAGTCCTCAGATAAATCATTCACCATCTTATCATTTAAAAACTTAGTCTCAATTAAAGACTGAGTGAAGTATACTACTGGTGGTTCAGCTGTTGTGACTTTTGCAACAGCATGTGCAGCTGAAATAGAACACATAATTGCATCAAATGAGTCGTATGTTTCATCCAATAAGGCAATACCAGCTTTTAATGAAATTGGGTATGCAATATGATCAGATTCAAAATCGAATTCAACATTGAAATTAGAAAGCACGCTAGTAAACTTTTCTAAGTTTTCTTTAAGTACAATGAGCGTAAAGAAATCGCCGCCTAATCTAGCAACACATTCTCCACGACTTGAATCAGTCATTTCATCAAGACTAGTAGCAAGAGAAATAATCATTTTGTCTGTAATTCTATTACCAAATACAGCATTAAGATATCTGCAATTTCTTATGTTTAAGAATAGTGCAGCATATTCAGATATATCGTTATCTTTTATGAGATTAGTTACATGTCTATTGAAATAGTTGTTGTTATAAATACCAGTTAGTTCATCATGTAAGAGATAATATACAGCATTAGTAGTGAGCTTAATTCTGCTCACACCAAGGTACGTGATTTCAGTAATGTACTTAACTGTTTCTTCAATCTCTTCTGTGATTTCTTGGTCATTATCAAAATAAGTTCTAATTATGAAAATACCGTAATTAAAGTCCTTACGAGTCTGATAAAGCTTACCAGGTGTTTTTGTCTTGTCTTCATATATTACAACTGGATCTGTAGGGAGGTTATTCTCGTAAAAAATATAATCAAGTTTAACAATATGAAGTTTATCAATAACGTGAAGAAAACAAGGAGCTTCAATAAAACTTCCTTGATATTCAGTAAACAATTTTGAAAATTGAAATAACTCTTCGCTGCTAAACATAAAACACCTCCGTCTAATTTTACATTCATATATGTCTATCTTCAACTCAAAAAATTTTAATAATATTTTTATTATCATTATTTAAATTATTGGGTTATAATAATAAGGCCGTAAAGGTGTATTAGGGGTGTAGTGTGTAGATTGATAATTTGAACTTGTGTCAAATTATGAACCTGCAAGCTACCTCCCCAAGAATATATTTAAAGGAGAGAAGAAAATGAAAAAAGTTTTCGAGACAACTATTGCAGGTCGTCCTCTTGTTGTTGAGACAGGATTACTTGCTCAGTTCGCTAATGGTGCTGTTCTTATTAAGTACGGCAACACAACAGTTCTTTCAACTGTAACAGCTTCTGAAAAGCCAAAGGAAGGTATCGACTTCTTCCCACTTTCAGTAGATTACGAAGAGAAGCAGTACGCTGTAGGTAAGATCCCAGGTGGCTTCCTTAAGAGAGAGGGTCGTCCAGGTGAGAAGGCTATCCTTACATCACGTGTTATCGACCGTCCTATCAGACCTTTGTTCCCAAAGGATTTGAGAAACGATGTAGTGGTATCTAACATGGTAATGTCAGCTGATGCTGATTGCTCACCTGAAATTACAGCTATGCTCGGTACATCAATCGCTATTGCTATTTCAGATATCCCTTGGAAGGGACCTGTAGCAGGTGTTGTACTTGGTCTTATTGATAACAAGACAGTTATTAACCCAACAGAAGAGCAGAGAAAGATTTCTGACATGTATGTAACACTTGCATGTACAGAGAAGAAGATCTGCATGGTTGAAGCAGGCGCTAATGAAGTTCCAGATGATATCATGCTTCAGGCTATCGCTGATGGTCACGAAGTATGTAAGGAAATCTGCAAGTTCATCAACTCAATCGTTGCTGAGATTGGTAAGCCAAAGTTCACATACGAGTCAGCTGATGTACCAGAGGAAGTTTTCCATGCTGTTAAGGAATTTGGTTGGGACAAGATGCGTGCTGCAGTTCTTTCAGATGATAAGAGCGTTCGTGATGCTAACGTAGCTGCTCTTCAGGAAGAAGTAGCTGCAATGCTCGAGGAGAAGGAAGAAGGTCTTTCTTCATGGGCTGCTGATGCTATCTATAAGCTCGAGAAGAAGGTTGTTAGAGATTATCTCTTCAGAGAGCATGTTCGTGTTGATGGTCGTGCACTCGATCAGATTCGTCCTCTTTCATGCGATGTAGGAATTATTCCTAGAGTTCATGGTTCAGCTCTCTTCCAGCGTGGACAGACACAGGTAGTTAACGTTTGTACTCTCGCTCCACTTTCTGACTCACAGATCATTGATGGTCTTGATTCTGAGACAACAAAGAGATATATGCACCACTATAACTTCCCAGGTTATTCTGTAGGTGAGGCTAAGGCTTCAAGAAGCCCAGGACGTCGTGAGATTGGTCACGGAGCACTTGCTGAGCGTTCACTCGTTCCAGTACTTCCAAGTGAGGAAGAGTTCCCATATGCAATCAGAACTGTATCTGAGATTACAATGTCAAACGGTTCTACTTCACAGGGTTCTGTATGTGCATCAACACTTTCACTTATGGATGCTGGTGTACCTATTAAGAGACCTGTTGCAGGTATTTCTTCAGGTTTGATTGTTAATGAAGAGAATGACGAAGATTATCTCGTATTCATGGATATTCAGGGTATTGAGGACTTCTTCGGTGATATGGACTTTAAGGTAGCTGGTACAACAGAAGGTATCACTTCTATCCAGGTTGATATCAAGGTTGAAGGTCTTTCACTCGATATCATCAGAGATGCATTTGCTCTTACAAAGAAGGGCCGTTTGCAGATTATCAACGAAGTACTTCTTCCAAGAATTTCTGCTCCACGTGCTGATCTTTCACCATATGCTCCAAGAATTATTTCTATGCAGATCCCTGTAGATAAGATCCGTGAAGTAATTGGTTCAGGCGGAAAGGTTATCAACAAGATTATTGCTGATACAGGCGCTCAGATTGATATTAACGATCAGGGTCAGCTCTTTATCTCAACTCCAGATCTTGAGAAGGCTGAGAAGGCTAAGGCTATCATTAAGGGTATCATCTCAGATCCAGAGGTTGGTACAGTATATGAAGGTACAGTAACAAGACTTATGGACTTCGGTGCATTTGTTGAGTTCATTCCAGGTAAGGAAGGCCTCGTTCACATCTCTAAGCTTGCTTGGAACCGTGTTGAGAAGGTTGAGGATGTTGTTAAGGAAGGCGATAAGGTTCAGGTTAAGCTTATCGAGATCGACAGCCAGGGAAGACTTAATCTTTCAATTCGTGACACACTTCCAAAGCCAGAGGGCTATGTAGAAGAAGAGCCACGTAAGCGTGAGCCAAGACAGAACAGAGAGCGTCGTGGTGGTTTCAATAAGGGTGATAAGAAGCCTAATAATGACGGCAATGACGGTAATGATTCTGTTAAGGGTCGTAGAATTGAATTCTAATTTATAGTTAGGTAATTCGAATTAAATGAGACGGTGGAATTTATTCCACCGTCTTTTTGTTTTGAAATATAAACAAATAATGACTAATGAGTAAATGAAATTAGTAAAATGTTTCGCCGAGATTAACCTTCTTTAAATACTCATTAATACCTATTTGGCTTTTTCTTATTAATAATAGAATAGGTATATAAGAATTTTAGGAGGAACAAGAAATGAGTAAGAGAAATAAGTTTTTATCAGTAGTTTTAGCAATTGTTATTGTACTTGGTATTCTTGTTGTTCCTGCTAAAACAACTATGGCTGCTGGTAATGATTATACTGCAGTTGTTAATGGTAAGAGTTACGGCACATATTCATTGTTTACATCTAGTAGTGATGTTACTAGCTTTATTAAGAATAACATGATGGCTAAGAACTCTGATTTCTCTTTTTATTTTGTTGATAAGAACCGTGAAGGTAGTACTGATTTCTTTAGAAGTCTATTAAATAATGCTCAAGCTCATGATGGTACACCTAATGGTGGTGATTATCTTGCTAAGTCTTATAGCAATTATCAGTTCAAGTATTCCAAGTTTGGTAATTTTTATCAGTATAACGGTGTATATGTAAACCTTTATCTTGTTACATTTAGTTTCTCATTCTTTGATTCAGCAAGTGATGAAGCAGTTATTTGTTCAAACCTCGATGCTATGATTGCTTCATTAAATCTTGGTAGCTTGAGTGAATACGAAAAAGTTTTAGCTATCTATAATTGGATTACTACAAACGTTTCTTATGATTATTCAAATTCAGGTTCAGTTATTAATGATTATCATTCATTTACTCCATATAATGCTTTGATTAAGAAAACAGCTGTTTGTCAGGGTGTATGTACATTGTTCTACAGAGCACTCCTTAAGGTTGGTATTGATAACAGAATAGTTAACAATTCAACACATTGCTGGAATATCGTTAGAGTTGATGGAAAGTATTATTATTGTGATCCAACTTGGGATTTGGGAATGCCTTCAAATAGTTATATCTATTTCTTGAGTGGCAGACAGTCTAGATTTGAAAAGGATCATGCTATCTCTGATTTATCTATTAATCTTGGATATACAATTAACCAGACAAGTTATGTTTCTAGTACTCCTGTAAACACTTCAACAAGTAATTCAGGTAGCAGTTCAAATTCTGGTTCAACTTCTTCTAGTGCTTCTAATGAGTTGATTAAAGGATTTGTTAATCGTCTTTATATTGAGGCTATGGGTAGAGCAGCAGATTCATCTGGATTGGATTATTGGACTGGTGAATTAGCTTCAAAGAAAATTGATGGTGCTAAGGCAGCTAGATCTTTCATCAATAGTTCTGAGTTTAAGAATAAGAATCTTGATGATGAAGCATATTTGGCAGTTTTATATAGAGTATTCTTCAACCGTACAATGGATGAAGGTGGTAAAAACTACTGGTTAGGTCAGCTTAGAAATGGTTCTTCAAGGGAAGCCGTTCTTGAAGGTTTTATTGGTTCAAAGGAATGGTCACAGGTTTGTGATTCTTATGGAATTGCTTCTGGAAGTGCAGTAGCTGTTAGCACTACTCCATCTCAGCCAGCATCTACACCAGCTCCTGCTCCAGTTGATGTAACACCTAATGACAATATTTATGCATTTGCTTCAAGATTATACGAGTGTGCATTGAATAGAACTCCAGATCAGGGTGGATTAGATTACTGGGCTAAGGAATTAGCTAATAAGAGAGTAACAGGAACAGCTGCAGCTTATAAGTTCTTGTTCAGTGATGAGTTAATCAATGCTAATATTTCTGATGAAGAATATATCAACAGACTTTATAGAACATTCATGGGTCGTGAAGCTGATGCATCAGGTTTCTCATATTGGATGTCATGTATTGCAAACGGAAGTTCAAGAAAGGATGTTTTCGATGGCTTCTCAACATCAGCTGAATTCACACGTATCTGTAGTGAATATGGTATCGACAGATAAAATATAAACTAGTTGACAAAAAGAAGATCCTACCATTAAGTGATAATGGTAGGATCTTTTTGTTCCTTTAGTAGAAGTGTTCGACTACATCAATATCATCTAGCCCAAGGTTTCTACGAATTCTGTCTACTTCCATATTAGTAGTATGTACTTTAGTAATGACCACAATATCGAAATGGACCTTATTTATTTAATCTTGTGAGCTGAGTATTAGCCGAGATTGTAGGAATACTAATCTTGAATATTGCGCCACCTTCTGGTTTGTTGCCGGCTTCGATGGAGCCGTTATGTTCCTTGGCAATTGCTTTTACAAGAGCTAGACCAATTCCGTGTTTACCATCTTGTCCTTTGGCAAATCTGTCAAAGAGGTGAGACATAACTTCTTCGCTAATACCTGGACCATCATCAGAGATCTCGAAAACAATATTGTCGTTTTGCTTATAGCAGTTGAAGAATACTTTTTTCGATGCGTATCTTAGGCAGTTAGAGAAGACGTTTTCGAGCATTCTGAAAATGTCATTCTCATTTGCGAGGATGTGAACACTATCATTAATCATGATGTTATTAATGAGTTCCTTGTCGTTGAGTAGGAAGCCTCCACGAACTTTATCGATTGCCACACCAAGCAATTCATAAACGTTGATAATAGATTTCTTAACTTCGTAATCGTTCGAAGCAGAGAGATCCATCTTTGATATAGAAAGAAGATTTTCAACCATTTCAGATAGTCTGTTAGTCTCTGAGATAATGATATCAACGGCTTCAATCTGATGTTCCTGATCAAAGACACCATACTTAATACCTTCAGCATAACCTTGGATTGACATAA
The DNA here is from genome assembly GCA_024403735.1 of Clostridia bacterium. Classification (GTDB taxonomy): domain Bacteria; phylum Bacillota; class Clostridia; order Saccharofermentanales; family Saccharofermentanaceae; genus Saccharofermentans. The sequence continues at coordinate 121,694 of JAKSRG010000002.1, forward strand.
GAGGTGTTCTTAGCTCGTGAGATGCATTCTGGAAGAAGGTTTTCTGTTCCTTATCACTTTCATTGAGCTTATTAGCCATTTGGTTCATAGTTTCTGAAAGATCATACAATTCTCGACTGACAATTCTACCTTTGTTTGGATTGAAGTCACCTTTACTTATTCGTCTAGCAAAACGAGACAATCTTCTTGTTGATGAAATAATAGGGAAGGATGCGATGATACTTAGAATACCTGCGAATACAATTGCAATAACCATTGTATTAAAAAGATTTGTATTCAAGTACTCAGCGTATGTTCTATAGTTAGATGAATCGATAAAGATAAGGATATAGTATTCATCTGTCATAACCTGATCTTCTTCATTCTTAGAATCGTAATGAAGATTTACGAATCTATAGTAGAAAGTGCTACCTGATATATCAATATCTTTAACGGTTTTATTTGTATTAATACCGTCGCTCTCAACAATCTTGTTCAAAACTTCATAACCTCTCTGGTTTGAGGAATATGAATATGAAGGAGATGGCCAAACAACGTTATAGATTACGTCTTGATAAGATTGATTTTCATAGAACAAAACGATAGAAGCGTCGTTGGAGATTTCTGTAGAACTGGCAATCTTCTTAAGCAAGTCATCTCTGAATAATTCAGGGTTATTCATGTTCTCTGAAATCGCTGCACTCTCTTTGAAAGCATCTGAGAAGCTTTGGCAGGAGTTGATGGCATTATCAATTCTTCGCGTACACTCGTTCTTAATCTGGCTCATATTAATTTGGTTAGAAATAAGATATGTACTAGTAAAGAAGAAAAGAATAATAATTGTAAATGCCGCATAAAAGTGAAGCGCAATCGGAATTCTAAATTTCCTATTGCGCATTTTTGTATTATTAGAATCTTGAGATTTTTTGAAAAGAGACATCTATTACTCCAAATAATTAGTTTTCTTCTGAGTCAGAATTTGACTCGTCACTTTTTGTCTCTAGTCTAAAGCCATATCCCCAAACTGTCGAGATAATAACCTGAGAATCTGAAATCTTTTTACGAAGTCTCTTAACTGTATCGTCGGCAACTCGTGTCTCTACCTCAGTTTCATAGCCCCAGATTTTGTCTAGGAGTTCAACTCTTGGAATAGCTCTGTCTCTGTTAATAATGAGATATGAGAGAAGGGCATACTCGTTAGGTGTTAATTGTAAGTCTTCGCCCTTGAGAGTAGCTGATTTGTTCTTGATATTAAGTGTTACGTCTGCATAAGTAAGAACTGAATTATCAATATCTTTATTCTCTGTAATTGATTCTCTTCTGTTCAAAATTGACTTAACTTTTGTAACGAGTTTTACTGGGCTGAATGGTTTCGTGAAATAGTCATCAGAACCCATATTCAATCCCTCAATATAGTCAGAGTCACTATCACGAGCAGTAAGCATGATGATAGGTACATTAGAAATCTTACGAAGTTCACTACAGATGAAGAAACCGTCTCTGCCTGGCATCATAACGTCGAGAATAATGAGGTCACAAGGATCTGATATGAACTTTTTAAGTAGATCATCACCAGTACCAAAACCAAAGCAATTAAATCCTTCTCTTTCTAAGAATGACTTAAGAAGATTTCTAATATTATCATCATCATCTGCAATATAAATAATTTTGTTCATAGAGTGTTATATCCCCCTTCCAAGAGATTTTATAATAAAAGTCTTAATTCTCTACAGCAAATTGGTGAAAACTTGGTGAAATTAATCGTATTTTTATATGCCGATACTTATATTGTTAGTGTAGAATGTTTAGTAGATTACTTTTGGAGGTACTATTATGTCTCGAATTTTGGTTACTGGTGGTGCTGGTTTTATTGGTTCACACACTTGTGTTGCCCTCGATGAAGCTGGTTACGAATATGTCGTAGTTGATGATTATTCAAATAGTAAACCAGAAGTTATTAATAGACTTAATAAGATTACTAATAAAGATATTATCTCTTATGATATTAATTGCTGTGATAAAGACAAACTTCGTAAAGTATTTGAAGAGAATGATATTGATGCAGTTATTCATTTCGCAGGATTCAAAGCAGTAGGTGAATCTGTTTCTATTCCTGTAGATTATTATAGAAATAACTTAGATTCATTATTAACTGTTGTTGAATTGATGCGTGAGTTCAAGATTAACAAACTTATATTCAGTTCATCAGCAACGGTGTATGGTAATTCAAAGGATGTACCATTCACAGAGGAAAGTCCATTAGGAACATGTACAAATCCTTATGGCTGGACTAAGTGGATGATCGAGCAGATTTTAACTGACTTAGCTAAGGCATATCCTGAGATGAATGTTGTATTACTTAGATACTTCAATCCAGTTGGTGCACATAAATCAGGTTTGATTGGTGAGGACCCACAGGGTATTCCTAATAATTTGTTCCCAAATGTTGCTAGAGCAGCTGATGGTCGTATGAAGGAATTGAAAGTGTTCGGTGCTGATTATGATACACCAGATGGAACATGTATCAGAGATTACATTCATGTTTGCGATCTTGCTGAAGGTCATGTAAAAGCTTTGGATTATCTTGCAACAAAAAATGGCGGAAGATTCGTCTTTAATCTTGGAACTGGTCATGGATATTCTGTTTTCGAGGTTATCAAAGCTTTTTCTAAGGCATGTGGACATGAAGTTCCTAATGTTGTAATGCCTAGAAGACCTGGAGATATTCCTGTTTGCTATGCTGGCACAGAAAAGTCTTTACGTGAATTAGGCTTTGTTGCAAATCGTGGAATTGATGAGATGTGTGAAGATACTTGGAGATGGCAGACTAATAATCCAAATGGCTATGATGATGCTATTTTGTGATTTGATTATTGATTAAGTATATTATTATTTGAGGTGTAGATATAAATATGGATGATAATTTGAATTTTCCTAATAATGGTAATAACGATAAGAAATTGCCAGCTACTAACGATGCTAATAATGGCATGATAAGAAAGACTGGTGCTGAGGATTTCGATGTTAAAGAGTTTGGTCCTACTATTGCCAAAGAAGAGGAAATGCCAGTAGATTATTCTACTATTGATTACAAAGTAGATTTTGGTGATCAAGATACTGAAAAGTCTGGTCTTAGTACTGCTACAAAGCCATTTAATGCAGGTATGCTTAAGCCAGATCCTGAGGAAGTTGAAGAGGCTTCTTCTAAAAAGCCAAAGAAGAAGAGTAAGTTGAAGAAGATCATTTTATGGATTTGTATGGGTCTTCTTGGACTTCTTATCGGTGCAGGTATCTTCGTAGGCACATATGTTAATAGAACTCTTAATAAGATTACTTATATTGCGCCAGATTCTTCTCCTACTTTTGTTAATGATGAAGGTGAAGTTATTAATATCGAAGAGATTAGAGAGAGTATCGCTCCTGAAATTCCAGTTATCGATGATGAAGATATTACTAATTTCCTTTTGATTGGTATTGATAGTAGATATAAGACACTCAATGAAAAGGGTGGATTGGCAGACGTTATCATGATTATGTCAATTGATAATAATGCTGGTACTATTAAGCTGGTGTCTATTGCTAGAGACTCTTACGCATATGTTCCTGGATACAATAATCCAATGAAGATTAATGCAGCTATGACAAAGGGTGGACCTGAACTTCTTCAGCTTACAGTTGAGAGTACTCTTAGAATTCCAATTGATGGTTATGCATTCGTTAATTTCTACAACATGGCAGGCGTAATTGATGCAGTTGGTGGTGTTTACTGTAATGTTACTAGTGCTGAACTTTATTCAGAAGCTGGTTTGAATGATAACCTCGCAGAGATTAATGGTATTTATGGATATGCCCCTGATTTCCAGCAGGTAACATCAACTGGTGATATTTGGCTCAATGGTAGACAGGCTGTTGCTTATGCTCGTATTCGTCATATTGATAGTGACTATGCTCGTTCTGAAAGACAGGTTGAAGTTTTGAGAAGTATCATGAGACAGTTCTCACAGATGTCTACAACAGGTAAGGCTTCATGTATCGATGATATTCTTGGTCTTGTAGCTACGAATATTTCGAAAACAGACATTCTTTCATATGCATTTGATTTCTTGCCTAGTATGAAGAATATGGAAATTCAGTATTTCCAGTTACCACTTGAAGGTTATTTCAATTCTGGAATGTACGGTGATGAGTGGAGTATTAGAAATAACTGGAATATGACAATTCCTGTAGTTCAGCAGTTCCTATATGGCGAGACTAAGGATTTTGATCCAGTAGCAGATATTCCAAGCTCTCCAAGTAACGAGAAGTGTCCTACAGATTTCGATATTGAAGGTCATATCTCTCGATAATATAACAATATAATAGTTGGTTAATAGATACCCTTTGTGTTCCTGATTGGTTACGCGAAGGGTATTTGATTTGTAATATATTTCTATATATAGATGCTTGCCTCAAATTTGCCTTTGACTTTTTTTGACATTCGTATTGACTTTAGTTGATTTGAGCATTATATTATTGGAGTTGGCACTTAGAAGTGTTGAGTGCTAATTATTCGTTATTAGGAGGTCATGACTATGACAGTTAATCCTTTGGGTGATAAGGTAGTTATTAAGAAGCTTCAGGCTGAAGAGACAACAAAGAGTGGAATTGTTCTTACATCTAGCGCACAGGAGAAGCCACAGATTGCTGAGATTATCGCAGTTGGTCCAGGTGGAATGATTGAAGGCGTTCAGATTGATATGGTAGTTAAGGTTGGACAGAAGGTAATCGTTAGAGATTACGCTGGTACATCAGTAAAGATTGATGGCGAAGAGATCATTATTGTTAGACAGGATGATATTCTCGCAATCGTTGAGTAATTAGGAGGAAATTATGGCTAAAGATATTAAGTATGCTGAGGATGCTCGTAAGTCACTTGAGATTGGCGTAAACAAAGTAGCAGATACAGTTAAGGTAACACTTGGACCTAAGGGTAGAAATGTAGTTCTCGATAAGAAGTATGGTGCTCCACTTATTACAAATGATGGTGTTACTATTGCAAAGGAAATTGAGTTAGAGGACCGTTTTGAGAATGCTGGCGCTCAGCTTGTTAAGGAAGTTGCTTCTAAGACAAATGATGTTGCTGGTGATGGTACAACAACTGCTACACTTCTTGCACAGGCGATTATTCGTGAAGGTATGAAGAATGTTGCAGCTGGTGCAAATCCAATTATTCTCCGTAAGGGTATTTCAATGGCTGTTGATGCAGCTGTTAAGAATGTTCTTGAGAATGCTAAGAAGGTAAATGGTTCTAAGGATATTGCTAAGGTAGCTGCTATTTCAGCTGCTGACGAATATGTAGGTCAGCTCATTTCTGAGGCTATGGATAAGGTTACAGCTGATGGTGTAATTACTGTTGAAGAAAGTAAGTCAATGGGTACTTCACTTGAGGTTGTTGAAGGTATGCAGTTCGATCGTGGATATCTTTCACCTTATATGTGCACTGATATGGATAAGATGGTTGCAGTTCTTGATGATCCATACATTCTCATTACTGATAAGAAGATTACAAATATTCAGGATATTCTTCCTGTTCTCGAGCCAATTGCTCAGTCAGGTCAGAAGCTTCTCATTATTGCTGAGGATGTAGAAGGTGATGCGCTTGCTACATTGATCCTTAATAAGCTTCGTGGTACATTCACATGTCTTGCTGTTAAGGCTCCTGGTTTCGGTGATAGAAGAAAGGCAATGCTCGAAGATATCGCTATCCTTACAGGTGGTCAGGTTATTACTTCTGATCTTGGTAGAGAGCTTAAGGAAACAACTCTTGATCAGCTCGGTAAGGCTCACCAGATTAAGGTTACAAAGGATAACACAGTTATCGTTGATGGTGCTGGTAATACAGAAGAGATTAAGGCTCGTGCTGCACAGATTAAGGTTCAGATTGAAGAATCTACTTCAGAATTCGATAAGGAAAAGCTCCTTGAGAGACTTGCTAAGCTCTCTGGTGGTGTTGCAGTTATCAAGGTTGGTGCTGCTACAGAGACAGAGATGAAGGAGAAGAAGCTCCGTATTGAAGATGCTCTTGCTGCTACAAAGGCTGCTGTTGAAGAGGGTATCGTTCCTGGTGGTGGAACTGCATTTATCAATGCAATTCCTGCTGTTGCTGCTCTTGTTGATACAGTTGAGGGTGACGTTAAGACTGGTGTTAAGATTGTTCTTAGAGCACTTGAAGAGCCAGTTCGCCAGATTGCAACAAATGCTGGTGTTGATGGTAGCGTTATTTGTGATCAGATTAAGAATAAAGAAAAGGGCATTGGTTATGATGCTTTGAATGATAAGTACGTTGATATGTTCGAAGAAGGTATCGTTGATCCTGCTAAGGTAACACGTTCTGCACTTCAGAATGCTGCTTCTGTAGCTTCAACTCTTCTTACAACTGAAGCTGTTGTTGCTGATATCCCTGAACCAGAACCAGCAATGCCTGCTCAGCCACCAATGTATTAATAAATAGTCTTTATAAGAAATATTATTGATTTTTCTGATGCCTCGAAGTTGATTGGCTTCGGGGCATCTTTTTTGTATGAATACTATCTTTTTTTATTATTGTGATAAAATATAGTGAATTACTATTTTGGGGGACTTTACATTGATAGATGATGTTTTTGTAGAACAATTTGTTAAGAGAGAAAAGACAGCTTTGAATGCAGCATTCAAAGTACTTAGTATATTTGCAACAGTTGTTATTATTGTATTCATTAATGTTATTCCTATGTTGCTTGGCATTAATATTATTTTCTTTACAGGATTAATCTCAATAGGTATTGGTGTTCTTTGTTGGTTTGTAAATAGACGTCAGAATATTGAATACGAGATTTCAATTACTAATGATTTATTCTCTGTTTCAAGAATTATTGCAGAGAGCAAAAGAGAACTTCTTGCAGATTTTAATGTTAGAGAGTGTGAGAGAATTGCTCCAACAACAGCCGGTACATTTGAAGAGGATCTTAAGAGAGCAGAGTTTGTATTGAATTCAACTAGATATCGTCAGTATGAAGTATCTGATTCTAATTGGTATTGTTTTGTTAATTCTGAAGGTATTAAGTATGTGGTTATTTTTGAGTTCAAGCCAAAGATGTATAAGTCTTTCAGAAGATATAATCCAAGAAATACATTCTTTATGAATATTACTAACGAGGAAAAGAATTAATGAGTATACCTCCTTATGTTGATAAGAATTTTTATGTAAAAGTAACTGAGAGTTCAATGTCTGATACAATTCTTCCTTCTGTTTTGTTAGGAGATTTTCAAGAGTCTGCTGAAGATGGAGTTATGATTTTTGATATTGATAACGACATTTTTAATGACAGAGGTTATTGCTGGATTGTTCTTCGAATGTCTGTTGAACTTGATAGACTTCCTAAGTGGAAAGAGAATTTCACAATCAGAACATGGTCATGTGGAACACAGGGTCTTTTCTGGAGAAGAGATTATAAGTTATTAGATACTAATGGTGAAGTGTTCGGTAGATCAACATCTGATTGGATTGTAGCTGATATTGAATCACACAGACCTATTAGACCACGAACAATGATTAGTACATTTGAAGATGTTCCTAATGCTAAGTATTTGGGAGATTCTCAGAATGATGATAGATCACTTGATTATTCAGCTCCTAAGCTTGAGTTCCCAGATGATTTAAGTAGCTTAGGTAACGCTGTGATTACCAAGTATGCTGATTATTCAGAACTTGATCATAATCACCATGTTAATAATACTCGTTATGTTGCTTGGGCATTTGATGCTTTGTTTAAGAACTGTATCAATGTAGATGAGATTAAGAGTTTTGATATCAATTATCACTCTGAAGTTAAGCAGGGCGAGCGAGTAGATATTTTTATGGAAGATAGCAATAATTCTTATATGATTTATGGTTATAAGAATGGTTCAGAGAAAGTATTCGTATTTAGAGCAAATTTGAGTAATTTATAGGTATTACTATGTTATTTAGATAATTAACTGTATAATACGAATGTTTAATTAGGTGCAGATTATTTTTTGGAGGCAAATATGATAGAGATTAAAAATCTTGTTAAGCATTACGGCGATAAAAAAGCTGTTAATGGTATCTCTTTCACAGTAAATAGTGGTGAAGTATTGGGCTTTCTAGGACCTAACGGTGCTGGTAAGTCTACAACTATGAATATTATTACTGGTTATTTATCATCTACATCTGGTTCAGTAAAGATTAATGGTCATGACATTCTTGAGGAACCAGAATTAGCAAAGAAGTCTATTGGATATCTTCCAGAGCTTCCACCATTGTATTTGGATATGACAGTAATGGAGTATCTTAATTTCATTTGTGATGTTAAAGGTATTAAGAGAAAGGATAGAGCTTCTCATTTGGCTAAGATCCTTACACTTGTAAAGATTGTCGATGTTGCTGATAGACTTATTGGTAACCTTTCTAAGGGATATAAGCAGAGAGTTGGTATTGCTCAGGCAATGGTAGGAAATCCAGAGATTCTTATTTTGGACGAGCCTACAGTAGGTCTTGATCCTAATCAGATTAGAGAGATTCGTAAGCTTATCAGATTACTTGCTAAGGATCACACAGTTATTATTAGTTCTCATATTCTTTCTGAGATTCAGGCTGTGTGTGACAGAGTTGTAATTATTAATAAGGGTAAAGTAGCTGCTATTGATACAATTGGTGATTTATCAAAGAGATTAAGCGATTCTAATAAGATTCTTCTTACTTTTAAGGGTGAAGAGAAGAATGTTATTCACGCTATTAAGGCTTTGCCTGGAATTGTAGAAGTATATAGCCGTGATATCAATGATGGTGGTATTCACCAGATTGAGATTCAGGTTAATAGTTCTAGTGATATTAGAGCTAATATATTCTTTACTATGGCTAAACTAGGTTGTCCTATTCTTGAGATGCGTTCACTTGATGCTTCTCTCGAAGAAGTATTCTTAAGTATTACAAGTGGTAAGTAAGGAGGATAATTATGTTAGCTATTTTTAAACGTGAATTTTTATCATATTTTAAGTCTCCAGTTGCTTATATTGCTTTTGCTTTGTTTTCATTTCTTTCAGGATTTGTATTCGTTACAAATTTCTCTAATGGTGCAGTAAATATAAGTAGTGAGATTATTTCTCTCAGAGGCTTTTTTGTAATTGTCGTTCCAATCATTACTATGGGTCTCTTTGCTGAAGACAAGAAGAGAGGAACAGACATTATTTATTACACAACTCCAATTTCTTTGTTCTCTGTAGTATTGGGTAAGTTCCTTGCTGCTTTTGCTTTGTTTGGTGTTTTGTATTTGAATGTTGTAATTCATATCTTTGTTACTCTTGGTTTTGATGGAACTATCGATTATGGCGTTCTTGGCTCAACAATCGTATTTTTTGTAATGGCTGCACTTTTTATTGCAATTGGACTTCTTGCATCTGCAATCACTGATAATCAGATTGTTGCTGCAATCCTTTCATTTGTAATGATTATGGTTGTTCAGCTTTTGCCTACAATTGGTCAGTTCGTTGCTACAGTTCTTTCATCACTTCTTAATGTAATTGCTAATGTTTCAGCTTCTGAGACTAGTGAAATGTCTAAGAATATCGTTGCTGCTTTTACATGGCTTAATCCATTTGATAGAACTAACGATTTCAAGTATGGAGTATTCTCATTGGTTGCAGTAATTTTCTGCGTATCATTCGCAGCTTTCTTCTTGTTCCTCTCATACAGAGTGCTCGAAAAGAAGCGCTGGTCACAGTCTTGATGGAGGGAATTACAGATGAGTACTAATAATAATAAAGTTAAGAATAAGAATTCAAAGAAAATTACTAATAAGAGAGCTAGTTCACTTAAGGTTTTCTCTATTACATCTGTTTTGATTGTATTAGCTATTGTCCTAGTTCTAAATATTCTTTTGTCTCAGACATTGGATACATATTTAACTTTCGACTTGTCATCTACTTCACAGAACTCTGTATCTGAACAGACAATTGAGTATATTAATAGCCTTCCTTCAGATACTAATATTCGTATTGTAGGTCTTTTTACAGAGCCTGAAAGTGTTACTAATACACCATATGAATACATTATTCCAATGCTTAAGGATTTGGAAGGACGTTCTGGTGGTAGAGTTACTGTTAGCTATATCGATCCAGATTTAAACCCATCTATCATTCCAGAATTGGATCCTAAGGGCGTTGCTAATCTCAGTAAAGAGGTTTATGCCGTTTCATGTAATGGTAAGATTAGAGTAATTGATCCATATATGGATTGTTTTAATTATGATCAGGTTAATGGTTTGAATTATCCAATCGCTAATAAGTCAGAAGCTACTTTTGTTAACACAATCGTTAGTTTGTTATCAGAGAGCCACTATAAGGTATATTTCCTTTCTGGAATTCAGGAAGCTCCTCATACATATCTTGATGCTATTTTTGCATCTATGAATATTGAGACTGCTGATCTTCCTGTAACAGAACCATTTGTTGTTCCTGATGATTGTAGCCTTTTGATTATTAATAATCCTGATGTTGATATTTCAGAGAGTGTTCAGGAAGGTCTTAAGAACTATATTAAGAACGGTAATAACCCTGTAAATATTATTTGTTCTCTTGGCTTAACTCAGAATAATGCTAATGAGAATTTTGAACACTTAAATAATGTTCTTGCTGAAGTTAACCTTTCTGTTGGTAATAATTATGTATATGAAGAAAATGCAGACTACATCATTAATCCTGAAACTTTTGTGTTTAAGGGAACACTTACTGATGAATATAAGGATTTGAACTCTGCAGGTATTGTTGTATATCAGACAGCTAGACCAGTATTTGAGGTATCACGTGCTTCATCTAGCATCGGTTCTTCACCACTTATTACAACATCTTCAAATGCCACATTGCTTGATCTTACTAGCCCTGAAGGTGAGGCTGTTAATGTATCTAATCCTTATACTAATGTTGCTGCCACAGGTTATTATGTTGGTACAATTAATCCTGTAAATGTATATGTTTTTGGTACATGTACTTTTACTTCTGACCTATATCTTAACCAGGCATCAAGCAACGATTATAATATTCAGACAATCAGAAATATTATTTCAAGAATGTTCACTCCAGAGGTTAATCTTGATATCCCTGCTAAGATGATTAGTGACTATTCTATCGATGTAAGAATGGTTGATGCTAATAAGCTTTCAATTGTTTCTGTAGTATTTATTGCTGTAATTCCAATTGCTTTTGTAATTGTTGCTGCTCTTGTTTATCATAAGAGATCTCATCTATAAGAGGTTGTTTTGTAATGAAATCTTTGAAGAAGTTATTGGTTCCTATAATTATTCTTGCTGTACTCATTATTGCTACAGTAATAGTGTTTGCTGTCAAGAATGGTTCAAAAGATGAAGTAGATAATGGTCCATACCAGATTCTTAAGGTTAATGCTAGTGATTTAGTATCATTTAGAGTTGATCGTAAGGGTAAGGAACCACTTTCTATTATTCCTTTGACAAATGATGAAGGTGAGAGATATTACATCTTGGAGGGTGATAGTACTGATGAAGCTAGTTATTCACAGGATTCTTTCAATTCATTCCTTTTAGTATTGCTCGATTTTAACGCTGATACAAAGATTGATTCATCAAATGTAAATTTAGCAGACTATGGTTTAGCAGATCCTGAGTGTAAGATTACTGTTTCTACTGCATCAGGTGTTAGAACTGTGATTATTGGTAATGATACAGTTAGTGGTGGTAAGTGCTATGTAATGGTTGACAATGATACTAATATTTACACTATTCCTACTGCTAAGAAATCATTCTGCCTCTATGACGATTTGAAGTTCTATCAGTCAATCTCTCTTGGAATTGATTATGATGATGTAAGTAAGATTACTATTGAGCGTACAAGAGATAATCTTAAGCTTGAGTGCGTTCCAGAGGAATATGATGAGACTGGAGCTAATCTGTTCAATATTACTTCTCCAGTTAACGCTAAAGCTGGAGCATATTTGACAAGATTACTTAATGATTTAGGTGGTCTAGAAATTGCTGCATTTACAACTCTTTCTGATGAAGAACTTGAGGAATATAACATTTTAAATCCTGGTTACCATTTCTCTTTTGAGAAGACTAATGGTGAAGTAGTTGATTTGTATTTGTCTGAACTCCATAACGGTGTTTTCTATGGTTATGGCTCGTTTACTAATGATTATTTTATGATCTCTAGTCAGCAGATTAATTATATCGATTCTCCAATTATGGATTTGATTTATCCATATGTATGCTATTTCTCAGTAACAGATGTTAAGAAGATTACATGTACTCTTGAGGATGGATATGAATTTGAGTTTACTTTTGAAACAAAGGATTCTATTTCTTCTTCTGATGCTAAGGTTCATCTTGATGGTAGAGATGCCAAGATTTTTAGTTCTTCCGGTAGATGTTATGCCGCTATCCTTTTCGAGGCTTTTGCATGCGTAGATATTGGAGGAATTGAACTTGAAGCTACTCCTACACTTAGTAATCCTGTTTTGAGTTATAAGGTACACTATAACGATTACACATCTAAGGTTATTTCATTTGTACCTAGAGATTCTTCTTCTTACTATTGTTTTATTAATGATGAGTATTCAGGTTATTATGTATATGCAAGAGAGTTGTTTAATGATGGTGGAACAGATACATATGCTTATGGTATTGTTCCTGCATATGATTTAGCAAATCTTGCAATTGATAACGATTTAAATGGTATTTACGATATTGAAACAGGGGATTAATGATGGACGAAGGCAAAAAGATTAAGAATAAACTGATTGCAGCGTTATGTGTATTTGTTGTTTTACTTATCGCTGGTGTAGTAGTTCTTGTTCTTGTTTCTAAGAAGCAGACTGCACTTGAGGGAGCAGATAGCTATGTAAGACTTTCTAATCAATCTGGTTTTGATTGTGAGTTTGCAGAGGCTCAGAAGCTTTATCCTTTTAGTGATGGTGTTCTTAAAGTAACGAGTGATAGAATTGCATATTTGACTATTTCTGGTAATGAAGCATTTAGTTACCAGGTTAAGTATTCTAATCCTTTTTGTGTAGTTAAAGGTAGCTATGCTTTAGTTGGTGATTTGGATGGTTATTCATTCTCCGTTTATAACAAAGATGGTCAGATTTATAACAAATCAACTAACGATAAGATTAAGGCTGGTACTATCTCTAATGATTGTTTTGTATCTTTGATTTTGGATAGTTCTGATGCATATGGTCAGGTTAATATTGTGGCTCCAGATGGTAGCTTTGTAGCTAACTGGGTTTCACATGATTCAGGTTATCCAATTGCATCTGAGTTTAATTATGATTCATCTAAATTAGCTATTACATCTGTAAATACTAATTGTGCTGTAGTTGAACCATTTGTTAAAGTTCTTGAGATTAAGTTAGATAAGAACAAGTATACTGCTGCTGATTATGCAGTATTCTCAATTGATGCTGGTAATATTGTTTCTTCAATTATTTACTCAGATTCAAGATTTTTAGCATTTAGTACTAACGCTGCATATGCAATTAATGATAAAGAACTTTCTTCATTGAATCTCGATCTTGGTTCTTATAACTATGTATTTGATGTTAATGGTAATTTGTTCCTTATCTATGCAGATGGAGTAGGACAGGTTAATAAGTTATCTGTTATTGATAGTGGTAACAAGATTATTTATGATTCAATTTTAGGTAATAATATTAATGCATTTAGTACTGGCAAGGATAAGTGCGTTATTAGTGTTGACAGAAGAATATTCGTATTTGATTCTAACGGTAGCATCATTAAGGATATTTCTGTTGATGAAGAAGTAATAAGAGTTGGATTTATTGGTAATGACAAGATAGTTGTTGTATCAACTAGTGGTGTACATACTTATAACTATAAGGATTGATATGGAAACAGAGTGTAAGTTATCTTTTAATAGTGAAGAAGAATTATTTAGTATTCTAAAGGCTGATTGGTTCGCTGAGTTCTGCATGGATTTGACGGAGAAAGAGCCAGTTAAGCTTTCTAATACTTATTTTGATACTACTGATAGAGTTGTTATATCTCGTGGTGGTTCTATTAGAGTTCGAAATATTTCAGATTCTGATGAGGAAGAGGAGACTTTTGAGCACACAATAAAGCTTGGTGGTAAAGTTGAAAATGGCCTTCATCAGCGTTATGAATGGAACTTTAAGACTTTCTCGAAAACATTTTCTAAATCGGACTTTATTAATGGTGTATCAAGAAGTGAAGATCCTTCTGATATGTTGATTGAATTGTTAAGTCAAGTTACTGATGATGACCTTGAACCAATATGCAAAACAAAGTTTAACAGAACTAAGTACACTCTTGGATATGGTGATAGCATCATGGAGGCTTGTTTTGACGTTGGTAAGTTATCAGCTGGTGATAAGAGCGCATCAATTTGTGAGTTGGAACTTGAGTTAATCTCTGGTGATGTTGTTGATCTTCAGGATATGGCTGATTATATAGTAAAGAAGACAAATGCAGTATTATTTGATGATAGTAAGTTTAAGCGCTGTCTTAAGCTTCTTGATGAGGAGTAATTAACGTGTCTGATTTTGACGTATTGATTATTGGTGCTGGAAGTGCAGGTTTGATGTGTGCTTCCAGACTTTGTTTTTATAAGAAAAAATATGCTAAAGATATGCGAATTGGAGTTGTTGATTCGAATTCGAAAATCGGACGTAAACTTGCTATTACTGGTAATGGTAGATGCAATTTAACGAACCTTGAACTTGATAGCTCTTTATTCGCTTCAGATGATTTATCAAAAGTAGAAAGTATTATTTCTTCTTTTAATGTTGAAGATACTTTGGACTATTTTAGCAGTGAATTAGGTTTGTTAACTATTTCCAAGAATGAACTTGTTTATCCAATTACTAACAAAAGTTCTTCTGTCATTGATTGTTTTAGAAACTATCTAGCTGATAATCAAGTGGATATAATATTTGATTCTAAAGTTATTGGCTGCGATTACATTGATGATACTTATTTAATTAAGACTGGTAGTGCCACATATAAGACTAAGAATTTGGTTATTGCTACTGGTGGAGCTTCATATAAGATGACTGGAAGTGATGGAAGTGGCTATAAACTTATGAATAAGTTTGTATCACGAGATAAATTCTCTCAGATTATGCCTTCTTTGGTACAGTTAGTATCTAATGACACTGATATAAAAGTTTTATCTGGAACAAGGATAAACTGCGAGGTTCAACTATTCGAGAATAATGATAACGTTGCAGTCGAGCAGGGTGAGTTGTTATTTACAGATAGTGGAGTATCAGGTATTTGCATAATGCAGTTATCAAGATATTTGAATAAAGGTAGGTATTATGTTCTTGTTGATATGTTCCCTGAATTATCAACAGAATCTTTAACTAAGTATCTATTTGACTTAAGAGAGATGTTCGCTGATAGAAGTGTTTCTGATGCTTTGAGTGGAATTATACTTAAGCCTATTACAGAAGTAATTCTTAATAGACTTAATATCAAGTTAACTGATAGAATTTCTGCCTTGAATGAAAGTAGTATCAATAAGTTAGCTGGTCAGTTAAAGTCGTTTAGGATTATGATTGCTGGAACAGAAGATTTGGATAAAGCGCAGGTTACTTCAGGTGGACTTAATCTAGGTACCCTTAGTACTGAATTGGAAGTTAATGGATATAATGGTTTATATGCATGTGGTGAAATCCTAAATGTTGATGGACCATGTGGTGGCTATAATCTACAGTGGGCATGGAGTTCTGCTGATAGTGTTGCTAGAGGAGTTATTAATAGACTATATGGAGTTTGAGTTCAAATTTACTCTTAACGAGTTGAATAGCTTTCCTAATGAAAGGAAGGCGATACTATATAAGTTTGCTACAGCGAGAAAGAAGGACTTTATTAGAGCTAATAAAGATATTAGTTCTAATCGTTCTACTTTTCAGCTTCTTAAGAAGTCTATTGATGCAAGACATAAGCCGGATGTCTTTGTTAACTATAGAGTAGCTGTGTTAACTCCTAATGAATTAGAAGAGAAGAATTCTATCATAAGAGGTAATGCATTACCTTATGTTGATTGCGATATTGCTATAAACAACCGTCCTGTTATTGTTGGATTTGGCCCAGCTGGACTATTTGCTGCAATGGTTCTTAGTCAGTATGGCCTTAAGCCAATAGTAATTGAACGTGGTTCTAGAATGGATAAACGAATTAGTGATGTAGAAGGTTATTCATCAGGTAGAACAGATGTTAATCCAGAGTCTAATATCCAGTTTGGAGAAGGCGGTGCAGGAACTTTCTCTGATGGTAAACTTCATACTGGTGTAAATAGTCCAGTTAAGGCGTTTGTTTTCGATACATTCGTTGAACATGGAGCGCCAGAAGATATTACATATGATTCGCATCCTCATATTGGCACGGATAATCTTAGAATTGTAATTGCACGTATGCGTGAACGAATAATTGAGCTTGGTGGCGAAGTGATGTTTGATACTAAGCTTGTTGATATTGGAATTGATGGTGGCAAAGTATCTTCAGTTAAGATTGAAAAGGGTGGAGAAACACAGACAATTGAAACTAATGATTTGATTCTTGCTATTGGTCATAGTAGTAGAGACACATTTGAGAAGATTTATAATCTTGGTATCAATATGGAGAGTAAACCATTTTCTGTTGGTGTCAGAATTGAGCATTTGCAGAAAGACATTGATATGTCTCAGTATGGCGTAGATACTTCGAATTATCATGATATTTCTGCAGCTTCTTATAAGCTTGCTACTGATACTAGTACTGGAAAGAAGCTTTACACATTCTGTATGTGTCCAGGTGGATATGTTGTTGCAAGTAGTTCTAAATCAGGTCAGATTTGCACTAATGGAATGAGTAACTATGCTAGAGATTCTAAGAATGCAAATTGTGCTTTGCTAGTTCCTGTTGATCAGTCTGATTATGGCGATGGAGTTCTTGATGGAATTAAGTTCCAAGATATGCTAGAAAAGAAGGCTTTTGAATTAGCTGGTTCTAATAATAAAGCACCGTTTTCGACATATAAGGCTTTCAAGAATAATGAAGTGTCATCAGATTATTCGAAGATTATTCCTTCATATATGCCTGGTGTTACGAAGTCTAATCTTAATGACTTGTTCCCTAAAAATATCTCATTAACGCTCTGCGAAGGTATAGCCAATATGGGTAAGAAGATTAAAGGCTTTGATGCTGACGATGCAATTCTTACTGCAGTTGAGGCAAGAAGTTCATCTCCAGTTAGGATTGTTAGAAATCCAGAGAGTTTTGAGAGTACTAATGTTGAAGGTTTATATCCTTGCGGTGAGGGTTCAGGATATGCAGGTGGCATAACTTCTGCTGCAATTGATGGTATTAAATGTGCTAATGCACTTGTTTCAAAATATGCCCAATTAGGTATATAATGTTTAGCGTAATTTTAGATATTAATTAAGGAGTTTATATATATGGCTACAACAAAGAATTCAGCAGTTATTACAGTAGTTGGTATCGATAGAGTAGGTATCATCGCTGGTGTATCAAACCTTCTTGCACAGGAAGGTATCAATATTAATGATATTTCACAGACAATCCTTGATAATCTTTTCACAATGATCATGCTTGTTGATCTACAGGATGTTGTTATTGAGAAGTCTGATATCGTTGAAAAGCTCAATAAGCTTGGTGAAGAATTAGGTGTAAGCATCACAATTCAGCATACTGACTTGTTCAATGCTATGCACAGAATCTAATAGGCAGGTGTTAAGAATATGATTACTGATTTTGAAATACTTGAGACAACTAGAATGTTCTCTGAGCAACACCTTGATATTAGAACAATTACTATGGGTATTAACCTTATGGATTGTTCTGCATCAACTGTTGAAGAGTCATGCCAGAAGATTTATGACAAGATTTGTAAGTATGCTGGTAACCTCGTAGAAGTTGGTGAAGAGATTTCACGTAAGTATCATGTACCAATTATTCATAAGAGAATTTCTGTTACACCTATTTCAATCGTAGCTGCAGCTTCTGGTGCTAAGGACTATACACCATTTGCTATTGCTCTTGATAAGGCTGCTAAGGCTTGTGGTGTTAACTTTATTGGTGGTTTTTCTGCTCTCGTTCAGAAAGGCTATACTGAGTCAGATAAGATCCTCATTAATTCTATTCCAGAGGCACTTGCTGTTACTGATGTAGTATGTTCAAGTATTAATCTTGCTTCAACTCGTACAGGTATCAATATGGATGCTGTTCGTGATATGGGTGAGATTATTAAGAAGTGTGCTGAGAGAACAGCTGATAGAGATGCTCTTGGATGCGCTAAGCTTGTAGTATTTGCTAATGCTCCAGAAGATAATCCATTCATGGCTGGTGCTTTCTTAGGACCTGGTGAGCCTGAATGTGTAATTAACGTTGGTATTTCTGGTCCTGGTGTAGTAAAGTGTGCACTCGAAAAGGTTAAGGGTCAGGATTTGGGCGTTGTAGCTGAGACAGTTAAGAAGGCTGCATTTAAGATCACTCGTGTAGGTGAACTTGTTGCTCGTGAAGCTTCTGAAAGATTGGGCGTACCATTTGGTATTATTGACCTCTCACTTGCTCCAACACCTGCTGTTGGTGATTCAGTTGCAAGACTTCTTGAGGAGTTCGGTCTTGAAGAGTGTGGTACATGGGGTACTACAGCAGCTCTCGCTATGCTTAATGATGCAGTTAAGAAGGGTGGAACAATGGCTTCATCTTTCGTTGGAGGTCTTTCAGGTGCGTTTATCCCTGTATCTGAAGATGAGGGTATGATCGCTGCAGCTAAGTCTGGTTGCCTCAAGCTCGAGAAGCTCGAAGCTATGACTTGTGTATGTTCTGTAGGTCTTGATATGATTGCAATCCCTGGTGATACTCCAGCTACTACTATTTCTGGTATCATCGCTGATGAGATGGCTCTTGGTACATTTAATAATAAGACAACAGCTGTTCGTATCATTCCTGTTCCAGGTAAGACTGTTGGTGATGAAGTTGAGTTCGGTGGTCTTTTGGGCGCAGCACCAATTATGCCTGTTAATACAGCTTCATGTGCAGATTTCATCAACCGTGGTGGTAGAATTCCTGCTCCAATTCACTCAATGAGAAACTAATTAATGATTACTTTTATTACAGCATTATACGAAGAAGCAAAATCAATAATAAATACTTATAAAATGAAGAAACGTCTCGATGAGACGTTTTTTCAGTATTTTGCGTCTTCAGAAGCAGAATTAATTATTACTGGTAGTGGTTATTCTAATGCTTATAAGGCTGTTACAAGACACTTTTCTTTACGTGAACCTTCGATTGACGATATCGTAATTAATGTTGGAATATGTGGTGCGTCTAGTGATTATTCAGTAGGTGAGCTTTACTACATCAATCGAATTAATGATTGTGTCTTTGATCGTACATATTATCCAGATTTACTCTATAAGAGTAGTTTTAGGCAGACAGCTGTAAGTTCATTCAACAAGGTAGTGACTAATACAGATGAGGTTAGTGGCCTTGTAGATATGGAGGCAGGCGCTATTTATGATGCTTTGTCTGCTTATTTTTCGCCTGATAGAGTGTTCTTTTTCAAGGTCGTATCAGATATTACATCTGCGAATACTGATTTTAGTCGAGTTGATATCGATGGACTAGTTTCTAGTAATTTAGAGGCTATAGTAGATTTTGCTATGCCTATATCAGACTTTCTATGTGGCTATAATTCTAATGTGATTGTTTTCGAAGGAGTCGAGGAAGAGTTAATCTCAAGCCTTCAAGAAGCTTTGTCTATGACACAATCTATGAAGGATTTGTTTAGTCGACTTCTTAAGTATAGAAAACTTAATTCTCAAGATATCGTAGGTGTTTTAACTAATTATAAGAACTTAACCATTGATTTGATATCTAAGAGCGATAAGAAGAAAGTTTTTAATGAACTTAAAAATGACCTTCTTAGCTTTGATATGCCATCAAGAGTTGAAACAACCTCATACTATCCAATACTTAATTCTGGATTTACTAATGTTTATGTAGAAGAGGGAATTGATCTCGAAGGACTTGAATTCCCATTGGATTTATCTAAAAGAAACATAATCAGAATTGATCAGTACAAGGATATTTTCAATCGCTCGAAGCAGAATATTGAACTTCAAAAGTTAACACAGGCACTTATTCTTACAACGAATAAAGGTAAATTCGTATATGAAGGTGCTAAGGTATGTCAGAGTTTTGGTAATAAGCATTTCTACTATTGTTCAACAATAATGAACTGTGTATTTAATTGTGATTATTGCTTTCTTGGAGGAATGTATCCTTCTGGATTCATCACTGTTTATGCTAATCTGGATAATGCTTTTGAAGAGATTGAAGAAATTTTAAAGCTTCATAGTGTGTATCTATGCATCACTTACGATTCTGATCTTTTGGCGTTTGAGAATTTGCTTGGTTATGTTAAGAGGTTTATTGATTTTACTAATAAGCATGAGAACCTTGTTATTGAGATTAGATCAAAATTTGGTAATTCTAAGCTTATAGAGAAGTTCGAACCATCTGATAGAGTAATATTTGCGTGGACATTCTCACCTGATTCAATTGCTCAGATAGCTGAGAAGAAGGCGTCGCCACTTAATGCGAGAATTAATGCACTTAAGAAGGCGCAAGAGTTAGGTTATAAAACAAGGGTATGTATTGACCCTATAATCTATTCTTATGACTGGGAGAATGAGTATAAGAATATGATTGATAGTATTTTCGATGTGGTCGATAAGGATAAGGTTCTTGATGCAAGTATTGGAGTGTTCAGGATTTCAGCTGAATATTTAAAGGCACTACGTAAGAGAAAACCTAATTCACCAACTGTTAATTATCCATTTGTGATAGAGAATAATGTCGCACATTATGGCGGGACATCGAAGTTAATGGTGAATACTATTAAGTCAAAACTTGAAGAATATATTGATACAGACAAGATATATGTCTGGGATGGAACATCGGAGAACTAATATGAAGACTGCACTCGTACTTGGAGCAACTGCTGGAATTGGATTAGAGATTGCCAAACAACTTAATGATTATCTCGTTATTGGTGTTGGTCGTGATATTAATAAGGTAGTCGATATTCCTGATAATCTTAAGTTAATCTCTAGAGATTTATCTGATGTATCTGAGATTACAAAGATGTTCGGCCAGCTTAAGACAGATTACTCTATTTCTTGCCCAGATTTGATTGTTTTCTCAGCAGGAGAAGCTTTCTATGGGCTTCATGAGAACATTGATAGTAACGATATTTCATCAATGGTAAATACTAATCTTATGTGTCCAATGGTTGTTACATCTCACTATTTATCTTCAATGAAGCAACGTAAGTCGGGAAGACTTATCTATATTTCTTCAGTAACTGCAAATCACATTAATCCACATGGTGCTGCTTATGGTGCAACTAAGGCAGGTCTTAGTAGTTTTGCTAGAAGTGTTTTCGAAGAGGCTCGAAAACATAACGTTAAAGTTAATATTATTGCTCCAGATCTGACAGAAACAGACTTGTATAGGAATGCAGATTTTGCTCCTGTTTCTAATAAATCATTAAAACCTGTTGATATTGCAGAGGCAGTTAAGTTTTGCATTAATCAGAATGAATTAGTTGATGTCTTAGAACTTGTCTTAAGACCTCAAGAAAATTCAATTAACAAGAGTAAATAATAATGTGTTGATAATAACAAATAGATAACATATAATGTTGTTAGTAGGTAGCTAACAACATTTTTATTTGGAGAGAATTATGAAACGAGTAATCAGTTTGTTATTGGTAGGATTGATGATCATCAGTTTGTCTGGTTGTAATGAGAAGACTGATAAATCTACAAAATCAACTCAGAAAAAGGCTAAGAAAGAGATTGTTGTAGATGACGATAATGGTGATATATTTGAGTATTCAAGTGAAGATGGATACTTAAATTATGTAATCTATGACGGTGATACGTTAACTATTAATTCAGATGTTATTAGTTTTGAGAATTATTCTTGTAGTTGTTATGATATGAATTTTGATGCTGTCTATGATGTTTCATATGAAGTTGAAGGTGATAATTTGATTATCACATCTGATGATGCTAGTAATATTACGGGTATCAGTTTGGATTCAGATTATTCTCGATTTGAGATAAGATACCTTAATTCAGATGAATATGCTTTTATGTATTTTACATGGGCAGATGATATTGGTTATATCTTATCTGGTGGTGATAGAGATAAGTACTATACAAAAGAAGAAATTTATGAGATGGATCAAAAAAAGCTAGATGCTATTAGAAAACAAGAAGAGACATTCTTGTATTTTGAAGGTGAATGGATATCTGAAGATGACGGTTTAGTTAACTTGAGTTTCTATATTGATGATAACGGAAATAAGCGTATAAGATGCTACGCAAATGATTTAATAATTGGATCGATTAATTTATATGAGAGGAATGATTATGAAGACCTCTGTGTTTGTGATGATCCATCTTGGGGTTGTATGCTTGATTTCAAGTACTATAGAGATACTGATACACTTGAATATTGCGGAACTGAATTTGTTCGTGCTAATTAAATAGCAATATTAGATAATATAAAAAGGCTGGCTTGAAGAAACCTTCAAGTCAGCCTTTATTGCTTACTAAAATAGTATGTGAGAGTAATTACTTCTTGTTCTCGTTCTTATTCTCATTCATCTTCATAGCACGAACCTTGCTTGGAAGACCCCAAAGTGTGATGAAGCCTGCAGCATCGTGGTGATCATACATATCACCAGTTGTGAATGAAGCAAGTGACTCATTGTAGAGTGAGTATGGTGAAGTAGTACCATTCTTGATGATATTACCCTTATAAAGACGAAGCTTAACTTCACCTGTAACATACTTCTGGATGCTTGTTGTGAATGCTGTGATAGCCTCGCGAGCAGGTGAGAACCACTTACCCTCATATACGAGACCAGCCATCTTGTTACCAAGATCCTTCTTAAGAGCGATTGTATCACGATCGAGAACAAGCTCTTCGAGCTGCTGATGAGCTTCAACGAGAATTGTTCCACCAGGTGTCTCATATACACCACGGCTCTTCATACCAACTACACGGTTCTCAACGATATCTACGATACCAACACCGTGCTTACCACCGATAACATTAAGCTTGCGGATGATATCAGCAACCTTCATCTTTTCACCATTAAGTGATGTAGGAACACCTTCCTCAAAAGTGATTGTGAGTTCTTCGCCCTCTTCTGGAGCCCTCTCAGGTGTTACACCAAGAACGAGCATGTGGTCGTAGTTAGGAGCCTTTGCAGGATCCTCGAGCTCGAGACCTTCGTGTGAGATGTGCCAGAGGTTTCTGTCACGGCTATAAGACTGATCTGTACCGAATGGGAGGTCAATACCATGAGCCTTACAATAGTCGATCTCAGCCTGACGTGAATCCATACCCCATCTGTCATCTCTCCAAGGAGCGATAACCTTGATGTCTGGAGCAAGAGCCATAATACCAAGCTCAAAACGAATCTGGTCGTTACCCTTACCAGTAGCACCGTGGCAAATAGCAACAGCGTTCTCCTTACGAGCAACTTCAACGAGCTTTGCAGCGATGCCTGGACGAGCCATAGCTGTACCCATCAAATACTTATGCTCATAAATAGCACCAGCCTGAACACAAGGCATGATGTAATTCTCAGCAAAATCATCAACGATATCTTCAATGTAGAGCTTAGAAGCACCTGAAATCTTAGCGCGCTCCTCGAGACCGTCTAATTCCTCGCCCTGACCGCAGTCGATACAGCAGCATACAACTTCATAACCGTATGTTTCCTTGAGCCAAGGAATAATAGCAGTAGTATCAAGTCCACCAGAATAAGCCAATACAACTTTTTCCATTTAATTATCCTTCTTTCTATATTTTTAATTTATATATTATTTAATACATAGACAGCCTTAAGAATAACGCAAAAGGCTGATATTTTCAAGGAAAAATCACTACTCTGATGGGCTTCCAAACAGATATAGAAACGAATGTCAGAAGATGACCAAAAGACTTCAATAATTAAGACTATTTTTAGATAAATAGCAATCTAATTTGATGCCCCAAAGCCTTTGTAAATATGGTATCATCGTATGGATTATTAGGACTTTATAGAGTTTGTGATAAGCGAGGAATTACTATGCCAGTATTTGATTTTAATGCTAAAACTGATGAGCCAGTTGAGGTTACAGTTACATACACTACTTTCGATTCTGATAGAAGAACAGCAGATCGTGATAATCCTTTTATTGTAATCAGTAATAAATCTGGAAAACTAAAGCATCATTCTTGTGGTATGTTTTCTAGCCCTACAAAAGGTACATCATTTATCCTTGATTCTGAAAGTGGAGAGAGTATTAGTGAAGATATTCTTCGTATCGATTCAAGATTTGTTAGTCTCATAAAGTGGCTTGGTGATAGTCATGTAATGGTTAGATTGTCTGGTGTTGCTAAAGATGGTGAATATTGGATTTATAAGATGATGGAGACTGGTGTAGCTGTACGTGGTGCTAAACTTGCAGGTGAGAATGGCTTTTTGCAGTTTATGCTCGGAAGATTATTCCAGAGTGAAGCTCCTACAGATATTGAGAAGGATCTTGATGATATCGAAGATTCAGATAATATGAAGCTTACTAGTGTTCAGAGTATTGCTGACTTCCTTACATGTGCTGGTAATACTCTTCCTGAGAATATTCGTATGTGGGCTAAGCGTAACCTTGCCATTGCTAAGTCTGCTGAAGTTACTCCAGAAGAGAGAAGACATGCTCTTCGTGCTCTCTCAATAATGTTTAGTATTCATTGGAAGAATGATTATTTCGAGGCTATTGATCCTGTTGAAGCAAGAAGAATTCTCGATGAAGAATTATACGGTATGGAGAAGGTTAAGCAGAGAATTATTGAGACAATTATTCAGATTAACAGAACTCATACACTTCCATCTTATGGCCTTTTGTTAATTGGTCCTGCTGGTACTGGTAAGTCACAGCTCGCATATGCAGTTGCTAAAATTTTGAAGATGCCTTGGACTACACTTGAGATGAGTTCAATTAATGATCCAGAGCAGCTCACTGGTAGTTCTAGAGTATATTCAAATGCTAAGCCTGGAATTATTATGGAAGCTTTCGAAAAGGCTGAGAGTTCTAATCTTGTATTTATCATCAATGAGCTTGATAAGGCTGCGGCAGGTAAGGGTAATGGAAACCCAGCAGACGTTCTTTTGACACTTCTTGATAATCTTGGTTTTACAGATAACTATATTGAATGTAATATCCCAACTAGTGGTGTTTATCCAATTGCTACTGCTAATGAGAAGTCTCAGATTAGCGCACCACTTATGTCTCGATTTGCTGTAATTGAACTTCCTGATTATAGCTTTGATGAGAAGAAGGCTATCTTCAGTAATTTCGTTATGCCTAAGGTTCTTAGAAAGATTGGTCTTATGGCAGATGAGTGCATTATTACTGAAGATGGATTAGATGCAATTATCGATAACTTTAAATCAACTAGTGGTATTCGTGATCTTGAGCAGGCTGCTGAACATGTTGCAGCTAATGCACTTTATAGAATTGAAGTAGAGAAAATCTCATCAGTAACATACGATGCTACTACTGTTAAAACATTGTTGTAATTTTGATTAAGGTATATTTTGAAGTATAGAAAACGGCTGGCTCAAATCATTTTTTGAGTCAGCCGTTTTGTTATTGCTTAGTTTTCAAATCAAAGAGAATTAAGGTAATCAGTCATTGCCTTTGATGAAGGACCGCCAGTTACAAGTCTCTTTTCTACGCAAGTCTTAAGTGAGATAGCATCGTATACATCTTCTTCGATGAGGTCACTAAACTGCTTGAACTGCTCGAGAGAAAGCTTCTCGAGAGTTGTATTGTTAGCGATACAGTAGTGAACAAGCTTACCTGAAATCTCGTGTGTGCTTCTGAATGGAATACCCTTACGTACGAGGTAGTCAGCGAGGTCAGTAGCGTTTGTAAATCCACCAAGAGCTGCCTTTTCCATATTATCCTTACGGATAGTCATTGTCTTTATCATACCGATGAATGGTACGAGTGCACCCTTAAGTGTATCGATAACATCAAAGATTGCTTCCTGAACTTCCTGCATATCTTTGTTATATGTGAGTGGAAGACCCTTCATAGTAACGAGAAGTGACATCAAATCACCATAAACTCTACCAGTCTTACCACGTGTGAGCTCAGCTACATCAGGATTCTTTTTCTGTGGCATCATTGATGAACCTGTTGAGTAAGCATCATCAAGCTCATAGAACTTGAACTCCTGTGATGCGTAAAGAATAATCTCTTCTGACATTCTTGAAAGGTGCATCATAAAGATAGATGCAAAAGAAGCGAGGTCGAGTGCCCAGTCACGATCAGCAACACCATCAAGTGAATTAGCAGTAACACCACTCATACCGAGCTTATCTGCTACCCATTCACGATCAAGAGGATATGTTGTACCTGCAAGTGCGCCAGAACCAAGAGGAGAGATGTTAGCTCTTGAAATAGCCTGCTCAAGTCTATCTAAATCTCTACCGAACATCTCGATATATGCACCAAGATAGTGAGCATAAGTAATTGGCTGAGCTCTCTGGAGGTGTGTGTAACCAGGCATATATGTATCGAGGTTATCCTTAGCAATTTCAATAAGTGCATCTCTTAATTCACCAAGAAGTGACATAATTTCAGTTGCTTCGTCAACTGCATAAAGTCTCTGATCAAGAGCAACCTGATCATTTCTTGATCTACCAGTATGAAGTCTCTTACCAGCATCGCCAATACGTTCTGTGAGTTCCTCTTCGATGAACATGTGAATATCTTCAGCATCTGAATCGAATGTAAGTTTACCAGATTCGATATCAGCCATAATTGAAAGAAGACCTTCTCTAATCTTATCTGCATCTTCCTGTGAAATGATGCCCTGCTTAGCGAGCATTGCACTATGTGCAACCGAACCCTCAATATCCTGCTTATACATTCTGCAGTCGAATGGAAGGGAAGAATTGTAATCATTTACGGCTTTATCAGTAGCTTTCTCAAAGCGACCAGCCCACATTTTCTTAGCCATTTTAAATCTCCTTATGTGTACGTATTAAGTATCAATTCTTTGAAGTTCAACAAGAGCTTTGTTTCTGTATACAAGGTCATCACGCGAAGTAAATCCTTGCTTCTCCCAGAAATCGTTGCCTGTCTGGTTTCTCTCGAAAACAACAAGTGCAACTTTATTAATTCCTTGCTCTTTCAATGCATTCAAAGCGCTATCAACAAGTGAAGTAGCGATGCCCATCTTACGGTAGTTAGGATTAACTGCAGTATGATGAATAAAACCTCTTCGACCGTCGTGTCCGCTGAGAATTACTCCGACAATTATTCTATCACAAGTAGCGACAAAACAAGTATCAGGATTACGTGAAAGATACTTATAAATTCCAGCCTTAGAGTCGTCAATATCATTAAGCCCCATCCCTTTGCAGGACATCCATAATGAATAGACTTCCTCATAATCATCGATTGTCATTTTGCGAATAGTAAACATATAACCACCTAAAACTACATTGATATGACTGGATTTTATTAAGTTTCACATTTAATCTATGTGAATATTTATGCATTCTAGTGAATATTCTTGCATTTGTCAATGAGACGATTTAGAGGCACTTTTATTTTTATACTAAAAATCGAATATTAACCGTTTAAAACACATTTTTTGTGCAAGATTTTATGCAAGGCTTTATTTGATTTATTTCAATTAAAGTATAAAATTTAGTCTGTATTATTTTGTTTAAGGAGATTAGTATGGCATATCCTCTAATTGAGAGTCCATTGTTCAATACTTTCTGGGTTGATGGTAATCTTATGGATCGCAATTCAGATGAAGTTAAGATATATTTTGAGCCAACTGATGAGATGACATATTACGAGACAGTTCGTATTTACAGAGGTGTATTGTTATTTCTTGAAGATCATCTTACTAGACTTAATAAGTCAGTTCAGGGCGTTGAAGCTTTTGATGTAGATTTGGATTATATAAAGCGTACGTTGGTTGATTATTTGAATGGCTTAAATCTTGGTGAGTACAACGGAAACATGAGAATTATTCTTACAAAAACTCACTTGATTTATCACATTTGTGAGGCAAATATCCCTTCTAAAGAAGTTTTCGCAAAGGGAATTGCTACTAACATTTTGAAGTGGGAGAGACTTGATCCTAACATTAAGGTTTTCAGAGGAGATTATAAGAAGGCTGTTGCTGAGAAGTTCGCTCTTGAAACTCCTTTTGGAATGCCATACGAGGTATTGCTCGAAAACAACGAAGGCAAATTAACAGAAGGATCAAAATCCAACTTTTTCGCTATTGTTGATGGTGTTGTTTACACACCTGCCGATGATGTTATCCTTATTGGTATCACTAGAAAGTATGTACTCGAAGCACTTATGCGTGCTGGCCTTGAATTGAAGGTTGGTACTTTCTCATTAGACGAGCTTAGTTCTTCTGAGCATGATGTTGCTTTGTTTGTATCTAGTACACCATTTGATATTCTTCCTATTTCTTCTGTTAACGATATTGAATTTGCGTCTGTTACTAATGAGTGCTTGATTAGAATTCAGGATATGTATAGACAGAACGTTGAAGATTATTATTCATCACATAAGATTATTTAATTTGAGGAGGCTAGTATATGGCTATTAAATCAGGAAAAGTATCAGTTACTACTGAAAATATATTTCCTATTATTCGTCAGTGGCTTTATTCTGATCAGGATATTTTTGTAAGAGAGTTAGTTTCTAACTGTAGCGATGCTGTATCAAAGTTTAAAAGATTAGTTGAGCTTGGTCAGACAACAGCAGCAGAAGATGAAAAGTATTTTATCAATGTTGTTTATGATGACAATGCTAAGACATTGTCTTTTGAAGATAACGGTATTGGTATGTCTGCTGAAGAGATTGATAAGTATATCAATCAGATTGCTTTCTCTGGTGCTATGGATTTTGTAACTAAGTATCAGGAGCAGTCAACAGATAAGGCTGGTATTATCGGTCATTTTGGTCTTGGTTTCTATTCAGCATTTATGGTTGCTGATGAGGTTACAATTGAGACTAAGTCTTATGTAGCTGATGAGGCTGCAGTTTGCTGGAAGTCTGAAGATGGTATGGATTATGAGATTTCTGAATCTTCTAAGGAAGGTAGAGGTACAATCATAACTCTCAAATTGTCTGAAGAAGCACAGGCTATTTTCGATTCATCTAAGATACGCTCAGTACTTAATAAGTATTGCTCTTTCATGCCTGTAGAACTTTTCTATATTGATACAGTTCAGGAAGAAAAGAACAAGGAAGAGGAAGAGAAGAAGCGCAAAGAGAAAGAGGAGAAGGGTGAGGAATACATTGCTCCAGATAATAGTTTGAAGCCAATGAACAATACTACACCTCTTTGGGCTAAGAAGCCATCTGAGTGTTCAGATGAGGATTATGTTACTTTCTATCATGATGTATTCCCAGATATGAGAGATCCGCTTTTCTGGATTCATCTCAATATGGATTATCCATTTACACTTCAGGGTATTTTGTATTTCCCTAAGACAGATAATGTATATCAGTCACTTGAGGGAAGAATAAAGATTTATAACCATCAGGTATTCGTTGCAGATAATATTGAAGAAGTAATTCCAGATTTCTTATTCCTACTCAAGGGTTGTCTTGATTGTTCTGATCTTCCACTTAATGTTTCAAGATCAGCTCTTCAGCAGGATGAATATGTAAAGAAGCTTTCTTCTCACATTATTAAGAAAGTATCAGATAAGTTGAATGATGTTTTCAAGAAGGAAAGAGAGTCATTTGAAAAGTATTGGTCTGACATTTCTGTATTCGTTAAGTACGGAATGCTTAAGGAAGAGAAGTTCTACGATAAGACAAAAGATATTTGTCTATTCAAGTTGAACAATGGTGGATTTAAGACAATTAGTGAGCTTACTGATGGTAAGGACACAATTAGATATACAACAGATTCAACTGCTCAGGCTGCATATATTGCAATGGCTGAGAAGGATGGATATGAGGTTGTAATTCTCGATGAAGAGATTGATAACAATTTTATCTCATTCTTGGAGTACAAAAATCAGAACATTAAGTTCAAGCGTGTAGATAGTGAATTGTCTGGTACAGAAGGTGATGAGACACTTAAGACAAAGCTTGCTGATTTGTTCGCAGCTGCACTTACTGGTACACAGATTGATGTATCTGCTATGGGTCTTGGTGCTGACTCAATGCCAGCTTTCATTAGAGAGACAGAAGAAGCACGTCGTATGGCTGAGATGAGAGCTCAGTTTGAGAAAATGAGAACTGGTAAGGAAGATGATCCATATAAGAATTTGGATACAATGTTCCCTATTAAGGTTGATTTGGTTGTTAATACAGATAGCCCACTTATCTCTAAGCTTACAGCTATGAAAGAGATGGGAACTAAGGACGAGGATGCTAATAGACTTGCTCAGCATATTTTTGATCAGGCTAAGCTCGCTCATGGTTCACTCGATTCTGAAGGCTTGAAGAGATTCTTGGAATATAATTCTAAGATTTTAGCTGATTCAATTAGTTAAGTATTTTTATATTAAAAACACTTTGGTATATTAGATTTATTGATGTGAAATAACATTTGTTTGGAGGACATAATAATGGCACAAGAGGTTCGCAGAATTTTCTCTGAGAAAAAGTTACCATTCGCTGTTGAGGCAAAGGGAATTCTTAAGGATGTAAAGTCTGACTTAGGTATTTCCACTCTCGAATCAGTAAGAGTATTCAACAGATACGACGTTTCTGGTATCACTGACGAAGAGTATGAAGAGGCTAAGAAGGTAGTTTTTTCTGAACCACCTGTAGATAATGTATATGATGAGATAATTGACGTAGCAGATGCTTGCTATGTTCTTGGTATTGAGGCTTTGCCTGGTCAGTATGATCAGAGAGCTGATTCAGCTGCTCAGTGTGTTCAGTTCCTTACACAGAAGGAAAGACCTCTTGTTAAGACAGCTAAGGTTATTGCTTTCTATGGTTCTGTTACTGAAGAGCAGAAAGAGGAGATTGCAAAGTATCTCATTAACCCAGTTGAATCTCGTAAGGCTTCAGATGTTAAGCCAGACACTTTGAAGGATGTATACGATATTCCTACAGAAGTTGCTACAATTGAGAATTTCATCACAATGTCTGATGATGAGCTTGCTACACTTAGATCTGATATGGGTCTTGCTATGAGCACAGCAGATGTTAAGTTCACTCAGGACTTCTTTAAGGAGCAGAAGCGTAACCCAACAGTTACAGAAATTCGTGTTCTCGATACATATTGGTCAGACCACTGTCGTCATACAACTTTCTTGACACAGCTCGAGAGTATTGAGTTCGCTGGTGATGATGCACTTACAGAAGAGATTAAGACTACATATAAGGATTATCTTGATAGTCGTGAGACAATTTATGGTGAGAGAATTTCTAAGAAGCCAGTTTGCCTCATGGATTTGGCTACTCTCGCAATGAAGAAGCTTAAGAAAGATGGCAAGCTTGCTGATCTTGATGAGTCAGAAGAGATTAATGCTTGTTCAATTAAGATTAAGATTGATGTTGACGGTGAAGAGAAAGATTATATCTTCATGTTCAAGAACGAGACACATAATCACCCAACAGAGATTGAGCCATTTGGTGGTGCTGCTACATGTCTTGGTGGAGCTATTCGTGATCCACTTTCAGGTCGTTCATATGTGTATCAGGCTATGCGTGTTACAGGTGCTGGTGATCCTACAGTTCCAGTATCAATGACACTTAAGGGTAAGCTCTCACAGAAGAAGATTGTTCGTACAGCAGCTGCTGGTTATAGCTCATATGGTAACCAGATTGGTCTTGCAACAGGTCAGGTTGATGAGATTTATCATCCAGGTTATGTAGCTAAGAGAATGGAGATTGGTGCTGTTGTTGGTGCTGCTCCAGCTGAGAATATTGTACGTGAGAGACCAATTCCAGGTGATATTGTTGTTCTCCTTGGTGGTCGTACTGGTCGTGATGGTATCGGTGGTGCTACTGGTTCATCTAAGGCTCATGATGAAAAGTCAGTACTTACATGTGGTGCTGAGGTACAGAAGGGTAATCCTCCTACAGAGAGAAAGATTCAGAGACTTTTCAGAAACCCTAAGGTTACAAAGCTTATTGTTAGATGTAATGACTTTGGTGCTGGTGGTGTTTCAGTTGCTATTGGTGAGCTCGCTGATGGTCTTGAGATTAACCTTGATTTGGTACCTAAGAAGTACGAAGGTCTTGATGGTACAGAGATTGCTATCTCTGAGTCACAGGAGCGTATGGCTTGTGTAATTCACAAGGAAGATAAGGAAGAATTCCTATCATATGCTGATATGGAGAACCTCGAGGCAATCGTTGTTGCAGAGGTTACTGAGGCTCCAATTATGAAGATGGTTTGGAATGGTAAGACAATCGTTGATCTTCCAAGAAGCTTCATTGATACAAACGGTGCTTCACAGTTTGCTGATGTTCTTGTTACAAAGCCTGCTACAGATGCTTCTTACCTTGATTCAAAGAATGATTCATATGTTGAAGGTGATTTTGCTGCTTCTCTTAAGGGTGCACTTAATTCACTTGCTGGTTGTTCAAGAAAGGGTCTTATCCAGAGATTTGACTCTACAATCGGTGCAGGTTCAGCAATTATGCCATATGGTGGTGAGTATCAGACATCTCCAGAAGAAGGTATGGCTTGTAAGATCCCACTTGATAAGGGTACTACTAAGTCATGTTCAGTTATGACATATGGTTTTGATCCATACTTCACAGAATGGAACCCATATTGTGGTTCTTACCACGCAGTTGTTGAGAGCTTGTTGAAGCTTCTTTGTATGGGTGTTGATCCACTTACTGCAAGACTTACATTCCAGGAGTACTTTGAGAGAATGAGTTCAAAGGAAGCTTGGGGTAAGCCACTTCAGGCACTCCTTGGTGCATATAAGGCACAGCTTGATTTCGGTACTGCTGCTATTGGTGGTAAGGACTCTATGTCTGGTACATTTAACGATATTCATGTACCACCAACACTTGTATCTTTCGCTGTTGGTATGAATACAACAGATAAGCTCATTACTGCTACTCTTACAGGTACAGCACAGAGACTTTATGTTGTAAAGATTGCTCGTAATGATGTCGGTTTCTATAAGAAAGACCACGCACTTAGAGTTATTAAGGCTGTTAAGGAACTTACTTCACGTGGACTTCTTAAGAATGCTGCTGTTGTTAAGTCATCTGGTATCGCTGCAAGAACAGCTGAGATGCTTGTTGGTAATAAGTTAGGTTTCGAGTTCGATGCAAATCTTACTGAAGATTTCCTCTTCAATAAGGCTCTTGGTACTATTATCCTCGCTATTGATAATGATTCAAATGCAATTGACAAGGTAGAGATGGTAGGCGGTAAGTTCTTAGGTAAGACTAACGATACAGGTGTTATTACTTATAAGGATGCTTCAATCTCTGTTGAAGATGCTCTTAATGCATATGAATCAAAGCTTGAGCCAATCTTCCCAACAGTATCTAATGATGGAACAATGCCTGTTGAAGTTAAGGAATTTACAACAGATAAGACATTTAAGGCTGCTCCTTCAGTTCTTAAGGGTGCTAAGCCACGTGTAATTATTCCTGTAATGCCAGGTACTAACTGTGAGATTGATTCAGCTCGTGCTTTTGAGAGAGCTGGTGGTGAAGCTGATATTCTTGTTATCAGAAACAAGAATCAGAATGACATTACTGAGTCACTCCAGACACTTGCTAAGAAAATCAATGAAAGCAATATCATTATGCTCCCAGGTGGTTTCTCAGCTGGTGATGAGCCAGAAGGATCTGGTAAGTTCTTTGCTGCTGCATTCAGAAATCAGTATGTAACAGAAGCAGTAAGAGATTTGCTTTTCAATAGAGATGGTTTGATGCTCGGTATCTGTAATGGTTTCCAGTCACTCATTAAGCTTGGCCTCGTACCATACGGTGACATTAAGGAACTTACAACTGAGAGCCCAACTCTTACATTTAATAACATTGGTCGCCATCAGAATGTTTATGCTAAGACAAAGATTATGTCTAACAATAGCCCATGGCTCTCAATGGTTAAGACTGGTGAAGTATATAATGTACCTGTTTCACACGGTGAAGGTCGTTTTGTAGCTTCTGATGAGCTTGTTGCTAAGCTTATTGCTAATGGTCAGGTTGCTACATGCTACGTTGATGATAAGGGTAACCTTTCTAACGCTACAGCATTTAACCCTAATGGTTCTGTATGTGCTATTGAAGGTATTCTTTCACCAGACGGACGTGTATTCGGTAAGATGGCTCACAGTGAGCGTTTTGATCCAGATTTGTGTAAGAATATTCCTGGTTCAAAGGATCAGAAGATCTTTGAATCTGGTATTGCTTACTTCTTGTAATTAGAGGTTATATGAATAAAGATCGTGTACTAGAAATTCTTAAATCAAATGATTTGCAGGCTCAAAGTAAATTTGGCCAGAATTTCTTGTGCAACGATAATATTACTAATCGAATTGTTGATGTATCTGATATCAGGCCTGATTCCAGAGTGTTGGAAATTGGGCCTGGTATTGGTGCTTTAACAGAAGCTATTCTCTCTAGAAGTAATGGTGATATGCAGTACACTGCTGTTGAGATTGACAGAGGATTAGCTGAATTTCTTGAGAATGATTCTTTTATTGGTTTACATGCATTTATTGAATGCGCTGACTTTACAAAGATGAAGAGAGAAGACTATGTTGGTCTCTATGATTTTGATTTTGTAGTTAGTAACATTCCTTATTACGTGATGACTCCAATTATTAAGAAACTTCTTATTGAGTGTAATAGTGCAGAGAAGATGACTTTTATGGTTGAGCAAGATGCAATTGATCGTATTATTGCAAAACCAAAGACTAAGCAGTACGGTCCACTTGCTGTTTTGTGTGAAGTGTATGGAACTGTGAATAAGGAGTTCTCGGTATCTCCTGATTGTTTCTATCCAATGCCTCATACGATGTCTGCTGTTATTACATTGACTAAGAAGATATTTTTAAATGAAGATGAGAATTTTGAGATTACACTTGAGTTCGCTCGATTTGTTGAAGCCTGTTTCTCAATGAGACGTAAGACACTTTATAATTGTTTAGGTTCTTATTTTAAAATTGTATCTCCTAACATGCCAATTTTGAGTGCAATTGATAAGCTTGGATTAAGTTCAAAAGTGAGAGCTGAAGATTTAAGTGCACAAAATTTTATTGAGTTATACCGTCTTCTTTTGTTATAATGTATAAAATTACAGGCGTGGGTGGGTTGTTATGAAACTTTATAGAAAATTTTTATCTGTTGTTTTATCGTTGTCCGTTATATCTTCAATTGCTTTTCCTGCTGTTGCTGCTGAAAAGAATTTCATTAATTATGAGGCTGATGATGTATTAATCGAGGTAATGGGAAAAGATTATTCATCAGTAGTTTATCCTACAACAATAGATGGTTTCCTTATGAGACTTTATAATCTCGTAATGCAGAGAGATTATGATACTCAGGGTATTAACTATTGGAAGGCAAAACTTTCATCTGGACAGATGAATGCTTCTAACGTTGCTCGTTATTTCTTTACATGTGATGAATTCTATAACCTTAATTATTCTGATGAGGAATATGTAACTGTATTGTATAAAGTATTCTTTAACAGAGCTCCTGATGCTTCAGGTAAGACATATTGGCTTAATCAGCTCAAAGCTGGAAAGAGTAAGAGATATGTTCTTGAAGGTTTTATTAGTTCAACAGAATGGGCTAATACATGCTTGAATTATGGCGTAGTTTCAGGTACTACAACGGTTCCTACTGCTTCTAAGGCCCCATCTACAAGTGTTACTAATTTTGTTAAGTCTCTATATACAGATGTACTAGGTAGATCAGCTGATGTTGGTGGTATGTCTTATTGGGCTAATGAATTAACATATATGCGTAAGTCTGCTCAGGATGTTGCTAAGGGATTTTTCTTTAGTTCTGAGTTTGAACGTATCTACAAGAATAATTCACCTGAGGATAATGTAAAGATTTTCTATAAGGTATTCCTTGGAAGAACTCCTGATTCAAGTGGTTTAACATATTGGGCTAATCAGATTAGAAGTGGTAAGTCTTTACTTGAAGTTTACAATGGTTTCTGTAATTCTACTGAGTTTGCTTCTAAGTGTGCAGCAATGGGTATTATTCCTGTAATGCCTTCTTCTAACGCTCAGTACAATAAGCCTGAACCTGTTAAGGCTACACCTGCACCAACTAGTGTTCCATCTACAGGTGTTGATAAGTCTGTTAAGTCATATTCAATTAATACGACATCAGGTGATGTGATTATTACTGGTTATTACGATACACAGATGGCTTACGATATTTTTATTCTCCTCAATAACTATAGACAGGCTAATGGTGTTGCACCTCTTGAATGGAATGGAACTATGGTTGTTGGTACTAATGTTCGTGCAACAGAGATCGTTTATACTTGGGACCACTATCGTCCAAATGGACATTTGTTTAATACAGTTCCTAATGGTAATATGATGCGTGGTGAGAATATTGCTAAGGCATCTTATTCTACAGCTCAAGGTTTCTTTGACGAGTGGAAAAATTCACCTGGACACAATTCAAATATGTTGGATTCTTCATATAAGACTGTTTCTATATCTGTATTTGTTGCTGATAGTGGCAATCCATATGCAGGACCTTACTATTACTTTGCTGTTCAGAATTTTGGTCGTTAATTCTTATTTAAGGAAGTAATGTTATGAGTTCTTCAAAAAGTATTTTAGGTCAGTATTCTGACTCTAAGATGTCTAAAAAACAATCTAGTGAACAGCAGGCTGTTCCTCCTATGGCTACATATGAGCAGCGTTATAAGGGAATGGTTAAAGCTGTTACTGCTCCTGTTCCAGCTCCTACACTTGAGCAGAAGATTAAAGCTAGAGAGAATCCAGTGGTTGAAGAGAAACCTGTTAGGGTTCCTGTAGTTATTGGTGGAACAAGATATCTTCTTGGTACTTCTGAAGAAATGTCTGTTAAACGAATCAATAAGATTGCTAATATCGCTAATGCATTATTAGAAGAAGCTAAGTCTACTAATCCAGGTCTCACTAACTCTAAAGCTGCTATTCTTGCACTTATTGATGCTAGTGATGAGATTTTGTCTTTGAAAACAGAGATTAGTAATCTTAAGACAGAACTTATGTATTATCAGCAGCAGGATTTTATTAACAAATCAGCTATTCCAGTTGAACCAACTCCAATGGAAAAACTAGCTGAAGCGAAAGGTAATCAGGATAAAAATGAATAAAATTGAGATTATGGCACCAGCAGGGTCTCTTGAGACACTTAAGGTTGCTGTTGATTGTGGTGCCGATGCTGTTTATTTAGGTATCGGCGCTTATAATGCGCGAATGAATGCAGAGAATTTTACAATCGATACTCTAATTGAAGGTTGTAAATATGCTCATCTTAGAAGTTCAAAAGTATATTTAACTCTTAATACTATTGTTAACGATTTTGAGTTCGATGATGCTGTATCAACAGCTGTTGAAGCATATTCAGCTGGTGTTGATGGCATTATCATTCAAGATATTGGTTTAGCTTCAAAAATTCTTGAAGATAATCCTGAGATTCCATTGATTTGTAGTACACAAATGAATGTGTTTTCTGCTGATGAGATTTCATCTTTGGCTAATATGGGTTTTAAGAGAATTGTACTTCCACGAGAACTTTCATTGTCTGAGATTTCTAAGCGTACTCGTATTGCTAAGAACTTAAATGTTGAGACTGAGGTATTTGTTCATGGTGCAGTTTGTGTATCATGCTCTGGTCTTTGCTTGTTTAGTAGTATGAATAAGAGTGGTTCAAGAAGTGGTAACAGAGGACTTTGTGCTCAGCCTTGTAGACAAGAGTATGAGCTTTATGCTGAGAAGACAAAGATTAAGGAAGGTCATTTGATTTCTCCTAAGGATCGTTGTTTAATTCCATTTTTGTCTAGCATTATTGAAGCTGGTGTTTCATCAATTAAGATTGAAGGTAGAATGCGTGATGCAAACTATGTAGCTTCTGCTACTAGAGCGTATCGCAAGCTTGTTGATGCTTATTATGAGGGAACACTTACTAAGGAATTAGAAGATAGCGTATATAATGATTTGCTTGTTTCTTTTAACAGAGGTGGTAGTTTTACTTCACAGTTTATGTCTGGTAAGAAGGACCCTAATTTCTTGTCTGGTGATTATGTTGGTAAGTTTGGTTTAAAGCTTGGAAATCTTACATCTAGAGATCCTAAGAAGGGAACTATTACATTTACATATTCTGAGGATTTACCATTGCCTACAAAGGGAGATTATCTTTCTATTAGACTTGGTAGTCTTGAACTTTGTTCATTCCCAATTGGTAAAGTTCATGAAGCACCTAAATCATTATCAGTTAAGGGTCTTCATCCTGAAATGATTGAGAAACTCCCTGAATCAAAGGCACAAGTGTATTTAATGAGTCATGATTATTCAATTACAAGAGATGAATTAAGAAAGACTCACGTTAATCTTTCTATCGATGTTAAGGATGATTTGCTTACTATTGATGCTCGTGTTAATAGTGGTATAAATATTGAGACTTCTGCATATTTCGATATTGATTTGCCTACAGATTTTGAAGGTTCAGCATTAGATCATGATAGAATTTCTGCTCAGCTCAGAAAAACAGGTGATACTCCTTTTGTAGTTGATGAGATTTACTTTTGTTCTGATGAACCAATTAAGTGCAGAATTAGTCAGATTAATGAGTTGAGACGAGGCTTATTTGATGCTTTATCTTCTGAGATTGATTATTCATACGAAAGAAATGTGATGACTAATTCTTTTGATATGTTTGGCGATGACGATGTTGAAATGCTTTCATCTGAAGAGGAAGGATGTAACAGTACATTACACATTTTTCCATCTTATAAGCGTATTGGCGACGATTTAGATCGTTCTTCTGATATGTACGGATTTAGTTTCTATGATTTGTCTGTAAATGGATTTGCTAATAAGATTTGCGAATTCATTAATTCAGTTGATGCTAAATTGGTAGTAGTTATGCCTGATTTCTATCATGACAGACTAGAAGAGACTGTTGATGGTGTTTTCGAGAAAATCTCATCACTTATTGGCGATAAATTCTATGCAGTTATTGATTCAAAGTCTTTCACTAATAGTGATATTTACGAGAAGTATTCATTGAAGCATTTCTTGTCAGCTGGTTCAAACATTTATAACACTAAGTCTTTGGAAGCTGTAGCCAATGGTTGTGATGGTGCGTATATGTCTTACGAATTGTCACCAGATGAATTAATATCTATGCTTGGTAAGTCTATTAACAAGGTTTCAGATGATTTTGAGATACTTGTTCATTCTGAGGGATTAATTCCTTGGATGCAGAGCCATTTCTGCTCAATTGGTGCTCACAAAGATGGTTGTAGATCTTGTTATGATCCAGTTACTTACAGATTGAAGGGTGATAGTGACAAGGAATGTATTGTTATTTCAAGACCAAATGACTGCTCTAGTGTTATCTATGGTGAGTCAAAGTTTACTTATGATGAGGATTTTGTAAGTCGTATAAATGACTTAGGTTTTAATACAATTACTGTATCTGTAGAGATTTGATTACAAGTAGATATATTTGTTTTTGAGTGTTAAAATAACATGGTGTTGTAGTGTGACATCATGTTATTTTTTTACAAGGAGGTAGAGATTATGCTTGAAATCTATAAGTCTGAGGACATAATCCAAACTCCCTCAAGATACTTGAGTCATATAAAGGAGATTGATGAGATCGAAGCAGATACTTGGATTAATCTTTATGCTCCTACTGAAGAAGAAATCTTACGTGTAGAGAAGACACTTAATATTCCTCAAGAGTTTCTTCGTTATCCTTTGGATGAAGAGGAGAGACCTCGTATTGATAATGACGACGACACTGGTGATGTACTTGTGATTGTAGATATTCCATATCCTCGTCATGAGAATAATGTTGTTAAGTATGAGACTGCACCTTTGGGTATTATTATTTCTAAGAAACACATCATTACTGTTTCTCTTCGTAAAGTACCTATTCTTGATCAGTTCATTGATAATAGAGTAAAGGATTGTATTATTCCTTTTAGAACAAGATTCACTATTCAGATTCTTTTTGCAGTTGCAAAAGACTATTTGCGCTTGCTCCGTTTTATGGATAAGAGCCTTGATGAAGCTGAAAAGGGGTTGGCTAAATCAATTAGTAATAGCGATCTTTATAAGATGCTTGAGTGGGGTAAGTCTTTGATTTACTTCTCTACATCTTTGAAGTCTAATGAAGCTGTACTTGAGAAGTTGATGAGAGGAAGATTGGTTAAGCAGTACGAAGATGATGCTGATCTACTTGAAGATGTCATTATCGAGTATAAGCAGGCTCATGAGATGGCTGATATTTATGCTTCTATTGTAAATGGTACTATGGATGCGTATGCTTCAATTATCAATAACAATATGAACGTAATTATGAAAGTTTTGGCTGCTGCAACTATCGTTTTGACTGTTCCAAACTTGTTCACAAGTTTCTTTGGTCAGAATATTGCGTTCCCATGGGATCCGGATTTTGCTAGTCATCCTCTTCCATTCATTATTCTCACAATTGTGTGCTTAATTAGTATGCTGATTTCTTTTATTATTATGAAAAAGAAAGATTGGTTGTAATTTTTTGTATGAATGATGGTATTTATAAAAGAAAGGGAAGTTCGCTTTCTTTAAGTAAATTGATTGTACGAGTGGCACTATTCCTTAGTATTATTGCTGTTGCGCTTGTTCTATTTATTGTATTAACGGTTTATTCTTCTAATAAACTTATGAATGTTGAGAGTGACAGTATTTCAAATGTGCCTTCAAATGTTTTACCTTCATATTCTACCTGTTCGTTCGAATCATTTGATGGTCAGACTAATCTATCTGGTTGGTTGTTTAAATGTGACAATCCGATAAGTACGATTATTGTCGTTCATAATACTGGAGCTAATCGTTTGCAGTTCGGTGTAGATATGATTGATATGATCGAGATGTGGCTCGATAACAACTACAATGTTTTCTTGTTCGATTTAAGAAACTCAGGTGAATCGGAAGGTGATATCTCTGGATATGGATATCTTGAATGGCAAGATGTTATTGGAGCTATAGCACAGGTTAAGATGATATCAGTTACAACTGATGTAATTCTATATGGTGTTGGTTCGGGTTGTACTGCTTGTTGTATGGCGTATTCTAAATTACCTGATTCGAATTTATCAGAGAATGAACTTGATAAAGTAGATGCTAAGTATAGACATCTTGGTTTCGACAGAGGTTATATCAAAGGAATGATCTTTGATTCTCCAGCGAAGAATAGTGATGATTATATTAAGCCGATAGTTGCTCAGAAAGAGTTTATGGGTTCAATTACTCAGAATTTTGTTCCTTATGCAATCAGAATTTCTTCTGGTGAAGATGAGTCTTATAATTTAGCAGCAGAGATTTCACGAATGCCTATACCAGTTTGTGTTATATATGGTGGACATGATGTTTTCATCGGAGTAGAGAAGATAGATCAGCTTCTCGATGAGAGAAATAGACTTAATGAAAAGATAACAAGTTCAGTTTTTATACCTGGTGCTGGTTATCTTGAAGCATTTAGTACTGATACTTATACTTATAGTAATGGTATATTATCATTTTTACATGTGTATTTTGGTTAATTGAAAGTGTGTTTAGATGGCAGATAAAGATGTATTAATTCTTGGTATTGAATCATCATGTGATGAGACTGCTTGTTCAGTTGTTAAAAACGGACGCGTTATGTTAAGTAATGTGATTGCTTCTCAGGCTGATTTTCATGAGAAGTATGGTGGAGTAGTTCCTGAATTAGCTTCAAGAATGCATGTTGACGCTGTTTATCCTACTATTAAGGAAGCTCTTTCAGTTGCTAATGTTTCGCTTGATGATATTGATGCAATTGCAGTTACATATGGTCCTGGTCTTGTTGGTGCTTTGTTAGTAGGTTTGTCTGCTGCAAAAGGATTAGCATATTCAGCTAATAAACCTTTGGTTGGCGTTAATCATATGCATGGACATATAGCTGCTAATTATTTATGTCATCCAAATTTGGAACCACCATTCCTTTGTTTATCAGTAAGCGGAGGACATAGTGAGATTGTACGTGTTGATGATTATTCATCTATGACTATTCTTGGTTGTACAAGAGATGATGCAGCAGGTGAAGCAATCGATAAGATTGCAAGAGTTATTGGTCTTGGATATCCAGGTGGTCCTAAGATGGATAAAGCTGGACGTAATGGTAATGTTGATGCATATAAGTTTTCATCAACACATATGAAAGATTCATTAGATTTCTCATTCAGTGGAATTAAGACATCTGCATTAAACCAGTTGAATGAAATGAAAATGCGTGGTATAGAGATTAATATTGCTGATTTTGCGGCATCTTATCAACATCATATTGCTAATGAATTAGTAAGAAATACGATTAAAGCAGTAAAGAATACTGGAATTAAGACTGTTTGCTTAGCTGGTGGTGTCAGCGCAAACTCATTTTTGCGAGCTTTGATCGATGAAGAAGCGGCTAAAAACAAGTTTAAAGTGTATTATCCTGATTTAAAATTGTGCACAGATAATGCCGCTATGATTGCATGTGCAGGATATTATGAATATGTTAGAGGAGTTAGACACGGATTGGATTTGAATGCTGTCCCATCTTTGTCTTTATAATATTATGGCTATACAAAAAGGTATTAAGGTTATTGCTGAAAACCGCAAGGCTTTCCATGATTATTTCATTGAAGAACGCTATGAATGCGGTATTGTTTTATCAGGTACAGAAGTTAAGAGTATAAGATTAGGAAAGATTAATCTTAAAGATAGTTATTGCACTATCAAGGATGGAGAGATTTTCCTTGTGGGAGTGAATATCAGTCATTATGAGCAGGGAAATCGATTTAATCTTGATCCAATGCGTACACGTAAACTTCTTATGCATAAGATTGAAATTGTTAAGCTTTATTCTAAGATTAAGCAGGAAGGTTATACTTTGGTTCCAACTAAAGCTTACTTTTCTGATAGTAAAGTTAAGATTGAAATAGGTCTTGCTAAAGGTAAAAAGAATTATGATAAGCGTGATTCAATTGCTGAAAAACAAGCTAAGCGAGATATCGATCGAGCATTAAAAAATCAAAATAAGTATTTATGATTTTTTCAAATGAGATATAATTGTCGTATTGAGGGACCTATATGACAAAAAAAGATAAGAAGATAAATGTATTATTTCTCATAGCTTCAATATTCATTTGGATTATTGTTGCAGTTTGGGTGTTTATTATTTTTATGTTAGCTGCTGAGAATGGCATCGAGTCACACGAAAGAAGTGATTATGTTGTTCAGATAGTAAGGCAGATAATTGAGTATGATATATCTGAAGTTTTAGTTCGTAAGATTGCGATTATCATTGAATTTGGTTTTTTAGCATTTACGATTTATCTAGGTATGAATTATACAAACGGAATTTCAGATAAATACTCATATGCTTCTTCTAAGCAGAAAACAATCAAACATGATAATGAGTTGTTTATTATGTATTCTTTTTGGTTATCAGTATTAACTGCTATTCTTGTAGAATACTTCCAATTCTTTATCGAAGGAAGAAATCCATTAGTACTTGATGTTTGTATTGCAGCTGGATCAATATGTTCAATTCTTCTGATTGTCAGAATTTCATTTGTTATTAAGTTAAAACTTTTGAAACAGGAAGAAATTGAATACTAATTTGAGTAATGATTATAAACAATAAAAAGCCTCTGAAGTTACTTCAGAGGCTTTACTTTTGTTGTCTAATTTACAATCTACAATTAATTGTAAGTTGTGTTGCCGATGTAATCGTTGTCAACAATACAGATGTATGACTTACCACGATTAACTTCAATTTCGTTACCATCAATATCTGTGAGAACGATAAGATCAGTTGGTGTGTTCTTTGACCAGAAGATTGGAATAATCTTACCATTAGAAGCGTAGTAACCAGTACCACCATTCTCAAGATAAGCATCGATTGTTCCATCGCCGTGACCGTGAATTTCTGCAAAACATACAATAACATTTGTTACTGCAATCTGCTCGCCAGTTGTTTCGTCAATCTGAGCCATTCCACCGTACTGT
The DNA here is from genome assembly GCA_024403735.1 of Clostridia bacterium. Classification (GTDB taxonomy): domain Bacteria; phylum Bacillota; class Clostridia; order Saccharofermentanales; family Saccharofermentanaceae; genus Saccharofermentans. The sequence continues at coordinate 166,031 of JAKSRG010000002.1, forward strand.
GACTTAAGGTAGAGCTTAGAAGCTTCGTCATATGTGAATAATGCATCATCATTTGTCTGTGAGAACCAAACGTTAAGTGAAGTACAATTTTCACCATTTGCTAAGTTAGCTGAATTATCTGGTACATAATTGAAGAGTAATGGTGTTTCACCCTGACGCTCGATATCGAAATAGTCGATAGCAGCTGAAATATACTTACCATCAGAAACAGCTGTGTGCTCCAAAGCTCTGTATGACTTCCATACTGAATCTCTCCAGAAGAAGAGGCCTGTAGGAAGATTAACTTCACCATTAGCAGAACTGTATGGTCCAGCAGAACAGTTATTACCATCTACATGATCGATGCCCCACTCAGCAATGTGATCAGGTACACGAGCATTACGTCCATAGTGAATAAAGATTGAGTTATTACCAGCTGCAAGGTCTGTAGAGAGGATACGAGCACTTCTAAGTGAACCTACTTCTGGTACAGTGTTGATATCAGCGAAAACAGCTAATAAACGTGTCTGACCGCCTTCTGTCTCATACTCATAAATAGCATCTGCCTGGCTAACACCACGCTGTGGCTGAGCTTCGTACTTGTTATTGATTACAATTGCAATACTTCTGTAGCCAATGTTAGCAGGATCCATATCTTGGAGACCTGTAACAGGATTTACAGCAAGTGGGTTAGTTGGGTCATATAATCCGTTAATATCTTCTATTACAGGTTCTGTTTCAGCAACTGTTGTCTCAGTTTCTTCAATTGATGTTTCTGTAGCTGCTGTTGTAGTTGCTGCAGTTGTAGTAGCTACAGTTGTTTCATTAGTTTCTTTTGAACATGCTGCAAAAGCGAAGAGCATTGATGCTGAAAGAACTAATGAAAAGATTCTTTTTAGTTTCATACTTTTCTCCTTTTATTAAAAAGATAATTTATTATAACACTATATTTTGTTCTAAACGTAAATTTGTGTTTTTTAATGAAATTGTTATAATATAGTTTGATTTAAAAGTATGAGGTAAATTGATGTCTAAAAAGGCTAATAAGACAAAGAAGAAGACTTCTGGATTGCAGATTTTTATTAGAATTATTTGTGCAATCTTAGGTATTATACTCGGTTGTTCTATATATTTGTTTAAGGTTCTTGGTGGATTTAAGTATGTTGCAACTCCTACAGCAACAGCTGAAGATTATGAATTGCTAGAGTTAACTGCCGGTGATAGTTTGAGTGGCGGAGATGTAGATGCTTCGTGGACTGATGGTGGTCATACACGTGTATTTATTGATCCTAATCATCCTATCATTGAAGTAGAACAGAAAGATAAGAATGTTGAGAATATTCTTGTATTCGGAGTTGATTCAAGAAGTTCTGATGACTATCAGTGTCGCTCTGATGCGATGATGATTGTATCTATTAATAGTAAAGAGAATACAGTTAAGTTAATTTCTTTAATGAGAGATACAGGTGTTTATATTGGTGATACTAAGGAGACACAGTCTTCAACTCTTGATAAATTAACTCATGCATATGCATATGGTGGTGTTGGTCTTATGATTAATACTATTAATATTAACTTCGATTTGGATATTCAGCGATTTGTTATGCTCGATTTTGGTACTGCTGCTGATGTAATTGATTTGGTTGGTGGTGTTGATATCGATGTATCTCCTGACGAAGTAAAGTATGCTAACTATGTTATTACTGAGATGAATACCATTGTTTCAAATCCTGCGCCATTTATCACTACTAGTGGTATGCAGACACTAAGTGGTGTTCAGGCAATTGGTTGGTCAAGAATTAGATATCTCGATTCAGACTTTGTTAGAACTTCTAGACAGAGGGAGATAGCTATGGCTCTTATTGCCAAAGTGGCACAACTTAATAGATTGCAGCAATTAGCACTTATTGAGGATTCTGCAGGTATGTTTGAGACAAATATGCAAACTCTTGATTTGGCTAGAGTAGCCACTAATGGTGTTTCTGGTTCGTCTAATATTACGGAATATCGTCTTCCAGAAGATAATCTATATCAAGTACAGAATAATCCATGGATGATGATTGTTGATATGAATCAGCAATTACCAAAATTACATGAGTTTATTTGGGGGTAAAAATATATGAGTAAAACTATCTCAACATGTATATGTGAGACAAACTTAGTTCCTAATCATCAACAGGAAAATGTTTTCTTTCATACTTTATATAGACAGCAGGCAGAGTTTGCTTCTGAGTTTATAAGAACAGCTAGATCTACTTCTCCAATTCAGATTTGCGCTTTGTTTTCGACACAAGGTCCAGATAATTTGGCCGCTTTCTTGAATATTGAATTGAATAAAGAATTATCTCGTCTTGTAGCTACAACACAGAAGAATTCAGTTCTTGATTTTGATTCTTTTGCTAAGCAGGTTATTAATGTATTAAATGTTAAAGTATGTAATTTCATTGTTGCTAATCAAGGAACTCAGCTTAAGACTTCAATGACTTTGTTGGTAATTGAAGGTGATACATTAAGAATTATCAGCGTAGGTAATACTAGAGCTGTTCTCATTAGAGATTCAAGAATTTTCTCATTAACAGAAGAACACACTGTTGCTCATCGCTATGTTAAGATGGGTGCGATTACTCCAGAGCAGGAGGCTACACATCCTGAAAATATGACACTTACACAGTATCTTGGTAAGATGCCACAAGATGGTGATGTTGTTGCTGATACAAATGTTCATTTGAAGCTCAAAGAGAATGATGAGCTTTGTATTATGGGTGTTGGTATTTCAAAGAAGGCTCCAGCTCAGATTAGAAATACAGTACTTGTTAAGCCAACTACTACAGAGATTAAGTGTAAGGAACTTGTAAATGCTTCATTTAATTATGGTATTAAGGCTGGTTTGACAGCAATTATCATTAAGATTGAATCTGTATTCTTATTGCCTGGTGATGCTGTATTTGGTTCGAACGAAGAGAAAGTTGCTGCTACTCCGGTTCCAACTCCAACTGCTAAGGCACCAGTTTCTTCTGATACAAAGTCTACTTATTCTGATTTCACATCTACTCCAATTACGTCAAAAAATGTTGAACAATTAGATGAAGATGATGAACCAGAAGGAGATACAACAATGTTTAATAGTGGAAAGTTAAATGTTGATTCAGTAGAGAAGGTTGAAAAATCTTCAAAGAAGACAAAGATTTTGAATATTGTTATTCCAATTATTATTATCATCGTTTTTGCTGTAATCGGATATTTCATTATGTTTGGTGTGTTTAATGCAGCACATCTTATGGATTCATTCAACGAAGCTATTGGTCAGAATGATGCTATCCTTGATGAGAGAATAGTATATGCTGTTAATGATAATGTTCCTGTATATTCTGAAGAATCATTGGATTCAACTATTGTTGCTACATTGAATCGTGGAGATGCAGTTACTAGAAAATCAATGACAGATTCATTCAGTTATGTTATTTTGTCTGGTGGTGTTGAAGGTTATGTACTTAATGTTCAGCTTCAGGAAGAAGATCCAACTATGAATGATGGACTTCCTGTAATGGAGGCAGATCCTACACCTGTTCCTACAGAGGAAACTACTGTAGCACAAGATACACAGCCAGCAGTTGAGACAGATGCTGCTCCAACTGATACAACAGTTGCTGTAACAGAAACAACTACAGCACCTACTACTGCTGCAACTACAGCAGCAACTGAGGCCACAACTGAAGCAACTACTACAGTTGCTGCTGAGACAGAGGCTACAACCACTGAAGTAACTACAGTTGCTGAGACAGAGGCTACAACAACAGAAGCACCTGAAACTACAGTAGAAACAGCTGCACCTACTGAGACAGAAGCTCCAGCAGAAGCTTCTCCAGAGACACCAGCTGACTAATATATTTAATAGGAGAGTATTTTTATGAAGGTATGTAAATTTGGTGGTTCATCACTTGCTGATGCATTTCAGATTAAGAAAGTATGCGATATCGTTTTCGCTGATGAAGATCGTAAGGTAGTAGTAGTATCTGCTCCTGGTAAGAGAAATCGTGAAGATATTAAGGTTACTGATTTGTTGATTGCAGTAGCTAAGGCTAGAATTGCTGGCGAGTCTTTTGAGAAGGAGATTATGGCAGTAATCGAAAGATTTAAGGATATTGCTGAATCACTTAATGTTAATTCAATTCTTCCAGAGATTGAGAATACACTTAGAACTGTTGCAGGCGCTGATTATACTGATTCTGTTAAGTACTTAGATTCAGTTAAGGCAATGGGTGAAGATTGCTGTGCAAGATTAGTTGCTTGTTATTTGAATTCAATTGGTCACAAGGCTAAGTATTGTAATCCAAAAGAGTGTGGTCTTTACCTCAAGCACAATGAGCTTGGTAAGGCTGTTATCTTAGGTGAATCATATGATAACTTGAACAATCTTGGTAAGGGCGATGAACTTTGCATTTTCCCAGGTTTCTATGGTTATTCAAAGGAAGGCGAGATTATCACATTCTCTAGAGGTGGTTCTGATATCACAGGTTCTATCCTCGCAGCTGCTGTTGGAGCATCTGTTTATGAGAACTGGACAGACGTAGACAATGTTTATGCTGTTAACCCAGAAATCATTAAGAACCCATTCCCAATCACTGAGATTACTTACGATGAGATGCGTGAGCTTGCTTATGCTGGTTTCTCAGTACTTCACGAGGAAGCTTTGTATCCTGTATTTGTTCGTGGTATTCCAGTTCATATCAAGAACACAAACAATCCTTCATCAAAGGGTACAAAAATTGTTAGTAAGAGAACTCACTATGATTCACTTGTTACTGGTGTTGCTGGTGAGAAGGGCTTCGCTACAATTACAATCAATAAGTATCTTATGAATAAGGAAGTTGGTTTCCTTATGAACCTTATCAGAATTCTTGCTGAGGAAGGCATTTCTGTTGAGCATATGCCATCAGGTATTGATTCTGTTACTATCATTGTTAGAAAGAAGAATTTCCCAGTTGAGAAAGAGGAAGTTGTTGTTAACAGAATTAAGAATGAACTCAATGTTCAGAACATCACAATTGCTCGTGACCTCGCTATTGTAATGATTGTTGGTCAGGCTATGGCTAATTCAGTAGGTATCATGGCTCGTGCAGCATCTGCTCTTGGTAATGCTGGTATCAATCTTAGAATTGTTAACCAGGGTGCATCTGAGATTTCAATGATGTTCGGTGTAGATGAAGCTTATGTTTCATATGCAGTTCGAGTTCTTTATAAAGAGTTGTTTAAGATTTAATTGGAGACTATATGCATAACATTTTTAAAGCAATGGTTCCTGATCAATGCTTCAAAAAGTTCGATGATATACCTTTTGAAGAATTGTATAAGCAGGGTAAGACTTGTTTGTTTCTTGATTATGATAATACAATTGGTCCTGATAGAACTTGGGAACCTAATGATTACAGTATTGAGATAATTAAGAAACTTAAGGCAATAGGTTTTACTTTATGTTTGGTGTCAAATGCAAAGTCTGCAAGATCTGCTAATATTGCTAAAATTCTTGATATACCTTGTGTAACATCAGCTCATAAGCCTAGAACAATTGGTATTGAGAGAGCTCTTAAGCTTGTTAATGCTGATAGGACTAAGACAGTAATGATTGGCGATCAGGTTTTTACTGATGTTATGGCTGGTAATTTTGCCGATATGACTACATTCTTCATTGAGAGATATCAAAATAAAGAAGTTTGGTATGTTAAAATAAAGAGACCATTTGAGAAGATTGTCAGATTATTTGCACGCTTTTAAAAAATACTTGAAGAAATTTTCAAGTTCAATTAAAATATCATAATGGAAATAATGCGTAAACGCATATTGTAAAGGAGTTTTTTATGAGTATTTCAGCAGGTGATTTTAGAAACCAGATGTGCTTTGAGATGGATGGCCAGGTTTTCCAGGTTGTTGAATTCCAGCACGTTAAGCCAGGTAAGGGTTCAGCTTTCGTTAGAACAAAGTATAAGAACGTTAAGACTGGTTCAGTAGTTGAAAGAAGCTTTAACCCTAACGAGAAGTTTGAAGAGGCTCGTCTTGATAGAAAGGATATGCAGTATCTTTACAATGACGGTGAGCTTTATTACTTCATGGATCAGGAGACATTCGAGCAGGATCCTATCTCTGGTTCTGTAATTGGCGATAACATTAAGTTCCTTAAGGAAGAAATGATCTGTAAGATCCTTTCATATAAGGGTGAAGTATTCTCAGTTGAGCTTCCAATCAACGTTACACTTGAGATTACAGAGTGTGAGCCAGCTGTTAAGGGTGATACAAACAACAACGCTTCTAAGTATGCTACACTTGAGACAGGTGCTGTTGTTAAGGTTCCTCTCTTTATCGAGCAGGGTGAGAAGATCATCATCGATACAAGAACTGGTGACTATCAGTCACGTGCATAATTTATATTGATTAATAATCTATTTTGAAGGTGAGTGTATGGGGGAGAATGCTAGTCTTGAAACTATAAAAGGCGATCGTTCGATGTCACAAGGTTTTGTGGCCCAATACGCTGCAGAGGCTGCATTACAGATTGATGGTGTAGCTTCTCTTGCTCCTTCTGTAATTGTTAATTTGAAAGAAATAGCAGGAGTAGTACATGAGGGCAAGGGCGTAAAAGTTGTTTTCTATGAAAATGACGACGGTCTTGTTTCAATAACTGTCTATCCTGTTGTTTATTATGGTAAGATTATTCCAGAAGTTGCTTGGTCAATTCAGGAAAGAGTAAAAGCTGACGTTGAACGTTTTACAGGACTTGTTGTTGAGTCTGTTGATGTACATGTTTGTGGTGTTGTTCTTGACGATGCTGCGTCAGATTCTGAGGAGGTATAAAGATGAATCCTTTGATTCGTTTCTTGATGTTTGTTAATTCATTGATACTTGCTTTGATTTCAGTTTTGCTCTTGTATGCTTTAATTGATGATGGCATTTTTGCTGATTTGTTATCTCCACTCTCAACAATCGTTACAAATAAGACTACTAAATATGTATACTTTGCAGTTTTGATTTTGATTATTTGTTCATGTACATATTTGATTGTTAAATCTATTTTGTCTACTAGACTTAGTAATACAAGAGTTAGATTGACTGAGATTGGTTCTGTTGATATTGATGGTGCTGCTATTGAGAGTATTGCATTAAACTCTGCTAAGACAGCTCAGGTTGGTATCAAGTCTGCAAAAGTACGTGTATCATCGGGTAAAAATAATTCAATTCGTGTTCTTATTAATTCTGTTCTTTACTCTAATGTTGAAATTCCAGCATCAATGGTAAAGGTTCAGGAGAAAGTTAAGAAAGATATTGAACGTTATACTGGTATTACAGTAGAAACTGTAACTGTTAAGGTTGCTAAGGTTGAGCCAGTAGTTGCTAAGGTTGATAAGTAATATGGATCAGATTTTTTCCAAGTTTATTGAGCAGATAAGTAATTCTAAGCCGGGCATAATATGCGGATGCATATTTTTTGTTATCGGCTTATTGTTATGCATATTTGGTTTTTGGAAAACATTATTTATTTGTATTTTTACAGTGGTTGGATTCTTAATTGGTGCCGTATTGTTCGGTGAACACGGTAAACTTAAGAAAATTCTTGACAGAATTCTTCCACCAGGGAGGTTTAGATGAGCAGAATCGAAACAAGAGAGCATGCTGTGATTTTTATTTACCAGGCTACTTTTAAGGAGAATGCTGGTACAGATGAGCATTATAGCAACTATGTTGCACTTAATGATTCTATTGAAGAGGATATTGCTTACTTTGATACTTTAACTCATGGTGTATTGAATTCAAAGAAGGAGCTTGATGAGACTATTTCTAAGTTCCTTAAGAAATGGACTGTTAACCGTCTTCCAAAAATTGATTTAGCTATCTTGGAAGTTGCTGTATATGAGATTCTTAATTGTTCTGATATACCTACTAGCGTTTCTATTAACGAAGCAGTTAAGTTAGCTAAGAAGTTTGGTACAGATGATTCTTCTACATATATTAATGGAGTTTTGTCATCATTTGAAAAGAGTCTCTAATGTTTAGTTTTGCTAGTATTACTGATTTAATAAATTATATTCAGGCAGTATGCGATAGAGATAACTGCCTTCATGATATGTCTGTTACGGGTGAAATTTCTGGTTTTAAGAAGTACCCGAGCGGACATTGTTATTTTTCGCTAAAAGATAGTGAAAGTACAATTAGTTGTGTTATGTTCGGCTTTTATGCTAGTAATCTTGATTTCCAACCTGCTGATGGACTCAAGGTTGTAGTTAGATGCAAAGCCGGTATATATGGATCAAGTGGTAAGTTCCAGTTGTACTGTAGTAGCATGACTCAGTTAGGTAAAGGTGATTTAAGAGAACAGTATAAGAAGCTTTACGCTAAACTAGATTCTGAAGGCTTGTTTAGTCCTGATTATAAGAAGCAAATTCCAATTCTTCCAAAGAAAATTGGTGTGATTACTTCAATTGCTGGAGCTGTAATTCATGATATTATTACAACTCTTAATTCAAGAAATCCTTACTATGATTTAGTTATTTATCCGTCTTCTGTCCAAGGTCAGACTGCGCCAGCAGAGATAATAGCTGGAATTGATTTTTTTGAGAATTCCTCCGATATCAACATTGATGTTTTGATTATTGCTCGTGGTGGTGGATCTTATGAAGATTTGTACTGTTTTAATGATGAAGCATTAGCAAGAAGGATTTTTGCTTGTCGTATCCCTGTAATTTCAGCTGTTGGTCATGAAACAGATTTTACTATCTGCGATTATGTATCTGATTTGCGAGTTCCTACTCCAACTGCTGCGGCAGAGGTTGTTCTTCCAAGGTTTGATAATCTTCAGTACACAATTGCTTCTCTGAGAAATGAATTAGATAATTCTGTTTATAATTATGTTTCTTCTCAGAAGAATAGATTATTTGCTCTTAAGAATCACAAAGCTTTATCTGGACCTGAGTATCGAGTTAAATTAGAGTTTAGTAAGCTTGATGGATTAATGAAGAATTTGGTTTATCTTATGAATACTAAGATTAATTCAGAACAGCAAGTTTTAGATTCGATAATGACCAAACTTGATTTGACTAGTCCACTAAATGTTATTAGACGAGGTTATTCAATAACATATGACAGTGAGGGAAATATTGTTTCTAGTGGTAAAGATATAAAAGTTAATGATAAAGTTGTAATTCAATTGAATGATTCGAAAATTACCGCTACTGTTAATGATGTAAGTATTAAAGGAGAAGAATAATGGCTGATAAAGATTTTAATTATGAAGAAGCTGTTGCTGAACTTGAAAACATAGTTGCAAAGTTGTCTGAAGGCAATATTTCTTTGGATGAATCTTTGGCTCTTTATACAAGAGGTGTTGAACTCTCTGATCTTTGCCAGAAGAGATTGATTGAAGTTGTTCAGAAAATTTCTAAGGTTAACAAAGATGGTAGTACTACTATCGTAACTGATAATGGTGAGGATAATGATTGATGAGAACAGTTAATCAGATTATTGAAGAAGTACAGAATTGGTTTAATCCTTCTTTGGAGACTGTTTTCGATAAGGAAGATGCTGATTTAACTACTGCTAAGGCTGCTATGTATAGTCTATTATCTGGTGGCAAAAGATTAAGACCTTGCTTTATGTACGTTGTTGCCAAAGCTATTGGAGCTGACATGAATGATGTTTTGGTGTTTGCTAGAAGCTTGGAGATGATACATACATATTCATTAATCCATGATGATTTGCCATGCTTGGATAATGACGATTTAAGAAGAGGTAAGCCTACTTGTCATAAGATGTTTGGTGATGATTTTGCTACACTTGCTGGTGATTGTTTGCTAAATAGAGCTGGCGAGTTCTTGTTCGAGATTGTAGTGAATAAGCCTGAGTATTCTTATGCGGCTTTTAATATGTTTAGATGTTCTGGTATTCGTGGAATGATTGGTGGTCAGGATATTGATGTTAGTTCAACGAATAAGCAGATTTCAGCTGAACTTCTTAAGGAACTCCATGAGCGTAAGACAGGAGCTTTGTTAGAAGCAGCTATATGTACTCCTGTATACTTGAAAGAAGGAAAAACTAATTCTGAATTGTTTGTTGCATTGAAGAGTTTGGCTTCTAATGTTGGATTAGCTTTTCAGATTAAAGATGATCTTTTGGATGTGTTTTCCACTTCAAGTGTGTTAGGTAAAACTGTAGGAAAAGACTCTAGAGACAATAAATCCACATATGTGACTCTTTTTGGTGTTGAAAAAGCGCAAGAGATGATGAACAATGTGATAGATGAAGCTAATAATAATCTTAATAAAATCGAAGCTTTGGGTTATGATGTTGATGATTTAAAGGTTATTGTTGACTATGTTGTAAGTAGAGACAGGTAAATATATTTTGGAATATAAGATACTTAATAGTGATATACATAATGCTGATTTATCTAAATTATCAGATGATGAGAGATTGATCTTGTGCGATGAACTTCGTAACAAGATTCTTGATGTTGTGTCAAAAAATGGTGGACATCTTGCCTCAAATCTTGGTGTAGTTGAACTCACTGTAGCTTTATTAAGTGTCTTTGATTATAAGAAGGACCAGTTAGTATTTGATGTAGGACATCAGGCATATGCTTATAAGCTTCTTACTGGTCGATATGATAGATTTGATACCCTAAGAACTAAAGATGGTATTTCTGGATTCCCACGTATAGCAGAGAGTGAATATGATCATTTTGATACTGGTCATAGTGCTACTGCTATTTCTGCTGCTCTTGGATATGCTAGAGCTAATAAGATTGATCAGTCTGATAAAACAGTTATTGCAATTATTGGTGATGGTGCAATGACTGGTGGTCCTGCATATGAGGCTATGAATGATCTTGCTCATTCCAAGGAGAAAATGATCGTTATTCTTAATGACAATGAGATGAGTATCAATAAGAATGTTGGTGGATTATCTAATCATATGTCTAAGATTAGAATGTCTAGTAAATATCTTGATGCTAAGCATAATACTGAGAATTTCTTGACTAAGAAAATGCCTACTTTCGGTAAGCCAATTATTACATTTATGCTTGCTATCAAGGACTTCTTTAGATTTGTTCTTTATCGTAAGAAGCCTACTATTTTTGAGAATATAGGTCTTGTTTACTATGGCCCAATTGACGGTCATGATGTAAAACAAATGATTGAAACTCTTAATGCAGTAAAAAAAGTAAACGCTCCTGTTCTTTTACATGTATGTACTAAGAAGGGTATGGGCTATAGATATGCTGAATCTAATCCTTCTGATTATCACGGTGTATCTCCTTTTGATTTGAGTACTGGTGTTGCTAAGAAATCACCAGATGTCATCAAGTCTTTTACTGATTATTTCTCTAAGAAAATTGTTGAGATTGGTTCAGCAAATAAAGATGTAGTTGCTATTTGTGCTGCAATGTCTTCTGGTACTGGTCTTGATGATTTTGCCAAGAAGTTTGAAGATAGATTTTTCGATTGTGGTATTGCTGAAGAACATTGTGTAACATTAGCTGGTGGTATGGCTTTAGCAGGCAAAGTTCCAGTAGTTGCTATTTATTCAACGTTTTTGCAGAGAGCATATGATCAGATTCTTGAAGACGTATGTTTTATGAATAATCATGTTGTGTTCTGTCTTGATAGAGCTGGTTTTGTTGGTGCAGATGGTCATACACATAATGGACTATTTGATATTTCATATATGTTAGCTATGCCTCAGCTTACTTGTTTTGTTCCTACTGATTATGAAGATTTTGGTTTGTGCCTTGATTATTCAGTTAATACGCTTAAGGGGCCTGCTTCTATCAGATATTCAAAGTCTTCTGAGTATAGAATGGAAATTGATCATGATATTCATAAGCCTCGTATGATCAGTGATATTGGTAGTGATTATGCGATTATTACTTGCGGAACTATTCAGAGAGAAGTAGATAAGGTTGTTCAGAATTTATCTAATAAAGGACTGAAGGGTAAATGCATAAACATTTGCCAGATTAAGCCTTGTCCTACGGATGAAGTGCTCGATTTGATTAAGGATTGTAAGATTGTTTTCACTGTTGAGGAAGGTATTCTCCATGGTGGTTTTGGTTCTATGATTAGAAATGAATTAATTGATAAGAAGTTCTATTCTCCAATTCATACATTTGGAATTAAGGATTCAAATGTTCACTGCGGAACAATTGATGAACAACTTAAGGCTACAGGGCTTGATGCTGATGCATTAACTACATCATTCCTTAATTTAATAAATTGATACTCTAATCTATATGAAAACTCGACAAAAAATGTTTTAATATATCTAGTTTTCATTAAGGAGTTAGTATGCGCTTAGGAATACATTCTAATAATACAAGAGATAAAGATTATTCAATCGCTAATCTTTGTGCTGAACTTATTATTAAGCACAATGCAACGCCTGTTTTTGATCCATGTTTGGAAGCTAATGAATTGATTGTTAGAAGAGATGGTGTTGTTTTCGATGAATTCACAACTTGTGATTTGATTATTTCTATTGGAGGCGACGGAACTCTATTGACAGTTGTATCCAAATATAGACACTGTCAGGTACCTTTTGTTGGAATTAACAAAGGTAGTATCGGCTTCTTAACTGATATTGAGATTGATAGATTAGAAGAGTCTATTATTAAGCTAGTTAATGGTGATTATAAGATTTGTGAGCGTCTTCAGCTTTCATGTAAGGTCATTGATGTTGATGGTAATACAAAGGAAGAGTACCTTTGTTTGAATGATTGTGTCGTTACAAGAGGCGTTCATCTTAATATTATTAAGGTTCAGTTGTGGATTGATGATCAGTATGTAGAGAATTTCTACGGTGATGGTATCGTTATTTCTACTCCAACAGGTTCAACTGCTTATTCTCTTGCTGCTGGTGGTCCTATTCTTATGCCACATATGAAGAATATGCTAGTAACTCCGCTTAACCCACATACACTTCAGAATACGAAGTATTGCCTAAGTGAGAATAGTGTTATCGAGATTAGATTTGAAAAATTCGAGCACGCTCCTATAATTTCTCCTGATGGTAGAGAAGGTGTTGATATTGCGCAGAATGACAGAATTGTTATTACTGGTTGTGAAGTACCAATTAAGACAATTGATATGGGTTATTCTGGTTTCTTTGAGACTGTAAGAAGTAAGATTTCTGCAAGAGGTAGTTTCTATGAGCACAAAAAATGATAGACAAGAGATGCTTATCCGTCTCATCAAAGAGAATGATATTTCTACACAGGAAGAGTTAACAACTCTTATGCGTGAGCACGGTTTTCAGGTTACTCAGGCTACTTGTTCAAGAGATATAAAAGATTTGGGAATTATTAAGGTTACTGTTCCTGGCCAGAATACTAAGTATGCTGTTCTTGATAGAACAGGTGATATCGCGCCAGGTCGTTTGCTTGCTGTATTTGCTAATTCACTTATGTCTTGCTCTAGCGCAATGAACCTTGTTGTTGTTAGAACTTTGCCTGGTATGGCTCAGGCTGCTGCTTCAGCTCTTGATTCAATGCATTTGATAAATGTTGTTGGATCTATTGCAGGTGATGATACCGTATTCATCGCTACTACTGGCATTGATGAAGCCAATGCTCTCGTATCAACTATTAAGGATATGATGAGCTCATCGAGTGTTGATTTATAAGGGATGTTTTAATGCTAAGAAGATTAGAGATCAAAAACTTTGCTGTTATTTCACATTGTATATTTGAACCAAACAAAGGACTTAACGTTATATCAGGTGAGACTGGTGCAGGTAAGTCCTTACTTATTGATGCAATTGGTTTAATTCTTGGTGATAAGGCATCGAAAACACTCATCAGAACAAATGCTGATAAGGCTTTTGTTGAAGCTGTTTTTGATTATGAATTGATTAGTGATGGTATTGTTAATTCAGTTAAGAGTATTCTTGATGAATCAGGCATAGAATTTGATGATTCATGTCTTATTGTTACGAGAGAAATTTCGGCTGATGGAAAAAGTGTAGCTAGAATTAATGGAAGAACAGTGGTGCTTTCAGTTCTTAAATCTGTTACTTCGCAGTTAATTGATATTCATGGTCAAAATGATACTCAGCAAATTTTCGATGATACAACACACGTAAAACTTCTTGATGGATTTATAGGTTCAGATGTAGAGGAAGCGCTTAAAGACTATAAGCTCGCTCTTTCTCAGTATAGAGACATTGTTGTTAAGATTAAGAAGTTAGGTTCTTCTCCTGAACAACGTAAAATGCGTCGTGAGTTTCTTGTTCATGCTACAGAAGAGATACGTAAAGCTAATTTTAAGGAGAATGAAGAAGAGGCTCTACATGAACTAAAGACACGTCTATCTAATACAGCTAAAGTATCTGCCATTTTTGAGCAGGTTGAAGAGCTAATTGGAGCTTCTGAACAGTCAGGTAATTCAAAAGTTAAGATTGCATCTGGTTTGCTTAGCAAATTAGCTAATGTATCTGATGATTATGCGTCTTTAGCTCAGAGATTAGAGTCTTTGTCTTTGGAACTAGATGCGTTATCTACTGAGATAACAAATGAGTTTAATGAGCTAGATAATGCAGATCAGAAGTTAGATGAAGTTAATGAAAGAATTAGCTTGTTATTTGATTTGAAGTCTAAATATGGTAACACTATCGCTGAGATTAATGAGTATGCTTCGAATGCTGAAAATGAGATCAATGAGATCGACAATACAGCTGATGTATTAGCAGCCCTTAAGGGTGAAAGATTAAAGGTTGAAGCTGATTTACTTAATAAGGCTAAGAATTTATCAGAAGTTAGACATGCGCATGCAGAGGAATTGAGTAAGAAGATTATCTCTGAACTTGTTGATTTGGAAATGCCATCATCTCAGTTTGCTGTTGCATTTAATGAACATTCAAAGGAGAAATTTTTCTCTGCTAATGGAACTGAAGATATATCTTTTAGTTTTAGTGCTAATCCTGGTGAAGCATTGAAACCACTAAGTAAAATTGTTAGTGGTGGTGAAGCATCAAGAATTATGTTAGCGATTAAGACTATTCTTTCTGAAGTTGATGATACATCAACGCTTGTTTTCGATGAGATTGATACAGGTATTTCAGGAGTAGCTTCATTACAGGTTGCAAATAAGCTTAGAACGATATCTAGAAATCATCAGGTTCTAAGTGTATCTCATACTGCACAGATTGCCGCAGCTGCTGATAACAACTTCTTTATTCATAAAGAAATTAGTGATAATTCATCTGCAACAAATATTTTGCAGCTCGATAAAGAAGGCAAGATTAATGAAGTATCTAGACTATTGTCTGGTACTAATAATTCAGAATCTCTTGACCTTGCGAAATCACTTATAAATCAATTTGGTTAATGAGTATTTGTTCATCTTCTGAGAAAAGAGACATCATGTCATCTGGAATTGGACTTTTGGTGATAATCTCTTCTCCTGAGATTGGATGGATTATTCCAAGGTAATAGGCATGAAGGGCCTGACGTCCAATCATATTATCCAAGACATCTGAACCAGGTATATCGCTAGGGTTATCAATTGAATTTGGACCATATAATCCATCTCCAACGAGAGGGTGACTTTCTGATAGTGAATGAACTCGTATCTGGTGACATCTGCCAGTTTCAAGAATAAACTCAACAAGTGAAATGTTCTTATCCTCGCTATAGAATAATTCTCGGTAGTGAGTAATTGATGGATGACCATCGGGAGAAACTTCTCTGATCATAATCGAATAAGGACGTCTTGCAATTGGCTTATTGATTGTTCCTGTAGGAGTGCTGAAACGACCATATACAACAGCAATGTATTTCTTATTCATCTTATGCTGTACAGCTTTACTATGTGCATATCCATTCTTTGCAATAGCAATAACACCAGATGTTTCTCTATCTAGTCTCATTATTGGATGTAATGTATTATCTGAAAGTTTTGTTAATAAAGAATCGTCCAAGTGTCCGTGAGTAGGGTGCGTAACAATACCCTGAGGTTTCTCACAGATAGCTATCCATTCATCTTCGAAATAAATGTGAATACCAGAATCCTTTTTGAGGTCGCCAGCATCGTCATCATATGCAGCATACATAACGTCGTTAGTGTAAATAGTATCAATAACTCTTCTATGAACACCATTAATATCCATTGTGCCGTATAGCTTGATACGCTTAATCATATTGTTGCTCATTTTGAATTCATTAGCTAATACATAACGTATATCTTTGCCATCATACTTAGCTTCAATAGTATAGTTAATTTCCATCGACGACCTCTTCGAAAAATAATATAAATATTTAATCATTTAATTATTAAAAAATAAACTTGATTGCATTAATTAGATTATTTTGAAATTCAAAACTTCTACTCTTATTGACATATTCAACAATCATTTCTATAATTTATTAGACAATTTTTTGTCATTTTTGTACTTTGATAATTAAATATTTGGAGGTGAATACCAAGATGGAGTGGTTGTATGCACTCTTAGGTTTAATCTTAGGTATTCTTTTGGGTATTGTAATAGTTGTAATTTATTATAAGCGTGGATTATCTGCGCAGCAGAAACAATTGCAAGAAGACATACGAAAAGCTGAAGAAGATAGTACTAAGCTTTTGGGAGAAGCTCAGAAGAATGCAGAGAGCCGAAAGAGAGATTTACTGTTGCAGGCCAAAGAAGAAATTCAGAATGCACGTGGTGAATTAGAGCGTGACGTTCGTGAACGTAAGCAGGAGCTTGCTAGAGAAAGAAACAGATTAGATCAAAAAGAGGAAACTCTTGACAGAAAACTTAACAATATCGAGGCTAAGGAAAACGAGATCGAAGCTATTAAGAGACAGATCGCTGAAGGTGAAGAAAGAGTTCGTGAACTTGAAGCTAAGAAGTCTCAGGAGTTAGAGAAGATTTCCGGTCTTTCAATTGTTGAAGCTAGAGCACTTGTTCTTGAGGCTGCCGAGCAGGAATATAGTCATGATATGGCTACAATGCTTAAGCAGATGGAAGACAAGACTAAGGCAGAAGCTGATAAGATTGCAAAAGACATTATTGTAAGCTCTATTCAGCGTTATGCTTCAGATTATGTTTCTGAAGTTACAGTATCAGTTGTTTCACTTCCTAGTGATGAGATGAAGGGTAGAATTATCGGTCGTGAAGGTCGTAATATCCGTGCTATTGAGACAATTACAGGTGTTGATTTGATTATTGATGATACTCCTGAAGCAGTTATTCTTTCATCTTTTGATCCGATTCGTCGTGAGATTGCAAGACTTACTATTGAGAAGCTTGTTGTTGACGGTCGTATTCATCCAGCTAGGATTGAAGAAATGGCTAACAAGGCAAGAAAAGAAGTTAATCAGACCATTAAGCAGGAAGGTGAGCGTGCTGCATATGATACAGGCGTTATGAACCTTCACCCAGAGATCATTAAGTATCTTGGACGTTTGCGTTACCGTACAAGCTTCGGTCAGAATGTATTGCAGCATTCAATTGAAGTTTGTTGGATTGCAGGTATGATGGCTTCAGAATTAGGACTTGATGTTCAATTAGCTAGAAGAGCTGGTTTATTGCATGATATCGGTAAGGCAGCAGACTTCGAGCAGGATGGTTCACATATTGAACTCGGTGCTGAAATTGCCAAGAAATACAAGGAGTCACCAGAAGTCATCAATGCGATTATGTCGCACCATGGTGATGTTGATCCAGAGACTTCAATTGCAGTTTTGGTTGCTGCTGCTGATGCTATTTCAGCTGCTAGACCAGGAGCACGTAGAGAGAATCTCGAGACTTACATTAAGCGTATTCAGAAGCTTGAAGAAATTGCTACTTCTTTCGATGGGGTTGAAAAAAGTTATGCAATTCAGGCTGGTAGAGAGATTCGTGTTATTGTCTCACCTGAGAAGGTTGGAGATGATGAGATGATATTAAAGGCTAGACAGATCTGTAAGAAGATTGAGGATGAGTTAGATTATCCAGGCCAGATTAAAGTAAATATCATCCGTGAGACGAGAGCAACGGATGTTGCAAAATAATTAGGAATTATATTACTTTGTATATAGATTATTAATTGTTGCGATACCATTTGTTGTATGTCACCTAACAAAAAGAGGCGTGGAAACATGCCTCTTTTTTTATTTCTTATGGTAAAATTAGAAGAGTTTTTAGCGGAGGTAATTATCTTGAGAATCTGTTTTGTAGGCGACATTGTAGCCTCTCCGGGAAGAAGAGCTATTAAAAACATTCTTCCATCGTTTTTGAAGAATAATCAGATTGATATTTGTATAGTTAATGCTGAGAATTCTGTTCATGGCTTAGGCGTTTCTTATAAGGTTATTGATGAACTTAATTCTATTGGTGTTGATTGTGTAACTCTTGGTAATCATACTTTTTCATCTAATGATTTTATTAGAATGGCTAATAACTATAAAAATGTTGTTGTTCCAGCAAATGTTTCCGTTAAATGGCCAGGTTATAGATATTCAATTGTTGAGAAGAATGGCTTTAAATTAGCAGTCATTAATCTACTAGGACAAGTTGGCATGGGCATGTATTATGATTCTCCATTTGAGAAGGCTGATGTACTATTAAAAGAGTTGACTAAAGAATCTCCCAATGCAATTTTCTTGGATTTTCATGCTGAAGCAACTTCAGAGAAGCAGGCAATGGGTTATTACTTAGATGGTCGAGTAGCAGTTGTTGCAGGTACACATACACATGTTCAGACTGCTGATAACAAAGTGTTACCAAATGGAACAGGATATATTACTGACGCAGGTATGACAGGTGTAGCTGATTCTATTCTTGGTATGGATATCGATACTTCTCTAAGAAGATTTATTGATAAATTGCCAGCAAAGTATCAACCTGCAGAGGGTGATGCCTATATGTGTGGTATTATTGCTGATGTGGATTATAATGGTAAATGTAATAAAATAAGTAGGTTTTGTGAGTATGAGTAATAAGATAAATAGTAAAATTAGTTTAGCTTCAATAATTATTGCGTACGTTTCTGCAATAGTTCTTATTGTTATAGATCAGGTAACTAAGTATTTAGTAGTTCAAAAGCTTCCTTTATTTGGCCAGAAAGTTGTAATTAAGGATTTTTTCTCAATTTATTATTGTCAGAACACAGGAAGTGCATTTAGCATGTTCGCTGATAAATCATGGGGTATTTATTTCTTAATGGGAGTATCTTTTGTACTCAGCTTAGTTATTGCTTATTGCATTTATAAGTCTTTGTTTATCAAGAATTTCTTCTTAAGACTATCTTTTGTATTGTTCTTAGGTGGTGCACTTGGTAACTTGATTGATCGTATTAGACTAAGATATGTAGTAGATTTCCTAAGATTTGATTTTGGTTCATATACATTCCCAATATTTAATTTTGCTGATATTTGGGCTGTAGTAGCTACTGCACTTCTTTTGATCCTTGTTATCTTCAGTAATAAGACAATTGATAATTTCCTTAGTTTGTTTGAGAAGAAAGGTAAGAAGTAATGATTCAAAGAATTGAAGTAACTGAAGCTGGTAGTAGATTAGATGCTTATATCGCTTCTCAATTAACAGATATTTCTAGATCCTATATAGCTACTTTAATGGATGAAGGTAGAATTACTTGTTCTGGTGCTAAGAAGCTTAAGGCAAGTTATAAGGTTTGCGTAGGAGATATCATTGAAATTGATATTCCTGCTCCTGTTGATACTGATACTAAGCCACAGGATATTCCATTGGATATCGTATATGAAGATGATGATTTGATTATTATTAATAAGCCACAAGGTATGGTTGTTCATCCTGCATGTGGTCATCATGATGATACGCTTGTTAATGCACTTTTACATCATTGTGAAGGACGTTTGTCTGATATTAATGGCGTTATTAGACCAGGAATTGTCCATAGAATTGATAAGGATACATCTGGTCTTATGGTAGCCGTAAAGAACAATGAGACACATCAGGCACTTGCTGATATGCTTGCTAAGCATGAGATTGTAAGACAGTACAGATGTATTGTTCATGGAATCGTTGCTCCTGATAAGGGTACAATTGATGCTCCAATTGGTAGATCTTCTACTGATAGAAGAAAGATGATTGTTAGAGAAGAAGGAAAAGAGTCAATCACACATTTTGAAGTTGTTACAAGATATAGTGAAGCTACTGATGTTTCTTTACTTCTTGAGACAGGTAGAACACATCAGATTAGAGCTCATATGACATATATAGGACATCCACCTGTTGGTGATCCTATCTATGCTGGACGTAAAAAGACTTATGGTCTAGAAGGTCAGGCGCTTCATAGTAAATCAATTTCTTTTATTCATCCAAGAACAAAGGAGAAGTTATTCTTTGAAGTTGATCTTCCTGATTACTACAAAGAAGCTCTTTCTAAGTTCACACCAATTAAGAATAAGTGAGGTTTTATGGTTGAAAGAATAAATAATTGTTGTAGTAATGCTATTAGCATAGGTAACTACTTTAAGACCATTTCAGATTTCTATTCAGTAGAGATAGAAGTTGATGGTGATTCTATCGTTATTTCTGGAGATAACAATCTCTATTTACTTCGTTCGAAGGAAGTAATTGAAGCATTGTTGCTTTTATCTGAGGACGACGATATTGATGATCGAATGGTTGATTATATTATTTATTTAGAGAACCATGGCGAACTAGGTGATTTCTTAAGTAAGGAAGATGAAGTTTTCTTTACTACATATAGTGGACGTCCTATTAAGGCGAAGACACTTGGTCAAAGATTTTATATTGATGCTTTGAAAAAGAGTGAACTCGTTATTTGTAGTGGTCCAGCTGGTTCTGGTAAGACATTTATTGGTGTTGCGATGGCTGTAAAAGCCTTCAGAAATAAAGAAGTTTCAAGAATTATTTTAACTAGACCAGCTGTAGAAGCAGGTGAAAAACTAGGATTTTTGCCAGGTGATATTGCTGAGAAAGTAAATCCTTATATGAGACCAATTTATGATGCTCTTGAAAGCCTTCTTGGTATGGAAGCTTTTGAGAAGTATTACGAGAAAGGTTTGATTGAGGTTTCACCACTTGCATTTATGAGAGGTCGTAACCTTGATGATGCTTTTATTTTGTTAGATGAGGCACAGAATACTACTATCGATCAGATGAAAATGTTCCTTACTAGACTTGGTTTAAATAGTAAGGCTTGTGTTTGTGGAGATTTTACTCAGATAGACCTCGGAAGGGGCATTGTATCAGGTCTTTACGACTCAATGGATGTACTAAAAGGTGTAGATGGTGTATCATTAATTAACCTAACAGATGCTGATATTGTTAGAAATCCGTTAGTTCAAAGAATCGTTAGAGCTTATAATGAGCGCGAAGAGAACTGATTCTTATTGGGGGATGTTTAGATGCAAAAAGGTCGTCGTAAAATTGTTAGTATTACGCTAACTATTATTTTGACCATAGTAATAATTGTATGTGATTATTTTGGCTATATTCCTGTTAAATATGATTATGATGTAGGCTCAATTGCTACATCTGATATTTATGCGTCTCGTGATGTAGTTGATAATTATCAGACAAAGCATGATGCCGTTCTTAAGAAGAACCAAATTAGTACTATTTCAGTACGTTCAGAGTCTATTTCTGATGATAATGCTCAGAATGTTAAGTCTTTTTTCCAGCTTGTTCGTCAATCTAGATCTATGATGGTTGATGATTTAGGTTCTGTTACTTCAGATTTGTCTGTTATAAAAGAGAATCTCATTATTAATGTTAATGATTCTCTTGGATTTACATTGGATGATAGTGTAGCAGAGGCTTATCTTACAATGTCATATTATGCATTCAACTATCTTGAGGATAAGGCGAACTCAGTTACTGAGATTTTGATGATGGATGTTTTCGATGATGCCAATAAAGACACATTGATCTCTAATCAGATTTCAATGATTTTCGAGAAGGAAGCTACTTTCTCATCTTATTCAGATATTTTGAATTCAACTTTGAAACTTATTTTAAAGCCAAATACTATTTTTGACTTGGAAGCTACTCAGGAAGCAGCTGAGAATGAGTATAATCTCGTTATGAGTTCTCCTGTAATTATTGAGAAGGGTACTAAAATTGTTACTTCTGGTCAGTATATTACTGAGCATGAGTACCAGATTTTGTATGATCTTGAGCTTCTCCGTGATAGCCAGTTTAGTTTCTTGATTTTGATTAGAATTTCTGTTTATGTAGTTCTTGTTAGTGTAATATTTGTTTTGTTCCTAATGATTAACAAGGATACCTATATTTATAGAACTAGATTATTAGTTTCGATTCTTGTTACTTTTATTATTCCAATATTTTTTGGTATATATGCTTCTGATTTATCGACGCAAGCTATAGGAATTCTGTTCTTTACAGCAATATGTTCCACATATATTGGACTTAATAATGGTATTATCCTATCTTTGTTCCAGTTAATGTATATTCTTCCAATTTATTCATTTGATATGGAAGTAATATTTACAACAATTATTGGAATTATTGTATGTGCTTGTGTTGCTGGTCGTAAAAATAGTAAGAATACAACAGCTAGTCTTATTATTTTCACAACATTAAGCGTTATCGTATCTTCTATTGTTTATAACTTCCTTAACGGTTCTACTCAGCAGAAGTATATTGATTCAGTTATTTGGACTTCAATTTCGACATTGATTTCTGTTGTTGCGGCTGTAGGTCTTATGCCAATCTTTGAGCTTATATCTAATACAGTTTCTCCAATTAAGCTTATTGATTTGTCACAGCCTAGCCAGCCACTTCTTAAGCAGTTGTTCATTAAGGCACCTGGAACTTCACAGCATTCAATGATGGTAGCTAATCTTGCTGACTCTGCTGCTGATGCTGTTGGTGCAGATGCGCTTCTTTGTAAGGTATCAGCCTATTTCCATGATATTGGTAAACTTGAGGCTCCTGAGTATTTTACTGAGAATCAGGATGGTGTTAATCCACATGATTTATTAGATGCTAAGGCTAGTGTTGAGATTATTACTTCACATACAGTTAATGGTGTAGCTCTTGCTAAGAAGAATAATCTTCCTGCTCCAATCATTGATATTATTTCTGAACACCATGGTAACCTTTATCCAGAGTATTTCTTTAAGAAGGCTATCAAGGAAGCAGAACTTAAGGGGCTTCCTGCACCTGATCCTAATGATTTCAAGTATTCAGGTAATATTCCACAGTCTAAAGAGTCTGCGATTGTTATGCTTGCTGATACTTGTGAAGCTGCGATTAAATCTATGAAGGTTACTAATTCAAAAGACGCTGAAGAGAAGATTAGAATGCTTATTAAAGCTAAGATTGATCATGACCAGCTTCGTGATTCTAAGTTGTCTTTTGATGATATCGAGAAGATTGTTCAGGCGTTTACACAAGTATATGCTGGTTTTTTCCATGAAAGGATAAGTTATTCAAATGAAAATAAATCTAAGTAATTCACAGAGAAAGTTTGATAGTAATACAATTGAGTCTTTGCTCCCAAAGTGGAATGAGATTTTTAGTGTTGTATTTGATTATGACTTTATTCCTTCGCTTCTTGTTAAGTATGCAGATAGCTTGTATGTTAACTTGAATATTGTTGGTAAGGATAGAATTCACGAGATTAATAAAGAATTCCGTTCTACTGATAAATCTACAGATGTGATTTCTTTTCCTATGCTTGATATGCATAATGGTAAGTTATTGCAGGAAATAACTGCAGTTGATGTTGAGCGCGATGAAGAAGGTAATACACTTCTTTGTTTAGGTGATATTATTATCTGTCCAGAAGTAGCTAATAAGAATGCAGAAGATTATGGACATTCATTTGATAGAGAGATGTCATTCTTATTTGCTCACTCATTACTTCATTTACTTGGATTTGATCATATGGATGCTGATGATGAGAAGCTTATGATCACATATCAGAAGAAGATTATGTGCGATGTTGATTTAGCATTTGATGAAGAAATTGAATTTGTTTCTCATATTGGCGAAGCTGATGTTGATACAAATATTGTATACAAAGCAGGTGAGCCATGCGGTCACGTTGGATATGTAGCTATTATTGGTCGTCCTAATGTAGGTAAGTCTACACTTTTGAATTACATTACAGGTATGAAGCTTGCTATTGTTTCTCATAAGCCTCAGACAACAAGAACTAATATTAGATCTATTTATAATGGTGATGATTCACAGTTGATCTTTGTAGATACCCCAGGTGTTCATACACCTAAGTCACAGCTTTCAAAGATTATGGTTGAGAATTCTTTCAATAGTGCTAAGAATGCGGATCTCGTTCTTATGATGGTAGATGGTAGATTTAATAAACCAGCATCAGTTGAAAAGAAGCTTCTTGAGCTTTGTACTCAGTATAATAAGAAGGTTATTCTTGCTATCAATAAGTCAGACGATATTTCTAAGGAAACACTTCTTCCAACTATTATGAGTTATTCTTCATTGTTTAACTTTGAGGAGATTATTCCTATTAGTGCTAAGTCTGGAGATAATGTTAATGAGCTTCTTTCACAGTTAGAGAAGAGACTTCCAGCTGGTCCACGTTTGTTCGATTCTGAGTATATGACTAACCAGACAGAACGTGAGATTTCTGCTGAACTTATTAGAGAGCAGATCCTTCACTATACTAATCAGGAAATTCCACACGGTACAACTGTAGTTATCGATGAGTTTAAGGAAAAGTATAAGACTGGTGCTGTAGATGAATATGATCGTGAGATGGTTGTTATTCATGCTTCAATCATTTGTGAGCGTAAGTCTCACAAGGCAATTCTTCTTGGTAAGGATGGTCAGATGATCAAGAGACTTAGTACTCAGTCTAGAATTAATATCGAGAGATTGACTGGTTGTAAAGTTTACCTTGAATTGTTTGTTAAGGTAAGAGAAGACTGGAAAAACGATGATACATATTTGAAGCAGTACGGCTACTTTGTTGAGGAGGATGTTTAATGGCATCTGATCCTGTCAATCTTAGGGGAGTTGTACTTAAATCTAGAGATTTCAAAGATAAGGATAAGATTGTATCTTTTTTATCATCTGATTCTGGTGTAATTGATATCTGTGTTAAGGGTTCATCTAAGACAGGAAGTAAGCTAGCTGCTATAACTATTCCTTTTGTTGTTGCTGATGTTGTTATTACTACTTCAGGTGGTTTTTACTATCTTAAGGATTACTCTATAGTTGAATCAAATTCCAATATAATGACTTCACTAGAAGCTATGACAGTTGCTACTCATTTTTCTAATCTGTTATCAACTTCTTATATTGATGCTACTAATTCTAGTGAGTTCTATAAGTTAGTGGTTTATTCCTTGTATTATTTATCTCAGTTTCCTCAGAGATATCTTAATGCTTACTCTGCTTTTAATTGGCGCTTTCTTGATATGTTAGGCTTCGTTGTTAAGTATGAGAACTGTATTTCATGCCACAAAAATATTGATATGGGTGATTTCTATCTAAGCTATAAGACAGGTGAGGTATATTGTTCAGAATGCTTCAAGAAGTCTAATATCAATACTTACGATTATGTAAAGCTAAGTTTTGAAGCAGTTCTTGCACTTAATCACTACTCTGAAGCTAACTATAATCAACTATTCTCATTTAAGAATTCTATCGAAACACTAAATGGACTTGTTGATTTTACAACTAAGTATTTATCTCATCAGCTAGAAACTGAGTTTGACTCTCTTCAGAAATTGAAGGCGCTAATAGATATGTATAAGATTTAAGCTTGCCAGTGGTCTGGGTATAGTTGTAAGTATTCAGGTTTTTCTAATCTTTCATCGATTAATAGAGCAAATCCTGTATCAGTTTCTGTTCTAATAACTCTACCTACTGCCTGAAGTACTTTTTCCCAACCTGGAAAACGATATGCAAAGGCATATCCATCTCCGAACTTTTCAGAGAAGTAATTACTTAATATCTCTCTTTCAGGACTAATCTGAGGAATTCCAACACCAACGATTACAACACCGCTTAGTTTTTCTCCAACTAGGTCTATTCCTTCGCCAAAATGACCGCCAAGTACTGCTCCTCCGAGAAGTATTTTTTCAGAAGGTTCGTTAAATCTATCAAGATATTCATCTTTTTGCTGAGAAGTCATTCCAGGAGTTTGTAGGAATATATCGATACTATCTCCAGCTAACTCACTAATCTGATTAGCTACTTTATTCATGTAATCAAATGAAGGAAAGAACATCATATAGTTACCAGTTCTTCCATCTAATTCTTCTAAAATACGAGAAGCTACTTGCTTTAGTGTAAAAGATCTTTCTTTATAAGTTGTTTTAATTGTACTATCGATAATTATCTCGAGATTCTCAGGTGGGAATGGAGAAGCTAATTCAAAATGTCTCGCATAGTCACAATTCTTACCAACGAGTACATTACGATAGTATTCATATGGTGTCATTGTTGCAGAAAAGAATACAACAGATAGCTTGTCTTTGATTAAATCATTTAACTTGGATGAAGCATCAAGACAAGTGAGTTTAATATATAGTTCGCCATCTCTTTTCTCATAGCATGTGATATAAGATTCATCATAGAATTGCTCGAGAACAGTCAGAAAATGACGTGCTTCAAAGAAGAACTCCATAGCCTTCTTACGAAGTGGACCACTTTCTAGTTCATCAAGGTATGGAGATAGGAAGCGAGTTGTTTTCCATAAAATCGCATAGAGATTCTTAGGTGTTTCTCGGGTGCCTTCAAATCTCTCAGCTTGTAAACACTTTTTCTCGTCAATATTCTCTGTAGTTTTAAATGCGGACTGTCTCGAATTAATACAATGATCAGCAATTCTAAAATATTGATCTAACTGAATCAGGTAATTCTCAATTCGCTGATTTTTGCCCTTGAGCACATCGTAGAACTCTTTGACTAAGGATACTCTGAATTCTCCGCTGAACATAGTTCTGGAGCGATCAACCATATTGTGTGCCTCGTCAACTAACACTACAAGGTCAGTGTTACCTTCGAAACTTCTAATAATTTTAACTCTAGGATCAAAGGCGTGATTATAGTCACCAATGATTACATTACAGTAGTTAAGTACATCTAAAGACAATTCATGAGGACATACTTGATGCTTCATAGCAATTGTGCCAATTAGGTCAGGTGTTATCTCATCATACTGAAGAGCTTCATCAAGCGCAGGTTTAACTCTTGAATAGTAACCAATTGCGAGTGGACAGTATTTACTATCACATTTCTCGCCATATGGACACATTGATTCTTTGGATGCCAACAGAATTGACCTTAGTAATAAGCCTTGTTTTCTCATGTCATTTAAAGCTTTAGTAGCTACTACTCTAGTCTGAGTTTTGGCAGTTAAATAGAAAATCTGTGCATAAGTTCTCTTTGTTAATCCTTTAATTGCAGGATATAGTACTGAAATAGTTTTACCAGTTCCAGTTGGTGCCTCAACGAATAATGCTTCTTTTGACAACATCGAAAACAATGCGTTCTTCATGAACTGTGCTTGTCCAGGTCGAACTGAATCATAAGGGAACTTCATTTTGCTGATTGAATCTAGGGAAGAAGCTTCGTAGTTTATAAGTTTTAGTGCAAAATCTGCATACTGAGAACCTACTTCTTCCAAAAATTCAATTGCTTCATCGCGCTTGAAAAGAGAAGTTTTATCATATGCTTCCAAAGTAGTTATAGATACGTATCTTAATGAGATACAAACTTCATTAATATCTTCGTTAGCAAGCATATAAAGTGCAGCATAAATCTTAAGCTGTGCTTCATGCTCTGTTCTAACTAATTTCTCATATGAATTCTTCGTTGAGTTAATCGATTTAATCTCAATGATATGAGTAAGTCCATCTTTGTTCTCAATAACAACATCGGCTCTGCCACGAATGTTTAGAATGATAGACTTATAATCGACACTACCAGATAGTGAATATTCAGTCTCATATTCTTCACCATAAATCTTCTCTAATTCTTTAAAAATCTTACGATGAAGTTGTGTTCCTTGGAGAGCTGAGACAGAGTTAGATGACCCTCCTGATAAATCACCAGAACGGCATACATATTGGGATAAAGTAGTTACTGAAACATTCAATTCACAAGACATATAATTATTATAACAATATATATTTGAAACTTATTGCTAATTTGATTTTTTGAGACTCATAATGTAAAATTTTAGAACTCGCGGATGTGGCGAAATGGCAGACGCGCTTGCTTCAGGTGCAAGTTTGAGCAATCAAGTGTGGGTTCAAGTCCCGTCATCCGCACCACTAGTCCTCAGATTATTCTGAGGACTTTTTTTATATACTTTTGATATAATATTCTTTAGTGATTTGGAGGTTATTTTATGAGAATTAGATTTATAAATGCAAAGCTTCTTACAATGAAGGATTTTGATATTATCGATGGTGAATTATGGGTTAATAATGATGCCATTGAATATGTAGGTGATAGTGTAGAAGATAACTCAAAATTTGATAGAGTTATCGATTGTAAAGGTAATCTTTTGATGCCTTCTTTTAAGAATGCGCATGCTCATTCTGCAATGACATTTTCTAGATCTTTAGCTGATAATTTGCCTCTTGATGTATGGCTTAATACAAAGATTTTCCCTATGGAAGGTAAGCTTACTTCTGAACATGTGTACTGGTTCGCTAAGCTTGCAGTTATGGAATACATTAAGTGTGGTACAACAGCAGCTTTTGATATGTATTTCCATCTTGATTCTGCATGTAAAGTATCTGATGAAACTGGATTTAGATTTAGTTTTGTATCTGGTATGAACAACTTTGGTGGTTTTGAGACACTTGAGGAGAATTATCTCAAATACAATAGTTACTCTGATTTGATTAGATATAATCTTGGTTTCCATGCTGAATATACAACTTCTATGGAACTTATGAATGGTCTTAATGATCTTGTTCATAAGTATAAGGAGCCTTGCTTTGCTCATAATTCTGAGACAAAACTTGAGGTTCAGGGTTGTATTGATAGATATGGTAAGACACCTACAGAATTGATGGAAGATATTGGTTTGTTTGACTTTGGTGGCGGTGGTTTTCACTGTGTTCACATGTCTGATAAGGATTATGAGATCTTTAAGAAGAGAGATCTCTTAGCTGTATTTAATCCATGCTCTAATCTTAAGCTTTCTTCAGGTATTGCTGATGTTAAGCGTTTCGTAGATGAAGGTATTAGTGTTTCTATTGGTACAGATGGTGCTGGAAGTAATAACAGTCTTAATATTTTTAGAGACTTGTATCTTGCTTCTGTTCTTCCAAATGTTAGAGGAGAGGGTGAAGCTAATGTAGATCCACTTATTCTTCTTAAGGGTTTGACTACAGTAGGTCCTAGATATATGAAACTTACTGATGTTGATGTTCTCGAGAAGGGTAAGAAGGCAGATGTTATCATGATTGACCTTAATTATCCTTCAATGCAGCCAATCAATAACATTGCAGTTAATCTTGTCTATAGTGGTTCACCAGATGTTATCAAGATGACAATGATTAACGGTAAGATTGTATATGAAGATGGTAAGTATCTTACTATTGATTCTGATGAGGTTATTAATAAGTGTAATTCACTTATTGGTGAACTTAAGATTTGAGGCGCTAAGTGAGATCTTTACTAATGTATTTTAAGAAATACAGAGTTCAGTGTTTTGTTGGACCTCTTTTTAAGTTGCTAGAGGTTGTTTTCGAGCTTCTTGTACCTGTTATTATTGCTTCTATAATTGATAACGGAATTCTTAAGAATGATGTTAACCACATTTATAAGAGTATTCTGATTCTTGTTATTTTTTCTGTTATTGGCTTCTCGTGCACTTTGTTGGCTCAGTATTTGAGCGCATATGCGTCTGTTAATATTAGTTCAGATATCAGGGAAGCAGCGTTCAAGAAGGTTTTGTCGCTTAAGACTATTAACCTTGAGAAGTATGGTTCGTCTAGAGTTCTAAATACAATTACATCTGACATTAATCAAATTCAGCTCGGAATTAATCTTGTTTTAAGACTTCTTCTAAGATCACCATTTGTAGTTGTTGGTGCAATTATTATGGCGTTTACTTTTGATAAACGCTTAGCATTAATCTATATTGGTGTTGTTTTGGTACTCGCGATTATTATTGCTATTAATTTCAGAAAGTCTATTCCTGCTTATAAAGACGCTCGACTTGAGCTTGATAACGTAGTTACTGAGACTGATGATGCACTTAATGGCGTTCGTGTTATTAGAGGTTTTGTTCAGACGGAGAATGAGTTTAGTAATTTTAAAGAACATACTAATAAACTTAACATTCTTCAGAAGGCAGCTGCTAAGATTAACACTATTTTGAATCCAGCAACATTTTTGATTGTTAATGGTTGTATCTGTTTACTTATATACTTTGGTGCAATTGAAGTTAGCATTGGTGTTTTGACATCTGGTGCTGTTGTTGCGCTTTATAACTACATGAATCAGATACTTGTTGAGCTTATCAAACTTACTAATTTGATTATTCAGGTTAGTAGAGCTTTAGCTTGCTCAAATAGAGTGGCTACTTTGCTTGATTATGAAGAGCCTTCTATTGATACAGATGTAGAGTTTGAGAAAGAGAATTATGTTGAGTTTGATAATGTATCATTCTCATATAACAATGATGACGCAAAGGCTATTTCTAATATTTCATTTAAACTTAGAAAAGGTGATAGTCTAGGTATTATTGGTAAGACTGGTAGTGGTAAGTCTACTATTGGAGCGATCTTAGCTGGTCTTTATGAACAGACTAGCGGTTCAGTAAGATATAGTGATTCAGTAAACCCAACTGTTGGTTATACACTGCAGAAGACTAGATTATTTAACGATACAATTAAGTTCAATATTTGTCTTAATAGAGAGAATATTACGGAAGATGATCTTAAGTTCGCATTGGATGTTTCATGCTGTACAGATTTTGTTAAGACAGTTGATCTTGTACTAAATGAGGGCGGAAAAAATCTTTCTGGTGGTCAAAGACAGCGTATTGGTATTGCTAGAGCAATTGTAACAAAACCAGATATTCTTATTCTTGATGATGCATCAGCTAGTCTTGATGCTATTACAGAGAAGAAATTTATTGATAATCTCTCAAAAATCCCATATGAACTTACTAAAGTTATAATTTCACAGAAGATTAAGTCTGTTAAGTCATGTGATTCAATTATTGTGCTCGATGAAGGTAGATTGATTGATATTGGTAATCATGATCAGTTGATCTCAAGATGTGAGATTTATCGTGAAATGAATAAGTTACAGACAAGGGAGGCAGAATTATGAGTAAAAAGAATTCTTTTGCCAACCTTAAGAGAATAATGTCTTATTCTAAGGGTAGTGAACTTAAGTTATGCCTTACTATTGTTATGGCGATTTTTACTAGTATCCTTACTTTGTTAATTCCATATTTCGTAGGAAAAACTATTGATGTTCTAGATGGTAATTTTGAGTTATCTCAGATTGTAAGTAATGTTGTAATTATCGGAATTATTATTCTTGTTACTGTAATTCTAACCTATGTAATGAATACACTTAATTACCAGATATCTTATGACATCATAGCAAACCTAAGAAATTCTGCGTATCAGAAGATTAATAGACTTCCAATTTCTTACATTGAAAGAACATCTGTTGGTACAATTGAAAGTCTCGTTGTTAATGATTGTGAGACTATTAGTGATGGATTACTAGTTACACTTAATCAGTTATTTACTGGTGTAGTTACTATTATTGCTGTATTTATAATTATGCTCACAATTAGTTGGAAACTAGCTTTGATTATTGCTGTTGTTACTCCAATTACTGTATTCATTACTAGTTTGTTCTTAAAGAGCATTAATAAGCATCTCAAAGCCCAGTCAAAGGAGAAAGGTAAACAGACTGGTTATATCAATGAGATGATTACCAATATCAATGAGATTCATTCATATGATATTGAAGGAACAGTTGATCATAAGTTTACTAAGATTAATAACGGATTTAGAAAAAAGGCTACAAAAGCAGTATTTCTATCTTCACTAGTTAATCCTGGAACTAGATTATTTAACGGTATCATTTATGCGATAGTTGCACTTATTGGTTCTATTAGTGTAATGAATGGTTCATTTACTATTGGTGCTTTGGCTAGCTTATTAGCTTATGCAACAACATTTATGAAACCGATTAATGAGATTTCTGGCGTGTTCTCTGAATTATCTGATTCATTAGCATGTGCTTCTCGTGTTTTTGATTTCATGGATGAGAATGAAACTGAGGATGTTGATAGTTCTAGTTCATCTTCAAAAATCGATGGTCATATTACACTTAAGAATGTTACTTTCTCATATGATGGAAAACGTAATGTTATAGATAATCTTTCTCTTGATATACCTGCAGGAACAAAAGTAGCTATCGTTGGACCTACTGGATGCGGTAAGTCAACATTGATTAATCTTCTTATGCGTTTCTATGAGCCAACATCTGGTGAGATATTGATTGATAATAAGAATATTTCGAGCATTTCAAAGCATGTTCTTCGTGAGCATGTTGGAATGGTTCCTCAGGATACATGGTTTAAGACTACAACTATAAAGAATAATATCCTTTATGGTGTTTCTAGAGGCTCAGTTACTGACGACGATATGATTAAGACTTCTCGTAAACTTGGTGTTCACGGATTCATTAGTCATCTTCCTAAGAATTATGAAGAGATTATCACATCTAAAAGAGATGATATCTCAGATGGTCAGAAGCAATTACTAAGTATCTCCAGAGCTTATATTAGTAATCCATCAATTCTTATACTCGATGAAGCTACATCTTCAGTTGATGCAATTACTGAGAATATGATTACTAATGCTGTACGTGAGTTATGTAAGGGACGTACATCTATTATCATCGCTCACAGATTATCGACGATTATTGATGCAGATATGATTGTTGTTATGGAGAATGGTAAAATCATAGAGCTGGGTAATCATAATGAATTGGTAAATAAAGGTGGTTTTTATTCCAAACTTTATGAGTCATTTGTTGAATAAAGAGTATAATTCAAATGTAAGTTAATTAATGAGGTATATATTATGAATTCTAAGCTTAATAGTTTTAAAGAAATGATCAAAGGTAAGAAGGTTGCTGTTATGGGTGTAGGTATCTCTAATAGACCTCTTATTAGATATATTTATTCACTTGGTGCAGATATCACAGCATTTGATGCTCTTGAAGCAGATGATGTGGTTTTATCGAAAACAATGGCTAATTTTAAGGCTGAAGGTATCAATATTAACTGGTCTGTTGGTAAGGATTATATGAATGGCCTTAAGGAGACTGATTTTGATTACATTTTCAGAACTCCAAAGATGAGAAATGATAAGCCTGAGTTAGTAGATGCAGTTCAAAGAGGTGCTGTCCTTACTTCTGAGATGGAAGTATTTATGGCTTTGTGCCCAGCTAAGATCTTTGCTGTTACTGGTTCTGATGGTAAGACAACAACTACTACACTTATTTCTAAGATGCTTATTGAAGCAGGCTACAAGGTTTATGTAGGCGGTAATATTGGTACACCACTTCTTGATAAGATTGATGAAGTTAAAGAAGATGATATGGTTGTACTTGAGTTATCTTCATTCCAGCTCCTTACAATGGCTAAGTCAGCTGATGTTGCAGTTGTTACTAACGTAACTCCTAATCATCTTGATGTTCATAAGAGTTATGATGAATACATTTCTGTTAAGACTAATATCTTTAGAAATCAGGATTTCATGGGTAAGGTTGTCCTTAATGGTAAGTGTGATATCACATATGATATGTATAAACTTGCTAGAGGAAATGTTTCTTTCTTCGCTCAGGAGAAGGAGAATTGCTTAAGAAATGGTAATTCTAGTCAGATTGGTAAGGCTTATCTTGATGGTTCTATGCTGACAGTAGAAGATAAGGGTGTAGTTACCTCAATTATTGATGAGAAGGATATTCTTATCCCTGGTAAGCACAATGTTGAGAACTATCTTGCAGCTATTTCAGCATGCTGGGGTTATGTATCTGTTGAGCAGATCTGCAAAGTAGCTAAGACATTCGGTGGAGTTGAGCATAGAATCGAATTGGTAAGAGAATTAGATGGTGTTAGATACTATAATTCTTCTATCGATACATCTCCTAACAGAACAATTAATACAATGAATGCATTACTTTCACGTAATGAGAAGGGTGTTCTTATTGCTGGTGGTGCTGATAAGAAGTGTATCTATGATGGTCTTGGTGATGCAATTCTTAAGGTTTGCGACAGAATTGTCCTCTGTGGATCTAATGCTCCTCTTGTAAAGGCTATCATTGAGAAAGAAGCAAATGGCAGATCATTTGTCATCTTCGAGTATGATGATTATAAGAGTGCTCTTGATAAGGCTAGAGAATTAGCTAATCCAGGTGAACTTGTAATTCTTTCACCAGTTGGAACTTCTTATGATAAGTTCAGACATTTTGAAGAACGTGGTAATTTGTTTAAGGATTTAGTTCGTTCTTTGGCTTGAAAATAATTATATCTTTTGATAATCTCATAGATATATTTCAAACGCATTGATAAGGAATAGTAGTTTTCAATCGTTCTTACAGAGAGTTATCGGTTGGTGGAAGATAACAGTAATGCTTGATTATGAACTCACCTTTGAGCGGTCAGAGTGAACTAATAGTAATTCTGAACGGATGTTCACCGTTAAAGGAACAGAACATCAGCGATAGCTTGTGTTCGTTAAGTGCACCCAATGACGGGTGAATTAGAGTGGTACCGCGAATGACCCTTCGTCTCTAACTAGAGATGAGGGTCTTTTTGTTTGGAGGTATTACTAATGAATTTCAAGAAGTATCGTCCATTTGGACAGATTAACATCAAGGAAAGAAAGTGGCCATCTAATGTCATTACTAAGGCACCAGAATGGTGTTCTGTTGATCTTCGAGATGGTAACCAGGCACTAGAGATTCCAATGAATCTAGAGCAGAAGGTTTTCTTCTTTGACTATCTTGTAAAAGTTGGATTTAAAACTATCGAGATTGGTTTTCCAGCAGCTTCTGAAACTGACTATAATTTTACAAGATATCTTATAGACAATAATCTTATTCCTGATGATGTAGCAATTCAGGTATTAACTCAGTCTCGTGAGCATATTATTGAGAAGACAATGGAGGCTGTTAAAGGAGCTAAGAATGTAGTTATTCATCTATATAACTCAACTAGTACTTTACAGCGAAATGTTGTATTCAATTTTGATATGGATAGTTGTGTTGAACTCGCTATATCTGGCGCTAAAATGATTAAAGAATACATTGATAAAGATGATTCTGATACAAATTACATCTTAGAGTATTCACCAGAGAGTTTCTCTGGAACTGAGCCAGATTTTGCTGTTCGTATCTGTGATGCTGTACTTGATGTTTGGCAGCCTACACCTGATAACAAGGCTATTATTAATCTTCCTGAGACAGTTCAGCTATCTACTCCAAATATCTATGCTGATCAGGTTGAATATTTCTGTACAAATACTAAGTGGAGAGACAGCATAAAGGTTTCTTTGCATACACATAATGATAGAGGTACTGGTATTGCTTCTTCTGAATTAGGTATGTTAGCCGGTGCTGATAGAGTTGAAGGTACTTTGTTTGGTAATGGTGAGAGAACTGGTAATGCTGATATTGTTGTTCTCGCTATTAATTTGATGATGCAGGGCATTGATCCTGAACTTGATTTCTCTCATATTGATGAAGCAGTTTATATTTATGAGAATTCAACAAGTATGGTTGTTAATGAACGTCATCCATGGGCTGGAAAACTCGTGTATTCTGCTTTCTCTGGATCACACCAGGATGCTATTAATAAGGGAATGGCTGCCCTTAAGAATAAGGATGAGTTCTGGGAAGTTCCATATCTTCCAATTGATCCAATGGATGTAGGTAGAAGTTATGAGCCTATTATCAGAATTAATAGCCAGTCTGGTAAGGGTGGAGTACAGTATGTTCTCGATCAGTATTTCGGTTTGAAGTTGCCTAAGAGTTTCTTGGTGAATTTCTTACCTGTTATTAAGGCTGAGACAGATTCTAAGAGTATCGAGCTTACACCTCAACAGGTTTTCGATTTATTCGATAAGACATTCATTAATTTATATAGTCCATATGAGCTTATTTCTTTCAGAGAAATCTCTCATGATAGTAAATACGCTGCTGTTGAGGCTGTAATTAAGTACAATTCTGAAGAGAAGAAGATTTCTGGTACAGGTAAAGGTCTTCTCGATGCATTCGTTAATGCATTTACTAAAGAGACAGGTATCAAGTTCACTATTAACATGTATAACGAGCATGCTATGAAGAGCGGTACTGATTCTACAGCTATCACTTATATTGAGATTATTGGTGATAATGATGCTAAGGTTCACTTAGGTGCTGGTGTATCTACATCTGTTACTAAGTCATCAATTCGTGCGATTATCAGCGCTGTAAATAGAATGATCTAATGGTATTATTTACAATTTAGTGCATAAGAAAAGCTGACCCATTTGAGTCAGCTTTCTTTATTAGAGCATTTTTGATTTATTCATGAACTCAGCTTCTTTTCGCTTCAAACTCTTATGCCTGAATATGAATATTGCAATGATTGCAACAGCGCCAAGTAAGCATATCGCCATAATTGTAATAGTAATATTCTTAACAGTTCCTAGATTTTTACTAGTGTTCTTCTCTGGAGTAATGGAGATGCTACGTTCTTTTGCATCAACCTCTAAGTGAATTGTACCAACTTCGTACGTGACACCGTCATTATATTTACGGTATAACGGTATCTCGAACTCTTGATGCGCAGCATTACCATCAAATATTACATCACCAATATCAATTACAACTGTATTTCCTGTCAATGCTCTTGCAGTAGTTGTAGTGTGATAATCAACAAGATTCATATCAAAAGCTGTAACTTCAAGATCTGTATCAACAATTACTTCTTGAATTCTCATAGTGATGTCATCAATGAATGGATCGAACTCACTTTCATCGATTGCTACGGTAGTGAACTTCGAGAAGCAGTAGTCAAATAGGTTGATTAAATCAGAATATCTAGTTTCTGAATTATCAGAACCAAAGATAACGCCAATTAATGTTCTACCATTCTTGCTAGCTGCTGCAACAATAGTGTTGCCAGCTGTATCTGTGTATCCAGTCTTTCCTCCGATATAGTAATCGTAAGCATAAGTCTGTGTAGAGATAAATCTATTAGCATTAGTAATAACTCTTGTGTCACTATACTTATTTGTAGAACTGATTTCATACTGAGTTGATGTTGAAATCTCTGTAAAAATAGGATATGAAACACACTTCTCAAGGATTAATCCCATATCACTTACAGATATAACGTTACTAGGATCAGCGAAACCATAAGCAGTTGTGAAATTAGTGTTAGTACAGCCAAGTTCTTTTGCTCTTGCATTCATCATTTTACAGAATTCTGCTTCAGTTCCAGCCATATGAATAGCTAATGCGAGTGATGCATCGTTACAAGACTTAAGAAGAGCAGCATTTACTAAATCTTCAACTGTGAATTCTTCTCCTTCAGTCATGCCTAACTTAACGTAATCATCTGGAATTGAAGAGTACATACTAGGTGTAACAACTACAATATCCGTCATCTTTAGATTTTCAATTGCTAATAAGCAAGTCATAATCTTTGTTGTTGATGCTGGTTCCAAAGGTAAGTCGACATTTTCACCTAAGAGATATGTTTGTGACTGCGCGTCGAAAACAACATAAGCTTTACCGTTTACTTCTGGTGCGTCAGAGAAATCAACGTCAAGAAAATCTCTTTTATGTTCATCTAGTGTAATAATCGTTTCTTCTTTATTATCATCTGTAGAAGTAGTAGTAACTTCTGTCGATTCAGTAACTTCTGAACTGTCAGGTTCAGTAATCTCTGGATCAGCCATAACAACAGAACTAATTCCAAATACCATTAGAATAGCAAGAAGTAATGAAATACTTTTTGAAATTAACTGTTTCATTTTGCCTCCAAATCAATGTAATCTTATTTATTATATCAATACTTGTTTAGTTAACAAATAAGTACTTTTTTGTTATATAATTGATTGAATATGATTTAGTGGAGTTTTGTATGGCTATTGAAAAAGTATCATCTGAAGATTTTGAAAGAATTAATTCAGCTGTTGATAAATTGAAAATGTATTTCTCTAAGAAGGCGAACGAGATAGGTCGTCCTCTTACTTATAATATCAGAACTTATGGTTGTCAGTTAAATGAATCTGACTCTGAAAAACTTGCTGGTTATCTTGATCAAATGGGTCTTGTTGATACTGATGCTCAACCAGCTGATGTAAATATATTTAATACATGTTCTATCAGAGAAAATGCTAATGATAGATTGTATGGTAATTTGGGTGTTTATAAGTCTGAGAAACTTAAGAATAAGGATATGATCATCGCTGTGTGCGGTTGCATGATGAAAGTAGATGAGAATATCGCAAAGATTAGAAAGAGTTTCCCATATGTTGACTTAATCTTTGATCCTCAGCAGTTACATCTTATGCCTATTCTTTTGCTTAAGAGCTTGAATAGTAAGAAACAGGCAGTAGAGATTAACGATGTAGATTACATTGCAGACGATAATAATATGCCTATTACTCGTAAGAGAAAATTCAGAGCTCTCGTTCCTATCATGTATGGTTGTAATAACTTCTGTACTTATTGTATTGTTCCTTTCACTCGTGGTAGAGAGAGATCTCGTGACTTTGATGAGATAATTAAGCAGCTTAATGATCTTGCCAAAGAAGGCTATAAGGAGATTATGCTTTTAGGTCAGAATGTTAATTCATATGGCAAGGATTTAGGTGCTAATAAGTCTTTTGCTGATCTATTACGTGCTGCTGCACAGATTAAGGGCTTTTCACGTATTAGATTTATGACTTCTCATCCAAAGGATTTATCTGATGAGATTATTGATATTATGGCGACATATGATTCAATCGAGACACATTTGCATTTGCCAGTTCAGTCTGGTTCTAATTATGTTCTTGCTCGCATGAACCGTCATTATACTAGAGAACAGTATCTTCATATCGTTAAGTTATTTAGAGAGAAGGTTCCTGAGGGAGCAATTTCTACAGATATCATCGTAGGTTTTCCAGGTGAGACTGAACAAGACTTCGAAGATACATTATCAATTGTTGAAGAAGTTAAGTATGATTCTGCTTTTACTTTCCAGTACTCAATCAGACCAGGAACTAAGGCTGCTACTTATGAAGATCAGGTTCCTCAGGATGTAGTAACTGAAAGATTTGGAAGACTTCTTGAGCTTCAGAATAGATTAGTTTACGAGTCAAATCAGAGAATGGTTGGAAAGACTTACGAAGTTCTTATTGAAGGTGAGAGCTCAACTGCTCCTGATATTCTTACTGGTAGAACAAAATGTAATCACTTGGTTAATTTTATTATTCCTGAAAGTGTTTGTAAGTTTACTGACGCCAATGAATTTGAAGGTAAGCTTGCAATGATAAAGATTACAGAAGCTAAGCCTTATTCTGTAGAAGGTGTTTTGGAGAGTTTTATAAATGAGTGATAACAAACCACTTACAATTGATACTGTTGATTTTAATTCATTATCACCAATGATGAAGCAGTATGTTGAACTAAGAAAAACTCTTGGTGATACTATCTTGTTTTATAGATTGGGTGACTTCTATGAGATGTTCTTCGATGATGCAATTCTTGTATCAAGAACTCTTGAACTAACACTTACTGGTAGAGATTGTGGTTCAAATAATCGCGCTCCAATGTGTGGTGTTCCTTTTCATGCATATACTACTTATGCAAATAGATTATTATCTCATGGTTTTAAGATAGCTATATGCGAGCAGCTTGAGGATCCTGCTACATGTAAGGGTCTTGTTAAGCGTGGAATTATTAAAGTTCTAACTCCTGGTACACTTACTGATAATAATGGTCTAGAAGATCGTAAGAATAACTTCCTTATGAGTATCTACGCTGTTGGTTCACAGTATGGTGTTTCAATTGCAGATATTTCAACAGGAGTATTCGAAGGAACTCAGCTCACAATGCTCAATAATAATGAGCATCTTTTGAATTTGATTGGTAAGTATGCTCCTTCTGAGATTATTTATAATGAATCTTTTGATCAGTCTCCCGTTTTGGCTGCTATTAAGGCACACTTCATTGTTGCTTTTACAAAGAAGGCAGATAGATATTTCATGTCTTCAAGAGCTTTGGAGCGTTCAAAGGAAGGAAAGAGCGCTTTAAATATTAGTTTGTTTAAGGATCCAGATTTACTCCTTTGTAGTGCTGGAGGTTTGCTTAATTACGCAGATGAGACACAGGCTGGTAAGATTTATCACCTTGATGCGCTTAATGTATTTAAGATTACTGATTCTATGGAATTAGATTACTCTACAAGAACTAATCTTGAACTTACTTCAACTATCAGAACTAAGTCTAAGAAAGGTTCTTTGTTAGATAGTATTGATAGAACAAAGACAGCAATGGGCGGTAGACTTATTCGTAAATGGATTGAGGAACCACTTGTTTCTGTAGTTGGTATCAACAGAAGATTAGATGCTGTTGAGGAAGCATATGATAAGTATGTAGCTCGTAAAGAAATGCTTGATGCTTTGTCTGGTCTTTATGATATTGAAAGACTTGCTTCTAGAGTTGCTTTAGGATCAGCTAATGCTAAGGATTTGCTTTCACTTAAATTTGCTATTGCAAAGATTCCTTTTATAAAGGAGAGATTATCTGAATTCTCGAAGGGTGTTTTCGCTGACATCAAAGCAAATTTGGATTCGCTTGAAGATATTCATGATCTTTTGGAGAGAGCTATTTCTGAGGAACCAGCATTAAGCATTAAAGAAGGAGATATCATCAAAAAAGGATATTCTTCTGAATGTGATGAACTTAATGAATTAACTAAGAATGCAAAAGGTTATATTCTTGAACTTGAGAACAGAGAAAAGGAAATAACTGGCATTAGAACTCTTAAGATTAGTTATAACAAGGTATTTGGATACTATATCGAAGTAAGTAAGTCATTTATTAATCAGGTTCCTGATAGATATATTCGTAAGCAGACACTTGTTAATGCTGAGCGTTATATAACTGAAGAGATTAAGGAACTTGAGGACAAGATTCTCGGTGCTTCAACTAAAAAGAATGCTTTGGAATATGAGTTGTTCTGCGATGTTCGACAGAAAGTATCAAATGAGCAGATTAGACTATTTAATACTGCTAAGGCTGTTGCATTGCTTGACGTAATTACTGCTTTAGCTGAATTAGCTAATAACGAGAATTATGTTAGACCTATTGTAGACGATTCTGAAGTTATTGAGATTGAAGACGGTCGTCATCCAGTAGTTGAGCAGATGCTTAAGGGCGATAGATTTGTTCCTAATAACACTACTCTTAATGCTAATGACAGACTTATGGTACTTACTGGTCCTAATATGGCTGGTAAATCTACTTACATGAGACAGGTTGCTCTTATAGTATTACTTGCTCAGATTGGTTCATTTGTACCTGCTAAATCTGCTCATATTGGATTGGTAGATAGAATCTTTACTAGAATAGGCGCATCTGATGATATTTCACTTGGCCAGTCTACATTTATGGTTGAGATGTCTGAAGTATCTAATATCTTGAATAATGCGACAAGACGTAGTTTGTTGCTCCTCGATGAAGTTGGTAGAGGAACAAGTACTTATGACGGTTTGTCTATTGCATGGGCTGTAATTGAGTACATCATCGATCCTAACGTTTTGTTTTCGAGAACTATATTTGCAACTCATTATCATGAGCTCAACCAATTAGCAAAACTTACAGCTGGAGTTTTCAACTGTCATGTTGATGTTAAGGAGAAAGATGATGGAGTTGTATTCCTTCATAAGATTGTAAGCGGTGGAACATCTGATAGTTATGGTATTGAAGTTGCTAGATTAGCAGGTATCCCAGATGATGTACTTATGAGAAGTAAGGCACTCCTTAGTGAGCTCGAGCGAATTGGTAACTTTAAGGTTAACTCTAATGTAGATATCGAAAACGGTGAGAAGGTTCCAACTTCTCGCGTTATGCCTGGTCAGGATTCAATATTCAGTCCTGACAATATCTACTATAAGAAAGAAGATAAATTAAGAAAGGCTATCAAGGAGATTGATATTACAAAAATTACTCCTTTGGAAGCTATGAATATTCTATATGGATTAACAGAAATGATTCAGGAGGAGAATTAATTTTGGGAAGAATTAACGTTCTTGATACAAAAACAGCTAATGCGATTAAAGCAGGTGAAGTTATTGAAAGACCTGTTTCAGTTGTCAAAGAATTATTCGATAATGCTCTAGATAGTGGTGCTAGTCGAATTACAATTGAATACGAGAACGGTGGTATTACCAAGATTCAAGTTACTGATAACGGAATTGGTATGGATAAAGATGATGCAGTTACTGCATTTCAGATTCATGCTACTTCTAAGATTAAGTCTGTTGAAGATCTGTTTAATTTAACAACTATGGGCTTCAGAGGTGAGGCTCTTGCTTCTATTGCTGCTTGTTCAAGAGTTTCACTTACTACTAAGCAGGCTGATACTGATATTGGTACACGAGTAAGGTTTGAAGACGGTTCTTTGCTATCTGTTGAAGAATGTAGTAGTGATAACGGAACTGTTGTTACTGTTTGTGATTTGTTTTATAACACTCCTGCTAGATATAAGTTCCTTAAGAAGGATTCAACGGAAGGAATGTATATTTGTTCATTGGTTGAAAAGCTTGCTGTAGTTAATCCTCATATTTCTATTAAGCTAATTAAAGATAACCAAGTGATACTTAATACTCCTGGTAATGGTTCAATGTTGGATACGATTTATTGCATTTATGGTAAATCAATATCTTCTATGCTTATTCCAGTTGATTACATGTATGAAACTATTCACGTTAAAGGTTTTGTAGGTAAGCCAGATTTAACTCGTGGTAACAGAGCTTTGGAATTATTCTATGTAAATGATCGTTCTATTAAGAGCGCAACAGCTACTGCAGCTATCGATGAGGCGTATAGAAACAAAGTAATGAAAGGTAAGTTTCCTATTTGTTTCTTGTGTATGTATGTTGATCCTTCTTTAGTTGACTGTAATGTTCATCCACAGAAGATTGAAGTTAAATTTACAAATGATTCTGATGTTTTCAGAGCAATCTATCATGCTACTCAGAATGCCTTAGAGTCGTTGGTATCTAAATCTAATCAGGCTAATACTCAAGATGAACTCTTGAGCTTGATTAGTGATAATTCAGAAGATGATGATAATCCTGTTGAGAGTATTTCTATTACTTCGACTGTAGGCTCATCAGCTTCTCCTAGTGTTTCATATAAGAATTATGATTCTGTATCTAAGCCTACTCAAGTTGAGATTAGAGCAAGTAATAATATTCTTAATATTCTTTCTGGTATTGATACAGCGCAGCAGGCTTCTTCTAAAGAAGATGTACCATTTGAAGTTACTCCTAATCCCCAGGTTGAATTAGTTGAGCCATTAATTGCAACAGAAGAAGAGTTCAAATCTACTAAGAACTCTGAGATTATGACTTTAATTAATTCAAAAATTGTAGGAACACTATTTGCTACATATATTGTTTTACAGTCAGATGATGCTGCTTATATCTTGGATCAGCATGCAGCACATGAGAGAGTTCTATATGAAGAATTCCTTGTTAAATTTGCTTCTGCTGATAAAGATAAGTTTGTTGAGCAATTATTGGTGCCTGAGATTGTTAGTCTATCTTTGACTGACTATTCATTAGTAGTTGATAATATCGAAAACTTCCTAAAGTATGGCTTTGAAGTTGAACCAATGGGTGATCGCGAAGTAGCTCTTAGAACAGTTCCACTTATCAAAGGACGTAAATCAAGTTATGTAGATATGTTCAAAGATTTGATTGCAGAAATGGGTAAAGAACTCCCAACTGGCGATGATGCATGGTTCCATAAGATTGCTACAGCTGCATGTAAAGCTGCGATTAAGGGTCATGATTTAATCACTGTAGATGAGATAAAGGCGTTGCTCAATAGTATGCTCACTCTTGATGATCCATACCACTGTCCTCATGGAAGACCTACTTTTGTTAAATTAACAAATACAGATATTGAGAAAATGTTTAAAAGGATTGTTTGATGAAAGAACTTAGCCAATACAATATTCCTTATAGTTATATACCTATTATTGCTGGTCCAACTGCAAGTGGCAAAAGCTCACTTGCTATTTCTGTTGCCCAGAAAATCGGTGGTGAGATTATTTCTTGCGATTCAATGCAGATTTATAAGCATTTGGATATTGGTACAGCAAAAGTTACACCAGAAGAACAGGCTATTGTTCCTCATCATATGATTGATATCATTGAACCTGATGTTAGCTTTTCAGTTAATGATTATCTAACTATGGCTCTTGAGAAGATAGAAGAGATTTTATCAAGAAATAAACTTCCAGTACTTTGTGGTGGTACAGGTCAATATATCTCATCTTTGTATAA
Organism: Clostridia bacterium; assembly: GCA_024403735.1. Taxonomy (GTDB): domain Bacteria; phylum Bacillota; class Clostridia; order Saccharofermentanales; family Saccharofermentanaceae; genus Saccharofermentans. The sequence goes on from JAKSRG010000002.1 coordinate 210,544, forward strand.
CGGTATTAAATATGTGGATGAACCAATTGATCAAAAGATAATTGATGATCTTTATAGTGAATATGAGCGTGATGGAATTGATAGGATTTATGATGAATTAATGAGAATTGATCCAGCAGCTGCATTGAATATGCATAAGAATAATACAAGAAGAGTTATTAGAGCATATTCTGTTTACCTAAGTACAGGAAAAACATTTACATGGTGGAATGAGAATTCCAGAACAGAAGGACCAAAATATCCATTTAAGTTATACGCGATAAATCATGATAGAAGTGTTTTGTACGACAGAATTAATCAAAGAGTAGATATTATGATAAATAATGGCTTAATTGATGAAGTAAGACACATCAAATACACACACGTGTTAGATAATTCTACTGCAAAGCAAGCAATAGGTTATAAAGAACTATTTGATTACTTCGATGACAAATGCTCTCTTGAAGATGCTATATATGAAATTAAGTTAAGATCAAGACATTATGCTAAAAGACAATTAACTTGGTTCAGATATATGGAAGGTCTTAGATTAATCGATCCTAATAATCTTGAAGAAGCAGTAGATTTAATCATAAAAGAAATCAAGTGACAGTTATAAAACTATCACTTGATCGTAAATTTCAATATAGTAATTAAACAGTCACCTAGCTTGCTAATCTAGCAACGAGGTGATTTTTTATGTCTAAGCATTAGTTAATTGAATAGCGGTGGAGACCAACAACTTTTCCAAGAATGCGACACTCTTCAGTATTAAATGGAATAGGAGAATACATATCATTCTCTGGGAAAAGATAAGGTGTACCATTCAATCTTCCATATCTCTTAACAGTTGCTTCATCACCTATAAGTGCAGCAATGATATCTCCTTCATCACAGAAACTCTGCTTTCTGATGATAAGATAATCACCATCGCAAATATGAGCATTGATCATACTGTTACCAGATACTTTAAGTAAGAAGCATTCCTCATTACCAATAATTGACTTATCTACATAGAAAGAATTAGAGAAGTCTTCGTGAGCGTAGATAGGAATACCAGCAGTGATTTTACCTAAACAAGATAGTTTAACAACATTTGCGGATTCAATATTAGATTGAACTGGTTCTGAATCTGAACTGTTATCGTTAACAGAATTTACACTCATATCTTTAATGATAATAGCACGACGCATACCAGGTCTATATTCAATCAAACCAAGTGAATCGAGCTTTTTAAGATATGTATGAACAGAAGATGTAGATTTTAAGCCAGAGCCAATGCAGATATCTCTAACAGAAGGAGACATAGCATTCTCTCGTATATAATTCTTAACATAGTTGTATACACGTTCAATTGATTTATTACTTTTATTAGTTGAATTAGAATCTATCATTCTTGCCTCCAAACATATTTTCTTTTTATTGTATTTTAAACCGCACAATTTGTCAAACACTTGTTCTATTTTGGAGTTGAATTATGAATAGAGAAGAGTTAATTATTACATTAGATAATCTATATGAAACAATGAGAACATTTAGTAGTGATATTTCATCAAGCTATAAACTATATTGTATGTCTAAAGAAGATAGGGAAGAATACTATAGAGAAGCGTACATAAGAGACAATGAGTTAGTAGAAGTAGTAGATTATAGTAGGATTGTAGTTGAAAAGGACTATGATCTTGGGATAATGAATAAACTTGTTGGAAGTATGAATCAATATATTGAGATGCAAGAGAATAAATTGAACAATACTATTATCAGATATCAGAATGCCGTGAAAGTCTTTAAGGCAATAGTTGATTTGCCAACACCAATGAGTGATGTTTTGTATTTAACTTATTTCAAAAAAATGAATGCAAATGAGATTTCAAAATGTATATTTATTAGTAGGGCTAGTTATTTTCGAATTAAGCGAACTGCGATAGCATTGCTTTTGAGTAATATAAGTTTCGAATAATTGACATTTTCTCTTGAAATAGCTTTATATAGCAACTTTTAGCAAAATTCGTTGCTCTTTTTTGATTGACTAAATTATGGTAAAAGGGCAATATGTTATAGCAAAAATATATTTTCGAGGTGAAATATGAAGATTAGTTTTTCTACTCTTGCTTGTCCAGACTTTTCATGGCAGGACATTTACTCAATGGCTAAAGATTTCGGTTTTAATGGTATCGAGATCCGTGGCCTAGGCAACGATATCTTCTCTGTTAAGGCAGCTCCTTTTACAGATGAAAATATTGATGACACTGTAAAGAAGCTTCAGAGCTTAAAGCTTGAGATTCCATGTCTATCTTCAGGTGAGCCTGTAAATAATATGGCTACTCAGCAGGCTGCAATCGATGAGATTACTGCTTATGCTAAACTTGCTAATAAACTTGGTTCTAACTTTATCCGTGTTCTCGGTGATCGTGATCCAATGCCAAATGGTGATGTTGATGACGCTGTTGTTGTTGATACAATGAAGAAACTTGTTCCAGTAGCAGAAGAATATAACGTAACACTTCTTATTGAAACAAACGGTGTATATTGCGATACAAAGAGACTTAAGAAAGTTATTGATGAGATTGGTAGCCGTAAGGTTGCAGCTCTTTGGGACATGCATCATCCATATAGATTTGCTAAGGAAGATCCTGCAACAACTGTTGCTAATCTTGGCGAAGCTATTAAGTACACACATGTTAAGGATTCTGTAATTGAAGCTGACGGTTCAGTAGCTTATAAGCTTATGGGTTCTGGTGACATGCCAATTAAGGAGTGTTTTGCAGCACTTGATTCTATTAACTATCAGGGTTATGTATCACTCGAGTGGGTATACAGATGGTCAAGAAATATTGCTGATGCTAATATTGTTGTTCCACACTTTGCTAGTTACATGGAGCCATACAAGACTCATCACAGACATGAACTCCAGATTGATAATCGTGGTACAGGTTACTATCCATGGCCAAAGGAGACAATCATTGATGTAACATTCCCAGATGTTCTTGATAGAATTTGTGAGAATTTCCCTAATCAGTATGCTTTCAGATATACTGAGCCAGATATTGATTACATCAGAACATACTCAGAGTTCCGTGATGACGTAGATACTCTTGCTCGTTCATTCCTTGCTATGGGATGTAAGAAGGGTGATCATATCGCTATCTGGGCTACAAACGTACCACAGTGGTATCTTACATTCTGGGCTGCTACAAAGATTGGTTGCGTACTTGTAACAGTAAATACAGCTTATAGAATTCACGAGATTGAGTATATTCTCCATCAGTCAGATACACATACTCTCGTTATGATTGATAAGTTCAAGGATATTGATTACAACCAGATTATTAATGAAATCTGTCCAGAACTTAAGGATTCTAAGCCAGGTGAACTTAATGCTGCTAGACTTCCAGTACTTAAGAACGTTATCGTTTGTAAGGGTGAAGATAAGCCAGGTTGCTATAACTGGGAACAGGCTATGGCAAAGTCAGCAGAAGTTCCTTACTCAGAAGTTGAGAAGATTCGTCGTACAATTGATAAGCACGATGTATGTAACATGCAGTACACATCTGGTACTACTGGTTTCCCTAAGGGTGTAATGCTTACACACTATAACGTTGTAAACAACGGTAAGGCAATTGGTGACTGTATGGATCTTTCATCTAACGATAAGATGATGATTCAGGTTCCAATGTTCCACTGCTTCGGTATGGTACTTGCTATGACAGCATCAGTGACACACGCAGTTACAATGTCTCCAATTTCAGCATTCTCTCCACGTAAGGGTCTTGCATGTATTAATCAGGAGAAGATTACTTGTTTCCATGGTGTACCTACAATGTTCATTGCTATGCTTGGTCACGAGAACTTCCCAACAACAGACTTCTCACATATGAGAACAGGTATCATGGCTGGTTCACCATGTCCTGTTAAGACTATGGAAGAGGTTATCGAGAAGATGCATATGCCTGAAATCGTTATTACTTATGGTCAGACAGAGGCATCTCCTGCTACAACAATGAGTAAGACAACTGATACAATTGAGCAGCGAGCTAATACAGTAGGTCCTTCCCTCTTTGGTGTTGAGACAAAAATTGTTGATCCTGAGACAG
>JAKSRG010000020.1 GCA_024403735.1 Clostridia bacterium
GTTTTCGGACTCAGAGATGAAATATACTACGTAGAAGCCGTTCTCATTCTCGATGATCTTCTTATCGCCAGGTTTTCTCTTGGCATCAAAGATCCAATTATCGAGCGCATCTGCGAATTTACCAGGGTACGTATCTGCACTCGCGGTTACATAGATTGTTCCATCGAGTACTTCATCTGTGAAGTAGTTCTCTACTGACTGGAGCTTTGTTAAGTCTGTGCAGTAGTCGTAGATGCTCTGTGAGAGTGACTGTGCATCACCGAGTGTGAACTCGTTCTCGCCGTTCTCATCAGCTGGTCTTGTTGATACTTCGATAATCTTTACGTTACGAAGTGGTGTTGACTGCTGTGTTCTTGATACGAAGCAGAGGATGATAGGGAAACCGTCTTCGTCTGCGAAGATAACTGTGTCGCCTGATACTCTTTCTGTGTCGAAGAGCCAATCTCTGAATTCGTCGTGTGAGATGTCTCCAAATCTAGCATCTTTGATGAGTGTTGAGTCTGGTTCGAGGAGTTTATCCTGAGCGTCGCCTGAGAAATATTCTGATGCAACGAGTTCGAACATTGACTGGTCGTGGCCCATTGCCTCGACAATCTGCTCTGCATGGAGGTTAGCTGTTGCGATGAATGCATCTTCACGCTGCTCGTATGTAATACGGATAAGCTTGTAGCTTACGAGGTCGTATGCATTCTTGTTAGCCTGATATGCTTCTGCAGCCTGCTCAGGTGTTGCCTGAAGTTCTACGAGCTTAGCATCTGAAGCATAGTCCTCAGTGAAATACTTCTTAGCGAGTGTATTAACAACGCACTGCTCGTCTACCTGGCTTCCGAAGATACCCTTGATGTATGTGTCGAGTGGAACGTTGAGTTCATCTGCCTTTGTGTTGAGCCAGTCAACATATGCTCTAGCCATAGCGTAGTGAGTGTCCTCAATCTTGTAGCCATTTCTTGTAGCGTCGTCGTAGAGTAACTGAGTTGTCTGGAGTTCCTTGGCTGTTATGTCGAGGAAGTAGTCTCTGTTAGTCTTGTAGTTTGGATCCTCAGATGGTGCATTGAGCATGTCCTGTGCGTCCTTCGCGAAAACATCCACTCCGTTTTCGATGAGGATGTAGTGGTACATGAAGCTGAACTCGTCTGATGATACAGCGTAGTTGTTGATTGTGAGCGGGCTCTCGAACTTGTTCTTGAGACCTGACTTAGAATATGCAATAAAACCAACGATTGCGGCAATGATGATGAGTGCGATTAAGACGTTCATGAAAGCCTTAGAATTTGAAGGCTTCTTCTCAGGTGTAGCATCATCAGAAGCACCGAGGTTCATTTTGATTGGTTCTACTGGGTTAGGAATAATCTCCTGGAGTTTTTCTTTCTTTTCTTCCTTACGTGAGCTTACTTCACCAGCTGTTAAATCAAGGAGGACATCTGGATCAACGTCGTCGAGTGATGAGTAGATTGTAGCGCTCTCTGTAGGAATGAGTTCTGCTTCTTCTGGGAGCTGCTCAGAAACCTCAGGCTTAGCATCAATCACTGGTGTTTCGAGCATTGCTTCTTTATTTAAGTCGTCAAGCGCAGAAATGTCATCAACTACTTCAATCTCCATTGTGCCTTCAGTAGGTTCCTCAGTAGGCATTGTAGGAATTTCAGTTCCTTCTGGAGCATAAGTAGCTGCTGTATCAAGTTCATCAGTAACTGGTAATTCAGTAGGAACTACTTCAGCAGTATCAACATTCATGCCATAGATAGCATCAGCTGCTTCTTCTGGTGAGATACCCTGAGCGTCAGCTGTAGTAGGAACTGTAGGAACAGCAGGAATAGCAGAAGAATCTATTGGTGCAGCATCCATCTGAACTGTTGGATCTACAGAGTCCACTGGAGCTACATCGTTAGTAGCAGGAGCCTGTGCGTCATTAGCAATCTGGTTCATTGAATCGAGATTGATCTGAGGCTCTCTAGTTGTACTCTTACTCTTGTTTTTATGCTTGAACATTATAACAATTCCTCCTCGTTAGGAACGATAAGTGTAATTGCATCTTTGATGCAGTCGATTGTTGCAGGGAGTGAAGGACCTTCTTCTCCGTCAACATCGAGGACGATACTCTCGTCAGAATTTACAGACATCTCAAGGTGATTTGTCTGGAAGTAGAGAATTTTATCACTGTTAAGGTGCTCGCCAATTGCAATCTTGTTGAAGAGTGGGAGGACTTCTGCGTACTTTACCTTGGCGATAACGAGCACGTCGAGAAGTCCGTCGTTGAGGTCAGCCTCAACCATAAGTCTCTTAAAACCACCAACACTTCTTGAGTTAGAGATAAAGAACATGAGTGCGTCGATGTTGTATGTGTTCTCATCTGTCTTGAGTGTCAATGGGATTGTTTTCGAGATGGACGTAAAGTCTTTGAGACCTTCAATCCAGTAGGCGATAGGACCGAGGTTTGTCTTAAGTTCAGAAGGAACCTTGTAAGCAACATCGCTCAAGAGGCCGCCTGCGAGAACGTTAAGGAAGTATCGGTCGTTGACTTTACCACAGTCAACATTGATAAGTTTATGGTTCATGAGCATTCTGGCGAAGTCTGATGGAATGCTAGGGAGCTTGAGCTGAGTAGCGAAGTCATTAACTGTACCAGATGTGTAAATTGCGAGTGGGAGTTTGATGTTGCCACGTATCATACCTGTAACAACTTCGTTAACTGTTCCATCTCCGCCTACAGCGATAACCATGTCGTATTCTTCCTGATGGATTGACATAGCGTAACGTGTTGCATCGAATGGACCAGCAGTGTATGAAATATCTGCACGCTCTAATACTTTTTGTGAAGCAAGATAAGCAATCGTGTCTTCCACGTTGTTTCTTGCGAGCTCACGTCCAGAGGACGGATTCATAATAATCTTAAGTCGTAATCCCATATTTCATCCTTATTATTTAATATATTTATACTCGTAATACTTTAGCATAATTAGATTAATAATATATTACATATTGTAGGAGTAATGAGGCATTTGTGATACAAAATGTGATATTATATAGTGCTTGATTTTACGATTGTATTAGGAGTTAAGTCGATGGAAGAGTCTTATAAGACCATTTTAAATAGAATTAGTAAGTCCAGACGAGATATCATAATGAATATCTTGACGTTTATATTTCCTTTTCTTTCTGTAGTTGCTGCATTCGCATTTCAGAAGGTTTATCCAATTGGCGACAGAGTAATGATGACGGTTGATTCCTATCATCAGTATGTTCCTTTTCTTATCGAATTTCGTAACAAAGTAATCGATGGAAGAAGCTTGTTCTTTTCATGGAATAGTGGTCTCGGAATGGAATATTTCGCGGCTTTCTCCAACTATGCGGCTAGCCCACTTAACCTCTTTTGCTTGTTTTTCACAGCGAAAACAATGCCTGTATTTGTGGCCTTGATCACAGCTGTACGAGCTGGTCTTTCAGGCCTTTTCATGAGTTGGTTCTTAACAGGTGAGGACGAGGGTAGAAGAGACTATATTACTACTGCATTTTCTTGTGCTTATGCCCTTTGTGGATGGTTCTGTACTGATTTCTGGAACATCATGTGGTGCGATGCACTCTTCCTTTTACCACTCGTTTTGCTTGGTCTTCGTAAGCTTTTTACACAGGGCAAATACGCATTCTATGTTATCTCATTGGCCCTAGTCATTTTAAGTAATTACTATACAGGTTTCTTTATCTGTATGTTCCTTGTTATCTTTGCTCCAATTTACTATTTCATGGTATTTCAGACAAAGAAGGAGGGAATTGTTGAGGGTAAATTAGGACCTAAAACTTTCTTTGCTAGCGCTGGTAGATTTGCACTCGCGAGCCTTCTCGCAGGCGGTATCGCAGCAGTTATGATCATCCCAACTTATGGCATCCTTCAGTCAACATCTGCTGTTGGCGCTGATTTTCCTAAGGAGTATGAGTTAACAGGTAACTTATTCGATTTCTTAGGTAGATTTTTGGTGTCTGCTAATCCTAATATTCGTGATGGTATGGCCAATGTCTATACAGGTATCGTTCCTGTTTTGATGGTTCCACTTTTCTTTGCAGCTGATAAGAGCACTGGTATCAAGCTTCGCCACAAGATTTGTATGGGTTTACTCCTTCTTATCATGTACGTGAGCTTCACTAACAGAACTCTCGATTTCATCTGGCACGGCTTCCATTTTCCTAACCAGATTCCATATCGTCAGTCTTTCCTTATGAGTTTTCTCGTTGTATATGTTGGACTTAAGTCTATCCGTGTGCTTAAGAGTTTCACAACAAGTCAGGTTAGCGCTGTGTTCATTGGCGGAGCTGTCTTCGTCATCCTATTTGAGAAGTTCGGCTCAGGTAATGAAGGATACATCCAGATTTTATTGTCGTTGTTATTCGTTCTCATCGAAGGCATTATCATCAGATGCACAATGACAGGCAAGAAGTCTACTATTTTCTATGAGATTATTTTATCAGCATTCATGGCAATCGAGATGCTTGTTTCATGCTGCGTTTCTATTGGCACTGTATCACAGAATGAAGGTTTTCCACTTTATAAGTCTTATGCTGAGAATTACGATGTCATTAAGGAATATACAACTGATGTTGAGTACCTTGATGATCATAAGCCTTTCGAGAGAACAGAGCTTTATCCTAATACAATTTGTAATATTCAGTCTGTTTATGATGTGCGTGGTTTCAGCGTTTTCTCATCTACAGTACGTGAGAACAACGTAATCTTCCTCCGTAATTTTGGTTTTCACAACAATGGAATTAACAGCTACAGAAGTGCTGGTATGACGAAGGTTACATCTACTCTTCTTGGCGTTCGTAACTTCATTTCTGTCGAGAAAACAGACTCACTCCCACCAGTTTTCGAGCACGAGAAAACAATCAGCGACGACGTAGTAGTTTACGGCAATAAGGACGCGCTCTCAGTCGGCTACATGGTGTCTAGCGACATGCTCACTTTCGAGCCAGATGGCGACAACAAGAATGTTTTCGAGAAGACCAATGCGCTTGTGAACGCGCTCGGCGTGGAAGGCTCAGTATACCAGGCAATTCCAGCTACTTTCGATGATCTCGAAAACACAACTTTATCTTCAGGCATATTCGGTCAGTACACGATTTCCGTTATCAATTCAGCTGTGGCTTCCAAGTTCACTGCTGTCATTAACACAGAGAACACTGGCGCTGACGTGTATTTGTATCTCGATTGTGGTAAGACAGGTCACTACTCAATCAGTAAGTGTGACGAGTTCGATAACCCAATCTCAACAACAAATTACGTATCATATCGTTACTATCAGATTGTCCCAGTAGGTATCGCTGATGGCTCAACTTATAAGGTTACTTTCAAGTTCGATAACAGCCCAACAGGTACAATTCGCGTGTTCTCATGTGAGCTTAACCAGGAAGTATATAACAACATGGTTGATGTTCTTTCTAGCGAGCAGCTCGAAGTTACAAAATACGACGACACTAGCATTTGCGGCACAATCACTACAGAAAATGGCGGTCTCATGCTCATGACTGTCGCATATAACGACGGTTATAGATTAGTTGTCGACGGCAAAAAGCAGGATATCGTTCCAGTTGGTAATGCCCTCGTAGGTGTGGAATTAACTCCAGGTACTCATGAAATAGAGCTTTACTACGTGCCTGCAGGCTTTACAGAAGGATTACTAATTAGCGGCATAAGCTTCGCTATGTTCTTGCTCGTATTGTTTGTTAAGTTCTTCGGAACTAAGGTTATCAAGCACCATGATGATAGTGTGGCTGCTGTTGAGGCTACGGACATAGTAGCATCAGAAGATATTCCTGTAACTGATGGCGAGGTTTCTGATGAGACTTCGGAAGGTGGTGCAGACGAACCTTCTGAAGAGGCAGAAGTTGATGATGAAGATCCTTCTGTACTTGATGAGGCGCTCGACGTAGATGTTGAAGCATCAGAAGATGAGCCTCTTGATACATCTGATGAAGATGGCAAGGAAGAATAATTAAGTAGTATTAGGGGAATTATTAATAACTATGAAGCGACGCTTGGTTTCAACCAAAGTATTGAATGTGATTTTGGCACTGCTATTACCAGTAGTGTTGCTTCTTGCTGCGATTATTTCAGGTAACTCAGATACTAAGATCCCAGCTCAGTTGACACTTAGATTTGCTAAGTTCGACTTCGGCATCTTTAATGGAGTTAAGCATGACATCGAATTCGCGTCTGATTTTTCTTTCAGTAGGGGGATTAGAGAATTCTTGTCCTTTCATGTAGATCCGTTCTTCTTGATTGCGACTATACTCCCACAGCGTTTGGCATCTAAGTTCCTATATTTCGCGTACTTCTTACGATTTGGTCTTGCCTCATTAACGATGAATAGACTTCTTCGTAAACAGATGGAGTTTGGCGCAGTGTTCTCATGTCTTTTAGGAGTTATCTATAGCTTATGTGCTCCAGTCCTTATGATTTCATCTTACTCAAGTTTGATGGACGTAATCATATTGATCCCAATAGTGCTTAGCTCCACAGTAGAATTTTATAAAGATAATTATTCTATGAAGCGAGGCATTATATTCGCGCTTTTGTTTGGATTAACATTAATAATCTCAGGAAACTATGCGCTCCTTTATGTTGTTCCTTTTGTATTCTGCGCGATTACATTTCTTGCGTCTTGCACATCACACAAGTTCTCTCGTACGCTCGTGTCACTTATTTGCATCCTTCCATATTATGTTGTGTCACTACTTATTGGAGGCATCGCTATTGTTAATTCATTCGTTGCTTCTAAGATGGTCGTAACTAAGGATATTCTTGCGACATTTGACTTCAGAATTACAATATTTGATACACTTCTTAGATTTTTTGCTGGAAAACCACTCATCTCAGGTAATCTTACGCCAGCCCTTTATATAACTATATTTGTATTAATCACAATTCTGGCATTCCTCATCAACAGCAAAATCCCACTTCGTATTAGAGTGTCATTCATTGTTATTTTGATCCTCTATCATTTCTCATTTGCTTCAAAGGCTTGGTATCGTCTATCAATACTATTCCAGTCCACGGATATTCCTTCTGAGATTTCTGCTAATATGCGTTTTGCGTGCCTTGCAGCCATCCTCATATTTGTATCAGCAATCTCGCTCCGCAATATGCATCTTTTGAGCAAGAGACAGGTGTTCGGATGCACTTCTTCTATCATCATCTTGCTCATCCTTTCTAATTCGTCAGCTGTAACAGAGGTGCCAAGTACATTTTCACTGTATTTTACAGCTCTTGCAGCAATTATTAGTTTCTTATTGTTGTCTAATATCAATAAGCTCGACTCGAAAACAATCGTTACGGTAGTGCTTTTCGGGCTCTTTATTAATCTGGCATTTGTTCTACCAATTTCTAGATATAAGGCAAGTCTTGATGATGACTCTATTATTTTCGATAACATGGTCACAGAATCATCTTACGATTATCCTTTTGAGGAGCTGAGTTTTTTCGAGAAGGACGTAGAGAAGTACATGGTATTACGAGACTTTACTCCTGATGCTAATAACGAGATTGAAAAACTCAATCGAATTGCTAATTCTGCTGGCGTTAGACCTGTGTTCGAGCCACTTAGTGACTGTAAGAGTTTCTTTGCTGGTGGCAGAGCACCAATGATTAACGGTAATATTGCTGAAGAAGATAAGGGTAAGGTTGAGGCATACGTTAATGTTAACTTGTCTCCATATGAACTCTCGAGACATCTGATGATTTTCTCTGATCATGAGGGTGATATTGTTCTCGAGATTACTAGTGGCGAGGATACTAGCGACGTTAATTATTTAAGCCCGGTTATCGCTCCTATCAAAACTCCTGACACGATTAATTTCCAGGCGAAGTTTTATTCTTTGCGCGGTAGTCTTAGTAATCCTAATAATTATTTTGATTTCTACACATATGGCGATAGCGAACTTCAGGCTTTTGAGGATGCGGCTTTGCCTTATGATGGTGAGTTTGTCGTTCCGAAAACAAACGATGGTACAGTTATATATACAGTTCTAACTGGTAGAGACTATAACGATTCAATTAAGGTTACAGTGAATGGCGAAGAAGTTACTACTATGAATATATATGGTAAGCTAGCTTTTGCTGCTAATCCTAATATTGATTCAGTAGTAAAAATATCTACTGATAATAGTGATTTGATTGTGTGTTTTTATATAGCACTATTCGTTGTAGTTTGTAGTATAGTTATAGTGTTTGTTATTTATATTAAGGAGAAAAGAAGTGCGAACAATTAAATCTACAAGATTCAAAATCGCAGAAGGCACAATATTTATAATTCTTGATTTGGAATGGAATCAGCCATTCATAGGCAAGGATTATGGTTTTGACGTGTCAACTTTAAAAGGTGACATCATTGATATTGGTGCCGAGAAATATATTTTCTCTAATGGTGAGTTCAAGTATTTAGGTGGATTATCTAAGGCTGTACGTCCTGATACTTATCGTAAACTCCATTATCATGTCCAGAAACTCACTAATAAGACAAATAAAGAGATCAAGCAGGGTGCTTCATTCAAAGATGCTTTTAAGGAATATAAAGAGTTCTGTGGAGACAACTATATTCTTGTTGGTTGGGGTAATTCAGATCCTGAGATTTTGAAGCAGAATATGAAGTTTTACGGCTTCGATAATACAATTGGTATGCCATTTTTGGATTTGCAGCCAATCTTCTCTAGCTTTGCTGGTGAACAGAGCAAACAAAGAAGTGTTGAGTATGCGGTAGATTTCTATAGCATTCCTAAGGATGACACTTTCCACAGTGCTTGGGCTGATAGTCATTATACTGGCTTAATTTTCAAGGCTATTTTTGATAACAATGAGACTAGTGATGTATTAAGTATGGTTGAGACATCTGTATGCGATCCAGATGTAGTTAACGATTTTAGTTTTGTTAGTACGGAGTGTGATAGTTTTGAACTAGCAGTTGAGGCTTCTTCTAAATTTCCAAGAGTATGCCCATTCTGTGAAGAAGCGTTCCAGGTAGTAACCAAGGCATTCAGAATTCGTAAGTCTTTATATGCTCATTATAGATGTGAAGAACACGGCGATTACTATTGCCGCATCAGAATTAAGAAGTCTAAGCGTAATAAACAGTATGCTGCTATGCTACTTAGATTTGCTACACAGGCAGATTTGGGTCTTTTAGCAGAGAAGATAGAAGAATATAACGAGTTCGGCGAAGAGGGAAGACCAGCTGTTAAGATAGTTCCTAATAGTGTTGATGAAAATGCCGATACAAATAGCGATTCAGAAGGCTAACTTTGTACATATTTCGTCGCCCAAAACTTCTCAAACGAACTTGAGGCGTGTATAATGTACGTGGAGTAATTTGCAAGAACTCCGCATATGTGACAAAAATTTTATATTTCTCAGTCAAAAGATTGATATTTGTAGAAAAAGTTCGCAAAAAGTCCACATTTATCATGATTCTTTTATACATTTGGCTCGAGGGATGGTAGAATAGTCACATCGATATAGTGTGTTATTTTGATTTATTATAGGAAGAAGGAGAATGATCATGATTAAGAAATTATTTAATCAGAGATTGAAGAAGAGCAACAAGCGTGGTTCAATGCTTACACTTGTACTTGTTATTCTTGTTATGGCTATTATTCTTATTACATCAGCCATCTCAATTACTAACTCTACAAGATCTAGATACTTTGACTACACTCTTACAAATCAGGCAAGAACAACTTGTACTGGTGTTGCTGAGTCATTCGTAACAGCAGTTAAGACACAGGAAATTCTTGATACTGAATTGGAGGCTATGGCAGCTGACCATGTTACTGCATCAGTTAGTGGTGCTTCAGTTCCAGGTTTGAATGGTGCAGGAAATACATCAACAACAGTATCATTCTCAAGCGATACAAATTACATCTACATGGATGTTAGTACAACAATCGGTAATCTCACAGATGGTACATCTGCTACTGAGAACGTTCGTGTTTACTTCAAGAAGAAGGATCCACCTGCTAAGTCACAGTTGTTTAACCATATGATGGAGATTGGTGATAATGCTAGTGTATCTGCATTTAACATCGGTGCTGGTGCTCCAGCTGGTAAGGATAATACAGTATTCTTCCATGGTGATGCAGACCTCACAAAGAATGCTGGTAACAACATGTTCTCAGACGTTATTACAACAGGACGTGTAACACTTGGTAACGGTGGTACAGTTCAGGGTTATATGTTGTTTGCTGGTAAGGACTCAGGTATTAAGGCTTTCAGTGGTAGTGTTAAGTTCAACGAGTTGTACTTCATTTCTACAAATGGTCAGGGTACTATGGCTCCTACAGGTTCAAGCTTAGTAAATAATTACATCGATATCTCACCACTCACAGATGGTTCACCAATCACAATTACTACTAAGAACTTTGATGTAAATACAGTACTTAGAAATGGTGCAACAACTTATTACAATGCTGGTGGTACATCAGTTCCGCTCAGTAATGGTGGAGATGCGAGTAACATCCAGAATTCAATGAATTCTAATGCTGGTAATACTGATATGGATAACAAGGCTAAGACGCTTCTTACAAAGGCTATGAGCGCTGTAGATCCAGCAAATGCGTACCCAACAATCGATCAGGCTTCTCCAATGTTCTTGCAGAATGTTGATCTTTCTGAACTCCAATCAAGAACTTGTCCACCTGTTCCAGGTGAGCATAACTTGCTCCCAGGTATTTATAATCTCTCTGGTTCATACGCAGGTAGATATAATATTGATTGTAGCGAGGGTGCTTACATCTTCTATGTAACTGGTAATACAACAATTTCATCAGGTTGTTTCTATATTGAGGGCGGTGATGCAGATGATGATAGCCAGTGGGCAAGATTTATTATTAGCCCAAATACAACATTGAAGATTGGTGGATACTCAGCTGGTACAACACCAATTGGTATTCTCTCAACAGAACATACTTCATTACCTGGTCCAGCTGTTGCAGGAACAAAGCCAACATGTTACATCTATGGTTACTCTGGATCTAAGTTTACTGTAGAGAACGAGTATCACATGGTAGATGCTTATGTAGGACTTTATGGACCTGATTCAACAATCAATATCACATCTTACAACTATCTCTATGGTCGTTTCTCAGCTACTAAGTTCACATCAGATAATGCGAACGGTACAAATCTTCCATATTGCCCAGGTCCTCAGGATTCAGCAGCATCAAATACTAAGGTTCCTAAGACATCTGATTACGAAGTAGTAAGATTTAGATATTATTATTAATCTTATAAACAAGTTAATTAACATGGCACAGTCAATAATGGCTGTGCCATTTATTTTGTAACAAAAAATAACACCTGCATCGCAGGTGCTATTTTCAATATGTAAAATGCTGATAGTTTTATCCAAGATTAAATAGATATGGAGCACTAAGTAATTCGAGTGAAATATCATGAATAGAAAGTTTTCTTATCTTCTTATACTCAGCTGTATCAACACCATAGTTATCAAGGCTCTCCTTGCAGACGATAATGTCGAAGTTTAAATCGCATAAATCATTGATGAGATGATTTATAGAGTGGTCAGAATTAAAAATCTTAACGCCGCTATCGAGCACAAAGATTCTTGAATTATTGTCAAATTCATCTTTAAGAACTTCAAGAAATCCAGCAAGAAGTAATCTTCCGTGATCTGAATCTGAAGAATAATAATCGTGGTGGATTACTATAGTGAGATTTCCATCTGTACCATCAAGGATAATATCAGGGAAAACATCCATATCTGTACTAGCATTGTCAATTACAGTAGAAGCAGGAGAAGAAAACATATCCTCTGCTCCGTTGAAATCACTGTTTAGCTTTTCCTTGTTTTTCATCAAAATCACTCCTGTCAGCAGATAATAATCTCATAGCTCTCTGAATTGCATTCTTACTGTTCCCCCATGGCTTATCAGTATTTCTGTAATCGAACTTAAGTGTGAACCATTCAACATCTGGAATTAACTCATTCATTGAAGAATCAAAACTATTGCTCAAAAGAGGTAAGAAGTCAGCTGCATCATTCTGAGACATATCGTTAGCACATACCCTAAGAAGTGTAGAGATATGAGGCAAGCAGTGGCACTTACAGTTTGCGAACTTATTCTTAAAATCGTTATCGTGAGCGAACATCCAGACAATAACTTTTGCATATCTATCAAGAGTATAGTTGAGTTTCTCACAGATTGGACAAGAAGCAACTCGTGCATCAATCTTATCTGCTAACTTCTGTAGATTAGCCTTATATTCGCCATCTCTGCCTTTGAAGAAATTACCCTTAGCAGGAGCAATCTTAGAGAGCTTAGGGCCAATATCTGATTTTACATCCTGAAGATGTGTGTGTAGCATTAATCCAAGACCTAATCTGTTGGCTTCTCTCTTATTAAGTTTGCCCATGTGATCGGGGCAAAATCCCGTCTTATTAGTAATAGTTCTTGTATCTGGCTCCATTAGTGATGGGCCAAGATAGTAATCAAGATAATCTGTTTCTGATTTGTTTTTAAGAAAACACAGAGGACATCCATCTGGATTAGCGTAGGCATCATTAACAGGGATTGTGTAAATCTTCTCCATATCCTATCTCCTTATAGTTTTTTATCAATATGAACAACTCTTCTGGCACGAACATTAACGGCAATCATTGTAATAGAAGTAAATTCCTCAATAGACTTACCAATACTTTGCTGAGCATTAAGTAAAACTTCCTGAGCATCTGCACCATAGTAAATACCTAAGTCGATATTAATCACGACACCATAAGTTCTCTTCTCTGACTTGAACTGAACTACTTCAGCATAACCAGGAACCTTATTAAGTTCTATCTTAATTAGGTCGAGTAGAGCATCGTCTGAGATAGAGTATGAACCAAGAGTAGAGAAGGTAGGACGAACCATAGTTCTTTCTACATCAGGAACAACCGGTGATACACCTCTGTCTCTATCAAAACGCTGACGGAGCATATTGAGAGGATCCGCAAAGTAACCAGAGAATTCATGTTTAATCTCCATTGAAGGAACTGGAATAGTATGCGTACCTTCAGTCATACGAGTGTTTCTCGCCTGACGCATCTCCTCTTCAGTACTTACATCTTCAATTCTAATGAGCATAGCAGGTGGGTTAAGCCACAAGTTATTGCATATCTTAGAGAGCATCGAATCGGATGTACCGAGAATCATGAGAACGGTAGGATGGTTCTCAACCAGAGCCTTTCTCATAACAGCTGAACGAGTAGGATCAGCGAATAGCGCCTGTCGAACAGATTCCATCTTAGTAGGAGCTTTCTTGGCGGATATACCAGCAACAATTCGGCTACCGTTAATGAGAAGTCCATCATCAATTAGATAAGAAATATTATTAGTCTTGGCTACACGGATTGCTCTAGTACTCTTACCAGTACCAGAAGGACCAACAAAAGCCACTACCGCGATAGTAGATAGCACTTCGCGGGTAGCGGCTTCGTTAGACATAATCATATCAATTGAAATCTCAGATTTATGAGCATGTGAACGTGGTTCATATACACGCTCAAATCTTCTGAGTGTGTTACGAAGTTCAGGAATAAGCACACCACGTCTAGCAGTGTTAGTAGTAGGTGTCTCTAGCACTGGAGCCTCAGTAGTATTACTTTCTACTGGAATAGTAGTCTTATTGCTGTCTTCTTTAGTACTCAAATTATCACCTTAGTCTTCGAGGTTATGGAAAACTTCCTGAATATCGTCGTTCTCGTCCATCTTATCGAGCATCTTCTCGAACTGCTCAAGAGCAGCTGGATCAGCGATCTGAGCTGTAGTTACAGGTACAGGACCGAGTGTGCTATCAAGGAACTCATAGCCCTTGCTCTCGAGTGTTTCACGTACTGTGTAATAATCTTCTGGAGCTGTAGTAATTTCATAGCACTCTTCTTCAGCTGCGAAATCTTCAGCACCTGCGTCAAGAGCATCAGACATAACCTGATCCTCATCCTCGTACTCTTCCTTAGAAATAACGATAGAACCTTTCTCTTCAAAGAGGAAAGATACGCTACCAGAAACACCCATGTTTCCACCATGCTTATCAAAGAGGTGACGTACATCAGCTGCTGTTCTGTTTCTGTTGTTTGTAAGTGTCTTAACGATTACAGCAACTCCACCTGGACCATAACCCTCGTATGTGATTTCTTCGTAATCGTCTCCTTCACCAGCACCAGCAGCCTTCTTAATAGCTCTAGCGATATTATCGTTAGGCATGTTAGCAGCCTTAGCCTTAGAAATAACGTCCTTAAGTCTTGAGTTACCGTCTGGATCTGGACCACCAGCCTTAACAGCAACTGCGATTTCTTTTGCGATTTTTGTGAAAACAGCACCCTTTGCAGCATCTGAAGCTTCCTTCTTACGCTTGATATTGTTCCACTTTGAATGACCGGACATAAAAACCTCCTAAAAATTAAAACAAAATATATAGTCAATTACATTAAATTGATACCGAAATAATTAAAAACAAAACCCAAAACTGTAATCAATGCCAAACCACAAGTAGGGAGGACAAGAGAGAACTTATCGAACTTAGTTTTTTTAGCAAACAATCTTGGACATACACCGAAAACAAATGCACAGATACTGAGCAAAATCAAATCTGTAATGAAGATTTTTCCAAAGAATGCAATAAAGATTGCGAATGGTAAATCGAGCCAGAAGTCTGATTTTGAATATCCCTTACGGAATACGATACAAAGAACTGCGAGAATTGCCATATATGCTACAGCGAAAATAACATTTGTGAGCATCAAAGGTCCAATTGAACTGAAAGAATAAACTAACAATCTGAGGACATATGCGATAACGATACAGATACCAACAAAAATTGAGAAACCAGTATAGTGCTTACCTGTATCGTGGTAAATCATCATTGAAGAAATAAGAGCTGCAAAAATTAATAGAATAGCGCAGTAATGAACGAAAGCAACTAAGCGAAGAGGATCCATAGGATCGTAGATTGATAACTGGAAACTAGTATGTGTAATAGAGAAAAGGAAGAAAATCAAACCAGTAAAAGTTTCAATCTTAATGTAACGTGAAGAGATAGGAGCTTTACAATATCTACACTTACCACCAAGGAAGAGCCAGCTGAAAACAGGTACAAGATCTAAAGCAGATAACTCATGACCACAAGTCATACACATTGAATGTCCCTTAACTACAGTGCGACCTTCAGGAATTCTATAAATGATAACATTAAGAAAACTACCTATAACAATACCCATGAGTGTAGAAAAAATTACAAACATGATATTCATTACATTATCAATACTCATTATTTAAACCTTCTTATTTAATAATTAACCTTGATAATATATCACAGAATGATGAATTTATAAATCTTTTAAAATTATAGCTCGAGAAAAATCAATATTTTTTAATAAAATTAAATTTCTAGTGATAATAAATGCAACAATTTTACGGAAAATCTTGTATTTTAATGTCCTGTGTTGTATTCTTACTTTGACATATGGGCGAATTATGTCTTGTTTAGTGTGCCTTATTGCTGTATTTGATAACTCTATTTTGTAATCAAATCACAATTTGTGTGTTTCTAAATGGACACCTTTGGCGCATACAATTTAATCACGGACAGTAGTCCTTAAACGGAGGGTTTGATGAAGCGTTTAGGCGATATACTTATTGATAGTGGATTTATCTCCGCTACAGATTTGTCTGAAGCTCTTAGTGTTCAGAAAGGATCAGGTAAGCGTTTAGGTGAAGTTATCACTGAAATGGGCTTGATGTCTGAGTTCGACATTTTGCGTGCTGTTTCTAGCCAGTATAACTATCCAATCATTGACTTGAACAACGTAGAGATTGATCCAAAAGCAACAGCACTTGTTACAGAGAAGTACTGTGAAGAAAACAACATTGTTCCAATTGGTTTTGATGACGATAAGCTTGTTGTAGCTATTGATGACCCTCTTAACCTTCTTATTCAGGATGACTTGCAGTTCATTACTGGTAAAGAAGTTATATTGATGCTCGCTACAAAGTCAGCAATCGTTGAATGTATCAAAGTTAACTATGGTAAAGAGAGTGCTGAGAAAGCTGCTCGTGAACTTGATGCTGACTTAGATGATGATATGCTCGAGGGCTTGGATGCTTCTATCGCAGATGAAGTTAACAGTGCCCCAGTAGTTAAGCTCGTTAACACAATGATTGATTACGCTATCCGTGCTGGTTCTTCCGATATTCATATCGAGCCAATGGAGGATCGTGTAAGAGTTCGTATCCGTATCGACGGTGTAATGCAGGAGATCATGAGTAACCCTGTAAACGCCAAAGATGCTATCACAACTAGAATTAAGATTCTTGGTGGTATGAATATCGCCGAGAAGCGTATCCCACAGGACGGTCGTATCCAGACAGAGATTAACGGCGAAGAGATCGACATGCGTGTATCTATTCTTCCTACAATCTATGGTGAGAAAACCGTTATTCGTATTCTTGCTAAGAACGATGGTAACTTGAACCGTAAGTATCTTGGTATCAGTGATCATAATAATGCATTGATCGACAAGATTATTCAGGTTCCACAGGGTATCTGCTTGATTTCAGGTCCTACTGGTTCTGGTAAGACAACAACACTTTATACTCTTCTTGCAGAGAAGAATAACCCAGAAACAAACATTATCACAGTTGAGGACCCTGTCGAAATTAAGATTCCTGGTCTTAACCAGGTACAGGTTAATGCAAAAGCTGGTATGACTTTTGCTAGTGGTCTTCGTTCTATTCTCCGTCAGGACCCTGATATTATCCTTGTCGGTGAGATTCGTGACGGTGAGACAGCCGAAATCGCAATGCGAGCTGCTATCACTGGTCACTTGGTATTTAGTACAATCCATACTAACGATGCTGTATCCTCTATCAACCGTTTGATTGATATGGGTCTCGAACCTTACATGGTTTGTTCAGCTCTCGTTGGTGTCGTTTCTCAGCGTCTTGTTAGACGTATTTGTAACAGTTGTAAGAAGCCTTATGAGCCATCTGAGTATGAGCGTAAAAAAGTTCATATTGAGCCAGGCCAGAAGCTCTTCAAAGGTGAGGGATGTCCGGATTGTAATGGTTCTGGTTACAAGGGCCGAATTGCTATTCATGAAATTGTAGTTATGACTGGTGCAATGAAAACTCTTATCGAGAAACGTGCTAGTGAAGAAGAGATGCGTAAGCTCGCAGTAAGCGAGGGCACACAGATGCTTGCTGATTCAGCTGCAGCTCTTGTTTTGGAAGGCATTACAACAGTTGATGAAATGAATAGAGTAGCTTATTCCATTGACGAAGGATAAAGGAGGTATATTGTGGAAGGTTTTACATTAACAATTGAGGCAATTCTTACTGAGGCAGTTAGAAGAAATGCATCAGATACGCACATTACAGTTGGACTTCCTCCAATGATCCGTGTAAACGGTGAGTTGATTCCAATGAGCAATCAGATTCTTACACAGGCAGATACAGAGTATCTTTGTAAGTCTATGATTGATAAGTCCAGACAGCAGTATCTTAACGAGAGAGGTGAAATCGACTTCTCATATGTAGTTAAGGATTACAGCCGTTTCAGATGTAATATCTTTAAGCAGAGAGGTTCTTTCGCACTTGCTGCAAGAACTATCACAAACGAAATCCCAACATGTGAGAAGTTGGGTTTGCCAAATCTCTTTAAGGAGTTGGCAATGAAGCCACGTGGACTTATTCTTGTAACAGGTCCTACGGGTTCAGGTAAGTCTACAACACTCGCTGCAATGATTGGTCATATCAATAGTTGCAAGAAGTGTCACATTCTTACACTTGAGGAGCCTATCGAGTATTTGCACCAGCATGGTGAGGCTATGATCAACCAGAGAGAAGTTCACGAAGACACATTGTCTTTTGCTAACGCCCTCAGAGCTGCTCTCCGTGAAGACCCAGATGTAATTCTCGTAGGTGAGATGCGTGACCTTGATACTATTAGTACAGCTATTACAGCATCAGAAACAGGTCACTTGGTTATGTCAACACTCCATACTTCAGGTGCTGCTGATACAGTTAACCGTATCATCGACGTATTCCCACCTCATCAGCAGGATCAGGTAAGAGTACAGCTTGGTACAGTTATCATCGCTGTTATTTCTCAGACACTCGTTCAGAGAATTGGTGGTGGTCGAGTTGCTGCATTTGAGATCATGATTGCTAACGATGCTATTCGTAACCTTATCCGTGAAGGTAAGACATATCAGATTGATAGCTCAATCGCAACAAGCCTTAAGGACGGTATGTGTCCTCTTGACTTCTACTTGGCTGAGCTTTGCAAGAGAAATATTATTTCAAGAGATACAGCATACAATAGATGCCGTTTCCCAGATGATTTGAGAAGATATCTCACAAATGCTGGTGGTGCTAATTCTATTGCTGGTGCTTCACCACTTTTCAGTGATCTTGATTTCCAGTAAGCATATAGTTAGGAGGTTAATATTGTATGCCTAAGTTCAAATATGAAGTAGTTGATGCTAAAGGCAAACAATCTACAGGTTTCATTGATGCTAACAATGCTAATGAAGCAGCAAGATTGTTGAAGGCTGATGGCAAATATATTTCTTCTATTAAGGCTGATTC
Organism: Clostridia bacterium; assembly: GCA_024403735.1. Taxonomy (GTDB): domain Bacteria; phylum Bacillota; class Clostridia; order Saccharofermentanales; family Saccharofermentanaceae; genus Saccharofermentans. The sequence continues at coordinate 18,625 of JAKSRG010000020.1, forward strand.
AGGTCCAAGCTTTCTTAACGCTTCTTTAGGAAGTCCAAAGCTTAAGACTAAGGAATTGGTAATCATTTCAAGACAGTTGGCTTCTTTGCTTTCTGCTGGTATCACAATTATCCGTGCTTTGGATATGCTTTATCAGCAGGTTGAATCAAAGAAGGCTAAGGCTTGTGTAGGTGCTATTTACGAGTCAATTCAGTCTGGTAAAACACTTTCAGAAGCTTTCAAGGAGCAGGAGAAAGCACTCCCTAGTATCATGGTAACAATGGTACAGGCTGGTGAAGAGTCAGGTAAGCTTGACGAAGTTATGGCAAGACTTGCTGAGCACTTCCAGAAAGATGCTAAGATCAAGAATAAGGTTTCTTCAGCTCTCGTATATCCTAAGATCCTTGCTTTCGTAGCAGGTGCCGTAACAATCGGTTTGATGCTCTTCGTAGTACCTAACCTTGCTGGTACAATCAAGGACTTGGGTGGTGAGTTGCCAGCTCTTACACGTGGCGTAATGGCTGTAAGTAAATCACTTATTAAGTTCTGGTACATTTACGCTGTATTTGTTGCAGCTATTGTATTCGGTTTTAAGACATGGCGTGCTTCCGAAAGCGGTGCTATCACATGGTCAAAGCTCATGTTGAAGGTACCTGTTGTTGGTAAAGCTACAAAGATGACAGCAGCTGCTAGATTTACAAGAACAATGTCAACACTTCTCCGAAGTGGTATCAGCGTTTTGCAGGCTGTTGAAATCACAAGTGCTACTATGGATAACAAGATCCTCGAGAAGAAGTTCTACGAAGCTCGTATCGAAATCCGTAAGGGTACTACATTGTCAAAGGCTATTAGACCTATCAAAGAGTTGCCACCAATGATTTACGCAATGGTAGCAATTGGTGAGGAATCAGGTACTTTGGATTCAATCTTGGACAAGGCAGCTGACTTCTTCGAGGATGAAGCAGATGCAGCTACATCAAAGATGACAGCAGCACTCGAGCCTGTAATGATCGTTATCATGGCTATCGTTGTAGGTTTGGTAATCGGTGCCTGCGGCTTGCCTATCCTTAACATGGCATCCTTCATCAACATTTAATAAGTCAATTAACCGAAAGGAGTAATATAATGGATTTTCCAGGATTTGGTAAAAATATTCAGCAGTTAGTAATTGACTCTTCAAGTTCTAACTTCAAAATCATCGTAGGTAGTTATAATGCTAAGACAGGTATTATCACTATTGAAAAGGCAGGTATCGTACCTCTCGATTCAGAAACAATCAACGATGGCGCTATCACAGATTCATTTGGTGTTGTAATGGCTCTCAAGCATGCTCTTGCTAAGCTTGATGTAAATATCAAGACAACAACAATCACAATCGAGGGTGGCTTCATGCACACAAGAGATCTTGAGCTTCCAGCAGTTAAGCCTGAGCAGCTCAAGGATATGGTTAAGTACGAGATTCTTGGTCAGGGCTCTAACAGAGACATGATTGTAGAGTACATCGTTTACGGTAAGACAATTGATGAAGAGACAAAGGGTGAGAAGCTCAAGGTTAGAGCTACAGCTATTCCTACAGAAGTTGCTAATGAATATAAGGAACTTCTTAAGAATACAGACCTTACACCTTATGCATTGGATGTTAACCCTAATGCAATCCGTAAGCTCTTCAACAGCGGTATGATCAACGGTACAACAAATATCTCTAACTCAACAATTCTTTTGATTGAGCTTGCAGGTAGAACAACAACTGTTACAGTACTTGATAAGGGCTTCCCAGTTCTTTCACGTCGTTTGCAGTTTGGTCATGGTAACATTCGTCAGGTTGCTGAGAATGTTAAGAAGCTCCAGGGTGGTGCTGATAAGCAGTCTTCACTTGCTCGTCGTTTGAACATCACAAAGAGCGATGCAGATATGGCAGTACCTGTAGAAGATATCGATGTATGGCATGAGTCACTTGCTGATGAGCCTTCACTCATGAGCGCTGTAAATGCTTACTTCAAGAGCTTGACAGATGCAGTATCAAGAACAGCACAGTTTACAATTTCTAAGTATCATGTTGATAGCATTAGCACATGTTTCCTTTATGGTTCAGGTGCTGGCTACAAGAAGATTGACAAGGAATTGTCACGTCAGCTTGGTACACAGGTAGAAGTATTGAATACACTTAGCACAGTTGTTGGTCCTAAGGGCTTTATCATCTCTGAGTTTATCAACTGCTGTGGTGCATTAATTCGTGAGTAATGAGGAGGACATAAAATGGCAAGTTACGGTAAAAAAGACTTTGCTAAGAGGGATATGAACTTCTTCTCAGAGTTCACAGCTTCCTCACAGGCATTCGCTAGAGCTGCAGGTTGGATTGTAGTATTCTCAATCGCAGTAGTTGCAATCACAGTATTGTTCTGTATCTACAAGTTTGTTGATTACGGTATTGTAAACAGCAAGGTTGAGACATACGATAAGAAGTTTGCTACTGATGAGTACAAAAATTTGAAGATTGACGCAGAAGAGTTGACAGCTAAGGCTGCTTCAACAAACCAGTACAGCTACGTTGTACAGTCAATGCAGTCAACAGTAGATAAGGAAGAGGGCGTTAAGTTCGCTATTATCAGCTCAATCGAAGAGCACATCCCATCAAACGTAATCCTTACAGGTTATGATATTGATAAGGGTCAGGTTAAGATTACTGGTGAAGCACATTCATACTATGCTCCAACAGAGATGATTAATATGATCAAGGAAGACGTTGAATTTACAAATGATAACTTGATTATCACACGTGTTGACCCAAGTGAGCTTGGTGACTCTGAGTCATATGCTTTCAACTATGTAAGTGCAAAGTACAGCTTCGAGTTCGTAGGTTCATTGGTATCTAACAGCATGGTTAAGGTATCATACATCGGACCTGATTCAATGATCATCAGAGATCTCCAGTCAGAGCAGTATGAGACAGGCAAGGTATTTGTTCTTTCTGATATTGCAAAGATCACATACAACAACCAGACATACACACTTACTTCTATCCTTGTAAATGGTAAGACAGTATCACCTGATGAGCTTGCAGCAGCACAGACAGGTTCTGCATCTTATGAGAATGGTGTATATAAGGTTTACATCGCAGCTGATACAAAGATTGACTTGTATTATGATGTTGCAGTTGTGGAGGTTGCTAACTAATGAAAAATTTATCACTTAAAGAAAGAGTTTTGTTAATTGGCGTAGGTCTTGCATTATTCGTAGCAATTGCATATATCTTCATTATCATGCCAATGGATAAGAAGATTGATCAGAGAAGATATGATCTTGCTGATCGTGAGAGACAGGATGCTGAGTACGAGGCAATCAAGACACAGAACAGTGCTATGAAGGCATCTATCCAGGCTACAGAGAAGGCTATCCAGGATATCGAGTTGAACTTGTTCGCTGATACAGATATCGAAGTAGTTGAAAACTTTGTAATGAGCGTATTTGAATCAACAGGTTCAAAGTACCTTTCAAAGATTGAATCAACAGATGTACCAACAGACGATATTTATCTTCCAAATGGTACAATCGCTAATGAGAAGCTTCTCATTAAGAGAATTACAGTTGAGTACGCAACAACAGATGGTTTCACAATTCCTGAATATAACAAGCAGCCATCATGGATTACTACAGATGGAATTGATCTTCCTTTGATCAGTGATGCAATTGCTCACATGGGTGATTATGAAGATTCAAGATATGATGTAGTTGGTTATAACGAGTTTGTAAAGGCTCTTAAGCTTATCTCTGAAGAAAAGCCTTCATGTATGAAGATTCACCGTGTATATATCGAAGATAGCACATATGGTTTCGTATACTTGAGAGCAGAGATTGATCTTTATGCTACACAGCTTGGTGAGAGACGTGTTAGCCAGACATCTAGCCCTGAGCAGGTTAAGCTCGAGTGGGCTGGCAGAACAAAGGTTGATTGTTCTGGTGGTATGATTGGTATGCCACTTCTCAACATGAACGAGAAGAGCTCATGGTACCTTGTTGGTATTTCACTTGATCAGTTGAAGGACTTCGTTAATAGACCATACTGTTCATACTTCTCTAACGCTATCCTCACAGAAATGGCTAAGGCTGGCTTGCCACTTTACGAGGATTACGCTACAAGAACACCAAATACAGCAATGTTCATCCCTGATCCTAACTCACTTGTAACTAACGTTCCTGACGTAGATACTGGTGATGATGCAGGTGTAGTAGAAGAATAATAATTAATCACTAAACAGTGTTTAATATTACTGCCACAGCTCAGATGAGCTCGTGGCAGTTTTATTTTGCAGTAAATTCAGAAGAAACATGTTAATCTACTGGTATTCTGATAAGATAAGTTTGAATATGAAATTAGAGGTAATTACGAGTGATTTACACCATAAATACAGAGAGATTGTTGATTAAACCAATTGAGTTAAATGATTTAGAAGATGTTTTTAGATATGCAAATGACGACAGTATAGATATGATGCTTTTCTATCCTCATAGAACAATAGAAGCTACTACAGAGTTTATAAATATTGCAGTCACTGAATGGAATAAGGAAGAGCCTATCGACAGAGAATATGTTGTTGTTGAAAACGGTACAATAATAGGCGGCATTAATATTGAGCAATGCGGTGATAGAGAATATGAATTAGGTTGGGTAATTGCTAAGAAGTATAGGGGTCTGGGTTATGCGACAGAAGCTGCAAGAGCACTGTTAGATTATGCATTTAATAAACTGAATGCGACAAAAGTGATTGCACAGTGCGATAACAGAAATATTGCTTCAGAAAAAGTAATGAAAAAGCTAGGCATGACATTGATTGATGACAAGGGTACACGTGAGTATCCACAAACTGGCGTCATAAGCGGTGAATTATTGTATGCGATTACTAAAGAAGAATACATAAGATAATCTACAAAACAGGTAACAAAATGAAGTATAGCAAAATTGTAAAGGGTAAGTTCTTATCTAGAACGAATAGATTTGTAGCTAATGTAGAGATTAATGGATCTATCGAGGTAGTTCATGTAAAGAACACTGGTCGCTGCAAAGAATTACTTATAGAAGGCTCTACAGTATTGTTAGAAGATTGTGAAAACTTAAATAGAAAGACAAGATATGATTTAGTTGCTGTATACAAAGAAGGATTCGGTTTGATAAACATAGATTCTCAAGCTCCTAATAAAGTGGTATATGAGTGGCTTCTAAATCAAGGATATGAATTGGTTAAGAGTGAATATAAGTATGGTGAATCTCGAATAGATTTCTATATGGAGAAGGATAATCAACGATATCTAATGGAAATAAAAGGATGTACATTAGAAATAGATGGAGAAGGATATTTTCCTGATGCTCCAACTGAACGAGGAACAAAACACTTAAGAGAATTAACAAGGGCATTGTCAGAAGGATATAAGGCAATTCTAGGCTTTGTCATTCAAATGGATAACATAAGTATAGTTCACCCAAATTCTAAAACGGATCCGACCTTTGCAACTGAATATGAGAAAGCGGTTCAGGCAGGTGTTGAAGTAAAACTATTTAAATGTCATATTCAAGAGGATGGGTTCGAGATAGTTGACGAGAAAGATTTAAAGTAGGGAAACAGTTATGAAGTTTGTAGGAATAAGAAGAGTATTCTCAACTCAAAATGAAGAACAATATATAACAATTGGTGAGTTCTGGAATGAAATGTCTATCATATATGGAATTGAAAACCTAATGGGATTAGGATGCAATTGGACAAAGAATTCAATTGAGTATGTAATGGCATTAAAGAATGGAATAATAGAAGGTTCAAATTTTGAAATTGAATTACCAGACGAATGGGAAATTGTAAAAGGAAGAACAGAAGAATTAGATAAGATATATGATGAGATATATAAGGATGGATCATTATTATATGAGATTGAAGAGTTTGATGCTCAAGGAAATTGCACAATAAGATATACTAGGCAGAATGAACCTAGAAATGCCAATTAAGACATAAATGTGAAATTGTGTATAAATTTCAAAATTGCTTCAAAATTAGAATGTTGAAACATTGAAAAAATGAGAAAAAGAGTGCAAAATAATATCACTTTATAAATTTGCTCAAATTTACTAAAAAATCTTTAAAAATAAAGAATACTATATTTAGTATATGAGAGTGCACAAAACACTAGATATAGTGGTTAGTGGCACCTCTGAGTAACATTTTATTAACAAAAATAGTAAAATGCGAAGAAAATGTGAAAAAAGTTCAAAATTGCTATTGCAATCTCGAAAATAGGTGCTATAATAAAGCTACAAACTCAATAAAACAATTTTAGGAGGAAATTCTTATGAAGAAGATTTCAAAGTCAAAGAAGGGTTTTACACTCGTTGAAATGGTACTCGTTATCGCTATTATCGTTATCCTTGCTGCAGTAATGCTTATGGGTATCGGTACATACATCGATAAGGCTAAGACAGCTGCTTCAAAGGTTGATACACACAACGCTCAGACAGAGTCAGTTGCTGGTGAGATCGACGCAGCTCTTGCTTAATCTTAACTGATTAACCATTCCGGGGAGGGAGTTATCCCTCCCCTTTTTTTTTACCAACATGTATAAATAATATTTAAGAATTAATATATTTGTTTAGTAGATATATTAAATAGTTTCTGATATAATCCTTTAGTGGAGGGATTACTATGCACAAGATTAATAAAACTAACAAATCAGGTTTTACACTTGTAGAAATGCTACTCGTAGTATTGATTATTTTGATTTTGGCTACAGTTGTAGCTATTAATGTCTCAGAACACTTAATGAGAGCAAATAACGCTGCTAATGATGTTGAAGCAAAAGTTGATAATATGACTGACAACAATGCTGATAGAGCAGGTAACTTAGGCGCTTACGGTTTTTAATTATATATAAATTTAATCTGGAGGAAAAATTATGAAGAAGATGAATAAATCTGCTTTTACACTTCTTGAAGTAATGCTAGCAATGGCAATTCTTTTGATTGCTTCTTCAATGGTAATGCAGGGTTTCATGTCTACATTGTCTTATTCTTCAAACACTGCTATTTACGCAAAAGATGGAGCTAAGAATGCAGCTAATGCTAATACGAAAGTAGCAGAAAAAGCTGGAAAGATTGAGGGTAGTGCAGCTGGTGCAACAAAGCTTAGTGTTGGTGCAACTGGTTACGACTTCAATGTTTCAGTTAATACTTGGTCTTATACATCACACGGTTCATCTGATATAGTATCTTCTTATTCTGAGGGTGCTAGTTTTACATCTAATCGTTATGCAGTATCTTACAGCTTGCCAGCTGATTTGGCTTGTCCTGATTGTAAGAAGAATGATAAGCTCGCACGTGATGCAAATGATGCTCCTACTTATAGATGGTACTGTAAAGATTGCAAAGTTTACATTGATGGTTAATGAGGTGACAATATGAGAAAGGTTAGTAAGAACAAAAAAGCTTTTACTTTAGTAGAAGTAATGTTGGCAGTAGCTATTATTGCTTTGACAGCTGGTATTTTCTTCTCATTGATTCTTGTAGTAATGAAGTCTCATGTTAATGTAGTTACTACAAACGACTGCGCTGACTATGCTTTGCTTAATGCTAGAGCGTTTGAGAATAGTATTATTAATGCAAAGACAGCTGGTTCTGGATCTTCAAATATTCAGGTTGTTAATAATAAGCTTTGTAAGGATGGTAATCCTTTATTTGATCTTGATCAGTACAAGGTTGAGCCTGGTGCAAAAGATAAGTGGTTGATGACTTTCAACTATGAACTTAGTGAGAATGGTGTTTGTAATTACACAATCACATTAGCTGACCAAGCAACTTACGTTGAAGGTCTTAATAACTACACATACAAGTATGAAGGTAGTGTTTATATTCCTCACTGTGATTGTACTGAAGCTTCTGGTTCAACATTCTCATACAGTGATTACACATAATGTTAATTTAGATATTAAGAATTACGGCCCCGCTTGTCGGGGCTATATTTTTTAGGAGAGAAAAATGGGTATTATAGTAGGTCTTGATGTAGGTGGTAGTACAACTAAAATAGTTGGAATGAGAGATAAGGAGATTGTTGCTAAGTGTGTCGTTAAAGCAAATGATCCAGTTACATCTACTTTTGGAGCACTAGGTAGATTGATCGATGAGAATAATCTGAGAATTCAAGATATTGATCAGGTCAATCTTACAGGTGTTGGTTCATCGTTCTCTTCTGGTTCTATTCTTGGTATTAAGACTAGAATTGTAACTGAGTTCATGGCTACTGGTCTTGGTGGTTTATATTTATCTAAACTAGATCACTCTATTGTAGTAAGTATGGGAACAGGTACTGCATATCTTGATGCTAGTTATGACAGAGTAAGACATATCATTGGATCTGGTGTCGGTGGTGGAACTCTTGTAGGTCTTTCAAATTCTGTTATCCATGTTGACGATGCGCAGAAATTGTCTGATATGGCACTTTGTGGCGATGTTAACAGAGTGGATCTTACTATTGGTGATATTTCAAAGAGTGAGATTCCAGGACTTCCTATGGATACAACAGCTTCTAATTTTGGTAAGGTAAGTGATGATTTATCAAAAGAAGATATGATTGCTGGTATAATGAATCTTGTTTATCAGTCTATTGGTACAATGTCAGTATTAGCTGCTAAGAATGCTGGACTTACAGATATTGTACTTACTGGACAGCTTACAAGTATGCCTCAGTGTAAGACTATCTATAAGGCATTTAGTGAATTGTATAATATGAATTTTATCATTCCTGAAGATGCTGTATTTGCAACTGCAGTTGGTAGTTGTATTGTTGGAGAAGATTAATGAGTGAAAAAAGTTTGAAGAAAAACCGAGCTTTTGAATTAGATTTTTTAAGAGGATTCTCACTTTTCTTGATGATCCTCATGCATTTTGCTTTTGATATGAGAAATCTGTTTGAATATGATGTTTTCTCATTTCTTGAGTCTGATTATTTTTGGACATTTGTTGAACCATTTTTCTTGTGCATCTTTGTAGGTGTATCTGGAATATGCTGTACATTTTCAAGAAATAACTTTTTGCGTGGTATCAAATTATTGTGCGTAGCAATTTTGTTTTCGATAGTTACATATCTTGGAAAAGTTGTTATCAATCTTGATTTCCTTATCGTGTTTAATGTGCTTCACATGCTTGCGATTAGTATTCTTGTTTATTCAGTAATCTCTGCAATTGAGAAGAAGTTTAATATCAGACCAGTAGTTACTAATGTGCTTATGGCATTCTTTGGCGTATATATCATTGCAATGGGTGAGCAGATTAGTTCATTAGATGGCATTATTGATGGACCATGGTTGTTGCCTTTTGGAATTATTGGTAAGAATGCTTTCTATATGGCTGACTATATGGCTTTGATCCCTTGGCTTGGTGTTTTCCTTGTTGGTGCTGTTGTAGGTAGAGTTTGCTATAGTTCAAAGCAGTCACTTATTATCGATTCACCAGTTGCTGTTAGAAAAATTTCTAAGCCTTTTGAATTTCTGGGCAGACATTCGCTTATAATATATATTGTTCATCAGCCAATAGTAATGGCTCTGACATATTTAGTTATTTGGTTGATTGGTAAATTATGAGTAAGAATAAAGAGAAGAAGAATAGTATTTTTAGAAAAGCACTCAAAGTTATACTTAGAGTGCTTCTTTTAGTGTTGCTGGCTGCGTTAAGTGTCGCAACTTATGTTGTACCTAAGATGTCTTGGTACACTGAGAAGGTAGCTAATAAATACTCCAGCAAAGTATTCCCTAAGATTGCATATATTTTTAATAGTTACTCCAATTTAGCTCCTAATTCATATTCTGAATTGGCAGTTATTGTTGGTGTAATAATGCTTATCATATTGTTCTTCTATGTGATTGTTGCATTCATTGTTAAGTGTGTTAAAAGACGCGGACCATTTAAGTTCTTATACAAGGTTGTTGCAGTAGTACTTACATTAACTTTTGTATTTAGCCTCCTGTTCCAGCTCATGCATGGATTGAACTATAGAAGAACTCCAGTAGAGGAGAAACTCAAATTAGTTGGCATCGATAGAAATATTGATGAGATTATCGAAGTTTATACTTGGGCTCATGATGAGATGGTAGCTGCACGTGAGAAGCTAGGTAAGGATTATAACGGTGTAGTTCATATGATGACTAGCTTTGAAGAAAGTGCATACTATGCCAATATTCTTGTTAATTCAGCATCAAAGTATCTTGGGCTAGATTTAAGTGATGGATATGTTAGGGCCAAGCCTGTAGCACTAAGTCATTATTGGAGTTACACGAATATTCTCGGTATGTATAATCCAATATTTGGAGAAGCTAATATCAATGTTGATTGTACTCTTCCACAAATTTACGCTGAGACAATTGTTCATGAGATACTACATGCGAAGGGTCTAGCGAGAGAGAGCGATGCTGAACTTGCAGCTGTAATGATTTGTTGTATGGCTGATAGACCAGACTTTAGGTATGCAGGCTTTTTCGAGATATACAAGAACCTCCATGTTCTTTTATGGGAACTTGGATATGAAATACCATTCGATGCAGGCGCTGGCAAGGATTATCAGGCTTGGCTCGATTACAATGATTCGTTGGTTAGTAATAAAGTGACTGAGAAGGTTGCTGAAGTATCAGAAGCAACGAATGATAATTATCTTAAATCAAATGAACAGGAAGGCGGAACTGAGACATATATCATCAATAATAATTACTATGTAGAGTTTTATTATAGATATATTCATAAGACTTTTTAAATGATTAGAGTTATTGTTAGCGGACACAATGGATTTTATGGATTGAGTGATGTCTTGAGACTGTTCTATGGCCGTGCTTCGGAGAACAGAGAAGAGGGCTATATTGTTTGCGAAGATGATAAGAATCTCGTTATTAGAAGCGAGGCTAATGACCAGGGTGTTTCTACTTATATCGATGGTGAGAAAGATAAGTGGAATCAGCTTATTAGCGCTACTTTCAATGGTGTTCAGCTGGAAGTCAAAAGAGAGATTAAAAGACAGCTATATTATCTTTTAACTCAAGTTGAGAATAAGACTTTTCCTTGGGGTGCCTTGACTGGAATTCGTCCTACTTTGGTTGCTAATGAAGTGAAGAGCAAAGATCGTCTCGTGTCTGATTATCTTGTAAGAAGCGATAAGGCATCTTTGTGTATCGAGACTGCTAATAAGGAAAATGAGATATTAGTGCTTCAGGCTCCTAATGCTGTTAATGTATATGTAGGTGTTCCTTTCTGTCCTAGTAGATGTGCGTATTGTTCATTTGTATCTCAGGATATTAATCATCACCTTAATAAGTTGCCATTATATGCTGATGCTTTGACTACTGAGATTAGATTAGCAGCTGAGAAGATGCCAGCTGTATCTACTTTGTATCTTGGTGGTGGAACTCCTACTGTATTTGATGATAAGGAATTCGCCAAGGTTATTTATTCAATTGCCAAGGATATTAAGTTTGAGGCTAATGCAGAGATTACTGTTGAGGCTGGAAGACCAGATACGATTAATGAATATAAGTTAAGTGTCATGAAGGATGCTGGTATTAGACGCATCTGCATTAATCCGCAGACAATGTCAGACGAGACGCTTAGACGTTTTAATCGTCAGCACACAGTTCAAGATGTAGTGGATGTTTTCGAGCTCGCCAGAAAACTCGGATTCGACAATATTAATATGGATTTAATCGCTGGACTAAACTCAGAAAGACCATACGAATTAATCGAATCACTTAAGAAGATTTTTGAGTTAGATCCGGAAAACATTACGATACATACGCTTTACAAGAAGAAGCTCGCAAGACTAACTAGAGAACAGGTTCTCGGTGGGGAGGCTGTAGCTAGCGGACTACATGATTTAACTCTTGATGAAGTACTATCTGAAGCATATAGTATGATTGCAGATAAGGGGTATAATCCTTATTATATGTATAGGCAAAAAGATACGAGTCATGGACTTGAGAATGTTGGATTCGCGAAGGTCGGTACTGAATGTCTCTATAATGTTGCGATGATGAGCGATAAGAGAGATGTTATGGCTTTCGGTGCTGGAGGAGTATGTAAGAGACTGTTCGAAGGCAATCGAATCGAACGATGCTCTGCGCCTAAGGATGTGATTACTTACATCAGAGATGTTGAGTTGGCGGCTGAGCAGAAATTGGCATTTTTTGAATATTAATGGGTGAATTATGAAGTGTCCTAGATGTAAGACGGTTAATGATAATAAAAGAACAATTTGTACTAAGTGCGGTTACTATCTTTATAGGAACAGTACTACTCCTAGAAGCATGATGACTAAGGCCGAAATTGCGGCGCTTGATCGTAAGCTTATGTGGAATAAAGTAAAGAAAGTTCTTACTTGGGTGTGGCGAATTCTCGTTATTCTCGCAGTTACATATTGGATTATTGCACTTATTGTTTTTGCCACTTCAGGACTTGGAGTTAAATTATTTTAATTCATCTCTTTTTTTCATATTTTGATATAATGTTGTAGGGTGAATTTGTATGGCAAAGAGTGATGGAGATAAGATTGTAGGATTGAGTGTAAGACGCTTTCTGATATTGATCCTCGGCTTATCAATTGTTTTGTTTTTGATGACAATCTATCTTGATTATGTATCAAGTTATGAGAATAAAGTTGTTTCATCTGTCACTATTGAGGCAGGTGATATAGTCACCCTCGATTTATTTACAGATGACCTAGAAAATGTTAAGCCAGCATACGACATCAATAGTATTGATACTAAATTATTAGGAACATACCCTATTCCTTTTTGCTGTAATAACAGAAGATATGTATCTGAGCTTACTATTGTTGATACAATCCCGCCAGAAGGTGCTACAACAGACCTCATCACAGACGTTAATGTACTTCCTGATGTAAGTGAATTCGTTGTATCTTATTCAGACGTTACTCCTGTAACAATTTCTTTCGCTACTGCACCAGACGTGTCTACTGGCGGCCTTATGGATGGCTCAGTATCTTTTAAGGACATTGCTGGTAATGAGACAATAGTTCCTATTCAGTTGACAGTTATCGATGATTTCGATGCACCTTTCGTATATGGTGTTAAGCCAATCGAAGTGTATGAGAATGATGTTGTTAAGTATAGAGAAGGATTAACTGTCGAAGATAATATGGATAGTAATCCTATACTTACAATTGATACTTCAGCTGTAGATATTTCTACTCCTGGTGAATATACAGTTACATATACAGTTACTGATTATACAGGTAACTCCAGATCTCTTAGTACTTCTGTAACTGTCCTTGCTAAGCCAGAAGGTTATGTTGAGCCTGAGGTTATTTATGAACTTGCTCAGAGATATTTGGATCAGATTACTACTCCAGATATGCCAGTAATTGAGAAGTGCTTCAAGATTTATAACTGGTGTAAGCAGAGCATCAATTATATTGGTACATCAGATAAGTCTCACTGGACAATTGGAGCCTATGAAGGATTTACGACTTTGTCTGGTGACTGTTATACTTATGCTTGCTGTGCTAAGGCTATGTTCGATATATTAGGTGTCGATAACTATATTATCGAGAGATGTGATCCTACTACATCTACTCATTTCTGGAACCTCATTGAGATGGAAGGTCAGTGGTATTTCTGTGATTGTTCACGAACAAACACTCCTATGAATGCGTACCTTCTTACTGATGCGGAACTTCACGAACTTACATATACTCACGGTAATAGATATAACTTCGATTCAACTGGTCTTCCAAATCGCGCAACTGAGTCAATCCAGTATAGACTTAATTACGCTACTCTTACTGTTAAGGAGGAATAAGCGTATGAAGTTAGGTGTTATTGGTGGTCTCGGCCCTATGGCGACAGCTTATTTTATGGAGCTCATCACAAAGATGACTAAGGCTTCTATTGATCAGGATCACATTGAGATGATTATTTATAGCAAGCCTCAAATCCCTGACAGAACAAGTTTTATTCTTGGTCAGAGCGATGAGAATCCACTTATTCCAATTAATGATGTTGCTAATAAGTTAGTGTCTATCGGTGCTGATGTTATTGCAATTCCTTGCATCACGGCACATTGTTTTCACGATAAACTCTGCGAAAATGTATCAGCTAAGATTCTTAACGCAGTTGATGAGACTGCAGATGAACTTAAGAAGATGGGTGTTAGTAAGGCTGGTATCATGGCTACTAGCGGAACAATGAAGTGTGGCCTATTTCAGGGTGCACTTAATAAAGTTGGTATTGAGCCAATTGCGCCAAATGATGAGATCCAGGCGATGGTAATGGATATTATCTATAACGATATTAAGGCTGGTAACAAGCCTAGCAAAGAGAATTTCGATACGATTAGAGATTATTTCATGGAGCAGGGTGCTCAGGCAGTTATTCTTGGTTGTACTGAGTTATCACTTCTCAAGTGGAATGGTCTTAATCTTGATGGTTTTGTTGATGCGATGAGCGTACTTGCCAAGGCATCAATCAGAGCTTGCGGATATGAAGTTAAAGAAGGGTATTAATAGTTCTATTAATAGAGGTATTTGATTATGAATATGCAGCAGAGAAATGTTCTTGAGTATCTTGAGGGAGCAGTTAGTAAGTGGCCAGATAAGGTTGCTTATTCTAATGGTGATCCAGAAAGTGATATTACTTTTGCGGAAGTTTTCCAGCGCAGTGCAGCTATCGGTAGCTGTCTATATTCCAAGGGTTACTATAAGGAGCCAGTTGTTGTATTCATGAAGAAGCATCCAAATGCAATTGTTGCCTTCTATGGATGCGTATATGGTGGTAACTATTATGTGCCACTCGATGAGGAGATGCCCAGATTTAGAATTGATCTTATCTTAAGTAACCTTAAGCCTCGCGCAATGATTTGTGATGAGGATACAGTGAAGATTGCGAATGAGATGAACTTCGAAGGCGAGATTTTCCTCTACGATGAGATTATTAATTCTAGTGTTGATATCGAGGCAATTGATATGATCAGAAGCCGTCAGATTGATACTGACCCAATCTACATCGTGTTCACTTCAGGTTCAACAGGAATTCCTAAGGGCGTAGTAGCATGCCATAGATCAGTTATCGACTATATCGAAAACCTCTCTGATGTTTTGGAGTTCAATCACGATACTATCTTTGGTAATCAGACACCACTATACTTTGACGCATGCCTTAAGGAACTATATCCAACACTTAAGTTTGGTGCTACAGCAGTTATCATTCCTAAGTCACTTTTCATGTTCCCAATTAAGCTTGTTGAGTTCCTTAATGAACATAAGATTAATACTGTTTGCTGGGTTGTATCTGCGCTTACAATGATTTCTTCATTTAAGACTTTTGATAAGATTAAGCCAGAGTACCTTCATACAATTGCTTTTGGTAGTGAAGTATTCCCAATCAAGCAGCTCAACATCTGGAGAGAGTGCCTTCCTGAGGCTAAGTTCACTAACCTTTATGGACCTACTGAAGCAACAGGTATGTGTTGCTACTTTAAGGTAGACAGAGAGTTCGCTCTTGATGATGTAGTACCAATCGGAGGACCATTTAATAACACTGAGATCTTGCTCCTTAATGACAAGAATGAGCTCGCTGGTCCAGGTGAGACAGGTGAGATTTGTGTGCGTGGTACATCACTTACACTTGGATATTATGGTAACTTTGAGAAGACTAGTGAAGTATTCGTTCAGAACCCTCTTAATAAGTTCTATCCAGAGCTTATCTACAGAACTGGTGATATTGGTAAGAGAAATGAGCGTGGCGAATTGGTATTTGTATCTCGTAAGGATTATCAGATTAAGCACATGGGTCATAGAATTGAGCTCGGTGAGATTGAAGTTAATGTAAATCTCCTCGATGCCGTTAAGATTTGTTGTTGTGTTTATGATAAAGAAAAAGATAAAATTAAGTTATACTATGTAGGTGATATGACTTCAGCTGAGATAATTGCGATTCTTAAGGAGAAGCTCCCAAGATACATGATCCCTAATAAGGTCGAGCAGTTGGAGACTATGCCATTAACTGCTAATGGAAAGATTGATAGAAAGATGCTTTCCAGCATGAATAAAGATAACTAATTACTATTAATACATTTAAGGAGAGACATAAATGGACGCTTTAATTGAGATTTTGACAAACCTTCATCCAGAGGTTGATTTTGATACTTGTGAGACACTCGTTGATGATAAGATTATCGATTCATTTGACATCGTTAGCATCATCTCAGAGGTTAACGAGGAGTACGATGTTGTAATTCCAGCAGAGGAAATCATTCCAGAGAACTTCAATTCTGCAAAAGCACTTTACGCTCTTATCAAGAAACTCGAGGATGAGGAATAATAGATAATGCTATTTACATCAGCTAAGTTTATTGCATTTCTTATAGCTCTTGTATTCCTATACTACTTGGTACCAAAGAAAGCGCAGTGGCCTTTACTTCTTATTGGAAGCTACGCTTTCTATTATTTTGCCGATACATCAGGAATGTACCTTATCTTTATCATTACTACTACAATTTCAGCTTATTTCGCTGGAATTATGATGAATAAGGTTAATGATAAGTCGTCGGCATATCTGAAAGCTAACAAAGAGACCTTAAGTAAAGAGGATAAGAAGGCTTATAAGGCTAAGATGAAGTCTAAAAAATGGGCTATCCTTTTGGTGTGCCTTATTTTCAATATAGGTATTCTTAGCGTTACTAAGTACACGAACTTCGTTATCAATAACATCAATACTTTCTTAAGTGATGCCAGTAAACTCCAGCCTATTGCTATGATCGTACCGATGGGTATTTCATTCTATACATTCCAGACATGTGGTTACATCATCGATGTGTATAGAGGTAAGCATGATGCGCAGCGTAATCCTTTTAAGCTCGCACTCTTTGTATCTTTCTTTCCACAGCTCGTTCAGGGTCCTATCAGTAGGTATTCTGATATGGAAGCTAGCCTTTATAAGGAGCATAAACTTAATGAGAGTGATATCTCTGAAGGATTAACAAGAATTCTTTGGGGTTACTTCAAGAAGCTCGTAGTAGCAGACAGAATTATTACTGCTGTAACAACACTTATATCTGATACTGCTTATAGTGGAACTTATGTATTTGTTGCAATGCTCTTCTATGCATTCGAGTTATATTGTGACTTTACAGGTGGTATTGATATTACAATCGGTATAGCTAGAATTCTTGGCATCACACTTAAAGAGAACTTCAATCTCCCTTATTTCTCTAAGAATATTAAGGAATACTGGAACCGTTGGCACATCACAATGGGTACATGGTTCACAGATTATATCTTCTATCCAATCTCTGTATCTGGACCAATGCTTAAGCTCTCTAAGTGGTCTAGAGAACACTTAGGTCAGAATATTGGTAAGCGAGTAAGTGTTTATTTATCTTCACTTATTGTGTGGTTTACAACAGGTCTTTGGCATGGCGCTGCATGGAATTTCATCGTGTGGGGTCTCATGAACTTTGTTGTAATCATGATCTCACAGGAATTGGAGCCACTTTATGCGAAGTTCCATGGTAAGTTCAAGGTGAAGGATAAGGCTTGGTATGGTGTTTTCGAGATAGTCAGAACAATATTCCTCATGAGTATGATCAGAATGTTCGACTGCTATAGAGATGTGCCACTTACATTTAAGATGGTGGGCACAATGTTCACACGAGTTAACCTTAAGATTTTTGTTGATGGTTCACTTCTTAACCTTGGAATTACTAAGGCTGACTACATTATTCTTGTAGTTGCATTCATCATTATCTTGTCAGTTAGCACTATTAAGTATAATCGTGGGTTTGTTTTCAATAAGGACAAGTACTTATTGAGATATAGCCTCTTGGCAGTTTTGTTCGTATTGATAATCGTGTTCGGCGCTTATGGCGTTGGATATGACTCAACACAGTTCATCTATAACCAGTTCTAAGGAGGGAATATGAAGAAGAGAATAATTGTTGTTGCTTCACTAGTATTAATCCTCTGTCTAGTTCTGGCAGCTGCTCAAAGATTACTCATGCCGAAGTATCAAGATGATGTGATTGAAGGTTCCATGATTGAGGAATACTACGATGAGGAGCTTAACCACGAAGTAGTATTCATTGGCGACTGCGAAGTGTATGAGAATTTCTCTACTATGAAGCTTTGGGAAGAGTATGGAATTACTAGTTATATCAGAGGTAGTTCGCAGCAGCTAGCATGGCAGTCTTACTATCTTTTAGAAGATACACTTAAGCATGAGACACCAAAGGTTGTTGTATTTAATGTCTTGTCTCTTAAATATAACGAGCCTCAGAAGGAAGCATATAACAGAATGTCTATCGATGGCATGAAGTGGTCAATGTCTAAGGTGAATAACATTAAGGCATCCATGACTGAGGATGAGCATTTCTTGGATTATGTGTTCCCAATTCTTCGTTATCACTCAAGATGGTCTGAGTTGGAGAAGCAGGATTTTGAGCATTTCTTTACTAAGGATAAGGTTACTCACAATGGCTACTACATGCGAGTAGATGTAAGACCGCAGGGACCATTTCCTGATCCAATGCCATTAGATGACTACACTTTGGGAAGTAATGCTATGAGTTATCTTGATAAGATGACTGCACTTTGTGAGGAGAAAGGAATTGAATTAGTCCTCATCAAGGCACCTACAGAGTTTCCTTATTGGTATCCTGAATGGGATGAGCAGATTGTTAAGTATGCGGAAGATCACGGATTAACATATATTAATATGATTCCTCTCCAGGATGAGATTGGTCTTGATATGTCTGTTGATACTTATGACGCTGGACTTCACCTTAATCTTTCAGGTGCTGAGAAGCTGTCTTTGTATTTCGGAAAGTTTTTGGTAGATAATTACCAATTAACTGATTATAGAAAAAATGAAACTTATGCAAAGGTTTATGGCGAAAAACTTGACTATTATTATAAAATGATAGAAGAGCAAAAAGCCGAATTGGAGGGATAAATAATGTTGATTAGAAAACTTGCTACTCTTACAGCAACAATCCTTGTTGTAGGTGCACTCGTAGCTCTTGTTGGTTGTTCTGATAGTTCTTCAACAGTTGAGACAACAGCAGCTAATGTGCCAGCATCTAATTCAAATAATGATAGTAGTAATTCAGGAGAAGCTGATACAAATAATGGCGGTAGTGATGAAGCAGCTTGGGCAGCAGAGTCAAAGTTCCACATCACAGCATCAGGTAATGACATTTATGTAGGAATGCCAACTGCTGGTTTTATCGATAGTCTTGGTGATCCAGAGAGTTTCTTTGAGTCTGAGTCATGTGCTGGTCAGGGTATGGATAAGGTTTATACATATAATGACTATGTTATTCGAACATTCGCAGATGATAAGTCTGAGGTTGTAACTTCTATTGAGTTCAGAAATGATAGCATTGTAACTTCAACAAATTGCTATATTGGAATGGATGTAGATACAATTAAGTCAATGCATTCAGATTATGAGTGTGTAGCTGATACAGATACAGCTCTTTCATACGTTGATGGTAATTGTAAATTGTCTTATATCATCGCTGATGGTGAGGTATCTGCTATTACATTTAATGGCAACTAATTGATTATTTGATATTAGGAAAAACTAGCGGTCTGAATGATTACTTGGTAAGTGAATATTCAGGCCGTTTTTGTTTAGCACTTTTGTAAATAGAGATATTTTTTTCGCTGAAGTCAGCGATATAAACTACGACAAAAATATGGGCATTACTGTATAATAGTCGTTGAAAGGCAGGGGATTTATTATGAGTTTAGGTGGATTTCTTTTTAGATCATTATTCGCAAAGCCAGCTAAGCATGGCGTAAGCAAGGCAGTTAATTCAGCAGTTACTGCGGCAGTTGTTGCAGGTGCTGCTACAGCAGCGTCAGTTGCAGTTACAAAGATAATTGAGAACAAGCAGAGAAATGCTATTCCTAGTCAGCCACAGGCTAATTCTGTTCCTGCTAGAGATCCTTATGTAGATACAATGCTCGGTAAGGCTGCTCTTTGCTACTATGTTGCTAAGGCAGATGGATATATCTCTCAGGATGAGCAGTTAGAGATTGATGGTATCATCAGCGAGTTCATGAGCAATACAAATGTTCCAGCAAGAGCTAAGGAAGAGATTACACGTATCATGAATACAGATACAATCTCATTTGGTTTAGCTGAGAAGTATCTTAATAAGGTTGAACCAAGTGTACTTATTTCACTTGCTAGAGATGTAGAGAAGATTGCTGAAGCTAGTGAAGGTATTCTTCCTGCAGAAGAGAAGGCAATTGGTGTGTTTAAGTCATATGTAACATCAAAGACTGGTTATACATTCGAGAAAAAAGCTCAGGATAAGAAGGTTACAGAAGTTAGCCTTACTTGTGACTGTTGTAATGGTACAATGGAATTGGATGCAACATATCTTAAGGCTGTTTGTCCATATTGTGGAGCTGCTAAGATTATTGATGCATCACAGATTTCTGCTGTTGTAGCTGAGCAGGAGCGCACAAAGAGAATGAAGGGTAATCAGTAATTCATGAGTAATAAGTCTAGCAATTCGAAGCATTATAAGTACAAAACAAGGAGATTCCTTTTTGATTTGGAATTTTCTTCTAATGCTCGCAATTGGACTATCACTAGACGTAAGACTAAGGATAACAAAGACGTAGATGATACCAAGGTTATTGGTGAAGTTTCTTACTCAGAATTAGATGAATATTTTACAACTCAGCAGGTATTGAACTTTGTTGAGGATTTATCTTCTGAAGAATATGCAGAGATATTAAACCTTACTAATGAGATTGAGTGGAGTAATTACGCGTACTTCATCAGCGTATCAAGTGTTATGAACCCTAGTGGCAACCTTAATCATGCACTTAATTTATTGGAATACGAGATTGATGATATTGATGGTAAACCAACAGTTAAGAAGAAGTTAGTTCAGATGCTTCCGATTGGCATGTGCATAGGTGTTTCGCTTGGTCTTTGCTTTGGCGTTGCTACAGGTAATAACATGGCTCTTGGATTAGCTGTCGGAGTTGTATTTGGAATTCTTTATGGTGTAGTAGTTGATACTAATTCCAAGAAGAAACATGAAGAGATTAGCTGGAAACGTTCACTTCGAGATAAGAAGTAAAGTTATTTAGTTTGATGTAAAAGTTGAGGTCCGCCTTATTTAGTAAGACGGACCTCTTTTGCTAGGGAAAAATTTGGACGTTCCTAGACTTTTTCAGGATGGTTTCATATGATCTGAAGTGTGAGATCATCAGATAGGAAATATCTGAGGATTCTAAATGCATTAATTCGTGAAGGATCATCTCCTGAAGCTGATGAGATATCTACGAATGTGCAGTTTGTTTTCGATGCAGTCTTCTCGAGCTTAGTATTGAAATCTGCTTCCATGAGTTTATCGTTTAGATTGTTGAGTGATACGAGGATTATCTCTGTACTCTTGTCCATTTTTTTGATCTTACTAATGATTGAACTGATTTCTGAGATGACAGCATCTACATCTGAGCCGTTATCTAAGTCAGTTTCGCCTAATTGAAGGACAATCTTCTTTGGCATAAGTTCCGTGATGATTTCTTCTGCTATTTCCTTGGCCTCGAAAACAGACAACTCAGATAAGCTTCTGTTATATATATCGGAGAGAATTCCAAATATTTGCTTGAGTTCGCCAACTGGCATTTCTTGTGCATATGTTGAACCGAGTATTACTACTGAATTCTTACGTGCAAATCTGTTGAGTAATCTGTAGTTATGAAGTTCTTTGCTGTTAACACACATGGATGATCCTCCTTATGCGAGCTGATTAGCTGCAAGTTTCTTAGCTGACTTGTTGTCGAGAATTGAATTTCTGAAATAGATGAGAATTCCTACTGTTACCATGAAGATATTGAGGAAATAGAAGAACATAACATACCAGTGAACTGTCTCGTACCATGGAGCTGAACTTCTTGTGATCATTGCGAATTTGCCGACTAGCGCGAAAACATATCCGAGCCAGATTAAGAAGTAGAACATTACGCTTGTTCCTTTGGCTGTCTTAGCTTTCCATGCCTTCATAATGTTGATTGGCCATGAAATGCCAAAAAGCAAAACCATCATTGTTTCCATAATACTGATAAATGTATCCATTGTTTGTCACCTCGTTTTTTGATTTACGAGTAATGTATAACCCATTGATTTTTCGAGTTCAATGATTTGAAATTAATGACTATGAGTTTTATAGGTTGGCACTTTTTTTAGTTACAAAAGGTCAAATGAATTGTTTTTGTAAGTCGCATTATTTATGATATTTATGTTAGGAGAATAGGTTAAACTATGAAGAAAAACGGTAGACAGATTACAAAAATTCAGCGAGATATATTTGGAGCCATGGTAATACTTACTATTATCATGACTATCATAACTGCAATCTGTAGCATCATTCTTAACCTTAAATTTGAGAAAGATCATCTTGAAGATAATCTTCGTCATGTTGCATTTACTATTAGTAATTCTGTGCAGATTAGAAACGAGATTAGTGATGCGGATACTAAGATGGTAGAGACATCTGAGTATCTGGATTCATTTAAGAAAGCACTCTCGCATGTTGACGTTATTTCTATCGTATCTAAGGATGGAACGAGACTATACCATACCAGTAAGGACTTGGTGGGTACGACTTATGATGGAACAATTCCTGATTTTGATAGCAATGGTCATATTTATATTGCGAGTGATATAGGTCCATCAGGTTCTCAGAGACGAGCATATGCAGCAATCTATGATGAGAATGGTGAATATGCAGGCTTTGCACTTGTAGTCCTTCTTAATCAGAATATATATAGAATAATCGTAAATGTTATTGCGATACATCTTGTAGTAGCGATACTAGTAATAGCTGTATCGGTTTTGTTATCTAGATTTATCTCTCGTAAAATCAAACATCAACTCCTTGGCTATGAGCCAGATACAATCAGTGCAATGTATAGCGTAAGAGATAACATTCTTGAATCATTTGAAGAAGGTGTCATCGCTATCGATTATGATGAGAAAATCTTATTTATGAATAAGGTGGCACAGAAGATTTGTGGCGTAGAAGGTGATTATTCACTCAATCTTAAAGACTATCCAATCTTATCCGTTAAAGATGTAAGGAGTGTCTTGAAGACTTCTGAGCATCTAGTAGGTAATCAGATGCGAGTAGGTAATACAGATGCACTTGTAAATTATTATCCAGTAGTTGAGGATGGTAAAACAATTGGTGCGATTTGTGTCCTAATTGATAGAACAGAATATACCAAGATCGCAGAGGATTTATCAGGTGTTAAGTTCCTAGTTGAGTCTATGAGAGCAAATAATCATGATTTCACTAATAAACTTCATGTTATATTGGGCTTAGTCCAGATGGGTGCTAATAAAGAAGCTATCGAATATATATCAAATATCACTTCAATTCAGCAAGCAACTATTTCTAATGTTATGAGAAACTTTGAGGATCCGTCCATAGCAGCATTGTTGATTGGCAAATACTCGAGGGCATCAGAACTTAATATTACCCTAAATATTGAGACTGGAAGTCAGTATAGAAGAAGTGATGTATCTTTTAATTCTAATGATCTTGTCACAGTAATAGGAAATCTTGTTGAGAATGCCTTCGAAGCAATGAACTCTAACGATGTCGATGTGCGTGAACTCACAGTTGGTGTGTTTACCAAGCCTGGGGCAGTCTTAATTAGGGTAGATGACACAGGACCTGGTATTTCTGAAGATATTAGAGATCATGTATTTGATAGTGGTGTTACGACTAAAGGTGAGGCGCATGGTTCAGGTCTTTTCTTAGTTAAGCAAATTGTTAACCGATATAATGGAACGATTGAATTTGAGACTGAGACTGGCGTTGGAACTTCTTTTACTGTTACACTAATTGAAGTAGATGGAGGTAGCAAAAATGTATGACGTTTTGATTGTTGAAGATGATCCAATGGTTGCGATGATCAACAAACAATATGTAATGCAGTCACCAGAATTCAGAGTGTGCGGAATGTGTAGAGATGGTATTGAGGCTCGTGAGTTCCTCTCTAAAAATAAGGTCGACTTAATAATTCTCGATAAATATATGCCTCGTATGACAGGACTTGAGTTATTGACTGAGATTCGTAAGAATGAACTTCCTGTTCAGGTGATTATGGTTACAGCTGCTAATGATAGTCAGTCTGTTGAGGTAGCTTTGCGACTAGGTATTGTCGATTACCTTGTTAAGCCATTTACGAATTCAAGATTTAATCAGGCTCTTCAGAATTTTATA
Source organism: Clostridia bacterium (assembly GCA_024403735.1). Classification (GTDB taxonomy): domain Bacteria; phylum Bacillota; class Clostridia; order Saccharofermentanales; family Saccharofermentanaceae; genus Saccharofermentans. The sequence goes on from JAKSRG010000020.1 coordinate 42,890, forward strand.
TCAAGAATGGAGACCCTTAGTGATACATCTTCTCTTAATCAGAGAATGATTGATGATATCATTAATCAGAATTCGAAAACGGAAATAACTGAATATCCAAAGGGAATTCAGCAAGTTACATTAGATCGAATTATTGAATATCTTAAGTCTAACTCTGATGTTGAATTGACTGGTGAGCAAATCGCTGATGACATTGGTGTATCGCGTGTCACAGTGAGACGATATATGAATTATCTTCTCGAGAACAGACAGATTAATGGTCGAATGAATTATGAGACTGGTGGACGTCCTTGTATGATGTATCGCTACATTAATTGATATTTGTAAGTATAGAAAAGGTCTGGATGATTAATATCATTCAGACCTTATTTGTTAGCTAATGATGTTTCCTAGTACTCCGTAGGATAGGATATCCATGATGACTACTGCCATGAGTAGTCCGAGGAATATTGCGACTGATGCTTTCTTGATATCGAACTCAAGAAGTGATGCGATGAGTGATCCTGTCCAAGCACCAGTTCCTGGGAGAGGTATTCCTACAAATAAGAGAAGGAATAGGAATTCACCTTTTTCAGCGCCCTTAGATTTCTTAGTTGCTCTTTCTTCGAGTTTTAGCACTAATTTCTTGAGGATGTTGTGCTTTTTCATGAACTCGAAAATCTTCTTGATGAAGAGAAGGATAAATGGAATTGGAACGATGTTTCCAGCTACGCAAATAATGTTGGCTTTGATAAGTGGGATACCAAGCATCGAAGCACACAGAAGTCCTCCACGAAGCTCGATTAATGGAAGCATTGAAACGATGAATACGAATACTTCTTTTGGCAAGAAACTACCAAGACTACTTTGATACCAATTAATTAGAGATTCCATATCTACTCTCCTAATGAAATAATCGTATTATATGCTAATCTAACTTGCATTTTATTGCAACAAAATAATGAGGCGAGTGAAGGGCAGTAGATTGTACAGATTGACTTATTTACGATACTTCTTCTTAAGTCCATCGATAATGAATAGGTATACCAATCCTAATATTAGTAAGAAGCAGAATAGGTTAAATTGATAAATACAAAAAAGGTTGCCTTAATCTAAGACAACCTTCTAGTTCAACTATTTGAATTCCAATAGCTAATTAATCTGCCAAATCCATAGGTGATTCATCATCCCATGCATCGTAGAAATCTTCGTACTCATCAGCGATTTCATCACCGCCACTAACGTTAGTACCGAACATGATATATGTAAGAGTATTGCCATCGAGAAGAATGTCGTAAGACATAAACATATCGAGATCAATTTCATCCATCGCAACAGATACAAATCCCTTGTAGTGATCATCATCTTCGTCATCATAGAATTCGATCTCTACATCATCGCCTGCGAATTCCATGCTATCCTTGAAGTCGTTGATTGTATCAGAAGCTTCATCAACAAAATCATCGTAGTAGTCTTCTGCTGTATCTTCGTCCTTATACTCGAAAACATATACGAACATAGCATTCTTACTGCCATCTTCGATAATCTTATGAGAAGCAACATAGAGGTCAGTTACATCTTTAGCGCTCTTCTTGTCAAGGATACCGATAGCCTTGATGCCTTCTTTAGCATCGAACTTTGTATAGAAACCATCCCAGTCAGCGTCGAGATCATCAAGCTTCTTCGTAGCCTTCTTCTGGTCGATCTCCTCATAGTCCATATCTTCCAAAATCTCAGTGAGCTTTTCAGCCTGCTTATCGAGTTTAGATTTGCCACAAGCTGTCATTGATAATGCCATAGCGCATACGAGTGTGGCACAAATAGCCTTCTTCATTAATTTCATAGTCTTCCTCCTAAGAATTAAGTAACCTAATAATATCAGATAAAGACCATCTCGAAAACACGCATTACGCCTAAGTTTTCGCCTCAGAATGGATAATTAGTATGTATATTCCATACGGAAAAAAGCATTTGCATCACTAAGTTCAACGCTAGCTTCGCCGATGCCATCAAATGTCATCTTTATAGTGTTAGTCTCTGGATCATAAACTTTGCTTACTATACCTAGTGGGCAGATATCTTCTTGTTCTACATTAAATGCCTCACATACAGTTGTATCGCGTACGATCCATTCCTCGATTACACCATTGTTGTTGTGAAAGATACATACATCTATGACACCATCAGCGCCATACTGGACATTACTTATCATTTCATTAATACCATCGCCATCAATATCTACTATGTATATTATAGGATTAGTACTAAAACCGAACCAGCTGCCAAGTAGTGTGTGATCATCCTTGGAGTAGAAATCTACAGTGTGATGAACTCCTGCTATATCAGAAACTTCGTATTCCCAATCAGTATATCCAAGAATATTTGTTACTTCTTGATCCGAATTAGGAATGACTAGGATTATCTCTAGTCCAGAATTATCGTCTGTATCTTCGTTGTCTGCTTCTGTAACATTCGTTGTTTCTGTTACATCTTCTGACATAGTATCAGTGTCTTGAGTAGATACATCTTCTTTAGTAGATACATCAGTTGTATCAATAACGATTGTCTCGTTTGTTTTCGATGTCTCGACAGCTTCCTTCTTGTCACTTCTAGGATTAGTGATAAAGCATATTCCTACCACGATACATGCGATAACCGCGATTGCTATTACCCAGAAGGCAGGCTTCTTGTAATTCTTGATGCCTTTAACTCTGCGCTTAACATCATTCTCGCCGAATGCAACAGGGCAGGCGGTAATGTTTCGCTGCTTAACGCTGCAATTCAGAAGTGCATGCAAATAACCTTTACGAGCATTGTCATCGAGTGCGGAGATTACTTTCTCATCGCATGCAGCCTCGATATCTTTGCAAAGCAGGATATATGCGAGCCACATAACAGGATTGAACCAGTATATAGATAGGATTAGAAAACCAATAGGCTTCCACAGGTAATCCTTTCTTCTAATATGGGTCTTCTCATGAGCGATTACATATTCCATGTCTGAAGCCTTGATTGAATAAGGAATATATATCATTGGCTTAATAATTCCGAGTACAAAAGGTGAGGCAATTCGGTCGCTCTGCTTTACACCTTTGGAGTACAAAGTAGCAGTCATGAGATTACTTCTAAGTCTAAGATAACTAATAAGTGAATAAAATAGCATCAATACTAATCCGATAATCCATATGATAGATATTGTGAGTAGAAGTGTACTAGTTTTGTTCGTGTTAGAAGTTACACCATTCACTAATGGACTATTTGCATACTCATTAACGACATGCTTTGTAGTAGCTACCTGCGGATTAACCTGATAGATAATAGTTGCTGGAATAGGTTCCTTCTTAGGAATGAGGCTAACACTGCTCTCGAATGAGAAAGGAATTATTAATCTGATTCCAACTAATGCCCACAGTAGGCAGTTAATCCATTTTGGGGCCTTCTTGAAAACAAGGCGGAAGAGCAGTACAGCCGCGACCAGTATGCTGGCGTTGATGCTCAGGTTCAATAACTTAAGAAAAAACATTTCCATATTAATCTATCCCTCTCTTGTCTAATCTATTAGACAAGGTCAGTCTAACGCGTTAGACAGAAATTGTCAACAAGTTTTTTGAGTGTAACTTAGTGTTTTTACAAAGGGAACACATCTTTTTATTAGTATAGGAGATGGCGGAGCAATAGTATTAGGCCAATTTGATTCAAGGCAACAAAAAAGGCTCGAAACCTAAGTTTCAAGCCTAATGGTCGAGGTGACAGGGTTCGAACCTGCGACCCCATGCTCCCAAAGCACGTACGCTACCAACTGCGCTACACCTCGATTGCGAGAAGTATTATACACACATTCCTGGAATAATGCAAGAAAAATCTCCACATTTTTTCAAAAAATGTGGAGATTACTGAAACTAGCTTGTTTTCAACCGATTACCAGTAGAACTTGATGAAATCAACCTTGCTGATAAGTGGGATTGAGAAGTACTTGTTTGTAGCAGCTGCGATGATACCCAAAACGATGAATACAGCGATTGCAACATCAGCGATCCATCCAAGAACTGGGATGCAAGCAAGAATTGTTGCGCAAACTGAAAGTGTAATTCCATTATTTACGTGGTTCTTCAAGTAAGCTGACTCACGAACTGAAGTTGGAAGCATTCCTATCCACCAAAGACCGATATAAGCGATAATAGCGAAAGCCTTTTCCTTACCAGAAATAGAAGCTACAGATGTATTGTTTTCCATAAAACGCCCTCCTAAATGTATTAATTTTTATAATAACATAGTGTATATTAAATGTCGAACAAATATCGAACCCAAATGGAAGGTGTTTTTATGAAAATTGCTCGTTATCGCAAGGAATCTGAAGTTACATATGCACTTGGTGCAACAGTTGTAATGGAGTACTTGAATAATCGCCCTGATCTTGTCACAGGTGTTATCTTGCACCCACAGTTCAGAGCAACTGAGACAATCGATAAGATTAATACTATATGTAAGAATAACAGAATTGAAGTTAGCACAGAGGAGAAACCATTCAACATTCTCTCTCAGAAGGAGAACTGCTTTGTAATAGGTATTATTAAGAAGCATGAGGGTAAGCTCACTGCTGGCAATCACGTAGTTCTTGTTAATCCATCTAATGCAGGCAACATGGGTACTATCATGAGAAGCAGTGTTGGTTTTGAAGTTCCTAATCTTGCCATTATCAAGCCTGCTGTTGATGCATTCGATCCTAAGACAATTCGTGCTTCAATGGGAGCTGCTGCTAGAATTAACATCCAGACATTTGATTCGTTCGAAGAATATCAGGCTTTGTTCCCTGATAATAAGATGTATCCATTCATGCTCGATGGATCCAAGTTGCTACAGAATGTGAGTGTTGAGAAGCCATTTAGTCTTATATTTGGTAACGAGGCAACAGGCCTTCCTGATAGCTTCCAGAGTGTTGGACAGCCAATCCGAATTGAGCATGGTCATGGTATTGATAGTCTTAACTTGCCAATCGCTGCGAGCATTGCTTTGTTCAGTGCGACAAGCGAAGATTTTAGGTAATTTGACGGCTATTAAAAAATAGTAAAAAAGGTATTGCATAAATATATTCGACGTGGTAGAATTTTCCGGTGCAATAAAGAGATTAGCGATGGAGGTGAAGGAAATGCCAAATATCAAGTCAGCTGTTAAGCGCGTAAAGGTTACAGATAAGAAGACTGCTGCTAATAAGATGAAGAAGAGCGAGATCCGCACAGTAATTAAGAAGACAAAGGCTTCCGTTGCTGAAGGTACTGCTTCTGCTGAGACATTGAAGACAGCTCAGAAGACTCTTGATAAGGCTGCTGCAAAGGGATATATCTCAAAGAATGCTGCTGCTCGTTCAAAGTCACGTATGGCTAAGGCTGCTGCTAAGGCTCAGGCTTAATTTACAGCTAATTATCGGCTGTCCTAGAAATAGGACAGCTTTTTTTATGCCTTGATTCTGCTGGGCAAAATCAGCGTACAAAAAGAGGTTATCGTATTGATAACCTCTTTTCATATTATTTAACTATTACTGGTGGAGTGTCCCAGTCAACATTATGAGGCATCTTAAGTAGTGCTGCCTGATAATTGTTGGCCTTCATGTCGAGCTCGAAAACACCCTTCGTAACATCATCAAGAGTGCTCTCAATCTCTCTATAGTCTGAACAGTTATGGAGTATTGGGAACTTACAACATTTACTCATAACCTTTAATCCGTAGCGACCATCTTTGCTGAACCCCAGTACTCGCACATAAGGAACATGCTTAGCTTCTTCAACGAAACTAGCCTTCTGATTAACGAGCATTGATGAGATTGCTCTCATAATTCTAGGCATTGTGAAGTGCTTTGTATTAAGTGCCTTTATAACCTCGCTATATTTCGCACTACTGCCGCGAACTTTAGAGAGTGTATTAACAATATAGCTATTCAAGTTATCGCTCATATAGGCGATATCAGTAAGCTCATCTGAGTTAGATGGAATTCTATTTAATACATCTCGCATAAACTCATCATTATCAGGTAGTTCATACTTCTTATAAGATAAACCTTCAAGCATCGCTCCTAATGAAGGGAGTGGCATCTTGCCATTTAGGCTATTTGCCAAAGTAGTAATAGAACCACGGTTAGCACTACAAATCTCTCTGATAGCAGTAGCTGAAGGATATTCACTACTAATAGTTGCATCATTATAGTTAGATCCTACTCGCTGAATAGCATGTACATTGAAATTCTTACGCAGCTTACGAATAGCGCGTAAATAGTCTAATGCGAGGATTGAATTTGAACTATGTAATGTGTCTAGGAGTTCATCAGGATTATTACATGGATAAGTTGCTGCAATTGCCTTTGCGCGAGCTGCAGGGAAAGACATTCCAGCCTCGAGGTTATCCTTAAGTGCTGACACATAATCAGGATTAGAATCGAAGTCGATTGTCGATAAGTTTTCGAGCAATTCGTAGCTACCAGAATCAATTCCGAATGCAATGTCAGTAACGATACCTGTTCGATAAAGGAGCTCAACTGCGCCAAAAGCAAAACGCTCAGATGGGGCGCAGGCGAAAGTGAATGGGAGTTCGAGGACAATGTCGGCGCCGCAAGATAGTGCCTGCTTGGCGCGAACGTGCTTTGGAAGGAGAGATACTTCTCCGCGTTGAGTGAATGGACCAGACATTACGACCATGACTAGGGCTCTAGGGTCTGCGACGAGTTCCTTAGCCTTCTTTATTAAGTATTCATGACCATTATGAAAAGGATTATATTCAGCAATGATTCCAATAACTCGCATTTACCACACGCTTTCCTGATATCTTTAGTATAATATGTGCATTATATAGGAAAACTGGGGATTTGCATAATGAAAAGAGCAACTGAAAAATTCATCATGAGACAGAATGGTGAGCCGACGAATGTTTTCGCGCGCCTCGCTCGTGTTGATAAAAAGAAACTTCTCATCGTGGGAATAGTAATAACTGTTGCACTTTTATTCGCAGTCCTTTACCTATGGTACGTGCGTGACCTTCGCGCTCACAACAGATTGAACCTTGAGGCGGCACCCAAGCCTTCCTATGAGTGGATGGAAGATTACGGCGAAGATAAGATTAACGAGGAATACCTCTGGGGCGCTACTAAGGAACTACTCCTCAAAGAGCACGAGAACAACACTCTTATTGTCAGTTGGTATACTATTCCAGGCACACTTTACGAGCAGGAAGGTAAGGAGTCAGGACAGTATTTCCTCGAAGATCAGGCACTCCTTCTTGATGTTTATCTGGAGAAGAATGATGCCCTAAGTGCGACTGCGCTAGTTAATGCTGTTAACGACTACTTCGATTTAAATAGTGGGGACGTTCGCTCAAGACTTACATATTTGGATGCCTACCTCAAGTACTATTCTATGTACGGCAAAAGCAAGGACCTCGATATAATCAAGTCGATGGTGGACGATATATTTGATGACGATGGTCTCCTTAATACATCGACAATATTCATTGATGGTTACACAAATAAGGCCTACGTCGGCGCAGTTGATAGAGACGCGGCACTCGAAGAAGGCGGCGCGGCTAGTAGCCTCGAGCTTCTTTATAGCGTCCCATCTGATAAGGATAGTACAGTTGTATCAATTGATGGAGTTTTGCTCGGTGATATCAGACTTCTTTTGATCAGAAATCTCGAAAACAACGGCCTGCTCCCAGCGGGTTCTTACGACAGAAATCTAGAGCTTGTACTTGGTGGACTTCTTGAAGACAATAGCGGTTTATTAGCTAACGGATACTATATGGAAAACGGTAAGCCAGTATACTTCCAGACTGGATACGCTGCAGGTCAGCTGAATGTTTTCGAGACGGTCACAGCGATGCGAAATCTTAGCGAAGTTGGTGAGCTCCCAGCTGCATCACTCGCGTGGGTTACAGAGAGCCTCAATTCGCCTGACGGAATCAACCATGGAATGTATAAGATTATCGAGAAGTCTTTCGTTGAAAACGCTAATGACAGAGTGCTTTATTTGGTATTGCAGATCGCAATAAATGTTGGCAACGAGGACATGTTCTTCAAGGTTATGGATAAGCTTGACTTGTATAGAGCGACTTACCACAACAGCCCAGCGCTTCATATGATTTATACTCCGATGAGCGGTGGTCGTAACGGATGTTATGCGTGGGAAAATCTCATGATTGCTTCGACGCTATAATCATAAATCTGTCAAAAACGTTTTAAATATTGTATAAAGATTATCCCTCTGAATGCTATTCTCAGTTTATGTGAATTAGTTGAAATTTCAGGGGGATTTTAATATGTTGAATTTTAATTTCTACAGCCCAACTGAATTCGTTTTCGGCAAGGAGCGCGAGAATGAGGTTGGTGCACTTATTAAGAAGTACGGCGGTTCAAAAGCACTCATTCACTACGGTGGTGGTTCAGTAGTTAGAAGTGGTCTTCTTGACAGAGTTAAGGCTTCCCTTGAGAAGGAAGGTGTACCTTATGTTGAGCTCGGCGGTGTTATGCCAAACCCACGTGACTCTAAGGTATACGAAGGTATTAACCTTGTTAAGGAAAACGGTATCGATTTCATTTTGTCAGTAGGTGGCGGTTCATGTATCGACAGTTCAAAGGCTATCGCTGCAGGTTCAGTATATGATGGCGATTTCTGGGATTACTATTCAGGTAAGGCTGGCCCAATTGAGAAGGCACTCCCTGTAGGAACAATCCTCACAATTGCTGCAGCTGGTTCAGAAGGTTCAGGCGACTCTGTTATCACTAAAGAAGACGGTATGCTCAAGCGTGGTGCTTCAGGTTCAGGAATTCGTCCTAAGTTCTCAGTTATGAACCCAGAGCTTCTCTTCACACTTCCTTCATATCAGACAGCATGTGGTGCTACAGATATCATGGCTCACGTATTCGAGAGATATTTCACAAATACTAAGGAAGTAGAGATTACTGATAGACTTTGTGAAGCAGTACTCATGACAATGATTAAGGAAACTCCAAGAGTTATCGCTGATCCTAAGAATTACGAAGCATGCGCTAACATCATGTGGGCAGGTACAGTAGCTCATACAAATATCGTTGGTGTAGGTCGTGACCAGGATTGGAACAGCCACGGAATTGAGCACGAGCTCTCAGCTCTTTACGATTGTGCTCATGGTGCAGGTCTCGCAGTTATCATGCCAGCATGGATGGAGTTCGTATATAAGCACGATGTAATGCGCTTCGCACAGGTAGCTGAGCGTGTATGGGGCTGCAAGATGAACTATGGTAATCCTGAAGCAACAGCTCTTGAAGGTATCAAGAGATTCAGAATGTTCCTCAAGTCAATCGGCATGCCAATCAACTTTGAGGAGCTTGGTGCTAAGGTTGAAGATATCCAGACAATGGTTGATAAGATGGGTATCAATGGCGAGACAGGTGGTTTTGTACACCTTAAGCCAGAAGATGTTAAGACAATTTACGAGATTGCTGCTAAGGCAACAATCTAACTTTAGAGGAGAAATTGATGGAGTGTTTTCGAGAGGTTCGGGGACACTTCATTGCTATAAAGGAAAGACTATAAGTCTAGAAAGGGCAATTTATGAAAATTCTTTTTATTGGTGGAACAGGCACAATTTCCACAGCAATTTCAAAGCAGTTAGCAACAATGGGTCACGACCTCTATTTGATCAATCGTGGTAACCGTAATAGCGAGCTCCCAGCAAACATCAACTTCATCACTGTTGATATCAACGATGAGGCTGCAGTAGCTGAGAAGATTAAGGATATGTCTTTCGACAGCGTATGTGATTTCATTGGTTTCGTACCTGAGCAGCTCGAGAGAGATTATCGTCTTTTCAAGGGTAAGACAAAGCAGTTCATGTACATCAGTTCAGCATCAGCTTATAACAAGTTGCCAGCTGATTATGTAATCACTGAGGGCACAGCTCTTGCTAATCCATATTGGGAGTATTCAAGAAACAAGATTAAGTGTGAAGATTTCCTCATGAAGATGTATCGTGATGAAGGTTTCCCAGTTACAATCATCCGTCCATCACACACATATGACGAGCGTTCAGTACCACTTGGCGTTCACGGTGCCAAGGGTTCATGGCAGGTAATCAAGAGAATTATGGATGGCAAGCAGGTAATCATCCACGGCGACGGAACATCACTTTGGACAATTACTAATAACGCTGATTTCGCTATGGGCTTTATCGGACTTATTGGTAACCCACGCGCAATCGGTGAGGCATTCCAGATTACAACAGATGTATCACTTACATGGAACCAGATTTATGGTGCAATTGCTAACACTCTTGGTGTTGAACTTAAGCCATACTATGTAACTTCTGAGTTCTTGGCAGCTACAGCTCCACACTATGATTTCACAGGTAGCTTGATCGGTGATAAGAGTAATTCAGTAGTATTTGATAACTCAAAGCTCAAGAGAGCAGTTCCTGGTTTTGAGTGCACAATCCGCCCAGAAGAGGGAATTCGCAAGACTATCGAGTACTGCCTCGCACACCCAGAGTGTCAGGTTGAAGACCCTGAGTTCGATGCATACTGCGATAAGGTAATCGAAGTATTGGAGAATGCTAAGAAAGCTTTCTGATTGATTAGTTAGTTTAAGATTTGTTAGGCCGCAGGCGAGTAGTTCGTCTGTGGCTTTTCTTTTGGGTGGATTTATGGGGTGGCTTGTTGGTAGGTTTGTTGGTGGTTCTATTGGTGTGTTTATTGGTGTGCATATTCGCGGGCCGGGACTTCAGTACAAATATCAGTACAAATTTTTCGCAGATACTATCAAATCTTTGTACTGGAAGGGTATTTAAGGTGCTCAGTACAAATATCAGTACAAATTTTTCGCGGATACTATCAAATATTTGTACTGAGGGGGTGTTTAGGAGTTCCAGTACAAATATC
>JAKSRG010000021.1 GCA_024403735.1 Clostridia bacterium
CCTCTGCTGATGTGAGTACACCGCCGTTAGCTGCTGTAGCTGCGATAGACTTAGCGTCCATAAGAGCAACTGCTGCGAGCTGTCCGTTACCTGGCTTAGAACCTTCTCTATTAGGGAAGTTACGTGTAGCGTGACGGATTGAAAGTGCGTTATTAGCTGGAGTATCACCAGCACCGAAGCAAGGTCCGCAGAAAGCTGTACGGATAATAGCACCAGCATCCATGAGGTCTGCGAGGTAACCCTTACGATCGAGGTCTGTAAATACAGGCTGTGAAGCTGGGTAAATAGAGAGATAGAACTCACCGTTACCGATTGACTTACCCTTGATAGCGTTAGCTGCTTCAACGATTGATGAGTAAGATCCGCCTGAGCAACCACCGATAACACCCTGCTGTACCATGAGCTTGCCGTTAGAAACCTTATCAAGGAGGTGGAACTCAGCTCTGCCACCTGCAACTTCGTCAGCTGCCTTCTCTGTCTCGCGGAGGATATCCTCGAGGTTCTCGTAGAGCTCGCTGATTGTGTAAGCGTTAGATGGGTGGAATGGAAGAGCGATCATTGGCTTGATCTCTGAGAGGTCAATCTCAAGACATCCATCGTAATATGTAACTGCAGCTGGCTCGAGTGGCTTATAGTCGTCTGCTCTGCCGTGCATTGTGAGGTATGACTTAACATCATCGTCTGTTCTCCAGATTGATGAGAGACATGTTGTCTCAGTTGTCATAACGTCGATACCAATTCTGTAGTCTGTTGTCATTGATGATACACCAGGACCAACGAACTCCATTACCTTGTTCTTTACGTAGCCGTTCTTGAAAACTTCCTTGATGATTGCGAGTGCAATATCGTGTGGACCTACGCAGAGGCTTGGCTTACCCTTGAGGTAGATAGCTACAACGCCTGGATATGCAACGTCGTATGTCTGCTTCAAAAGCTGCTTTGAGAGCTCACCGCCGCCCTCACCGATAGCCATTGTACCGAGAGCACCGTAACGTGTGTGTGAGTCTGAACCGAGGATCATCTTGCCGCAGCCTGCGAACATTTCACGCATGTACTGGTGAATAACTGCGATATGAGGTGGAACATAAATACCACCGTACTTCTTTGCTGCTGAAAGACCAAAGAGATGGTCATCATCGTTGATAGTACCACCTACTGCACAAAGTGAGTTGTGGCAGCATGTGAGAACATAAGGAAGTGGGAACTGCTCCATACCAGATGCTCTTGAAGTTTGGATGATACCAACATATGTGATATCATGTGATGCCATTGCGTCGAACTTAATCTTCAATGCATCCATATTATCATTTGTGTTGTGAGCCTTAAGAATACCGTATGCGATAGTACCCTTCTTTGCCTCGTCTTTGTTAGCGGCTACGCCTGAGATTGCCTGCACCTTTGCAGCTTCAGCCTCTGGAACGATTTCTGTGCCGTTAACAAGATAAACTCCTGAATCGTAAAGCTTCATTTGTTCGTCCTCCATTAACGTATATTTCCAATTAATCAAATCACATTAATCATGTTCAAGTTTAGAGTATCGCGCCTAATCTATCAAGCAGAAATGATGCTATTTTTGGCTCGTTTAAAGATTTTCGATTATTTGACCTAAGAAGGGCGAGAATTAAAAAATCTTTTTAGGGTAATTGTCATTGGGGCAGATTATTGATTTGACTGGCGGAGTGTTTTCGAGCAGGTCTCGAAAACGGTCTATGTGTGCATCTTGAATACACGAAACAATCAAAAATCGTAATATTTATAGCGATTTCGCATTTGAAGTTGCGCCCTTTTGACTGTAAAATGCGTGTGTAAAGAAAAATATAGAGGTATAAGGCTGATGGATAATAATAACAGCAAGATTTACGTTATCGGACACAGAAACCCAGACACAGATTCTGTAGTCTCAGCTATGGCTTACGCGGCGCTCAGAAACGCTGTCGGTGACAGAGAATTCGAGGCAGGTCGTATCGACCATTGTAGCGACGAGACAAAGCGTCTTCTCGAGTTTTTTGGACTTCAGGCGCCAACAAGAATTAAGGACGTACGAACACAGGTTAAGGACCTCGACTTCGATACACCTCCTACACTCGAACCAACAGTTACACTCGACCACGCATGGAAAGTGCTCGAGGAGAACGGCATCTCAAGCATGCCAGTTGTTAACAGAGACGGCACACTCTATGGCCAGCTATCTGCTCACGACATCGCAACATTCGACATCGGAACTATCCACAACCCAATCGCAGAGAACCTTCCAATCTTCAATCTCCTCGGTGTTATCGAGGGCCGTATCGTCTATGACGGCGCAGACATGAAGACTTCTCTATCAGGCGAAGTTATCATCGCTACACCTACTGGCGACGAGTCAACTCGAGTATTCAACGGCAATTCAATCGTCCTCTGCGGCAGCCAGCCAGAAGTTATCCGCGCAGCCTTCGAAGCAGAAGTTAGCGCAATCATCCTCTGTGCATCAGGCTCAGTAGACGAGATCATCAAGGACTACCCAAATAGCAAGACATGCGTTATCTACTCACCACTCGATGCAGCACGTATCGCTCGTCTCCTCTTCCTCTCAACACCAATCGAGCGTACATGTTCCAAGGAGGACATTGTATGCTTCTCAACTAACGACTACGTTGACGATGTACGAGAGAAAGTGTTGAAAAGCAGATTTAGATGCTACCCAATCTTGGATGAGAACATGAAGGTCGTAGGAACACTTTCTAGATATCACCTCCTCCGTCCTAGAAGAAAGCGCATCGTCCTCGTTGACCACAACGAAGCAGCACAGGCAGTACCTGGCTTCGAGCAGGCTGAACTCGTTGCAATCATCGACCACCACCGCCTCGCAGACATCGAGACAGGTCTTCCAATCTACGTTCGTAACGAACCAGTAGGAAGCACAACAACAATCGTAGCAGAAATGTACCAGGAGCGCGGCGTATCACCAGCACCTAAGATGGCAGGCCTCATGATCGGCGCTATCTTGTCTGACACAGTTATGTTCAAGTCACCTACATGTACAAAGCGCGACATCGAACTCGCTGAGCGCCTCTCACGCATCGCAGGTGTATCAATCGAAGAAGTTGGTAAAGTCCTCTTCGACTCCAACAGTCAGGAAAACAAGTCTTGCGAGCAGCTCCTCTCAGGCGACTTCAAGGAATTCCACATCGCAGGCCAGCGCCTCGGTGTTGCTCAGATTACTTGTGTCGACTCAGAACGTTTCATCTCACGTAAGGAAGAGTTCCTCGAGACAATGAGTATCCTCAAAAAGAAGAACTCATACGACATCGTCATCCTCATGCTCACAGACGTACTCATCGAAGGTTCAGAGCTCATCTTCCTCGGCAACGAAGACACAATCCGCTACGCCTTCAACGTGGAGCCAAAAGACAATCAGGTCTTCCTCCCAGGCGTTATGTCTCGTAAGAAGCAGATCATCCCAATGCTCACAGCTTTGTGGGGTTAATGTTTCGGTTGGGTGCTTATTTGGCGAACCCAGTTCAGATATTAGATTTAAATTTAGATTTAGTTTTAAGGCCAGTCCTTCGGGGCTGGTTTTTTGTTTGGGAATTTCAGTTTTGGATGGGGTTTGCAGTGCGTCAGCAAGAGTAATTGCAAGAGTAACGCCTCTGACTCTTGCTGTTACTCTTGATATCCCTAGATTTCATGCTCAAAACCACCTTCAGCAAGAGTAATTGCAAGACTAACGCTTCTGACTCTTGCTGTTACTCTTGATATCCCTAGGGTTCATGCTCAAAACCACCTTCAGCAAGAGTAATTGCAAGACTAATGCTTCTGACTCTTGCTGTTACTCTTGATATCCCTAGATTTCATGCTCAAAACCACCTTCAGCAAGAGTAATTGCAAGACTAACGCTTCTGACTCTTGCTGTTACTCTTGATATCTGCGGTTGTGGTCAAAAAAGTCTAACTAAATATCCCACCAACTCTACCGACTCGTACACTTATTCTGAATATTGACCGTTTTGATGCCTTCAGGTACCGAAATTCAGAGTAAACGTAGCACTAACTTCACCTACTCGTACACTTTTACTGAACGCGTATTTTCGAGACTCAAAAAGGGCGGATCAAAATATCCGCCCCTCTGATAAATCAAAATCACTAATCAACCTCAGTGCGCCAATGTGAAACTCATAAAGTCTACCGCGCCTTCACCTTCATATGTGAAGTAAAGTGGGTGCTTACCACTAAGTGCGCTCATCTCACCTTCAAATGAAGTCCAAGCTTCAGATGGAGCCACGTTAATAGTTGCTACAACGTTACCGCCACGCTCATCACGAACAACCATCTTGCCTGTGCCAGTACCACGAACCTGAACACTAATTTTACGAGCACCTGTCTCGCCGCCAAAATCAAAATATCTGTAACCAGCAGTTGCACCATCACGCATGTTGTTGATGTACTGGTTAGGATCGCACTCGCGGTCTTCGCCTTCCTGAGTGAACGCTGGGTGATTGCAATCCTGCTGTTCAGCAAGACTCTCAGTTGTGCCGTTCTTGCTATAGAGATGGCAAGCAATTCGCGCTTCGTATGTTCCCTCGTCCTTGAGTGGTCCACCATTAAGACCACAAGATGTAACTTCTGCCTGGTGGAATGCCTCACCATCGAAGTAAATCTCCTCTGCGCAAGCCTGACGTGAGAAGAAGTGTCTGTTAGTCTGGCGGTGATAGAAAACATACCACTTGCCATTTACGAATGCGACACTACCGTGAGTGTTGCCGCGATAGTTGAGTGCTTCTTTATTGCCGTTAGCACCAATATCAGAGTTACTAACAAGAACACCACCGTAACGATACTCGCCAAGTGGAGTATCAGCGACTGCCCAGCAAAGCTCGTGCATCCATGTTGAGCTGTAGATAAAGTAGTACTTGCCGTTGATTTTACGAACTGAACTAGCCTCAAAGAATGGGTGCTCAGCGTATTCAGTGCCAGGAGCAGCAGTGATTATTGGAAGGTTCTCAACTGGTGCACTCTTGAGTGTGAGCATATCGCGCTCAAGTTCCATTTTCTGGCTATTCTTATCGAGGTTTGGCATATCAGCGTAACGTGGACTGTTACCTGAGAAAAGATAGATGCGCTCATCATCATCTATAAAAATACCTGGGTCAAACTGACGAGTGTCATTCTCTGTTCCGAGCACACGTCCATCTGGCCAACGAACAAAGCCTAGGAATTCGTATTCACCTGCAGGAGTGTCGCACACTGCAACACCGATCTCCTTAAGGAAGTCCAAGCAGTAATAAAGGTAGTATTTGCCATCGAGACCCTGGCACACGTCTGGTGCCCAAAGTGCATGTGAACCATCAGCGTTACGTGGGTCCTGTGTTTTCTTGAAGATCACACCCTCATAGCGCCAGTCGGACAAATCGTCCTCTGGTGCAGACCAGCACACATAGTCGTTCTGGCAATACACTTCGCCATTGAACTTATCGTGGCTACCGTAGATATAAAGTCTACCGTTAAATACTCGTGGCTCACCATCGGGGATATACTCGTAACTTGGAAGATATGGATTAAATACCTGTTTCTTCATATGCTTTGACTCCTTCGAAAACATTCTTTACACCCAATTATCACACTATTCCCCAAACAAAAACAGAGGCCGACCACACCAAAGATCGACCTCTTTTGAGAATTCATTATTTTTATGTCACAACCATCGCCAAACTTAATCACAGCCTAGTCGGTATGCCGTCAAACAAGCGCATACTCATTCAACCATTGCCAAACTTAATCGTCGTAGTCTGTATCATCGAGGTCGGTGTCGTAATCTTCCTCTTCCAAAGTCTCAAGAAACGCATCAAGTTTTGCCTGATTGATTAAAGCCATATCATATAGCCAGCTGCCCAAGCATGAGAAAGCAACTATCGAGATAACTTCCATCAAAATCTCTATAGTGAACATGTGGTGCTTCATGATATAGAAATTGGCGAGTGCATAAATCAGATTGTTGCTCATAATTGCTGGAATCATCATGCATGCAACAACATAAAAGAAGCGAATATTGATAGCGGCTATTTTGCAATTGCACATCAACACGAACAACAAGCCAAACGCAGTAAATTCTACATCATCTAGTGATAATTCAGGAAACTTATTCGCGATTATGAGAAGCAAGAGGCTGAGCGACATGAGCACTAAACCATTTGAACTCTTACCTACGAACACGATACCAATAAACACTGCGCCAACTACGAAGAACATCACGGTACTCAAATTATTGAGCGCGTTGTTTTCAAAAGCGTTAAAAAGATTATATAAATAGTGAACGGACAGAAGTATAGCCGAGATAATTGATGCAACTCTTGTTCCTTTACGTTCTAGCATAGTTTCCCTCCAAGTATTTTTGTACATATAACAAGACCCCGCTACTTTTTCGTAACGAGGTCTAGAGAAAACTATTTTATCTTAAAAATATTACTTCTTATCAGCTTCCATATTCTTTGGGAGAACGAGGTTCAAGATGATTGAAGTGATGAATACTACTGCTACACAGTTCTCAGCGAATACTGTTTTAACCATACTTGGGAAGATATTGAACATATCAGGGCACTGTGTAAAACCAAGGCCGATACTGAGTGAGAGCGCTGCGATTACGATATTGCGCTGTGTGAAACCACACTTACTGATCATCTGGAGACCACTAACAACAATAGTACCAAACATCATGATTGTACAGCCACCGAGAACAGCATCTGGAAGTGTCGCGAGGAATGCACCAATTGCTGGGAAGAAACCAGCCAAAATCATGATAATCGCACCAGAAGCAATTGCGTAGCGGTTAACTACTTTAGTCATGGCAACGAGGCCTACGTTCTGGCTGAATGAAGTGATTGGAAGACATCCAAATACTGATGAGAGTGAACTTACAAAACCATCGCACGCGATTGATCCTGAAGTCTCCTTTTCTGTAACGTCTCTTCCAAGGCCAGAAGATGCGAGCGCTGATGTATCACCGATTGTCTCAGTTGCTGATACGAGGAAGATAAGCGTGAACGCAATAATTGCATCTGCGTGGAATTCCATCTTGAATGGGATCAAGTGTGGAAGTGTGATTATTGAAATATCCTTGAATGCTGAGAAATCAACAACGCCCATAAAGAGAGCCAAGATATAACCAACTACTAATCCAAAGAGTACTGAGAGCTGCTTCAAAAAGCCCTTCGCAAAGATGTTAAAGAGGAGACAACATAGAAGTGTCACTACACCTAAGATCCAGTTTTTAGCTGAACCATATGTTGGTGAACCCTGGCCACCAGCGAAAGAGTTAGCACCTACTGATAGGAGTGAAAAACCAATTGCTGTAACTACAGTTGCAGAAACAATTGGAGCTACGATCTTAATCCAGTACTTGGCGAACAAGCCCAGGACACCTTCAATCAATCCACCAACGAGGACCGCGCCCATGATAGCGCCGTAGCCGTACTGACCGCCGATAACACAAGCGATTGATACGAATGTAAAGCTGATACCCATAACGATTGGGAGCTTAGAACCAATTCTCCATAGTGGGAAAAGCTGGATGAGTGTACCAATACCAGCGATAATCATGGCTGCCTGGATGATCATTGCCGAATTAGCTGGATCAAGGCCACAAGCGCCTGCTACGATGATGATTGGTGTGATATTTGCAACGAACATCGCGAGGATGTGCTGAAGTCCAAATGGAATAGCCTTGAGCGGATTCATCTTGGCGTCGAGACTATAAATAGCGTCACCTGAAGATGCTACGCTTACGGATGCAGAGCTAGCCTTTGCACTAACATTTGCACTGGAGTTTTTACGAGATTTAGTCTTAGACTTACCCATGATCAAACCTCCTTACTGCTTTCTGAAAACAATCTCGCCAGTAGAAGCGTCCATCGAATCAACGATTGCGAGAGACTCGAGCTGATAGCCGAGATTGCGGATTACCTGGCCACCAACCTGGAAGCCCTTCTCGATAGCGATGCCGATACCTTCAACAGTACCGCCTGCCTGATTAACGATTGAAATAAGACCCTGGAGGGCGCATCCATTAGCCAAAAAGTCGTCGATGATGAGGACATGGTCGTCCTTGCCCAAATACTTCTTGGAAACAATTACCTGATTTTTGCACTTGTGAGTAAATGACTCAACGTCTGCAACATACATATCGCCGTCGACGTTGATGCTCTTTGACTTCTTCGCGAAAACTACCGGAACATTGAAAACGAGTGCTACGACGCACGCGATACCGATACCTGAAGCCTCGATTGTGAGAATCTTGTTGATTTCTTTGCCAGCGAAACGGCGCTTGAACTCCTCGCCCATCTCTCTAAAAAGCTCAACATCCATCTGATGATTAAGGAAGCTATCAACCTTAAGGACATTGCCTTCCTTCACAATTCCGTCCTTAACAATTCTTTCCTCTAAGAAATTCACTTGTGAACCCTCCTGTTAAGTGTTACTCATTTAACACCTTTTGGCGCATAGGTTCATTATACTACCGGACATGCTCGAAAACGAGATGCAGCTACTTTAAATATTGAGAAAAATGCTCTGGGTGGCAGGGTGTTTTCGAGATGGTCGTTAAATGCCCATCTCGCTCATAATCTTTGTCATACGTCTAGTGATGAAAGTCTCCTCAGTAAGCGCGAAGAGTTCCTCCCTAGTAATCCACTTGTAGTCCACAGTTTCACCTTCCTGGAGAACAACGGAATTCTTATCACAACTAGTTACGCAAAAATACTCCACGTAGAGAGTTCGATTGTCGTCACGGATAACTCTGCCTATTTCTGTAAGGCTATCTGAAGTGATGCCAGTCTCCTCACGAAGTTCTCTGACAGCACAAAAATAGGGCTCTTCACCCTGAATTGCTGAACCGCCTGCAGTAAGTTCCCACTTACCGCCATGTGTTTTGTTGGGATCACGTTTCATAATAAGGTATGTACCATCGGTATGCTTGACACAAACCTCGCATACCAAATGATAACAACCCTCCGGCACGGGCAAGCCGCGCACTAATGTTTTGCCTTGAATTTTTGTGAAATCTCTATCATAAGCATCCCATAGTTCAGCCATGCGATCCTCCACTTCAAAGCAAGCCTATATAAACCCTCTTGTATTAACCCTAAGTAAATTATAAGCAAATCTTTATATTTGGCGATGTGGCTTTTGCTACAAAAATTTTCATTGCTTATTGTCAGATTCTATAACTTTTTGTGCAAAAACGACGTATTTTGAGCGTGCACGGCTTAGAGCGGAGCAATATTTATATAATCGCGCAGCAATTTTTGTAAAGCGCGTTATATATCACGGCGTAACTTAGGTGATCTTTAGTGCCGCTAGGGCTCGGCTAGATTAACTGAAACACGACTATAGTAGTAATATCGCAGAAAGTCTATCAAAAGCTCTATCTAACACTTCGAAGATAGACTCTTTTATAGACTTACTGCAATCGACCAGCATTCTCCCAACAAAAATACCCTATGCGGCCGCATAGGGTATCTAGGGAGACGTAACTTATATTACTTATAAGTTCTTAGTTATTGCCGCGCTCGTTGATTACTGTCTGAGTGCGGTCGTTGATAACCTTAACTACTTCGTCGAATGACTTCTGGCCAGCTAAGTAGCCTCCGAGTTCCTCTTCAAGGATTGGAGCGATTGCCATATCTGTTGAGTATACGCTACCAACATTGTTTACTGCAGAGATGAGATCGTCTGCTACATCGTAATCGAGACGTGTCATGCCGTACATTACGAGTGTCTGCTCGTCCATACCGAGATTAATCATCATGTCGTATTCTTCGTTCATTGTGTCTACTGCATCCTTAGCAAGATAATCGAGGGCGTCCTTGCTTACTGGCATTGCACCTTCTTCGTACTTCTGAACTTCTGGGTCGAGCATTGTCTTGATGAAGTCCCATGAAGCTTTCTTTGCAGCGTCGTCACAGTTAGCTGAGATTGATGCTGATGAATAAACATATGCTGATGGACCATTTTCTTTGCTGCTTGGCATACCATAGATTGTAACTGCATCCTTGAAGTTCCTTGCTTCAGAAATAAACTGGAGTGGACTAAAAATCTCAACATACTTTGGATCAGTTGACGTTGTTCCATCAAAACCGATTGTGTATATATCATCGTAATCATTGCTGCTTACTTCTGGACTAATGTTGTCCTTAGCAAAATCACAGAGGGATTTGAACTCGTCGTTGTTAAAATCAACTTTGCCGTCTTTGAGATATGGAACGCTGCCTGTGCTAATGCCGTCAACGATGAACATAATCTGTGAGTCAACGATTGGTGATGAACCGTTACATACTTCATCTACGAACTTAGGGAAGTTGTCGTATGTGAAGCCAATCTGTCCATCCTTCATATCAGTCTTCTGGATCATGATACCTTCAATACCGTATGCTAAAGGGATAAAGAACATCTCTCCATCAGGAGTTTTGCTACCATCAATGATGTTACTTACATACTTAGACATATCAATACCGTCATTACCATTGATGAGCGGTGTGAGGTCAACGAAGTATTCAGCATTCTCGAGCTGCTTATTGCCCTGTGCGTTAAGGATAACGTCTGGGCCTTCACCTGCCATGAGATCCATAACGAGCTTGTCTGAAATCTCGTTAGCAGTCTTTAAACCTGCTGTCTCGCTGTCATCGCTATCATCGTAATCAGTATCATCTACTTCAATCTTTGCGAAGTAATCTGCATTATTGTTATTAAACTGAACTATTGCCTCTGCTTCTGAATATGAGATACCGCCGTTAAGACTATATACGTTGAGGATTTTCTTACCTGCGTTAGGATTTGTATCAGCCTTATCGAAGAGGTAAATGTAGCTATCTGGAGCTATCAAGCTTGCGTAATCATTCTGGAATGCAATGATTTTATCACCATCTGAATATACTACCTTGCCACCCCAAATGCTTGATACGTTAACGTTTGTGTCGTTGAAGTCCATGATCATTTCTGGCTTAAGGTCTTCGCCAATTGCGAAAATACCAGAGTAGTCGATTGCGTATGATACGCCATCCTGAGCCATGTTGAAGTAATAGTCATCTGTATCAAGTTCCATGTCAGTAACTTTTGCTTTACCTGTTGGGATATCAAGTTCAAGTGTGAATGACTTACCTTCACCATAGCAGTCAATGATCAATGTCTCTTCATCTACAGGAATTGTGTTACTGATGTACTCAACCTGCTTATTTGTCTGCTGTGAAAGATCAACTGTGCTGATTGTCTTATCGTCTTGAACAATTGCAATCTTATATCTAACTGAATCCTCAGTGAAATCTGCAATGATTGCCAAAGTGTAATCGCCAACATTCAATGTATCCTGAGCGTAGCCCAAATCGCCTACTTCAAGATTGAATTCCTTAATCTCTGATGCGCCAGTCTTAGGATCAACAAGTACGAACATGTTAGAAGCGGAACCTGAGTTAGCGTTGCCGCCGAGGCACATTGCCTTGAGTTTGCCATCCTGAACGCTCAATGTAGTTGCCTGAATGAGGTCGAGATTTGTTGTGTTCTCGATAACAATTTCTTCGATGAACTTACCTTCCATATCATACTTAGCGATAGAGTTAATAATGTAATCGTTGTAGTTGAAGTTTGGATCCTTGAATGCTGCGTTAACGTCGAATGATTTCTCGCCAGTGATAAGAGCGTAGATGTTGTCGTCGATAACTACTGGTGAGTCGATTGAAATCTGTGTAACTTCGTCTGCTGAGTATGGGCACTCGAGCTTAACCTTTTTGCAGTTGAACCATGACTGGTCTGCTGAGATTGTCTCACGATTGTCTGTGTCGCTCTTCTTACAGCCTGCCATTACGAAGGCTGATGTGCATAAAATTGTTGACGCGAGCATAAGTGACGCGATCTTGGTCATTTTCTTTGCCATATTAAATTGTCTCCCTTTTCCATTTGCGAGTTTAACCTACTCGTTTTATCCAGAGAGAATATTAACAATCAAAGTTAAAGAAAAGATTAAGAAAGGGTTCAGATATCTATGAGATTTTGCGTGAAAACTTGCGGCAAAATCTCACATGTATCTGCGCATATTCTTGCATACTATTACTTATATCTAACCTTCTCGTACTCTTTGGTGAGATCGCCAAGTTGCTCCTTGCCGAGGTTATCTACTGCTGAAGTAATCTCCTTCGCTGTATAAGACGACTTAATCTCAGCGCCATGTGAGATCGCTTTGCGGACCTTCTTATAGAATTTCTTTCTTATCTTCATCTCATAGCCGGTACCGAAAACATTAGCTGATCTTCTAAGGAAAGGCTTCCTATCCACACGCTCGATGACGTCTGTTACAGCATCAGATGAACCTACAACTTGACGCCTAATATTATTCTTGTCGCCGAACTCATTCATTATTGCTCTGACAATTAAAATAGTGAATATTGCTGCAATCGAGATTCCAAAGGTACCCCAAATAAATCTGTATACCCAAGGATTGCTCACAGCCTCTTCCTCTACTATCATCTCTTCACCAGTTTCCATGAGATTAAGGTCAAGGTCGTCAGTAATCACATCGTCCTGCTTGAGTAATTTGGACATGACTAATCTAATCAAATATGTGAGCCAGTTAGTTATGAACTTCCAAGGGAGCATCCAAAGGCAGAAAATAGCTACAGCAAAACCAATAGTAACAACGACAATTGTTTTACGGTTCTGCTTAGATACTTCCTTAACTGGAAGAACTGATGAACGCATACTGTGGTAGTAGCCGACTTCGAATTCATTAATCTGTCTTGCTACAAAGTAAATAAAGAATGCTAGGAACACGTTAATTACTAGTCCTGTCGTATCAATCTCACGATCATCGTACATCAAGTATGTGAGGGCGAATTTTACGAGGAAGTTAGTCAAAACAGCGAACAACACGCCATTAATCTTAATCCTTCCACTAATTGGCTTCGCTATACTAAGCATCGCATAAACGATGTTCAAAATGTCTAGAATTACTAGCACGAACAAGTGAATTGTCACATTAAAGTATGGATAGAAGACAATCGAATAAATTACAAAGAATGCAAAAGACGCAATTACTTTGAAAAAACTTGGGATATTCAGTTGTCTTACTAATGCAGACAATACTACAGGGATTGCACCTGACATCATTATCCAGTATGGAACCTCATAGTTTGGGACATATACATCGGCATATGTACAAATCGCGAATGTTGTGAGGAAGAATAGTAGCGACGTACAAATCTCGATGATAGATTTATCGAATAAGAGGTTGTTTTCGCGCTCGTTAAGCTTAACATCAGTCATGGCCATTCACCTCCAACTTCTTGAGGTGTGGAGCGATAGTAGCTTCTACAGTCATATTCTTACGAGACATGTCGCCCTTATAACAAGGTAGCACCCAGATGAGGTTCTTGCCCTGCTGCAGCGCAGTCTCGAGACCTGCTCGAAAACGATCGTCACAATTCGCAGAAATAATAACATTCAAGCTATCTGATACATCACTCAAAATATACTCGTCAATCAGACTAAAGAATGGGAGCGCTTCCTTGGTAAGGTCAATTCGCGCGAGGTCAATTCCTCTTTGCTCCATAGAACTAATCTCAGCTGTTTTATCGGCAACTGGGAGAGAAGTGAGCACATCAAGGCCGTTGGAATAGAAAGCAACTGATATTCCCTGCTCGTAAAGTTCCAACATGAATGAATATGCGATGCTGATTGTTTTCTCGAGGAGACCATTTGAATTCTTTGTATTATATGGCTCGAGATTAATGAACAGATTAATACGTCTGTTGTTAGTTGAATCATTCTGGTTAACCATGAGGTCGCCTGTTCGCGCACTGGCCATCCAGTTAACCTGACGCATTGGGTCCCATGGCTGATATTCACGAATTCCAGCCAAGCTAAATGGATCAGTAAGAAGTGTTCGTCTAGACTGAATATCGCTAAAAGTTACTACCATCAATGTATGAAGTTCGTCGATAGAAAGGCGTTCAGGAAGTACTGTTACGCTAGAATCTGAAGGCACAGTCATACCGAGCTTCTGAACAAGGAGAAGGTCAGCTGAACTAACTGTAATACGAGTAAAGGTGTAGTAACCTCGCTTGGTGCAAGTAACCTTAATTCGTCTTGTATGTCTCGTATATGCGCCCATAGTGAGCATGTCCTCACGATAGAAGTTATCTGTGAGGGCTACATTAGTCATATCGTTAAACTCGATGGCAACTGGTGTCTCGAATTTAAGGATAAGAAATGGTAATGGAATTCTCTTATTATTCTGAGCTATCTCGACTACCTCGATGGTGTCGCCAGGGTTAGCAATCTTCTGCGAGAAATGAACATCAACGTCTAATTTGGAGAGACCTTTCTTGGTATAGAAAGCGAGCTCAATGCTGACGAGAATTCCTATGATAATTAGGAATACTAATATGGTCATTAAGCCTTAAAATCCTCCGTTGGGCATGGAACAGTCTCGATAATTGAATTAACTACTCGTACTGCCATCTCGCGCTTGCTAACATATGCGCCATTCTCGCCATAGAAGCCTGTTGAGTGAATAGATAATCTATGTGCCAAAACTGGTGCTGCGAGCATCTTAAAGTCATCTGGTATGCAGAAGTCACGTCCACTCAAAAGTGCGAGTGCCTTAGCTGCAGCAACATATGCGATAAGTGCACGTGGGCTCGCACCGATACGTGTCTCATGAGAGTTTCTTGTCTCCTCAACAATGCGAGCAGCATAATCTAGAAGATTATCTGATACCTTAATCTTCTTAGCTTCATTCTGCATACTAATGAGATCTTCGCGTGAGATAACTGCTTCAAGACTCTCGAGTGGGTCTGATGTGTCAAAACGCTTCAAAATCTCGATGCTTTCTTCATGAGTTGGGTAACCCATATCAATCATCATCAAAAAACGGTCGAGCTGTGCCTCTGGAAGTGGGAAAGTACCCTGTGACTCAATTGGGTTCTGAGTAGCAATTACGAGGAATGGCTTATCAAGAACTGTAGTAACACCGTCAACTGTCACCTGCTTTTCTTCCATACACTCGAGGAGTGATGACTGAGTTCTGGCAGTCGCACGGTTAATCTCATCTGCGAGCAAAATGTTAGTGAAAAGAGGACCCTTTCTAAAAACGAACTTGTCCTGACTTCTGTCGAAATAATTGATACCTGTGAGGTCAGATGGCAACAAATCAATAGTGAACTGAACACGCTTGAAATCAAGTCCGATTGACTTAGCAAGTGCGCGCGCTGTCTTTGTCTTACCTGTTCCTGGAACATCCTCGAGGAGCACATGACCACCTGTCAAAAGTGCCACCATAAGTAGGCGAAGTTTGTCGTCCTTACCAACGATAACCTTGCTAACGTTATCAATAATCTTTCTAGCTTTCTCTAATCCTTCCATATATCTTCTCCCTTTCCTTTATGTAGTTTCATACTACTATAATTTTAGGGGCATTGTGAACAGACAAACTCAAGATAATATATGGATTTTGTATGGATTTTCGCCGGGTTTCGCGATTGGCTCGAAAACACGCTATAAACAGGCGCAAAGTGCTGATACTTATAGTTTTGTAACAATGTTACACGGTGTTTTCGAGATGTTCAGAGCATAAAAAATGCGCTAATTACTTAGCGCATAATGTTGATTGACTTAACTCGTGCCGGATACTTCAAAGTTATCTCCGTGAGCTCATTCGAATCGAGCTTAAATGTCTCTTCATAAGAGATCATGCGGTCTTCGAGGACTGCCATGTAGCGGATAGTAACTTCGCCTTTTTCAGTAGTCGCGATGTAGAGTGGCTTAGTAGTCACATACTCGTTGTACTCGATTGTATAATCGTCGGCATCAGCGAGGAAACATGACTTCGCGTCGTCATCGTAGATCATAACGAGCTTGTTATCGTACTCAGGGAATACTGTGCGGAAATAATCGATGTCATTACATAGCTGAACGTCGTAGCCGACCTCGTGATCGAGGAGACTATCGTTAATTCGCATATCGCTATGAACGCCGTCCATCGAAGGAGTGTAAATCACCTCTGGGTGGAGTTCGTCGAGCTTGTCATCTGACATAACTTCCCAGATGCAGTGAGCCTTAGTAGACATCCATGAACCAGTAGATGACAACAAAGTATCGAACTTGTCGTTGATACCTACTGTTACATATGTGGCGCCTGCGAAAACAAATCCCATCATGAGGATCGCGCATAATCTCTTGAGCTTATCTAATCTTGAGAAGTAGTGTGCGAGAAGCATTACTACTGAGAAGATAGCCATACTCCAACCAAAGTAGCAGATTGTAGTAGGAACGTAGCCGCCTGTTGAGTAATCAACTACCCAGCTAACATATACGCCGATAAGCGAATGTGGAATTGCAAATGTCAATGCGAGAAGCACGCCGCTAACTGCAAGAACTGCGAGTGTTCGATTAGCATCTTCCCTCTTCTTCTTATCAAGTGATGTATAGTGACGGCACGCAAGATAGAATACTGATACAAAGCCAGCTAGTGCAATCACTGCCATAATCACACCTCTGATATTGATGTGCTCGCGTAATCCGCTAACAACACGCATATCAAAGAGTGGGAACATACCCATGCTGAGTGTGAAGTAAGTAACGAAGAAGCGGCCTGGATCCATATCTTCAACGAAGCTTGATACACCAACATTAACAACAGGGTTAATTCTTAAGTATGTCAAGATAATGAGGAAGATTACTGCGACAGTAATATGAGGGATTAATGTCACGAAGAACTTAATAACGCGTTTTGTAAACTTAGTCTCTACCTTCATTACATATGAGATAGTGATAACTGCATAGATAAGTGAAGATACGATAAATGACTCATATACCTGCATTGACTCGTAGAAAAGGATGAAACTTCCAACAAGTCTTAGGATGTTAAGCTTATACTGCTTATCGCCCTTTGTTAGGCTATCTTTACGATTAAGATACTCAGAATAGAGATATAGGCCACATACCATGATGAAGAAACCATACATGAAGTCTAATGGATAACATGTGATGAGGTTATGCCATACATCAATCTGGAGTAAGCCCCAGAAGCAAAGTGCGAAGGCAAAACCATAATACTTATTAATCTTCTTACCGATAATGTATCCAAGAAGGGCAATATTAGCACACACAGGAACATACTGCATAAGCCATACGAGGACATAGTTACCCGAACTAGAGATGAGGTATCTGATACCAACAATAATTGGGAATATAAATCCAACTCGTCCACGCGCTAGGCCATAAGTACGGCAGGCTTCAAAGCCCTGAGCAAATGGCGAATCACTCACACGAGCAGAGATAAAATCTGCGATTGAGTCGTGACAAGCAAGAAGATTACCACGCAAGAAGTAAAGGATAGAAATCACGATAAATACTGTAGATGAAATAGTGATTGCCTTCAAAATCTTAGTAGTGCGATCGCTAAGCATAACCTTGCTCTTCTTCTCTTCTGAGATAGCCTTAAGGTCATTAATGCTACAGATGAACTTCTCAACAATGTAGTAAAGAAGCATTATCAAATAGAGCAAGCAATCGAGAAGAACTGCAATATTTACATCGCTATATTCTGTAGGAATACCAATTGGGAAGCTTGGGAAATAGAAGTAAGACTTTGGCACAAGAAGTAATGCTGAGATAACAATGTATGGGATATCTCTCTTCATGAGCTTGTCCTTATTCATAAGCATCACGAGAATTGGTGCGAATAAGTAGCAAGAGTTATAAAGGTATGAATTAGGAGACAAGAATACCATGAGCGAAGTTAGAATAAGTAACTTCTTCCAAAGTTTCTTCTCCTTTACGAGGAATGCGAAACCAACGATTGTGAAGAATGCACCTGATGCGAGCCAGATGAGCTTAGTGATATTACCGTGTGGGAGCATACCCATCATTGTGAACATCACACCAGCAAGACCAGTTACACCAACAGTGTAGTAAACAGAATAGATGCCACCACCTACACCGCCAAATCCAAGAACGCCCTGGACAAATACGATGCAATTAGTTGAGTATCTGCCTGCGAAGAAACAGATTGGAATAACTGTTACAACGAGGCCTGTAAAAATTGCTACGAGTGTCTTGTGCCACTTCTTCTCTGTGATATACATACCGAGAAGATAGATTGGGTATACCTTAGTAGCGGCAGCAAGTGCAGCGAAGATTGCGCCAAGTGAAGTATCTGGCTTCATCTCTTCGAAAACAGCCCAGAGAACCATTAGTACGATTGTAACTACAAGATAGTTACCGCGGTCCATCATAAATCTGGATGGTGCGCTGAAGAAGAAAGCTGTAGCAAGAAGCATCGTGATAATGATGTTGCCTGCTTTATCTAGCGCAGAAAGTGTTCGCTCGCGCTTGTTTTCGAACCATGCGTAGAGGACACATGAGAATAGTAAGAAAATTCCATAAACCGCGAAGAGGATAATAAGCGACCTCATATACGCTGGATCATCGAATGCTGTCTGGAGGTTCATCGGATTATAGATGCTCCAGTCATTCATGAGGGCGAAGATCTTCGCGAACGCGAGAATGATTGGTGGGTAATTACTTAGTCTTGAAATGTATGGATTATTGTCCTTCAAGGCATAGTTAATCGTCGCAAAATCCTTGTACATATCCTTGGCTGGGAACAAGAATGTTGGCGAATGAAGTAAGTAATATAATCCGTAGAAGGCAAGGAATACCACAAAGAAAATGATTATTTTCTTGTTTCTCTCCTTGTATATCTGCATAAATTTAATCTCCTGGCACGTAATAATCGGGTCTAGCTGGACTGTTACTTAGTCTCTTCTGAGGCCTTAGGTTCGCTAGTATCCTTAGGCTCATCAAAGTTCAATCGCTCAGCTTCAACAACCAATGGTCTATTCATAATACGGTCGTTGATATTGAGGATGTACTCACCAAGAAGACCGATGAAGAACATCTGGATTGAACCGAGGACGAACTCACCGATAAGTACAGGAGCCATACCTGCTGGGAAATCATCCCACATAACGAGCTTCATAATGAGATATACGAGTGCGATAAGAAGGCTGATTGCTGATGCAACTGCACCTCCGATTGTAGCGATACGAAGACCAATCTTAGTGTAAGAAGTGATAGAGAGCATCGCAGCATCGTAAAGACGATAGAAGTTGTTACTTGTCTTACCTGCTCTTCTCTGTGGCTGCTCATAAGGGATTTCCTTACGTGCGAAGCCGAGCTCACCTACAATTCCACGAAGGAATGGCTTAGGATCCTTGAGGTCGCGGAGGACCTGAACGAAGCTCTTGTCGTAGAGACCAGAACCAGTAAAGTGCTCGATCTGCTCAACATCAGAGAACTTCTTAATAATCTTATAGTAAAGTGATCTAAGGAAATACATAATCTTGCTCTCCTTAGATGATGTCTTGATACCAATTACAATCTTATAGCCATTCTCCCACTCAGCTACATACTTAGGGATGAGCTCAATTGGGTCCTGGAAGTCGCATACCATAGAAATTGTGCAGTCACCAGTTGTCTGGAGCATGCCATAGTATGGTGAGTTGAACTGACCGAAGTTCTTGGCATTGAAGATAGCCTTAATCTTCTTATTCTTCTCACAAATCTGACGAAGCTTTGGACGAGTTAAGTCCTTAGAATCGTTATCGATAAAAACAATCTCATAATCATAGTTAGGAAGATCTCTTCCGAACATCTCTACGAGGGCATCAGCCATTGGCTCAACATTGAGCTCCTCGTTATAGCATGGAATAAGAATACTTATTTTCTTCATTTCTATTCCCTATATACCTTTCCTGTCTTTCACACGTCTTTATTGTAAATACTATCTTTATACCATTCAACTACTTCTTGAATAGCATCTTCGAACTCGTATTCAGGCTCGAAGCCAGTGTCTTCACGAAGTTTAGTAGTATCGGCGCATAGATACATAACCTGTCCTGGATAGTAATCCACTTCGCCAAAACCAATCTCCAATGAAGGATTAATTGCATCCCTAATAGCCTTAATATAATCGGCCAAAGGTCTAACCTTTCCGCTGCCTATTGTATAGACGCTACCATCTACACCTTTTGTTGCACTTAGGAAGAAAGCCTTGGCAGCATCCTTACAATAGAGGTAATCCCACATCTGTTCACCCTTAGTGTAAGAAGCCTTCTGTCCATCGAGCATCTTGCCGATACCACTCATTACCATTGTATGAGCGCCATCGAACTGACCGAATGTGCTCAAAATTCTAACCCAAATATGCTTGATACCAAGCTTATGAGCCTCAATCCTTGTCATCTGTGAAGCACAAAGCTTCGCAATTCCGTAACCATTCTCTGGATTACAAGGTGTCTTATCAGATAACTTGGTGCCATCCATAACACGACCATACTCAGCCTGTGAGCCAGCGCCCATAAAGCTACTGCACTTGAGTGCTGCTGCGGCCCTAACAGCCTTAACTGAACTCTCAATATTCTTGAGCTGGAGATCCATATTATTTCTGTTGTCTCCATAAGTTCCGTCCCAGGCAAAATGGAAGAACAAATCAGCCTCAGTAATTCCAGATACTGCGAGCACGTCAGGCAAAGTCTCAATATCCTCGAGACCAACCTCAGCAACTGTAATGTTGTCGCCAGAAGGAATATTATCAATTCTTCTAGAATTAGGACGCGCTACAGCGACAACGTCATAACCTTCCTTAGTTAGAAGGTTAATTGTTGCAATAGCTAGCATTCCTGTTGCGCCTGTTACAATTGCACGTGGCATTATTTGACCTCATATTGTTGCCGAGCTAGTCACTATATCGTCAATCAGACCATCTCGTCAACAACCTTTCTATCACTGATTAGGAACTGATGCCTTGATAGCATCGAACTCGTCTCTCTCGAGGAATGGGAACATATCATCGATTGGTGGTGATACGATCTTGCCGTCTGGGAGAACCTTAGAAGAGAGCTTAGGAGAGAAGTTCTGCTTGTCTGATACAACAACCTCACAAAGAACTGGGTCGTTGCCAGAGAGAGCCTCATTAACCTTCTCCTCGATCTCAGATACGTCAGTAATCTTCACATAGCGCATGCCATATGCCCATGAGAGCTTCTCAAGATCTGGGAAGCTAAGACCATTGCCATCACATACACCAACGAGTGGTGGATTGAAGAGGTTAGTCTGTGTCTGACGAATTGAGTGATAACCATTGTTATTGATGATAAATGTCTTAAGGTTGAGCTGGTTATAAACGATTGTCTGCATCTCCTGAATGTTCATCTGGAATGAACCGTCACCGTCAACACATACTACACGCTTACCACCTTCAGCTACTGCACAACCAACTGCAGCTGGGAAACCATAACCCATAGCAGCGCAACCAGAGTTAGTGAACAATCTTGTGTTGTTCTTGATATGAGCACCCTGGAAAGTTACTACGCAAGCTGAACCATTACCGCAAATAATCTTCTCATCATCTGCGAGAACCTTAGTGAACTTATCAATAAATGTATAAGGATTAATAGGATTATTTACTTCATTATAAGAAGGGAGACATGCAGGATACTTAGCATCGATATCTCTACCCCACTTAACCCAGTTAGCGTGAATTGGGTTAGGCTCATAGCCCTTAGCGAGCATATCAACGAGCACATCCTTGAGATCAGCGTGAACCTTCAAATCAACATTAACTGTTGGCTTGTTAAGCTCAGCCTCATCAATCTCAACAACAATCTTAAATGCCTTCTCAGCCCAAACCTTATAGTTGTAGCTGATCTGACGAATATTCATACGGCAACCGATAACGAGGAGAACATCTGCCTCCTGAACTACGAAGTTACCACCTCTTGTACCTACTGTACCAGGACGGCCGCAGTACCAAGGGTTGTCATCTGGCATGAGGTCGTGAGCATTCCATGCTGTAACTACTGGGATCTGGAGCATATCTGCTACCTTAAGAAGTTCAGCATGTGCGCCAGCCAATCTAACACCAGTACCAGCAAGGATTACTGGGCGCTTGGCATTCTTAATCTTAGCGAGGATCTCATCTGTGAGTGCCTTGTTATAAACTGGTTTCTCCTTAGCCATGAGCTCCTTCTCTTCCTCAGTTCCTTCGAACTTACGAAGATTATCTGTATCAATCTTTGCAGCCTGAACATCAAGAGGAATATCGAGCCATACTGGACCCTTACGTCCATTGTTAGCAAGATACCAAGCCTTCTCCAAGTGATAGAGAATATCATTTGGCTCAGTAACCATAACAGCGTACTTTGTCATGTTAGAAACAGAACCAATGATTGGGAATTCCTGATCGCCCAACTGACGAAGTGGAACATCTGGACATGACCATACAGTTGTCTCTCGCTTAACCTGACCAGAAAGAACGAACATAGGGATTGAATCGAGCCAGCCGCCCATAACACCAGTAATTGCATTAGTTCCGCCAGGACCAGAAGTTACTGTACAAAGCGCAATCTTGCCAGTAAGTCTAGCGTATCCCTCTGCACCAATACTACATGCCTGCTCGTGGTGGTTATAAATAGAAGTAAGTCCTTCCTTGTGGCCAAGGGCATCATTAAGATGCATGGCGCCTCCACCTGTTACTGTGAAGTTATGTGTAACACCTTTCTCAACGAGAAAATCTGCTACAAGCTTAGCTAATTTGATCTCCATTTTTATACCTCTTTATAGCTCAAATATTAAATAACTATTTAAACAATATTGTGCTCGAAAACACTTGCTTAAACACTAGTTGGCGGAACGCCGCAGACGCTAGTCTACTGAACACAGCCCACTGAGGCGCAGGTTGTTTTCGAGATGGTCTTATCGAATTACTCAAAAAGACCCGCCAAGTCCATCATCTTATCTACGTAAATGATGTGCTCGTAATCGTTAATGTCCTCGCCTCCGAACTCACCGAAACCAAAGCCGAATGACACACCCGCAAATAGCGTACCGATGTTGCTCGCGCCAGTCGCGTCGTGCTTACTATCGCCGACCATGAGGACCTTCGACTTGTCCTCCACCTTCATGTCCTGAATACAGAGCTCGATGATGTCAGCCTTAGTTAGCTTGTTCTCGTAGTCAGAGCCATGAATTGTTGTGCAGTACTTATCGAAATCGAAATGACAGAGAAGTCTCTTGGCGTAATCGTCCTTCTTATAAGTCGCGATGCCTGTAGGAATGCCCTTATCCTTGAGGAACTTCAGGAACTCGAACATGCCCTCATAAGGTGTCGCCATAAGAAGATTACTGTTCGAATATCTCTCACGGAAGTATGCACTAACCTTCTTGTTCATCTCACCAGTGCAGCCAAGCTTGTCTTCAAAAGACCACTCAATTGGAGGACCGATGAACTTATATAGCTCACTATCAGGGAGTTCCTTAAGGCCAAAGTGCTCAATTGTATCTTTGATAGATCTAACAATTCCCGCTGATGTGTCGAGAACTGTACCGTCAAGATCGAATAAAACCGCCTGAATATCGTATTTCTTGCTCATATTGCTACTCTCGCTCATACCGCTCATCTCACTCATACTAGACCCGCACCTCACACCTTGTAGAATGAAGAAGTAATGAACTCAACATTAAATCCGTTAGATAACTTGTCGAGCTCGCCGATCACATAGTCGTTGAGTGCCTTTGCCTCGAACGAAGTGAAGTTGTACTCCATGTCAGGATTGTAGTAGTTAGGTCTATTGTCCTCTGCATAACCATCGAAACCAGCGCATGAAACTTCAGTAACGCCAATTCTCTTGAGGAGCTTAAGAAGCATCAAGAATGAGTTGTCGATAATCTGTGCATTGAAATCCAAAAGATTGGAATATCTGATTGTGTAATCGAATTCACTAACTGACTTAGTCACGTTAGATGTAGCAATAACCTTGAAAGAATCAGCGTTCTTAGTAAGGTTAGATGAAAGCTGAACAAATCTCTTCGCATTAGTAACGAAGCAGTAGTCAGGCTTGATAAGTGAAGGAACGTGATTAATTGAAATAATCACTGGATTATTGCTCATGATGTGGTCCTTAACGCTATCTGCCTCATTAGATACAGATGTACCTGGACCAATGATAAGGATCTTCTTACCTACAAGATTATCAGTAAGTTCAGCAATTGCCTTATCATCATTAACCTCTCTCTCCTGATAATCAGAATAGAGCTGCTCGATTAGCTTCTCATCGTAAAGGAGCTTCTTCTCGCCCTGAAGCTTAGCAAGGATAGAATTAACCTGCTTAATAGATAGTGTACGCTTGTTCATGAGATAGCTTACGTAATTAGGGTGGCAGTCATTTGATGCCGCAATGAAATAGAAAAGGCTATAGCCCCAAGGAGTATCCTTATGGAAGCCCATCACATTAGCATCAGCTGCCTCAAGGATCTGTGCGATATCGTAATTCTTTCCATGTCTGCCATTGAGGTACATAGCGATAAGCTCGAGTGGACAATTACCAGCACTCTTACCCATACCGAAAACAGTACCGTCAACTAATACTCTACGCTCAGTCTTATATGAAAGCATCTCAATACAGTTCGCATAACCAAGCTGGAAATTATTATGAGCGTGATATCCGAGCTCAATATCCTTATCGAGGTTCTTATCAAGGATCTCGCAATAGTGCATAAGTGTATCACTATGGCAAAGGCCATAAGTATCAACCATTGATACTGCAAATGGCTTAATCTCATTTGCCATGCTAATCAAGTCCATGAGTTCCTCGTCGCTATAACTAGTAATTGATACGAGCTGCGCAAAAACCTTATAACCCAAATCCTTGATTTGCTTAATATAAGCCATAGCCTCCTTGCGGATGCCCTTCTTAAAAATAACGCGGATAGCATCAAGACAGCTCTCCTTCTTAGGGCACACAAGGCTAATATCT
This sequence comes from Clostridia bacterium, assembly GCA_024403735.1. Classification (GTDB taxonomy): domain Bacteria; phylum Bacillota; class Clostridia; order Saccharofermentanales; family Saccharofermentanaceae; genus Saccharofermentans. Next base: position 24,836 of record JAKSRG010000021.1, read on the forward strand.
ACATGGCCGTAATCAATCATGCCCACAACCTGAGCATCCCCATGATCAAGACCAGCAATTGTCTTATTGATTGACTTAACATTTGGATAAATCGCTCTGTTAGGATCGTACTCACGCTCCTGGTCAATAAATCCAATCTCGATATATTCAACTCTTGATGCTACGAGGCGCTCGAAAATGCTCACGATGTTGTTATTACCAAACTCCCAATCATTAACATATCCACCGTCTCTCAATGTGCAATCAAGTAAGCTAATTCTACTCATATAAAAAATCCCTTTAGTTTTTCACTTCTAAAATAGTATCGTCCAGGTTGCCCTAGACTTAGTTTTCCAGCGCTAAGTGGACTGGATGTGTGTGGCAGGCGTCTTGGCCTAGCCTTCGTTCGCTAGTACTAAGCGTCCTTCTTCGTCTTCTTCTGGCCGTATGCCCAGAACTTATTGATGATGAAGTTCACTGGCACCGCGATGACGAGATTAATGATTACCGCTAGATACTCATTAATACCGAGCACTGTTACACAAAGCCATGAAATCAAGTTACTAACTCCAAGGCCTGTGAACGCGTATGCTACATAGCTCTTGAGAAGTGTCTTCCACCAGACACGCTTTGGCGCGCCTTCCTCCTCCTTGAACACGTATCTGTTGTTCCAGAAGAAAGACCATAGAACACTCAAGAAAAACGCAACGCAATTGGCAACATAGATTTTGATATCATGCTTCTGCAACAATCCGTTCTTGTTACAAATGAACAAAACGCAGAAGTTTAGACCCATGGAGATAAGCGTATTAGATACGCCAACAATAGCGAATTTACAGAACTGAAGGAAAGCTTGCTCCTGCGCTTCTGTCAATTCCTTATGGATTGGCTTAAGAAGTATTCTGAGCACGAATAGAATAAATCTACTCAGCAATTCCCATATTTTTCCACCTATCTTCTCAAGTCGTCCAAGCATACCTATCTCACTTTACCAATAATCCATGCCATTATACATCAAAACATATACGATTAAATGGTCAGAATTGTTTCACTTATATTATATTTATTAGCCAAAAGCCACCTCAAAGTTAGGCATTTTAGTAAAAAATCAAGCGAATTGGAGAAAACTGGCATTTTAGGTACTCATTCAGTTTCTTTTTGAGTTGCGCCTTGTCGAGTTATTGAAGGTGCTCCAGGCATCGTAGTGTTTCTGAAAAAGTCTATCAAAGAGTCTAGTTTCGAAGTGCTAGATAGAGGTTTTGATAGACTTCTACATCACACTATTGATTCATCCCTCCTCATTCATCAAATCATTCTCTATTGGAACACTAAAAGTGAGTGTTACGGAGAATGAAGCAAGTAAAACTGCATATTACAGCTGTTCAGGACTGATATTCTTCAAGATATTCTCTGCTAGAACTTCGAGAGTGAGTGTTACGGAGAATGAGACATTAGAAATGACATATATCGCTTAATTTGAACTAATATTCCTCAAGTCATTCTCTGCTAAAGCTTCTGGAAAGAGTTTTCTGGAGAATGCGCGGACTGAAAATCACTCATTCCATATCTCAGTTAATCCTAGATCAATCAGATTAACGTTTAGTTGGAATAAAGCAGCCAAACAGCCCATTTTTCAGATTTTAGGCAGTTCATTCCATATCTCAGTTAATCCTAGATCAATCAAATTAACGTTTAGTTGGAATAAAGCAGCCAAACAGCCCATTTTTCAGATTTTAGGCAGTTCATTCCATATTTCACTCAATCCTGAAGTCGCTAGATTAACGTTTAGTTGGAATGAAGCACCCAAACAGCCCATTTTTCAGATTTTAGGCAGTTCATTCCATATTTCACTCAATCCTGAAGTCGCTAGATTAACGTTTAGTTGGAATGAAGCACCCAAGCTTCAAGCAAACTAGCCTAAAAATATTGAAAACAACCCGCTTTATTATCCAACCTCACAACTTATTATGAAGTTGGTCTCATGCTACAATTATCGTGTGATTAATGGATAAGGAGATTTTGATATGGCTACAGCTGCTGAAGATTATGCAAAAGCTAGAAAACTTGCTCTCAAAGAGCAGCAACACGCATTAAGCGAAAATGTTAGTCCTTATCTTCCTGTTCTTGATGAGATGATTGAATCAAGAATTTTCATGAAGGAAGAGAAAATTGGTCTACGTGAAATTCCTATCGAACAGATAGTTGGAACAGTCACTAAGGGTAGACAGGAAGCATTCGCTAAAAACTTCATGCCACTCCTTCCTGCTGATACTGAATTCGGAACAAAGTGGATTGTCCTCATGGATTACCAGACTAGAGAAGGAATTCAGGACGCTATCAAAGTTATTGAATACATGGGCAAGTTCTATGTTATGGAAGGTAATAAGCGAGTTTCTGTAATGAAGTTCCTCGAGATGCCTACAATCCTTGCCGATGTTACTCGTGTGCTCCCACCTCTTTCTGAGGATAAGGAAGTTGTTATCTACTACGAATTCTTGAAGTTTAATAAGTGCACTTCAATTTATAACATTCTCTTCTCTGAAGAGGGCAGCTACGACAAGCTTGCAGAAAGCCTTGGCAAAGATCTCGAAAACACTTGGGATGAAGATTCAATTCTCGACCTTAAGTCAGCTTTCCTTAAGTTTACACAGGCTTATAAGGCTGCAGATAGCAAAAAGATTAAGCAGATTACAACTGCTGATGCTTTCCTCGTATATATCGAGATGTTCAAATATGCAGACCTCGTTGATGCTACTGTTGACGAGATCAAGAAGAACCTCAACACAATCTGGCCTGAGATTGTTATCGCTGATAATGGTAACCAGATTGAGTTCTCTGAGGAGCCTCAATTACAGAAGAAGTCTGTTATTCCAATCATCGATCCACTCATCGACAGCTTGTTTACTAAGGCGCCATACTCTGTAGATCACCCACTTGATATCTTGTTCATCCATAACGGTGATGCTTCTGTATCAAGATGGATTAATGGTCACGAGAAGGGTCGTAATGAACTCGAGGAGATGTTCCCTGGCATCGTACGAACACTCGCGTGCGACCTCAAGGACTGCGATGAAGAGACTTTCGAAGAGACAGTTGATGCAGCTATTGGCGATGGAGTTGAGCTCATCATCACTACTTCACCTGTTCAGATGGAGTATGCGTTACGTGCTGCTGTTAAGTATCCTAATGTAAAGTTCCTCAACTGCTCTGTTCACTTGTCACACGGTGCGGTTAGAACTTACTACGGAAGAATGTACGAAGTTAAGTTTATGCTCGGTGTACTCGCTGCTACAATGGCTGAAGATCACAAGATTGGCTATGTTTCTACATACCCAGTTTTCGGAAATATCGCTAACATTAATGCATTCGCACTTGGTGCTGCAACAGTAGACCCTAAGGCTAAGATTTATCTCACATGGTCATGTCTTAAAGACGAGTACTGGAGAGAATATATTACTGAAAACAACCTCAAAATTGTATCTGGTCCTGACCTCATTAGACCTACAAGAGCAGATAATGCATATGGTCTTTTCAAGGTTGATGACGAGGGCAAAATCACTAACATCGCTTTCCCTGAATGGAAGTGGGGCAAGTATTACGAGCTCATCGTTCAGACTATCCTCAACGATGCTTGGAATGCTGAGAGTGATGAGATTAAAAACAAGGCAATCAACTATTGGTGGGGTATGTCTTCAGGTGTTATCGATATTTCACTCGTTGATGAGAATATCCCATACACAACTAGAAATCTTATTGGTGCAATTCGCAAATCAATTACATCAGATATAGTTAATCCTTTTGATGGAGAGATTTGGAGTCAGGTAAAGCAGATTAAGACTGCAGATGAGCCTCGCCTCTCTAATGAAGAAATTATCAATATGAGCTGGCTTCTCGACAACGTCGTTGGTACAATTCCAAGCTTCGACGAGCTCACAGAATCAGCTCAGAAAACAGTAAAAGCGAACGGTATGCCGATCATTAGTAATATCACTACTGAGAAGCCAAATGGTGATCAGGAATGAAAGTACTAGTTATTGCAGATGTAGAAGAGAGACTTCTCTATGATTTCTTCAAGAAAGAGCGCGTTGAAGGTGTTGAGTTAATCATCTCCTGTGGTGACCTCAAGCCTGGATACCTGGACTTTCTTATGACGATGGTTAACGTTCCAATGCTGTATGTCCTCGGTAACCACGATGATGAGCTATCCAAGACACCTCCTGCAGGTGGTTTCTCACTAGAGAACCGTGTCATTAAGTACAAGGGATACAGAATTGCTGGACTTGGTGGTTCGATTAAGTACAACACTCGACACATCAATATGTACACAGAAAGACAGATGGCTTGGCGCTGTTTTACGCTCACTAACAAAGCTAGACTAAAGGGCGGCATCGACATCCTTGTCACTCATTCACCTGTTAGGGGTCACGGCGACCTCGATGACAATGCGCATCGCGGATTCGAGTGTTTCAATGAACTACTTAACAAGTTCAAGCCTATGTACATGTTCCATGGTCATGTTCACACGAACTACCACCACAAGGTTAAGTCTAAGCTCAAGCATCCGTCTGGCACTATTCTCATCAACGCATGCGGTTATCAGATAATCGATTTGCCAGATAGAGAATGATCTATATATTATTTGACCGAATCGAAAACCTCCTACCCTAGGAAACATTCCTGGAATAGGAGGTTTTGAGTTATCGATAACTTAATACTAAACTTATGTTACTCGCCGTCTTCAGTACTTAGGCCGCCCAAAACTTTGTAAAGCAAATCGTAAAGTGTCTTAGCTTCTTCAGGAGTTACATTTACACATGTACCCATCTGCTTTGGTACTTCGAGAGCCTTATCTCTGAGCTTCATTCCTACATCTGTGATACTAGCAATCAATACGCGCTCATCTTCTGATGAACGTTCACGAGAAATATACCCCTTCTTCTCCAAGACCTTCAATACTGGTGTCAAAGTTCCTGAATCCAAATATAGATATTCACCTATCTCTTTAACGCTGATATTCTTATGCTCCCACATAACCATCATTGTTATGTATTGAGTATATGTTAGCTCGAGCTTGTCTAGAAAAGGCTTGTAGCGCTTAACTATCTCTTTCGAACATGCATAAAGAGGAAAGCAAAGTTGATTCTCAAGCTTAAGCGCGTCGTATTTCTTGCTCATAATTACACTCCGTAATAGTCATTCAACCAATTATAACAAATGCGGTCAATACTATGTAATCGATTATTCGGCAGTACCGAGGAACTATTAGTCTTCGTCCTGAACTTCACCGTTAAGCTCAGCTTCGTATGCTCTTCTAACAGCCTTAGTGAGCTGATCGCCACAAGAAGTTCCCTTGTTACCACATGTGATACCACTTAACTTCTTCTCGATAGTATCAACTGTCTCACCCTCGAGAAGTCTTGCAATTGACTTGAGGTTACCATTGCAACCGCCCATGAACACAATGTTATGAACCTTATCGCCATCCAAATCCATGCTTATAACATAAGCACATGTTCCGCTAGTTGCATAATCGTAATGGTACATCAGAGCACCTCCTTAATCTTTTTCTTAACGTCATCGAGAGAAGCTGTCGGCTCAAATCTTGCTACGATATCACCCTGCTTATCGATCAAAATCTTAGTAAAATTCCACTTGATATTACCATTGTTCTTGTAGTCCTTATCCATCTTCTTAACAACAGTATTGAGAATTAGTTTCATAGGACCATTAAATCCACCAAATGTTGTATTCTCTGTAATCCATTTATAGAGAGGAATAGCTGTCTCACCAAGGACATCAATCTTGGAATACTGTGGGAATGTAATACCAAATCTACCTGTACAAAAATCATGGATCTCACCATCATCACCTGGGGCCTGATTACCGAACTGGTTACATGGGAAATCAAGGATCTCGAGGCCACTATCGTGGAGTTCATCATAGATTGACTGAAGTTCAGCATACTGAGGGGTAAAGCCACAACCAGTTGCTGTATTAACAATCAATAACACTTTGCCTTCAAAGCTCTTAAGAGCTACATCACTTCCATCCTGTGCCTTCACAGTAAAGTCATATGCGTTCATAATTTGCCTCCTTTTAAATTGCGTAAAATTAAATTGTGTTCAATTGATTTGATAATACACTGGATGTTTTTAAATGTCAATTGGAGATCAAATTTAAACTAAATCAAATAGTACTCGTATAGTAGAAAACCCCGCGAGAAACAATACTCTCGCAGGGCTTTTCATAGTTACAAAGCTACTAACCAGTTATCTGGCAATAGTCTCGAGCACGAGATACTCTTCTGGCTCAGGAACGATTGAAGGATTATTAGAAACATACTTTATCAACTCATTAAGCTTCTCATCAGTGAGTTCAACCTTAACTCGTCTCTTAGTATAGACACCAACCAAACCAGCGATCACATCATCTCGGTAAAAGCAGACAAGAGTGCTACCAATAATACCCTTAAACGCCTCTGGAATATCAGAAATGTCACCAGAGATATCGCACATTCCATATTCAGAACCAATAGGTCTATATATAATCTCAAAAGAAGGATTTGAAGTAAGATATGCCTCAAGTTCAGCCATAGCGCTCTCATTAACAGTAAAAACGTCAGTTCTATCAATGAGTGCAAAAGCAACTTTTTTACCATCCTTCTCATCACTAATGATGCCTAACACTTCACTATCGCGCATCGCCTCAAGACCTTCTGGTACATCATTAAGCTCAGAAGTAATATCAAAGAAACGGAAGCGGTTCTTGCGTTCAGTAATAGACATTGGATCCTCAAGGATTGAGAGGTACATATTACCACTTCTATTCATGAGAGATTCAAAATCACCTGCTGCCAGTTTGTTTTCGAGCTGGTCAAGATCAATTCCGTAGTATTCGGAATACTGAGGAAGTGTGAGCATAGGCACCTTAACTGACACCATATCCATCACATCGTCAGGTTCACAGTCGAAGAGGTCGCCTCCGAATGGATACACCTCGAAGTAACCTTCGTTGTGTGGATAGTGAGATAAACATAGCTTAGCCTCGGCATTCGTAACGACTACGCGATAAGCCCAGCAGCCCATAGGCGCGTCGGCAACCTGAGTTCTACCAATCTCGACATACAACTTATAAAGGATGTCCTTGAGCGCGAGGTCAAAGGGTGTAGCAGCCTGTTCAGCATCAGGCGCCTCAGAAGACTGGATGTCATTAATCACCTGACCAATTCGCTTCAAGACCTCAGTCTTTGTGCACATGTAACCTTCGTCCTTGAGGATGTATCCGAGCTCCATCTCATCAGGCTCAATCGATGTTCCCTCGAGCGCCTGCGCATTATGGAAATCACTCCAGAACCTGTTCGCATTATTCGCGATAACTTCTCTCTTCTCTGCATCTGTCATACTTGGAACAATAGTAAAACTCTTCATAATTAATCTCCTTAGAATATAAACTCAAATGGTGGCCTATAGCTCACCTCTTTTGAGTTATATATGTGGGGCGGTCGGAGATAATTAAGTGAATTTTTTGATTTTCTCGAAAACAAAAAACAACGCCAAGCGAAATCACTTGGCGTCATCAAAATTCATATATCAACTAGCATCAGCCGTTAGCTGACTTCCATGTCTCGAGTTCCTCGAACTGGCGCATGTAAAGGCTATAGTACTCACCCTTTGCTTTCATGAGTTCTCTGTGGTTACCGCGCTCAACAATCTTACCATCAGAAACAACGAGGATTGTATCTGCGCCTACTACTGTAGAAAGACGATGCGCGATGATGAAAGATGTTCTATCAGATGTCAAAGCTTCGATAGCTTCCTGAACTGCGTGTTCTGTCACAGAGTCAACTGAACTAGTAGCTTCATCAAGGATGAGGATCCTAGGGTCAGAAAGGAGTGCACGAGCAATTGATAGTATCTGCTTCTCACCAGTTGAGAGGAAGTCACCACCCTCACCTAACTCGGTATCAAGACCATGGTCGAGCTTATCAAGCATCTTATCTGCACCTACAGTCTTAAGTGCCGACAAAATCTCATCGTCAGTCGCATCTTCTTTACCGTACTTGAGGTTATCACGAACTGAACCAGAAAAGAGATATGGTGTCTGGAGCACGTAGCCGATATTACTATGAAGCCACTTCAGAGATCTATCGTTAGCAGGTCTACCATCGATCAAAACTTCACCCTTAGTTGGTTCGAAGAAGCGGCAGACGAGGTTAACTAGTGTAGACTTACCAGCGCCAGTCTCACCTACAATTGCGACACTCTGGCCCTTATTAACCTTGAGGTTAAAGTGATCAAGGATAATCTCTTCTCCATCAGGATACTTGAATGTTACATCCTTAAACTCGACATCACCAACGAGCTCCTCGAAGCTCTCATACTTAGGGTTAAATGAATCGCCATACTTCTCAATAACTTCAGGCTTATCAAATACTTCACCAGTAGTTCCCATAAGCTCAAGATAACGCTCAATATTTACACCTACTGAAATCATTCTTGTTACAGTATTAACAATAAACTGAATTGGCTCGAGCATGCCAAGCGCATATGACATGAAGATTGATAATGTACCAATCTCTACAAGGCCCTCGTAAGTCAAATTGCCACCCTTCCAGAGGACAAGTGCGAGTGACATTGTCGAGATCAAAGTCATGATAGATACGAAGAGTGCACTATGGTGATTGGTCTTAACGCTCTTCTTGTACATCTTATCTGTATCAACATGGAACTCGTCATTAATCTTCTCTTCGATAGCAAGTGACTTAATCGACTTAACGCCTGTGATACCTTCATTAATGTCTGAAGTAATCTGCGAATTAAGTTCACGAACCTGTCTATTATGGATAAGAAGCTTCTTATTAAAAATAACAATAACAAGTGTCGCAATCGGTAACATCACAAGGAGATAAATAGCTAATCTCACATCGATTATCATCATCACAATAATACCGAACAGGAGATAACTACCCCACCATACAACATCCATAATCTGCCATGACACGAGCTCGCCAATCTTACCTGTATCACTCATAACACGAGCGTGAATATAACCAACATTGTGGCTGTTGAAGTAAGATAGTGACACCTGTTGGAGATGCGCGAATGCATTGTTACGAAGGTCCCTATCCATGTATAGCTCGAGCTTCGCACATAGCATAACGTTGATATAGTTCGTCGCACATTGAAGCGCTGTTATCACGAGATACGCAGCGATAAAGAACCAGATTGTATCGAGTGTCTTATCACCAATGAAGTGATTAATTGCATAGCGATTGAATAGTGGATAAATCGCATCGAAAACACTATAGATCAATCCAGCTATAATCATCCATATAAATCTAGTTTTATACTTCCTAACATATGGCCATAACTTAGGTAGTCCAAACAAAGGAAGCTTGACTTGTTTTTCTTTATTTTCCATCATTCTTCCTCTTGCACACTTCTTTGTAATTCATAAATCTTGCTATAAATTCCGTTGTTCTTGATGAGGGTCTCGTGATTACCAGTTTCTTTTATCTTGCCCCCATCGAAAACATAGATGTTGTCTGCTCCCATGATCGTTGTAATTCGGTGGGAGATGATAATAACTGTAGCGTCCTTACTAGCCTTCTTAAGACCTTTACGGATAGCAGCGTCTGTCTTAGAGTCAACAGCTGACAAAGAGTCGTCGAAGATCATAATCTCTGGCTTTCTGATGAGCATCTGCGCGATTGCTGCACGCTGCTTCTGACCACCAGATAGTGTAACTCCCTTCTCACCTACATATGTCTCGAAGCCCTCTTTGAATTTATTAATAGACTGCTTAAGGCACGCTGTCTCAACTACTTCATCGATATCAGCGTCACTTGCGTTATCGCTAGCAATCTTGATGTTGTTCTTGAGACTTCTGGAGAACAAATATGGCTCCTGAAGGACAAAACCAATATGACTTCGAAGGCTCCTTCTCTTAATCTTGGAGATATCAACTCCGTTAATAGTGATGCGGCCTTCTGAAGGATTATAAAGGCCATCAAGGAGCAACATGAGTGTTGATTTACCTGAACCAGTTCCACCAAGGATACCAATAGTCTGGCCCTTCTTGATTGTCATATTCACATTCTCGAGGACATTCTTAGCATCGTACGCGAAACTAACATTCTGGAATTCAATGTCACCATAATCAGGAAATTCAACTGAATCTTCACTATCAAGTTCAATCTCAGACTTAATGATGTAATTAAGACGATCGATTGATACGCCAGACTTACTCATATCAGAGATAACGCGACCAAGCTCCATAATAGGCTGAATGATCATGAGGTTATAAGCGATGAAAGATACGAACTGACCAGCAGTCATATAGTCGTTAACAGTGAGATATGAGCCGAGCGCCAAGATTGTAATCATCTGAGCATTCTTAACGAAATCGCTGATTGTCCAGAACTTCGCAAGGATACTCATCATCTGAATCCAGTGACCGATATAAACTTCATTCTTCTCTTCAAATCGTTTGCGCTCATACATCTCGCGACCGAAAGCGCGAACTACTCGTACACCTGCTAGGTTCTCCTGAGCAGTAGATGAGAGGCGACCTTCCTCGGCATCAACCTTCTCGAATTTCTCGCCTACTTTGCCATGGAAAATGAGCGAATAAACGACTACTACAAGGATAAAGAAGCACGCGCACAAAGTGAGGATTACATTAACTCGGAGCATGAAATAAAGCGCGAGAAGAATAGTCGCGATCATGCGGCAAAGGTTAACGAGCTGCTCCTGGATAAAGTTCCTGATCATATCAACATCTGATGTACAGCGCTGGATGATGTCACCTGTTTTATTAATATCCTGCCACTTATATGGGAGCTTTAGGATGTGCTCGAAAAGGGTGTTACGCATTCTTCTAGCGAGGTTCTCACCTCCGAGTGAATTGAACATTCTGAAGGCATATCTACTAATCGCACTTAAGACGCCAATGATAACTACTGCGAGCGCCACAATCCAGAGATGTGACATGATGTAGTCTCTACCTCCTAGATTATTCGCAAAGTCAATAATGAACTTAGGTGTCTGGCTAATATCATCAATAATGTAGTCTACTGTATAACCCATAATCTTTGGATTAACGAGGTCAAAGATTACCTGAAGGAACACAAAAACAATCGCAAGCGCGAAGTATCGCTTGCAACCCTTAAGGAAATAGCTAATTGTCCCTAACCTAGTCTTCATAATCTCTCCTCGGACCAAAGATACCAACAATTATACTCACAATCGCGAATATATATACTAAATCAAAGTGATTTTTTCACACTTGCTTACTAATATGAGCCTTCGACCTGATTGCGAACACACTGATAAACATAAGTTTTTCTCCCCCAAAAGAAGTTTCTTCAAGAAAACTGCCCTGGAACTACTAAAGGTTCCAAGGCAGCCGGGTTTGATTAACTAAACACTCTGGAAGGCGGAGTGTTTTCGAGATAGTCGATTACTCAATAATAAGCTCGTTAACATCAATCTTTCTAACCTTTCTTGAGGCAACGAATGCAAAAATAAATGCGCTGATGCAGATGATAATGAGCGGCATGATATAGTTAGTTGGCACGAAATCGATTGTAATTCTAGCTATGCCAGTGATACTGAACATGAGGTTAAAGAATGGTGTAACGGTGAATGCGCCGACAAAGAGACCAACTACAGCACCGATTGCGAACACAATCATGAAGCGGAATGCGAACTGAGTGCGAAGCTTTGTAGATGTAAAGCCCATTGCCTTATAGATACCGAGCTGCTTGCGCTCATTGTTGAAGCACTTTGTGCAGGCCATTGTTACGATGATTACTACGAAAGCAACTGCAAGAACATACACTACATATCCAGCAAATGAGATAGCACTTCCAATTTCTGAACCCATAATGTTAGTATCTGATACTCCAGTCATGACGCCATACTTTTCAGTAATCTCATCAGCGATTGCCTGAGTTTTCTCCTGTGGGTACCAGTCATTCTTGTTATCTGGATTTTCTAATCTGAAATAATGTGTAAAGTAAATTGTTCTCTCATCAAGGCCGATATGAGTAGCAGCCTCTTCACCCATGTAGATGACATTACCAACATCTGATGTTGTATTACATGTACCAACAATCAAGTACTCATAAGATTTGTCATTGTAGCAAAGTGTAATCTTATCGCCGATTTTCACTCCATACGAGTTGATAACGCCTACACCTACAACTACTTCATTATCGTAGTCTGGTGTTCTGCCTGAGACAATACATTGAACATTAGATCCACTATCGAACATCGAACATCTTACTTTGTTGTCATTAAGAGAAACATAAGTAGAAGTGATTGAGAACTCGTCCTGAATATTAGTATATGAAGCTACGAGGTCGTGAATCGCCTGCTTTTCTTCATCAGTGAGGTTATAATAATTGCCAATTCCTAATTCACCAATAGGTTCTGCTGAACAAATTGTATTCTTAGAACTCAAGCACTGACCACCAACGAATACAAATACTAGAAGCAGCACCATAATAAGTGAAGTGATCATAATACCAATATACTGTGAAATTGATGATGTGATATTTCTGAATGCAACTGTAGCTGAGAGTGTCTTCTTAAAGATTGGAGCCTGAATTCGTGATGAGAATGAGATGTCATCGCGTCCTTCAGAGATAGCTTTATGAGGTGAAATTCTTGCGATCTTACCAGTGCAGATATAGATAACTACTACAGAAAGAAGAATGATAAATCCTAGTGAACCACTAACAAATAATGGACTATAGTATGGCTTAAGAATTACACCAACAAATGATGTGAAGTTATTAAGAAGAACATTCAAAAGCGCAAAGGATACACCAAAACCAATGATCATACCTAACATCTCTGCAGATAGGAACTGCAAGAGATAGATGGCTCTTAATTTACCACTAGAGAAACCCTGAGATTTAAGAATACCAAGTGTTTTGTAGTCAGTCTTAACAGTAGTAGAAATGTTGTTAGAGATTACTACAAGGAGCACTACAAAAAGGATTACTGCTACACCAACCAAGATACCTGCAACTACTTCGATAAGCATTCCACCATAAGTAGTCGAATCTCTCTTTGTACATGAACCAAATGAAGCATCATAAATGCCAGTGTCATTATTAATAATCTTGTTAAACTCACTATCACTCAAAGACTTATCTTTGGCGTTAATCTCCATAAGCCAGTAATCATATTCGTAGGAAATTCCAAACTCATCATACTTATTATGAACTTCAGTTACAAAGGAATCGAAATCCTCCTGTGACACGATTACATGCTTCCATCCCATTGAGACAGAACCCCAAACATCTTCAATGAAGCCCGCAAAAGTAAGTTCCAGTTCTGTACTCTCACAAACAAGAGTTACCTTATCTCCAGGCTTAACACCAATCTGAGAAGCGATACCAGTAGCAAAATAAACCTCGCCCTTTTTCACATTGAGCTTCTCATCAGAAAAGTCAGTCAAATCATCCTTAATAAGAGGATATCTGCCGTTATCAGGAAAAATAAACACCTGTGAATGATATGCCTTCTCTTCATCATTTGAGTTATAAACCTCATGAAGACCAAGCACATCAATTAGATTTATACTCTCAATCTCATCCTTCGCCTTCAAAGTGTCCATGATGTCATCAGTAACATTTTCCTTAGCGACAATGAGCGTAGTATCAGGAGTACTAGTAATCTCATTAGCCTTATCAATTGAACTAGTAACTGAGAAAACAACACTACCAAAAGAAAGAATGCTTGTTACAGCAATAATCATCATCAAAACAATGCCAATAAACTGGCCTAAGTGAGCCTTGATATTAGCTCGTACCATAGTAAAAATATCCATTTTGAAATCTCCTTATTAATCACAAATATCTGGCGTAATTACCAGTTAAGAGATTCCAACCAGGCATTTACCTGTGTCTCACGCGCCTTTGTCTCATCAGCCTTATATGGAGACATCTTAAGTTCACCCTTAATTGAACCATCTTCAATGTAGAGAATGCGTGATGCGCGAATTGCTGTTCGCAAATCGTGAGTTACAAGAAGGATTGTCTGACCTTCTTTATTAAAGTTTGTGAAAATATCCAATACTTCGACTGAAGCTGACTTATTGAGCGCACCTGTTGGCTCATCAGCAAAGAGCACCTTAGGCTCGTTGATGAGGCTTCTCGCAATTGAGCATCTCTGCTGCTGACCACCAGAAGTCTTTGATGGAACGTGTGTTTTCACGCCCTCAACACCAACCCTCTTAAGAAGTTCGTTAGCGCGGCTATCAACTTCCTTCTTAGACTTATTCTTATTCAAATATCCTGGAACAGTCACGTTCTCGAGGAGTGTCAAATTAGGAACAAGGTTCATCTGCTGGAAAACAAATCCGAAGTCACCTGCGCGGAGGTTAGTTAAATCCTTCTCACTCATTTTCGCGATGTTCTTAGCACCATACATGATGTCACCTGAAGTTGACTTAGTCATACCTGAAAGGCAGTAGAGAAGTGTTGACTTACCTGATCCAGATGAACCCATGATGCATACGAATTCACCTTCGTTAATCTCGAGATCAACGTTAGAAAGAACGTGGTTCTGCACACCGTCGTTGGCATAAGTCTTACAGAGTTTAGAAGCTTTAATTATTGTAGTCATTTAATAATCCCCCATCCGTGTTATAAGCTTTATGCACGAAGTATACATTTCCTAATATTAAGAGTTCCTTAAGAATACTCTTAATCAAAATTTTTCTCAAAATAAATCGAGCATACTATCAAGGTATATCTCTTCCCTCACCACAAGCTGGTACTCTGGCTTGGTCATATAGTAAAGAAGAAACTCCAGAATTATCGCACTTCCGAGGCTCCTTCCCTCAATCTTAAAGTTAGTAAATCCATTAGGCAAATAAATATTATTAATATCATCTACTCCTATAAAAGATGGATTACTCATAGCCTTCGAAAACTTGTAGCCGCTATTTCCATTTGGTGCGTGACATATGTGATCAGGACAATCTTCACCAAGATTTTTACGGCTAACATTCTCGTAGCACTTAGCGCGTTCCTGGCAGCCAATCCAGCAGCATTCATTACACAAGAACTCCACCTTATCCTTAAGTTCAGATGGGAGTTCATTTAGTTTATCTAATTCCTTATTAAGTCTAAAATCAGGAACAACATACTTGAACTCGCTTCGTCGTAGTTCATTATGGAAATCTTCAAATCTAGTCTGAACCTTTGTTGTTGAAGACACATAATAAAAGTCTGGATACTTCTTACTTAAATATTCAAGTAACAAATCTGAATGCACGATTATTCCATTACGAACCTTACCTTTGGAAAACATCTCGCAAAGACTATTACATCTTCTGTCGCTTAGATGCTCTTCCTTAAGTAGCGAATTACTAAATGTCAATCTAGAAGATATTCCATACTCATTCATGAGAGACAAGACTTCTTCGGGGCTATTATCTCCATAGCCAACACGGCCTCCACCCCATAAGCAATCTGCGGGAGCGCCATATATTGAACTTATCTCACACCAGTCATAGAAATACTCAGGGTGTTCACGCATCATTGGCAGAAACACCTTGTAGAGATCATAGAACTCAAATAGACCAGGAAGATGATAAGCTATCTTTGTCTTCATACTATTCCCCATGAATAATACCAACCGATACTTTACTCAACGTACATGATTGTCTCGAGTTCATCGAGACCATAATGTCTGAATGAAATTCTATAGTCTGGATGCATCTCAAGGATTAAGTCAGCCAAGATAACGAAGTCCTCTGGCTTATGATATACAGACACAGCCATTCTAGGACGATTAGCCTTAATAAGTTTCTTAGCGCCTAATAGAGCATCGTACTCAGCACCTTCAACATCGAACTTAATAAAAGTAACGCGCTTATCCTTAAGGACATCATCAAGAGCTACAGTCTCAATAGTCTGAACACCTTCCATTCCTGCTGCCTCTGCTTCTTCCTTTGTGATAATACAAGAATCTTCGAAACCCTTTGAAATGAAATATGCCTTCTCATTAGCTTTTGAAGTTCCATATGGATAAAGGTCGCACTTACCAAGTGTCTCTAGAACTTTCTTGCACTTCTCATAGTTAACTGGGTCAGCTTCGAAACTATAAATATGCTCGTATCCTTTCTGACCGCACCAACCTGCAAATCTGAAGCATGAGCCACCATCGTAGCAGCCACAATCAACGAACACCTCGTTTTCGAGCGGGTCAAAGTAATCAAAATACTGAGATGAATTATTTCTCCAGTCGTATACACCCATTGCGATGCTATTCTCTGGAATGCCTGCCTTCTCGATTAATCTTCGTCTAGTGCTATCAGCAACATCCTTCTTGGAATATGAGATAACAACATTCTTGTCGCTATAAAGTGCACGATTACTTATGAGTTCCTCTTCGCTGATGATCTTAATTCCAGTCTGAGGGTCGATGCCACACTTAGCCTCATCAGGCTCAATAAATGCATCGATATTAACGCCAAAGATTTGGAAACGTCTAGCAAGATAGTGACCAGCACCACCAGCACCATAGATGAGGCAGTGGTCGAACTTGTGGATCTTCTCAGCATAGACCTCGATGTCGCTACTAAGATTACGATACTTAGGATCAATATTCATGAGATATGAGAGGTCACCTGTTAATGCGTACAAGCTTCTAACCTCAAAGATTTTCTTAGATATCTCATCATTAAGATGCGAATAAACATTTCTAGCTTTGGCAATGAAATCAGAATCCTGATTGAAGGAATTTCTGGCCATTGTTACGTAATCTATACCCATATACTATCTGTACCTCTCGTTATTTAATTTGGTTTATCATTTGGTTTATTTAGTCTTACTAATCTTACCACATTATAACTACTAGAATGCCGTATGAAGTTGTAGACAACAAAAAACCTCAGACCCTTGAAGGCCTGAGGCTTAATATTTAAGTTCAAATATGAATTAGAGGAGTGGTGTCTCGTTGAACTGTGTACGCTCACTCTTTGTAACACGGATAAACATGTTATGGAGGAGGTTAACACTCGAGAGGATAACTTCACCCTGATTTAGCTTACGAACATGCTTGATAGAGAAGTCATCGAGATGGCTCTCAACTGCCTTAATCTCATCGTTAAGCATAAGTCTGTGGATAAGGAGTGTACCAATCTGACCAAAGAGAATTGGTGATACGTCCTTAGGGTTCTGAGTTGTGAGGTAAAGGAAGATACCATTCTTACGACCTTCTCTTGCAAGAAGTGTAAGTCCACCATGGAAATCCTTATCTGAATATCTAGACTTAGCATATCTATGTACTTCATCGATGAAGAATACGAATGGATTAATGTTCTCCTTAGAAATAACGAAGTTACTGATAAGGTCGATAACCATTCCACCAACACCTTCAGATGCACCAAGGTAAGATGTATCAATATAAAGGCTAACGTTAGGAAGTCTCAAGAACTCCTCAATAACATCGAGAAGGTTATACATAGCTGGATCGTTAGAGAAGAATGTCAAGAATCTTGTGTTAGTCATCTGATACTGAATCTTCTGAATGAGTGAAGCATTTGAGTTAGCCTTAAGAACATCGTAACGATATCTGAAGTTATAATCGTTATCTCTATCTGGCTCACATACTGACTCCTGCTGGATCTGCTCAGGAAGAAGTTCGATATTGAAGTCTGTATCTTCCTTGGATACAGAAGCCAAGTTCTCCTGAACTTCATCGATATTCTCACCAACCTTTGGATAGTAAGAATTGTCGCCAATCTTCTTCATATAACGAAGTGATGTGATAGCCTCAGCAAGTACTGCACCCTGGCTGCTGTTCTCAGTCTCGAAGAGCTTCTCCCACTGATCCATTGTGAGCTTGCCTGGTGAAATTGTTGTATCAACACCAAGTGTAACCTTAGTAATCTCATCGTCCTTAAATGCATTCTTATACTCACCTGTTGGGTCAATGATGAGAGCCTTACGTTTAGTAGAAACTACCTTATCAAGAATAGCAAGAGCAGTTGTAGACTTACCACTATTTGTAGCACCGATACACATAAGGTGACGGTTGAAAAGTGTGCTAGGCTTGAGTACTACATCAGCATGAGACTTATCCATGTATGTAGCGAATGCTGGAAGTGATTCTTCCTCTCTTGTAGAGAATTCCAATGAACGAATGAAAAGCTCATAAATCTCATCTGTAGCAAGATATACCTTATCTGAGATACCAAGTGTCTTAAAACCAGCGAGCTCAAATCTATTAGAGCTTGGTGTCATAAGAGCGATTGTATCAATACTTACTTCATGATAATCGTTACGCTTTTCATCAGCTGAAGTCATCTCGAAAACACTCTTTCTTGAAGCCTTGTTCTCGAATACTTCGCCCAAGAACAAACCAGCTGTTGATTCAACGATTACGAAATAGTTAATTGTATTTGGAAGAAAAGATTCATTAAATTTACTTCTATCTGCCATCAATGATGGATTATCAATCTGTGCGATACTACAGCTTCTGTATACCTGTGTTACCTTACCCAAATAATAATCCTGAAGATTAACACCCTGATATAGTGTTTCTAGTGTCATGTCTACCTCCCCCGCAAGTCCATGTGACTCGATAAAAAACATTATGTACTGATTATAATTTACGTCAATGTAAATTGATAGTTACAACTTGATTATTTACAAAACATTTTTGTTTAACTGAAGATTATGCTGGATCTTCTTTTTGCTGCTATGAGCAACCTTATGGCACTTTCTCTTGTCAAGCGTTGTTAGATTAATAACTCGAAGTGATGTGCCACAAGACTTACATCTAGTAGCTCTACTACCTGCAAGAGCACCACAGTTAGGGCACTCATCCTTATACCAATAACCAGCCTCAATCTCCTCAATCTCTTTATTTGTCTCTTCAATCTTCATATCTGCAAGGTTGTTATCTACAACCATAATGCAAAGATTACGGAACATTCTTAGTCTTACTTTGCTGATTACAAAGAATGTGATGGCACTAACAAGAACAACGATTGCTGGGAAATAGAAAACCAATTCATCAATGAAAGCAAATGCCTCATCTGACATAATTCTATTCTCAGCAAATGGAATTACTGCCTCATAGAAAAATAGATTAACTACTGCACTAACAAGAGCTATTAAGTACCAAACGAAATCTCTTACCTTCAAGATAAATGGCCACTTACATACTTCAGTTGTAGAAGTAGCTAAATTACTTTCCTTATATCTTCTATCTCCGAAAATAAGGCAAAAGCCATCATCTGTATACCATGAGGTGTTATCAGTCTTTCTTCTCATAACAGAATCAATATTTGAATATACTGCTGATGTATAAACAGAACCTTCATTCTTCTTAAGTTCATGAATAGCTCCTACTTCACCCTTTGTCTTCGTTCCCCAGATGAAAAGGCCGAGACCAGCGAACATCATAATAGTATTAAGGACATTCAAACAGTGAAATCTATTATTTATTCCAATTAATACATATACAATTAGAAAAATTGAATTAACAACCAAACGATCATTAAATGAACCTACTGAATGTGATCCACCACCAAAGCTACCGCCACCGCCACCGAAGCCTCCTGATGAGCCTCCATGATGACCGCCGCTGTGAAAACCACCACCATGATGTCCTCCAGTTGCCATATCAATTTCCTACCTTCCTTTTGATACCTCGATTATATATTAACATTCTGTAATTATCAAGTGGTTAATATCAAAATATGTCAGGTTATTTTCGCGCAATGGAAGAGATAAAGAATTACCTCAATATTACCGCTAATATCACGCAAAGAAGACATCTATTGTTATTGGAGTTGTAACATAAGAATAGTAGAATTGTACGTATGAAAAAAGCATTGAAAATACTAGGCGGTTTCTTTTTATTTTTACTAGCAACACTAATCATTATTGGTGTTGGAGCTTGGGGTGCCCTCAAACTCGCAATTTATGGTCCTTCCACTCATTTCAAAGAGGTATTTGTTACTTCAATGATGGAATCAAGTTTTGGACCAAATGTTATTAGATTAGTCCTCTCAGAAGACGAGATTACAGCTATCAGAAGCAAGAACCAGGTTATGGAATTCGACGAGATTACTGACCCTTCACTTATTACAATCATGCACAAGGAAGCTGAAGATAAGGCAGCATCCACACAAAGTACTAGTGAAGTCGTAGAAGAGGACCTCGATCCAGATGGTGACGGAATTGAGTTGCACGAGATATCTGGACCAATGTATCACGGTTTCGTAATGATCGTGTACGACCCTTCAAGAGTAATCTGCGGAACTATTAATAACTACTCACAAGACGGCGGTGGTATGACGCTCGAGAATCTCATCAACAAGTATGGTGGCGTTGCAGGTATCAACGGTGGTCAGTACGAAGACGAGAGCGGCCTTGGTATGGGCGGCTTCCCTATTGGTATTGTATTCTCACAGGGTTCACTCAGACACGTTGGTTATCCAAAGATTCTCGACGAGGCTACTGGCGAATATATTGACAATCCTAATCCAGAAGCAACAACATTCACTGTATGTGGCTTTACAAACGATGACGTACTCGTAGTTGGTACTATGAGTCCTGAATATGCTCAGGGTATTGGAATGAGAGATGGTTGCTCATTCGGTCCTGCGCTCATCATTAACGGCGAACCAGCATCTTACCTAGGAGCTGGCGGTGGACTTAATCCACGTTCAGCTATCGGTCAGCGAGCTGATGGTGCTGTAATTCTTCTCTGTATCGAGGGCCGTAAAACATCCTCTATGGGTGCTTCGATGGCTGACCTAATCGACATCATGCTCGAGTATGGAGCTGTTAATGCATATAACCTTGATGGTGGTATGTCTTCTTCAATGTTCTTGAACGGCGAAGAGATTGTAGATAATGCTAACGTTCGTTCAGACAGAGCAATTCCTACTGCATGGGTTGTTCTTCCTCAGAAGGATCAGGAGGGTGCGTAAATGAAGAAACATAATGCAACTCCTAACAGTAATCAACCTAATACTCAGGCTAAGCCTCGTATCGACGCTCGTACTACTACACCAGTAGAAAAGAAGCCTGTTACTACGAATGCTCCTACAAAATCAAAGAAGAGACGCATTCCTATATTCACTATCGTACTATCAGTATGGCTCATCGCAATTACATGCTTCATCTGTTGGTTCTATGGTAAGGCAAATGACTACATGCTTCACTATGAAGATGTATACCAGTCTTCTATGCCTGAACTCGTAGCAGAAGATGTTGCTTCTCACTTCATTAACTATGATGTCGATTACATCATGGCTAATATGAACACATCTCCAAGACTATCTAAGTTCGAAACACAGGATGAAGTTAAGACATACATCGATAATATGATCAACGGCAAGAATATTGAGTACAAGCCATCCAGCAAGTATTCAGATTCAATCCCTACATACGTTGTTGAAGCAGATAACTTTGTAGTTGCTGAATTCACACTCTGCAAGGATCTCCAGCATCCAAAGGAGTTTGGTTTCCCTACATGGCAGCTCAAAGATATCACTTACTATACAGAACCATTCGAGACTGTATATATATCCGCTCCTACTAACTTCAATGTATATGTTAACGGTATACTCCTCGACGACACATATGTATGTTCAGAAGAGATTAAGCCATCTGATGAGAGCTATCTCATGGACTACAATACTATGCCTGGAATCCACGACTTCTATGTTGCGGACTTGTACCTAGAGCCAGAAGTTAAGATTACAGATATGTTCGGTACTGAAGTTAATGTTGAATACGATACATTGACAGACATCTATTCAACAGGATATACAGATCAGCATCCAGAGCGAGAAGCATTGGAAGAATTTGCTATTAATTACACAACAACATTTGCCAATGTTATCTCTCACGATGACAATCTCGAGAACTTGAAGCCATACTTCCCTGAAGATAGCCAGCTATACGATTCAATCAGTCGTAACACTGCTCTCAAGTATTTTATGGCTCACTCAGACACAACTATTGAGAACGAAGAAATCAAAGAATTCACTGTTTATTCAGAAGACGTCGTATTTATCGAGGTCTATATCGAACAGCACATGACGGTAGGTTGGAATGACATCGAAGTTATCCCAACAACATCACGTCTCTACTGCGTAAAGATTGACGGCGAATGGAAAGTTGTATCCATGAGATTCTAATCTCTACGGATCAGGGAGCACTTATGAACCTACCAATAATTATTCCAGCATATGAACCAGACGAACGTCTTTTGGAACTACTAGATACACTTATCGTTGGTAATAAGAAGATTATCATCGTTAATGATGGTAGTGGTGATAAGTATGCTGAAATTTTTACTAAAGCTCTCGCTAAGATTGAACCTTATGGTGGAGTTCTTCTCGTTCACGATATCAATCGTGGTAAGGGGCGTGCGCTCAAGACCGCCTTCAAATATGTAATCGAGAACATTCCAGATGCTATAGGTGTAATCACTGCAGATTCAGATGGACAGCATACTTCAGAATGCATCAACATGGTTGCAGATGAATTCATCAAGTATCCTAATTGCCTTGTATTAGGAGTTAGATGTTTCGATGGAGAAGGTATTCCATGGAAGAGTAGATTTGGTAACGACATGACAATCAAGACCATGCGTTTTGTATCAGGTCTAAATATCAGCGATACACAGACCGGCCTTCGAGCAATCCCTCTCGCCTTCATGAAGGAACTGGTAGACTTTGGTGGCGATAGATTTGAATTCGAGACACAGATGTTACTCGAGACTATCGATCGTTATGAGATTAGAGAAGTTAAAATCTCTACTATTTACGAATCAAAGGATAACCATCAGACACATTTCAATCCAATTAAGGATTCAATTAAGATATATAAGGTTCTTGGTAAGCAGTTCCTACACTATCTTATTGCGTCTGGTAGTTCATTCGTGCTAGATATCATCCTCTTCTATATCTTCTGTAAGGCATTCGCTAGTTTTGAAGACTACATTGCAATCGCAACTGTAATAGCAAGAGTATGTTCTGCTATCTTTAATTACGCAATTAATTACACAAAAGTATTCAAGAGCAAGGAGACTATACTCAAGTCAGCACTTAAATACTTTGGTCTAGCTGTTATTCAGATGAGTTGTAGCGCATTACTTGTAACTATAGGAGTTAGATTAACTCACGCTAATGAAGTTCTTATCAAGATAATCGTTGATACAATCCTCTTCTTTATTAGCTTCAAGGTTCAGCAGCGCCTTGTTTTCGCGAAGAAAGAAAAATAATCCACAACTCGACTTCTAGACAATCAAATCTTCACTTTTTGGTATGCAATTCTAGGATCACCATTCTCTAAATAGATGATTCCGCAGCGCGTGAAGCCTTCTTTGGCAAGTGCATTTTGCATCACCACATTATCGTGGTGTGTATCTATCCTTAGGCTCGAAAGGCGCTCCAGTGCCCACTTTGTAACAATGTTAACTACGCCTTTTGTGGTTCCATTACTCGCCAAACGATGGATTGTTCCATAGTAATCGTCATTAATCCAGGCTCCATCAGTTATCACTTTGTATGTTGGATCTTCTCCCTGGATATATGCGAAAACAAAATGCAAAATTCCATCTTCTTCGCCTACATAAAGAATATCGTCAGATATCATCTTGGAGATTTTCTCAGGAGTTACGCCATTACTACCAGCCCACTGTTTCTCATTGCCATGTTCATCCATGAATTTCTTGGCATGAACATAAATGTCCATAATCTGATCTAGTTCATCAATTCTAGCGTGCCTAATATCCACAATATTAACTCCTCGAAACAAAATTTCTACTACATTATAACAAGATTTCGCTTTTAATATTCTTTGCAATGATTTATCATTATATGTCAATAACTATAAATCCCTAAATAAACAAAGGAGCAAGTCATGAAATTCACAAAGAAATCCATTCCGGGAATTCTCATCTGCATCCTTATAGCAGCAGTTGCAACATTCCTAGGAACATTAAAGTTCGGAAGTGTATCACTTGAAGTAATTGGTGCACCAGTATTCGCAATCATTATCGGTATGATTATTACACTAATCAGACCTAGCTTCGCTTCTAGTGAGACTTTTCAGCCAGGTATCAAATTCACATCCAAGAAGATTTTGCAGTGGGCTGTAATCATCCTTGGTTTCTCACTTAACCTTGGAACTATTGCTAAAGTAGGTTCACAGAGTCTTCCAGTAATCATCTGCACAATATCAACATCTCTCATCGTTGCATTCATAATGATGAAGATACTCAAGACTGATTCAAAAGTATCAACACTCATTGGTGTTGGCTCATCAATATGTGGTGGCTCAGCTATTGCAGCTACAGCACCAGTTATCGAGGCCGACGACGAAGAGGTTGCTCAGTCTATATCGGTAATTTTCTTATTCAACGTAATGGCTGCACTCATCTTCCCTTACCTCGGTCGCGCAATCGGGCTTGGCTCAGAAGGGTTCGCGATCTTCGCAGGTACTGCAGTTAATGATACTTCATCTGTTACAGCCGCAGCTTCAACTGCAGAAGGCTTATACGGAGTAGATGGCATCTTATCAGCAGCAGTTACTGTTAAGCTTACAAGAACATTAGCAATCATCCCTATCACACTCGTCCTCGCATTCTACAGAATGTATAAGGCAAAGAAGACTGGTGGCAAATCTAACAACTTTGACTTCAAGAAGATTTTTCCTTGGTTCATATTATTTTTCGTTGGTGCTTCTATCGTAACAACAATCGTTGGCATCACACCAGATTCAGCATTCAAGACTTTCTATACTGACACATTCGTAAGCGCTATGAAATGGTTAGCTAAGTTCTTTATCGCTATGGCAATGTGCGCAATTGGTCTTAACACAGATATTGTCAAGCTCATCAAAAAAGGTGGCAAACCAATCCTCATGGGCTTCACTTGTTGGGTAGCAATTACACTAGTATCTATCTTAGTTCAGATGCTCACAGGTATCTACTACACTAACATCGCTTGATATTACTATCAAATGTTTGTACTGAGAGGGTGTTTAGGCGCTTCAGTACAAATATCAGTACAAACTTTTCGCAGATACTATCAAATATTTGTACTGAGAGTGTGTTTAGGCGCTTCAGTACAAATATCAGTACAAACTTTTCGCGGATACTATCAAATGTTTGTACTGGATGGAATAAAACCAACACCAGTACTAAAATCAGCATTTCCTAAGAAAACGTGAATAACCAACAAAAGAGCTATCCATATTTCAAATCCATATGAAGGATTGGAATATGATAGCTCTTTTTCAACGCCTTAATTCTCTATTACTTTCTTCCCATCTTAACAGCAAACTTATTAAGTTCTTCTGGAATATGAATTGTCTGAGGACATACCTGCTCACATGCATGACACTCGAGACAGCACTCTGGCATCTTATCCTTATCAACAGACGCTAAAGCCATTGGTGCAATGAAGTCACCTGAACCAGCTACCATAGCCTCGTTATAAAGCTTCAACAAGAACGGAATATCAAGTTCCATTGGACACTTAGATACACAGTAATGGCATCCAGTACATGGAACTGTTGTTTTGCTGATCATATCATCAGCGATACTTAGGATGAGATTCATCTCTTCCTCATTGAGAGACTTATTCTCTTCATAAGTAGCGATATTAGCCGCAACCTGCTCCATATTAGACATACCTGAGAGTGTAACAACAACGCTAGGAATTGACTGCAAAAATCTGAATGACCAAGCAGGTACTTCTTCATCTGGGCGAGCCTCTTTGAGTTTAGCTGTTGCTTCATCTGACAAAGTAGCGAGCTGTCCACCTCTAACAGGCTCCATTACCCATACAGGAATATCCCACTTATCAAGAAGTTCAACCTTACCCTTAGCATCCTGGAACTTATAGTCAAAATAGTTGAGCTCAATCTGTCCGAACTCCATATCCTTACCATAAGCTTCGAGGAACTTAGTCATACAAGCAATATCACCATGAGCTGAGAAACCAAGATGCTTGATTCTGCCATTCTTCTTCTGCTCCATAAGATAATCGTAAATACCATACTTAGGATCAAGGTAATAATCTACATTCATCTCGCATACGTTGTGGAACATGTAGAAATCAAAGTACTCTACCTGACACTTCTTGAGCTGTTCTTCAAAGATTTCCTTAACCTTTGGCATATTAGACAAATCATAACCCGGGAACTTAGAAGCAATATAGAAACTATCGCGGCTATAATTCTTGAGGAGTTCACCTACTACGAGCTCAGACTGTCCTCCGTGATAACCCCAAGCTGTATCATAATAATTGATGCCCTTCTCCATACAGTATGCAATCATCTTACGCGCTTGCTCTACATCGATACAGTTATCTTTACCTTCGATAACTGGAAGTCTCATATTACCCATACCGAGTGCTGATAGTTTTAGTCCCTGAAAATCATTGTAAATCATAAATCATTCTCCTTAATATAAATAGTCTGCTAACCAATTAGTAATTGTTTCTTCGCTTGTTCCTGCTGCAAATCTTTTACCTTCAACCCATATCACATTCGAACTCACAAGTTCATGAAGGTGATCATCACTCGTTCCAATATCGCTACTTGCAGATGTGCAAAACGGAATGATTGTCTTATTCGAGAAATCATAACTTTCAAGAAAAGTATCCACAATTCTTGGAGCCTGTCCCCACCAGATAGGGTACGCAAGAATAATCATACTGTACTGGTCCATATTCGCTACCGTACCTACAATCTCTGGTCTAGATGATGTATCATTCTGCTCAATTGAAGTTCTACTTTCTGAATTGCCGTAATCGATATCTTCATCAGTATAAGGAATCTTCGCCTCAATCTCGAAAACATCCGCCCCACAATAATCTGCTGCGTAAAGGGCAAGTTCTTCAGTATTTCCCGTCCTCGAGAAATACACAACTAATATGTTACTATCAGAGGTTCTATCGTGTGTCTCTTTACCCTCATTAATAGCAGGCTCAACATCAGTAGTCTCACCACCATTAGAATTAGCAACTGTTGTCTGTGCTTCATCCATATTTCCGTCTTTGACATCAGCTTGCTTCTCACTTGAACAAGATGTCATGACCATCGCGAAAACAACACTCAAAGCCATCGCTAATGCTTTCTTCATTCCAATCACCTTATCTATTCCAACCTTTACTTACCATTTTGCGCCATAACTCCAACAAGTGCATGTGGCACATAGAGTTCTTCAAGATAACTAATCTCTTCATTAGTAAGAGTAAAATCAACTGCCTTAACTGCTGTATCTACATGTGATGTCTTCGTAGCACCAACTACAGGTGAAGTAACCTTTGTAAGAAGCCATGCCAAAGATACCTCTGACATTGATACACCTCTCTTTTCAGCTATCTCAAGAACTCGCTCAATAATAGCACTATCTGTCTGTGCTGTCTTATCGTATTTGAACTTAGCATAATTATCTTGTTCAAGTCTTGCTGATGTCTCGCCTGGTTTTCGAGATAGTCGTCCACTCGCTAATGCACTATATGGTGTCATTGCAATATTCTGATCGTAACAAAATGGCGCCATCTCACGTTCCTCTTCCCTTGCGATTAAGTTGTAGTGACCCTGAATTGATACGAACTCTGCTAGTCCATTAGCTCTAGCATAGAAGTTCGCCTTGGCTAGCTGCCATGCATAACAGTTAGAGATAGCGATATATCTT
>JAKSRG010000022.1 GCA_024403735.1 Clostridia bacterium
ATCAAGAGTAACAGCAAGAGTCAGAAGCGTTAGTCTTGCAATTACTCTTGCTGAAAGTGTTTTTGAGCATGAAATGTGAGGAAATCAAGAGTAACAGCAAGAGTCAGAAGCGTTAGTCTTGCAATTACTCTTGCTCTTTGAGGGTTAATAAACTTCCTTAACCTAATCTAAGGCAAAACAAAGGCAAGTCACCAGAATAGTTTGACAATCAAAGTATCTGTGCTATGATGTAGTTGGTCTAAATGGACTACTAGAAGTTATAGATTATTATTAATACTATTTACGAGGTATTTATGGATAATAAATGGGTTGAAAGAATTGATGATCTCGCTAATCGCCGCGCTAAGATTATGCAGGCTGGTGGTGAGGCTAGAGTTGCTAAGCAGCACTCTCAGGGTAAGCTCACAGCAAGAGAGCGTATGGAAGCTCTTTTCGATGAGGGTACTTTTGTTGAACTTAATGACATGATTACTTCACGTGCTACTGATTTCGGTATGGATAAGAAGGCAGTTGCTGGTGATGGTGTTATTACTGGTTATGGTAAGATTCACGGAAGAGTAGTATTTGCTTCTTCACAGGATTTTACAGTTAATGGTGGTTCACTTGGTGAGGCACATGCTAAGAAGATTTGCCTCGCAATGGATAAGGCAATGGAGATGAAGGCTCCATTTATCTCAATGAACGATAGTGGTGGAGCTCGTATCGAGGAAGGTATTGATTCTCTTGCTGGTTATGCTGAGATCTTCCTTAGAAATACAATTGCTTCAGGTGTTATTCCACAGATTTCTGTAATCATGGGACCTTGTGCTGGTGGAGCTTGTTATTCACCTGCTATTTGCGATTATATTTTCATGACACAGGAAAATGCACAGATGTACATCACAGGACCTGCTGTTGTTAAGTCAGTAACAGGCGAGACAATTACAGCTGGTGATCTTGGTGGTTCAAGTGTTCATGCTGGTAAGAGCGGTGTTGCTCACTTCGTATATGAGGATGACCTCGCTTGCCTTAACGGTGTAAGAAGACTTATTGGTTATCTTCCAGATTCAAATTTGGAAGTTCCTGCAGCAGTTGCTACAAAGCCTGTTGATAACTGTGAAGCAATCGCTGATATCGTGCCTTCAAATCCTAAGGCAGCTTACGATGTAAGAGATGTTATTAATTGCTTTATTGATAATGGCAGCTTCTTTGAGGTTCAGCCAGATTTCGCCAAGAATATTGTAGTTGGTTTCTCAAGAATTGATGGCGAGACAGTAGGTATCGTTGCTAACCAGAGTAACTACATTGCTGGTTCACTTGAGATTGATGCTTCTGATAAGGCTGCTAGATTTATCAGATTCTGTGACAGCTTCAATATTCCACTTGTAACTCTTGTTGATGTTCCTGCATTTATGCCAGGTTCTAACCAGGAGCACAATGGTATTATTCGTCACGGCGCTAAGCTTCTTTATGCTTTCGCTGAGGCAACAGTTCCAAAGATTTCAATCATCATGCGTAAGGCTTATGGTGGAGCATACATTGCTATGAACAGTAAGGGCCTTGGTGCTGATGTTGTATATGCTTGGCCAATCGCTGAGATTGCAGTAATGGGTGCTTCTGGTGCCGTTGCAATTATCGGACGTAAGGCTATCGAGGCAGCTGAAGATAAGGATGCTAAGCGTCAGGAACTCATTGATGAGTACAACAATAAGTTCATGAACCCTTATGTTGCAGCTGAGCACGGATATGTTGATGAAGTTATTCATCCAGCTGAGACAAGAGATAAGATTGTTAAGGCTCTTGATATGCTCAAGAATAAGGAGCAGGAACGTCCATTCAAGAAGCATGGTAACATTCCGCTCTAATAGGTGAGGTAAGACATGGAAGAATTGACAAAAGAACAGATTGTTGCAATGGCTATTGCAGCTATCGCTGAAGAGACAAAGACTGATGCGAAAAACTTGCGTGTGGTTTCTTTCAGAGAAGTACAGAAAACACCATTGATGCAGTATGTATCAGACAACAACATTAACTATAAGAGATACGAATTGGAGGATGAACTCGCATGAGTAAGTACAGAATTACAATTAATGGTAAGTCATATGAGATGGAAGTAGAAGTAATTGATGGTTCAATGCCAGCAGCAGCTCCTAAGGCAGCACCTGTAGCAAAGGCTGCTCCAGCAGCACCAGCAGCTGCACCTAAGGCAGCAGCACCAGTAGCTTCTTCAAATGCAACAGGCGCAGTTAACAGCCCAATGCCAGGTACAATCCTTAAGGTTAACGTAGAGGTTGGTGCTAAGGTTAACGCTGGTGATTCAATCGTAGTTCTTGAGGCTATGAAGATGGAGAATGATATCACTGCTCCTATGGGCGGTACAGTTAAGGCAATCGCTGTTAATAAGGGCGATGCAGTAGCTGCTGGTCAGTTCCTTTTTGAGATTGAGTAAGAGTAGACCAGAGTAGGATTAGACTGACTAAGATTTAATCAAGTAAGATTTATCGGAGGATATTATTATGATCCAAATGCCAGAGAAGAAACTCTGCATAACTGAGACAATTCTTCGTGATGCTCACCAGTCACATGCAGCAACACGAATGAGAATTGAAGATATGCTCCCAGAGTGCGAGAGACTTGATAACATGGGTTACTGGTCAATCGAGTGCTGGGGTGGCGCTACATTTGATTCATGTATGCGTTTCTTGGGTGAAGATCCATGGGAGAGACTTAGAACTCTTCGTAAGGCTATGCCTAAGACAAATCTTCAGATGCTCCTTAGAGGTCAGAACCTCTTGGGTTACAGACATTACGCAGATGATGTAGTTGAGAGCTTTGTAGGAAAATCTATCGAGAATGGTATTAATGTAATCCGTGTTTTCGATGCCCTCAACGACGTAAGAAATATGGAAGCAGCAATGAAGGCTGTTAAGAAGTACGGTGGAATTTGCGAGGGTACACTCTCATTCACAACTTCACCAGTACATAACGAGGAGTACTTCGTTAAGCAGGCAATCACACTCCAGCAGATGGGTGCTGATGTAATCTGTATCAAGGATATGGCTAACCTTTTGCTTCCTTCTGAGATTTATTCACTCGTAACTAAGCTTAAGGAGGCTGTTGATATTCCACTTCACCTCCATACACACGATACAACTGGTACAGGTGAGATGGTTTATTTCGCAGCTGCTCAGGCAGGTGTTGATATTATCGATACAGCACTTTCACCACTTGCAACTGGTACATCACAGCCAGCAACTGAGTCACTCGTTGCTGCTTTCAAGGGAACTCCTAGAGATACAGGTCTTGATCTTGCTGAGCTTTCAAAGGCTGCTGCTCACTTCAGAGGCGTAGCTGCAAAGATGGAAGGCGAGGGACTTATCAGTTCAAAGGCCCTTCGTGTTGACCCTAACACACTTCTTTACCAGGTTCCTGGTGGAATGCTTTCTAACCTTATTTCACAGCTCAAGCAGGCTAATGCTGAGCACAGATATGAGGAGTGTCTCGCAGAGGTTCCAAGAGTACGTGAGGACTTCGGTTACCCACCACTCGTTACACCAACATCTCAGATTGTTGGTTCACAGGCAGTTCTTAACGTTCTTATGGGTAAGCGTTACGCTACATTTACTAAGGAGTCAAAGATGCTCCTCCATGGTGAGTACGGTCGTCTCCCTGGTGAGGTAAATGAGGAAATCCGTAAGATGGCTATCGGCGATGAGGAAGTAATCACATGTCGTCCAGCTGATCTTCTCGCTAACGAGATGGATGAGCTCCGCGCTAAGGTTGCTGATATCGCTAAGAGCGAAGAGGATGTTCTCTCTTGCGCACTCTTCCCACAGGTTGCTCCTGAGTTCATTAAGAAGCGTGACAACATTGAGGAAGTTAAGGAACTTAACGTTGAGGTAGCTTGCGATTTGTAATTGACGAGGTTTGTTTTCGAGACCTTATCGAAAACACCCTGCGACATAGTAGCACTCACTAACAATTCATTAGTAATTAGAAAGAGCAGTCTCAAAACTATGAGGCTGCTCTTCTTTTTGGTAGGGTATATTTGTATTGTAGTGTTCGAATTTACGATTTGAGGCGGTTACTCAGCCTTGAGTCTTGCCTCGAAAACTTCCTGTGTATCAGTCTTCATCACAACAATGATTGTGTTGCCAGCTCTGTCTTCGTCATAGTCGTATGAGAGGCTGTGGTTGATTAAGTTGATGCCGTCAGAAGAACCATCGCTCCATCTAGCATATACGATTGTTGCAGAAGGCTCGTGTTCAAATGTACCACAGTCTATATCGTAGAGGTCACGTGCATAATACTGCTTGTTAGGAGCGAGAGTGAGTTCGGCTTTTGGCGTTATTGTGCCATATTTAATCTCTACAGTCTTATGACCAATTGCAAGGGTAATCGTAATTGCTGTGACTGTTATTGTAAGGCAGATGAAGAATATTACTACTGACTTTGTGCTTCTTAAATCTGTAAAACTAACGAGAGCCATGATTGCTCCAACGACAACGGCTGCTGATACTACTAAAATTATTAATGCCATATTAATTTACCTCAACTATTATTATCTAAAGTTAATTGTTACCCATTCAGTAGTTGTCTCTGGATGTGCTTCACAGCGGTACTGGATTGGGAATGTTGCTTGGTTACCTTCTGGAATAGAAATGATCTTAACTTTATTGAGATTATTGATAGTGAACCAGTCTTCTTGGTAATCGTAATCAAGTTCGAGGACGCGGAAATCTGTGATAGCTTCATTATTTACGAAGTAGTGAATATCGTATGTTTTGCCAACTTCAACTGTGATGCTGTCCTTCACATGTTGTTCGATATTGCAGCTAGGTTCTCTTTGAGCTCTGCTTCGCTCAATGAATGTATTAAGCTGTATGAACAGTGTACCTACGATTAATAGTGTTGAGAGGAAGAAAACTCCTGTTGCAACATATGAGTATCCGTTTCGCTTCTCTCTATGTCTAAGTGCGACTAGTGTGATAATCGCAGCTGGTATTAGTTCGAACCCAGCCATAAGAAGTGAAGATTGGATCATTCCAGAAATCATGTTAATCGTGTTGTAAGATAAGTTCATTTTGTTTACGTCCTTTTCGTTTATCTTTATGCTCGTATATTATCACGGCATTTTTCGAATTGCAAGTATTTTTTATCGAAAAACGATAAAATTATATTGAAGAATGAAAAATGAGGTGCGGCGAGATTTGCGACATAATTAGGACTTATATCTACGATTTATGTAGAAAATCAGAAACTATAATCTTCTTAACTCTTTCTTAAATATAATCCTATAGAATAATCAGCGAATAAAGAAATGGATGGGTATATAGTATGAGATTAACAG
The DNA here is from genome assembly GCA_024403735.1 of Clostridia bacterium. Lineage (GTDB taxonomy): Bacteria > Bacillota > Clostridia > Saccharofermentanales > Saccharofermentanaceae > Saccharofermentans. The sequence continues at coordinate 5,330 of JAKSRG010000022.1, forward strand.
TTAAAAACATTACCAAAAGCTATGGCAAAAAACAGATCCTCAAGGGAGTTAACTACGAGTTTGAGTCTGGTAAAATCTATGGCCTATTAGGACGTAACGGTGCAGGTAAGACAACATTCTTCAATTGTGTAAATAAGGATATTTTCCCTGATACTGGTGAGATCTACCTCGATGGTAAGGCCTTGGATATTGAGGATATTGGCTATGTAGTATCAACTCCTGTTGTTCCAGCTTTCTTAACAGCAAGAGAGTTCCTCAAGTTTTTTATTGATATCAACATGGATAAGATTTCTAATTTAAAGCCAATCGATGAGTACTTTGATATTGTTGGTATCAAGATGGAAGATAGAGATAAGCTCCTTAAGGATTACTCACATGGTATGAAGACAAAGATGCAGGTGATTATTAACCTCATCGCTAAGATTAATGTTGTACTTCTTGATGAGCCTCTCACAGCACTCGACGTTGTAGCTGCTGAAGATATGAAGAACCTTCTCCGTGCTCAGCGTGATGAGAGAATTATGATTTTTTCTACTCATATTATGGAGCTCGCACTTACACTTTGTGATGAGATTGTTCTCCTCAAGGATGGTAGATTTGAGAAGCTCGAGATGCATGATAGTGATGGTAATAAGTTAAGTGATGAAGAGATTAGAGATACTATCATTAGCGCTCTTAAGGATGGTGAGGCATAATGCTTAAGACGTTTTTACTTGCTTCGAGTATTCGACGCTCTTATGAGAAGAATAGTATCATTCACTGGTTCCGCACTCTTCCATTGATAGGTAAGCTAATTCCATATCAGGCATATGGCAACATGGTAGTAAGAATGTTCGCTAATGTTTTCTATTTTTGCAAGCAAGTCATCATGTTTTGCTTGCTGGATTTGATCCACATCTTTGGCGTATTCTTCATTTCAATGTCATTAGGATTTGCAGAAATCTTTAATAGTTCTGGCGATAGATTTTTCACGCATTTTATCTTGTGTGGAATACTAATCGGATTGCTCGTTAATACAAGTGTTTTCGATGCTTCCCAGGATAAGTATTATTCAATAATCTTGATGAGGATGAATGCGAGGGAAGTAGTTTTGTCAGATATGCTGTTCGGACTACTTCGAAAACTCACCGCATATGTTGTAATGTCTGTACCAATTTGCTTCATCTTAGAGATGTCACCACTTGTTTATTTCGCTTTGGTTGTCTCAACAATAATGAGCAAATTTTTGGGCGCATATATTAAGCTTCAGTTCGTGAAGAATAATACCCTCAAGCGTTATACCCAAATTGCGATTGTAGGCTCAGTAGTGTTCTTCTGTGGATTTGTTGCTATGTACTTGATGAGCAAGATGGTTACTCCACTTGTGGTTTATATATTTACAGCTGTAATCGTGCTTCTTGGAGCATTCTCACTTATGAAGCTTTGGAGATACGACGATTATGCTCAGGTATGTAAGTACTTCTTAACAGAAGAGAAGGTATTCGTTAAGAAGAGTACTAAACAGAAGTCAGCAGAGAATGAGAAGAAGATTGCTGCTTATTCACTTCAGGAGACATACATTAATCCGAATGAGGTTAGTGGTAAAACTGGCTACGCGTACTTTAACGAATTGTTCTATAAGCGCCACAGCAAAATCTTGAAGAATAGAACTAGATTGATCTGCGTTGTTTTGCTCGTAATAGCAGTTGCAGTTGTTGTAGGACTAAATTACTTAATCTTTAAGTATGGTGAGACAGCTATTCCGCTTAATCTGAACCTTTGTATGTTCAGCGCGCCATTTGTTATTTACTTTATTAACAGTGGTGAAGCTGTATCGAATGCGATGTTCATTAACTGCGATAGTGCGATGCTTACTTATAATTTCTATCGTACGCCAAAAGCAATTCTCGGTGTTTTCAAGGAGCGCCTCAAGATGTTAATCAAACTCAACATTTTGCCAGCTGCAATTGTTGCGACGATTATTAGTAGTGTTGGTTGGTTCTCGGGTTATGGCTATGGATTTGTTGTATATGCATCAATCTATGTGATTTATATCGCATTCAGCGTGTTTTTCTCTGTGCATAGACTTATCATCTACTATCTTCTCCAGCCTTACACAGATGGCATGGTAAAGAAGAGTTCAAGTTATGCAATCGTTAATGGTATTACCTATTTCGTAGCCTACATGATGTTCACTGTAAACATTGCAACAAAAATCAGCATTTGGAAATTCGCAATTGCCACATTGATTTTTAGTGCAGTTTATATCGCGGTTGCATTGAAGCTTGTATACAAGTTCGCACCTAAGAGATTTAAGATTAGAAGAAGCTAAGACTATATCGAAAACAATCTACAATTCAAAACAAATAAAAAAGACTGCCAACTTACTAGGAATAGTGAAGAGGCAGTCTTCTTTACGTAAAAGAAGTATATAAAAGTTGGTTATCAGATTGCTTTAAGTGTTCCCATTACATCTGTGAGCCATACCCAGTCTTCTGTTGTTGATGGGCGGAACTCAATCTCAAGGAGCTCGTTGTCCTTGATGATGAAGAATGCGCGGTTATTGCCGAGACAGAGAACCTGAACACCACCAAAGTCCTGGATGATGCTGTCAGTTCCTGAGATGTCTGGGAACTGGAGTGTATCGCTATCTTCTGAAGCATTGAATGATGTGATTGAGATAGCTACACCTGAGTCAAGGTCTTCTGTTCTAAATCCAATAAAGTCATATACGTAATCTGTTGTAGGATCGTCGTATGATGGATGGATATCCTCTGGGTATGCACAATAGTCATAGCACAAATCTACCATGTCGATTGAGAAGCCAAAGTAATCATTAATATATGTTGTTCCATCCATGTGACCGTACTTATCTGAAGTTGGCTGAACGAAGTCACCGATGAATAAAGGAGCTGTATTGTTATTATCGTCAATATCTGGAGTTACAGTGCTTGATGAAGTAGATGAGATTGTAACGTAGTCACTATCTGAGTAATCGTAGTCCTTGTATGAAACAGTAAATGTATAATCTTTACCGCTTTCGAATTCACTAAGACCGCACTCAGCAGGTGATACATAGTAAGTAACATCGCTATTAGGATAGATTGTGATATCCATTGAGCACAATTCGTTGCCGTCTTCATCGCATACAACTGCAGTTACATCAGCTTCGCTTAATCCGTCGAGATCGTATGACACAATCTCAATACCAATTTCTTCATCAGGATCAATAATGAAGCGCTCTGGATAAAGGAAGAATGAGTAGTCGAGATCTAATAGATCATTCTCTGGCATCACTTCTGGTGAGAAGGCAATGTCTAATGTCTCGATTGTATCGTAGAGGAATTCACCTACGATATCATCTGTGTTAGATACCAAGTATTCATCATCATCAATCTCGAATTCGATTGTGAACTTACCCTTAATAGTCTCTTTTGTTGACTTGAGGTCGTCCTTTAGGTCATCACAATCCTCGTAGATAGTACCAAATACATTCGGTATCTCATATGTAACCTTAACTGAACCTTCGTCGTCATCAATCTTTGCGCTATCTTCATCAATCTCGAATTCAGTAGCTCCAGCAATAGCCTTAAAAAAACTGCCATACTGGTCGAGGTCATTCTCGTAGTTATTGAAATCACCCTTACTATAATCAGATGATAATTTAATAATCTTATCGAGATCTAAATCACCAAGGGCGTCTGTGTAATCTTCAGCTACCTCAATGAGTTCCTTTGTATCACTATCTTTATCTTTCTTGTCCTTCTTCTTGCTACCTGATGTTGAATCACATCCAGCGAATGAGAAGAGAACTGTTGTTGCAAGTACACCGGCAATAATCTTCTTTGAATTCTTCATATGTCATACCTCATTTCTATCTTGAAACTGAACTCATTATATAGTATCATCGTGTTAATAACAAGAGGTAAATAACAAATCTATGGAAAATTTTTTTATGAGCCTCTGATAAACTAGATGAGCTGATAGCTATATAAGAAAGATATAAGGTAATAATTATGAGAAAGAATACTACTATTAAAACAATTGCTGCTACATGTTTGCTATCTATGGGTTTGGCAGGATGTTTAACGGGATGTGAGGAGTATGCTTACAAACCTGCTTTAAGTGATGATGATAAAGAGGCCTACTTGGAGGCTGCTGCTGATTACTTCTATGATGAGTACGGATTAAAAGTGAATTCGGACGATTTGAAGATCCAATTGTATTTTTCAGCTGGTCATGTCCTATACGGAAGCAAGGCCAAGGCAATGGAGCATCGCGATGAATGGCTATACTCAGTATTTGTTAAGTGCAAGAATGGTGACTCATATATTGTTGATGTATCTTACGATGATTTGGAATTACTAAGAATAATCGAGAGTAAAGTCGATAAAGATTTTGATGAAGGTGATATTATCGCCATCAATGATGAGTATGAAGAATTGACAGAGAAGATGGCTAATGAGTTTTTCGAGATGGTCGAAGAAAGAGATTTAGAGTTTTTTGAAGATCGTATCGCAGACAACTGTTCCAAGGACTTCGATGAGGATGATATTGAAGCACTCTTCGATGAATGCGAGGGATGGGAATTCTATGGTGCAACTTGTTCACCTGTTCTCGAAGTCGAAGATGGGGATGAGTTAAGATATGTTTACTATGTGATATATGCAACTGATAAGAAGGACTGTGATAAAAAGATCGCAATTCTTGAGGTGCTAGATAATGATAGTGATAGAAAAGATGAAGGAATTCACTGGATTCAGGTAATAGATTCTGACGCTCACCAATCGCATTCGACAAGTAATAGTGGTATTTATTTCGAATAACTGACAAAATCATTTGAGTTTGCCTAGAAGCCAATCTTACGTGGTACTATATTGAGGCTGAGGGTTGACCCCTAAGTTTTGTTTGTCGTATGACGGAAAGAGGTATTGTATGAGAATTGCAGCTTATAACTATAGAGATTTCGACGAAGCTATTTATTTTGAGAAGTTCGCTAAGCAGTATAATGTAGAGATTGTGCCAATCAGAGATAATCCTACAGCTGCGAATGCCCATCTTGCAGAAGGATGCGAAGGCGTAACAGTAATCACTCAGCCAATCACAGAAGACATCATCGCTATCTGGGACAAGGTTGGAGTAAAGCACATTTCAACTCGTACAATTGGCTACGACCACATTGATCTTGAATCAGCTAAGCGCCACAACATGCAGGTAAGTAACGTTACTTATTCAACAGGCTCAGTTGCAGACTATACAGTAATGTTAATTCTCATGACACTTAGAAGAATGAAGTCAATTATTAAGCGCGCTGAGGGTATGGACTATGGTCTTCCTGGTAACATCGGTCGTGAGATCAAAGATCAGATAATTGGTGTAGTAGGAACAGGTAAGATTGGTACTCATGTAATTAAGAATTTGAGTGGCTTTGGCTGCAAAATCCTCGCTTATGATCCATATGCTAATCCAGAAGCTGGAAAGTATGCTGAGTACGTTAGCCTTGAGGAGCTCCTTTCTAAGTCAGACGTAATCACATTCCACACACCAGCAGTTGAGAGTAGCTATCACATGGTTAACGCTGAATCACTTAAGACTATGAAAGACGGCGTAATCATCATTAATACAGCACGCGGAAGCATCATCGATACACCAGCATTCCTTGACGCACTTGATTCAGGTAAGGTTGGCGGTGCTGCCCTCGACGTAATCGAGAACGAGCTCGGTATTTTCTATGGCGACTATAAGTATAAGGTAATTGGTCACCGCGAAATGTCTATCTTAAAGGATTATCCAAATGTATTGATGCTCCCACACATGGCTTTCTACACAGAGAATGCAATCTCAGATATGGTTGAGCATTCAATCTGTCACATTCTTGAAGGTAAGAGCATTATCTAATAGTTTTAGAATAAATTTGTACGTGAACACCATCCAGAGAAACTGGGTGGTGTTTTTGTATGGTTAGATTTTTGAGTATGTGAGTTCAGAACAGAGTGATCTCATTGCCAACAACCTGAATTCAGACTATTTTTTAGTAATTGCAATTCGTCTGAATTTCTGACACTTCATTATATAAATTATTCAGATTATTTTTCCGTTATTTCAAATCTTCTGAATATTCAAGGAAAAACTTGTTTCTAAATTCAGACTATTTTTCATCTATGAAAATTTATCTGAATTTCAACCCTAATCATAACAACTTAAATTCAGACTATTTTTTAGTAATTGCAATTCGTCTGAATTTCTGGCTCTTCATTATATAAATTATTCAGATTATTTTTCCGTATTTTCAGATAGTCTGAAAATTCAGAAAAACTCCTAGTCTTAAATTCAGACTATTCTTCTTTTTTGAAAACTTATCTGAATTTCGAGGAATTGAACCTGTATTACAAATCCATCATATAAGTTCAAATCATCTTTACCCGATATATTCAAGATATAAACATTTATTAGTAGCAATCACTTATCAATCCCTAATCGGCCCGGCAAAACGATCTGCACTTACAAATATCAGATTTCAGATAAAATTGTTAAATTTGTGGGGTTAAGAGGTTGAGTTTATGGGTTAGTCACGTCTGATTCTGAGCGGTATAATAAGCCATCTTTTAAAGGAAGATATCTAAAACAAAGAGGAAGGTATAAAAAATGAAGATGAGAAAACTATCTGCAGGCCTATTGTCTGCAATCTTGGCTGGCGTAATTATGCTCAGCGGCTGCTCAGAGACAGTGGATACTCAGAGCACAACAGAAGCAGCACAGACTTCTGAGACAACAGTTGAAGTAACAGAGACTACTAAGGAACTCTGGTCAATGGAGCAGGTACTTGGTACAGAAGCAGCTAATACTACTAATGACAAGAAAGCAGAAGAAGCTGAACTCTTAGATCTTTACGAGGCAACTTATAAGCCAGCTGATGGCTATATGGACACAAGAGAAGATGTTACTTATGGCGAGCGTGTTGAGATTACCTATTTCTCAACTACAACAGGTGTAGATCGTAAGGCTAACGTAATTCTCCCAGCTGGTTATGATGAGAATGTGCAGTATCCAGTTGTATACTTGCTCCACGGTATCGGTGGTGATGAGAATGAGTGGTTCCAGACTAAGGTAATTGAAATCATTGGTAATCTTATTGCTGATGGTGAGGTTGAGCCATTTATCGCAGTTGTTCCAAATATCAGAGCTCGTGAGAAGGATCACGATTTCTCAGATATGTACGAGCAGAGCCATTTCGATGCATTTAACAATTTCATCAACGATCTCGAGAATGACCTTATGCCATACATCGCTGATAACTATAGTGTCTATAATGACCGCGAGCACAATGCTATTTGTGGCCTTTCAATGGGTGGTATGGAGTCACTTAATATCGGATTTAGACTTCAGGATAAGTTCGCATATATTGGCGCTTTCTCACCAGCTCCTACACTCGACACTTCAATCCTCAAGGTTGATGACGAGACAATTGCACCTGAGTTCGTAATGATTGTAACTGGTTCAGCTGATAGCACTGTTGGCGATAACCCTTATAACTACCACAAAGTTCTTGAGCAGAACGGCGTAGACCACATGTTCTACCTTGTACCTGGTGGCCAGCACGACTTCGCTGTATGGGATGAGGCACTCTACACATTCTTGAAGAACATTTTCTAATTCCGAGCGCTTTTAACCACGGCTTAATGCCACGACAATCTCGAAAACACTCCGCCCACATCAACTCGCATAAACAACTATGTTGATGTGGGCATATTTTATTTATGATATTATGATAAAGGGAAGATATGCATAGAATTAGGAGGTAAGTGATGCCACCATCAAGACATAGTAGTAGCTCGCATCATAGTTCGAGTAGATCACATCATTCATCACATAGCTCGCACAGCTCACGTAGTTCTTATTCTAGATCTGCTAGTTCATCTTATAGATCTAGTTCGAGCGGTTATGGTTCATATAGAAGTTCTTATTCAGCTAACACTGTGACTAAGAAGGTTCCTAGAGGACCTAAGACACGTTATAACCAGCCTAAGAATTACACTGGTAAGCGCGCTACTCACGAATATAGATGTAAGACACATGACTATATCTACTATGGTGAGGATTGGATTGATAGCATCTCTGGCACAAGATATGCACGTGGTTACTACGATGAGGCAGGTAAGCGTTATGATCAGGTAATCTTCGACTTACCAGATGGTTCATTCGAGTCAACATTCGACTGTATCTACTGTGGAACTCAGACAAAGCAGGTGTGGAAGGAAGGAGCTATTCCACATTGTGAGAATTGTGGTGCGAACTTAATCGAGACAATGGGTCCAGATGTAGTTCATGATCAGATTGATAACACAATGGTTAATCAGTATGTTCCTTACCAAGAGCCTGTAGGTGATAAGGTAAAGCGAGTTGGTAGAAATATCGGTATCGCTGCGATTGTAGTTGGTGTATTAGGTGGTATAGCACTCCTAGATGATGACGATAGCTCATATGATAACGACAATAGTAATTCTGTTGTTAATACTAATATTGAGCTCTTCGGTGAGACTTTCTACTACCAAGATTATAAGTTCGAGTGGTATGACGAGTATGATTCTTACTACAACGAAGACTATGATGTATATGTATGGTATGACACTGATGACGACCCAGCAGTATGGCAGTATTGGTATGAAGGTATTTCATCTGATTATGGTGATTACGGCTGGATGGAATATGAATTAGATGAGGACCAGTGGTACATCGAGGTTGATGATGGAGATTGGGTAACTCTTCCTTCGAAGTATGATGCTGACAATCTTCTATATTTCACAGGTAATATCGCAGGAACATCTTATACGCAGGACTATAACCTCGAGTTCTTTGGTAAGTCTATCAAGATTGATGGCAGCACAAAGAGTTGTGTTTGGGATGAAGAGTATGTAGCTTACTATGTTAAGGATGAAGACTGTTATGTTCGAGTTAACTTTGACGTAGTTGATCCTACACCACAGTATTGGTACGAGGATGTTTCTTCTGAATATTGTGATGAAGATGGCTACGGTGGATGGCTCGAGTACGATTATGATAAGGATTGCTGGTACGTATACGATATGTACGGTGATTGGAACAAGTGCGACGAGGCTGATGGTTTGTGGCATATTGAATCTTCGATCGTAGGCTATACAGGAACTGAGCTTGATTTTGGAACCAATAGTAAGGAACTTGAACCACTTGCTACATATGATCCGGAGCCATTCAAGGATGAGAATTTCTTCTTTGTAATGTATTTCTTTAATCCTTCACCAAAGGATTACGTTACATTTGATAGGCAGGAGATGATTATCAATTTTGAGGAATCTGAAGACTCCACAAAGGATTTTACTGCAAATTACATTGAACCTAATAAGGACATTGTTAAGCAGTTCTTTGACCAGGAGAAAGATAATCAAGTAGTTACGACACTAGATGAACTTGCGAATAATTATTATTCAGTGAGTAAGCGTCTCGATATTACTGATTGGCTCGATGAGGAGATTACAATCGTCGGTGAAGATGGTGAGGAGCATACTTATAAAGTTTATAAGGCTGAGCTCGCTATTCAGACTGCTTTCTATGAAGGTGATAAGAAGGATTACTACGATGATTTTGCTGAGCAGTACGTTGTAGAAGACAATTATGTGTTCGTACAAGGTGTTCAGGTATATGTTTATTTCGAGTAAATCCTAGTTGATTTGAATTAATGAGCCCTGACATTCTCGAAAACAGGATGCCAGGGTTTCACTATGCGAGATAATTAAGTAAGTAAAAAGTAATAACTATGCAGAATAGTTGATATTACTAAAGTTCAGACCATGATACAATACAGCTGACGTTTGTTTTCGATGAGGTGAATAATGAAGTTAACTATTCTTGGAACGGGCAATGCTACTGTTACTGAATGCTATAATACGTGCTTTGTGATTGAGGACGAAGGCAAGTATTTCATGGTTGATGGTGGTGGAGGTAATACGATCCTTCATCAGCTTAAGGCGGCTGATCTTAAGTGGCAGGATATGAGAAATATTTTTGTTACTCATAAGCATATTGATCACATTCTTGGAATTATCTGGATGGTCAGAATGATCACTCAGAATATGGCGCGTGGAGCTTATGATGGCGATGCTACTATCTATGCTCATGATGAAGTGATTGGTCTTATTAGAGATTTGTCCATGAAGCTTTTGAATGCCAAGGAGACAAAGTTCATTGATGATAGACTTCATTTGGTTGAGGTTCATGATGGCGAGACTTTGAGTATTAATGGTCGCGAGGTCACTTTCTTTGATATCCAGTCTACTAAGGCCAAGCAGTTTGGTTTTTGTATGGATATGGGCGAAGGTAAGAAACTCACTTGTTGTGGTGATGAGCCATTTAATGAATGCGAGAATAATTATGCCAAGGATAGTACGTGGCTTTTGCATGAAGCATTCTGTCTCTTTAGTGAAGCAGATAAGTTTAAGCCATATGAGAAGCATCATTCAACTGTTAAGGATGCGTGTGAATTAGCTTCTAGTCTTAATGCTCAGAATTTGATTTTGTATCACACAGAAGATAAGAGTATTAAGTCTCGTAAGGAACTATATATGGAAGAGGGAATGAAGTATTTCCAGGGTAAATTATATGTTCCATATGACTTGGAAGTTATTGATTTATAAGATTTAAATATTGTCTGGAGACGATTGGTAGAGAATGAGTAAGAAGGAATTAGCTAAGAGATATCTATTGTTTGTAGTTGGACTATTTTTCTCAGGACTTGGTGTTGCTTTTAGTAAACACGGAGCAATTGGTGTTACACCTATATCATCAATTCCAAATATTGTTAACCTCAGAGTTCCTGCGTTATCAATGGGAACGCTTTTGATTTTCTGGAATTGCATTCTTGTAACTGGTCAGATTTTGATCCTTAGAAAGAAATTCAAGATAGTAAATATCCTTCAGATACCTCTGTCATTACTATTTGGTTTGTTCACTGATTTTGGTTTGTTTTTGTTCAAAGCAATTCCGATTGATCCATATTTTTGGCGAATTATTTGTGTAGTACTTGGTACTTTGTTTTTGGGTTTTGGTATTGCTATTCAGGTTGTAGCGAATGTAATCATGAATTCTGGTGAAGCGTTCGTTAAGGCTGTTAGTGATACGATTAATAAAGAGTTCGGCAATGTGAAGGTTGTTTTCGATATCTGCAATGTTGTAGCTGCAATCATATTGTCACTCATTTTCTTTGGGAAGATTGAAGGAACGAGAGAAGGAACTATTATTGCTGCGCTAACTCTTGGATTTGTTGTTAAGTTCATGACACCAAGAATTAAGCCTATACTTATGAAATTCATAGAGGGATAAGTATTATGTTGGATAAAGTGACTTTGGCTTTGTATTGTATTGCCTCATTCTTTGGTTATTTGATGATTGCTAGATATGTTTTCTTCGAGAAAGGGTTAATCGGTACCAAAAAGGCTGTTTACTACGTAATTGGAACGCTAGGCATTTTGTTATCTGCATTCTTCATACCTGATGAAGTCGCAGTAAATTTGATCGCCGCTGGTTTGTTTATTGCATGGATGGTAACACAGCGTAAGGAACGTAAATTCTTTGGCTTTCTTACTGCCTTCGCTGTTATTGGTTTTGGCGATGGTATTTTCTTATCTTTGATTACTATTCCATCTGCACTCTTTAATCTCAATAGCTATGTTCAATTCGTGATTTGTGCGGCACTGGCGTTGTTCCTTGTGTTTGCAACTTATTGGCTTGAGAAGCGTAATAGTAATAATCTGTCCAAGATTGACGCTACACTCGGAAATAATATGGACTTAGATAGCCATAATCGTAAACTCAGTAGAACTGAGAAGATTATGTTGTTCTGCGTTGGTATTTTTGAGCAGTTGTTAGCTTCTGCGGTTGATTTGTTGCAAGTTACTGATTTCCTTAAATTGGATCATAATGAAGTTGGTGGACAGATTATTACCGATCAGAACTTAATTTTTGAAGTAAGGGATGTGCTTGAATTAACAACTTTGTCTATTAAGGCATTGATATTCCTTCTTGGTGCTGCAATGCTATTCATAACAGTAGTCGTTATCGTTGTTGTGCTTAGTGGTAATAGACGTTCATTTTTGCTCAATCGAGTATCTGACATGCAGACTAACATAATCGTTACGATGGCAGATATTGTCGAGAATAGAGATGCCGATACTGGTGGTCATATCCAGAGAACTGCTAAGTATGTTGAGATTATCGCCAATCAGATGAAGTCCAACGGTCCATATCAGAAGTACATGACTCCGCAGTTTATGCAGGATATTAAGATTGCTGCGCCGCTCCATGATATTGGTAAAATCCACGTGTCTGATACAATCCTTAATTTCCCAGGCAGACTCGATGATAGACAGTTCGCGATCATGAAGACACATGCGGCTGAAGGACGTAAGCTTCTTACACAGGCCAAGAAACGACTCGGTGAGTTCTCATATCTTGATGTAGCTATCGATATGGCTGGTTACCATCACGAGTGGTGGGACGGTGGAATTAAGGGTTATCCTACAAGGATTAAGGGTGAGGACATCCCTCTTTGCGCACGAATAATGGCCGTGGCGGATGTTTTCGATGCCCTCACAGCGCGTCGTGTATATAAGGACCCAATGCCTATGGAGAAGGCGATTAGCATAATCTTGGAGGAGAAGGGCACACACTTCGATCCAGCTGTAGTTGATGCATTTATGGAGGCTATTGACGAGGTTAAGACTGCGCTTAATGAATTTGACGAAGCAGCAAGAGTTGCTATGGCGAATGCGACTTAATAGAGCTCGCGAACACTCTGCAACCAGAAAGTGAGGAAGATAATATGGCTGATATTATTAGAATTAATGAGAATACTTGGTCCATCGAGGATGGAATGGTTAGATTTTTCGTGCTCGAAGGCGACGACAGTGCACTAATGATTGATTCGGGTATGACAACAGGCGGTAGTATTGCTAAGGAACTCGCTCAGAGCATTGTCGGAACTGATAAGCCACTTCTACTCTTGAATACGCATGGCGATCGTGATCATGTGGCTGGTAATAATGCATTTGATAGCTGCTATATGAATAAGGCCGAAGAAGATAATTATCGAATGGCAGGTGGCACTACAAAGATTAATTATGTTGAGGATAAGGATGTAATCAACCTTGGTAACAGAGAACTTGAGATTATCTTAATCCCTGGTCATACACCTGGCAGCATTGCGATTTATGATAGAAACTCCAGAAGTTTATTCGCTGGCGATAGTGTTCAGAATTCAGATATTTTTATGTTTGGGCCTAAGCGTAATATTGGTAATTACATCATGAGCCTTGAGAAACTCCTTACGATGTCTGATAAGTTCGATACTATTTATGGTTCACATGGTAGCCTCACTGTTCCTGTAGATCAGATTGAGTGCCTTCTGGATTATGTGACTACAATTCGCGATTCTTATGTTCCAGGAATTGTTGTAGATATGTGGGGAAATAAGATTCTACTACATAAGTTCCCAAAGGCTGGTTTCTTTGTTGAATTGCCAGTTGATAGAGCTGTATCTACTGAAGTTATGCGTAAAAGCGATGCTTGGACAATTAGTAACTTAACTTCATCTAAGGAATTAATGAGTAGAGCTGGCACATCAATAGTTGTTGCTGCTACTTCAATGGGACTAATTAGTTCACCTGTAGCGATTGTCTGCGGTAAGGGTAACAATGCTGGTGATGGTTTTGTCGTAGCTAATATCTTGAAGTCCAAGGGCATTCAGTGTGAGATTTATTTACTATGTCCAGATAGCTTCTCTGATGATGGTAAGTACTATTTTGATGAGTGTGTAGCTAATGGTATCTCATATAAAACATTCACTCCTGATACTGATTTGAATGGATATTCAGCAATCGTCGATTGCATCTTCGGTACAGGCTTTAGGGGAGTACCAGAAGGCATCTTTGCTGATGCTATTAATGCGATTAATAATTCAAGTGCGAAGGTTATTAGTGCAGATATTAACTCAGGTATTAATGGTGATACTGGTGAAGGTACTATATATGTTAAGTCTGATCTTACAGTATCAATTGGTAGCTATAAGACTGGTCACTTCAAGGGTGTTAGTCTTGAGGCTATGAAGGCTATTAGTAACTGTGATATAGGAATTGTGATAGGGGAATACGAGAATGAGTAATGTAAATGATGATAGCAATGTAATTAATGATGGTGCTTCAGTAGCTTCTGATGCTAAGGCAAATGAGCGTGCAATTATAGCTGATATTGAACGCGCAATAACTGTTCTTCTCGAGGACAGAAGTTATGAGAATTTGGCTTATCTTTTAACTCTTATCAGAAACAACATTGAAGTTGAACTCATTGTTGCTGTTAAGGGTGAGAATGGCGGACTAGCTTTAGCTCCAGTTAAGACTTCAGACGGGCAGAGATTTTTCGCGATGTTCACAAGCTTTGATGAGCAGCTCAAAGGACCATCTAAGGTTCAGTCAACATACGAAGTTTCATTTAAGAGCATTTTCGATTTTGTTCGTAATAGTAATGATATTGATGGCGTGATGATCAACCCATGGGGTAAGCCATTTATCCTTAATCGCAAGCTTATTGATGTAGTGCTCGGTGAGCAGTAAAGAGCAAAATAATCTAGTATCAGAGTGGCTTGTACGCTGATACGAGGCCGAGTTTACGGTTCTTGAATATTGTTGACTTATCACGTGAAGTGTTAAGAATGTAGTCGAAGTCGTTAGCTGTCTTACAAGGAGCAGATGCGATACCGATACTAACAGTTAACTTATATGGCTTATTAATAGTTCCGTTGACGTGATCGAGGTCTTTATGGATTTGCTTCTTTGTAAGTGTGATTAGGTCTTTAGTAACATTAGTTCCAATTATTAGGAATTCATCATTAGCATAACGGAACAAGATTAAATTCTTGTTGTTGATTACCTCGAGTGAATTCGCAAGGGAATGAGCGATAGTCTTAATCGCATATTCGCTTTCCAAGTTATCTGATACGCTCAAGATATAGTCGAGGTTATCGATGTTGATGTTGATGATTGTAAGATTAAGATTATCCTGACCAAGAATAGCTACCTCGTGATTATAAAGTGCACGACGATTTTTAACTCCTGTATGTGAGTCGAATGTAGCCTTGAGGCTTTGGTTTTTGTTATAAATCATGGCAGAAGCGAGGATGATACCAATTTGTACAGTTGATATACCTACGACAAAAATCTGCGTAAAACTACCAATAAGGAACGGAATGAAGAATACCATATATGAAAGGTATTCAAGACGTACAGCTTTGTTTCTGGACTGGAAATATCTTCGTAGGATAGAGCCAACGATAATTAATACATAGAATAATTCCACAATCCAGTGAATAAAGATAAGGCTTCCACGCTGATATATATTCTGATCGTTAACAAAGAAGAAGTAGTGATTGAGTGGATTAGCAATGAGAATTACTAAGAATACTAGGAATGGAACAGCAATGCCAATCTGAACTGATTTCTTAGTGCTAATGTAGTCAGTCTTAATTAAGAAGAATATAGCCCACAGATAAGCATCAAAGCACTGAGTAAAGAAGTATAACGCATTCATGTGGTAGACAACTTCATGTGCTAAAGGCTTATTAGTTCCCTCGAAGAACACGGCGACAATATCGCATACACACATAATTGCGAGGAACCATAGGAGTACTATAAATACTAGGTTGGCATGATCTTTCTTAGTTAGTTGGAAATGTGTCCTAATTGCGAGATATACAGCAATTACGATTGTGATAAGGTTAAGTGTCGCATAGTAAATAAACTGCATATCCAAATCTCCGTGCTTGTTTTATTAATAAACTATCCCTATTTTTAAACAGTTGCCACAAAAAAGCAAATAATATTGTTAACGATTATTGTTTTTGACGTGTTATAATCGACGGGTATGTTCGTAAATTGCACTGGTAGTGGCGAATATTTAGCTACTATCGCTGAAGGAGTTATATATATGGATAAGAAAACAGTTGGTATTGCAGTTCTTTTGATAGTGTTGGGATTATTTGTCATCCCACTCTTCACTTTGTTCTTTACTGATGAGGAATATACTATCAAGAATAATCCGGTAGAGAAGACAGAGTTCTTTGAAGAAGATACTACTAACTATCCTACAATGCTTAAGGCAGAGGGCGGTAAGCTCATTAATGCTAAGGGCGAAGAAGTTGTACTCAAGGGTGTAACTTCATCTGAGCCACATAGACTTAATCAGGCTAATAAATTCTCACTTGAGTATTATGAGAATCTCTTGGATTTTGGTGGCAATGTAATTCGTGTTCCAGTTAATCCTAGTAGATTTATCGATGATAAGTATTATATGTGGAGATTTCTCGACCTCATCATCAAGTGGGCAGGCGAGAAGGATAAGTATGTAATCATCGACTGGGACTGCGCTGGTGATCCTATTACTGGTGAAGGCGATAACCTCGTTGATATCTCTAACCACGTTGCAGATAAGACTAACGAGTTCTGGAAGCAGCTCGCTAAGCACTACTACAATACTCCAAATGTAATCTTCGAGATTTATAACGAGCCAGTAGGCGTTGATAGTGAGCAGTGGGCTGAACTTACTAACGAGTTCATCGCTACAATCCGTGAGCAGGGTGCTAATCAGCTCATTATCGTATCAAGTACTAATAAGTGTTATGACATTAATTGGGCAGACGATATCGAACTTAAGGATGACAATCTTGCTATCTCAATGCACATCTTCCCAGGTAACGACGATTACGCTGATGTAATTGCTTCTTATAGTTACAACAGACCTTTGATTGTTACTGCATGGGGTTATGCTGATACAGATGTAGCTACAGATATCTATAAGTCCACAGCGGACGAGTTCGGTAAGCCAGTTGTTGAGCTTCTTAATTCTAACAACATCAGCTGGACAGCTAACAACTATGATGACAAGCTCATTCCACCAATGTTCTACGAGAATTCAGAGGATTTGACACTCTTTGGTCAGTTCATTAAGGCCGAGCTCAATAAGTAATGTTCGGCGAACTGCTCGAAAACAACCACTAAAACTTAAATCAAGCCAATAAAAATGGCCTCGCCACAAACTCAAAAGGCGAGGTCATTTTTCTTCATATATATACCATTCATTGGTATCAATTTAATAATTCACTCGGATTACTTTGAGTGAATATCCTCGAAGCGGAGCTCCAATTCCTTGTTATGCTCAACAGCCCAGTCGATAGCCCACTCAGACTCGAAGAGTACTACTGGCTCATCATCACGGTCGAGAACGAGAAGTGATGTTGATGTGAGTGTTAAGTCATGATAATCAAAATCAGGCTTTGCTTCACTCTTAACCCAACGTGCAAGACGATAAGTAAGAGGTGTTCTAATAATATCAACTCCATATTCTGCTTTCAAGCGATGCTCGAGTACTTCGAACTGGAGGACACCTACTACACCCATGATATAAGTCTCAGTACCGATATCAGGCTGCTTGTAAAGCTGTACAGCACCTTCTTCTGATAACTGCTCAATTCCCTTGAGGAACTGCTTACGCTTCATTGAGTCCTTAGGCTGAACTTTATTAAAGTTCTCAGGTGGGAATACTGGGATTGGATCGAAGTGGAACTTCTTGTTGTTACCAATAAGAGTATCACCAATTCTGAAGAGACCTGGATCGAAGATACCGATGATATCACCAGCGTATGCATCTTCAACAATTGAACGGTCTTGAGCCATGAACTGCTGTGGCTGAGCAAGAGTAATCTTACTTCCAAGTCTCATATGTGTAACGTTCATGTTCTTCTCATACTTACCTGAGCAGATACGAACGAATGCCATACGGTCACGGTGCTTAGGATCCATGTTAGCCTGAATTTTAAACACGAAACCAGTAAAGTCTGGTGAAGTTGGCTCGATGAAATCATCGTTACCATTTGTCTCAGTCATGTGGTATGGCTGTGGAGCAGGTGAGATCTCGAGGAACTTCTTAAGGAATGGCTCAACACCGAAGTTAGTGATAGCAGAACCGAAGAATACAGGAGTAAGTTCACCCTTGAGTACTCTGTCGAGGTCGAACTCGTCACCAGCCATATCGAGGAGCTCGATATCACTGCAAAGTGTCTCGTAGTGATCAGGTGACATCATTTCCTTGAGTGCTGGATCATCGATACCAGTAGAAGCGTGCTTAACCATTGATGCACCGTGGTCCTCATTTGAACTATCGAAGAGGAGTACTGAACCTGTCTCGCGCTCGAAAACACCCTCGAAGTCACCATCTGTACCGATAGGCCAGTTGATTGGTGTTGAACGGATACCGAGTACCTTCTCAAGTTCGTCAATAAGGTCAAATGGGTTCTTAGCAGCACGGTCCATCTTGTTGATGAATGTGAAAATAGGAATATGACGCTGACGACAAACGTGGAAGAGCTTAACTGTCTGAGCCTCGACACCTTTCGCGCCGTCAAGAAGCATTACTGCAGCATCAGCTGCGCAAAGTGTACGGTATGTATCTTCTGAGAAGTCCTGGTGACCAGGAGTATCAAGAATGTTGATGCAGAAGCCATCATAGTTGAACTGCATTACTGATGATGTTACAGAGATACCACGCTGTTTCTCAATTTCCATCCAGTCTGATGTAGCATGCTTGGCAGCCTTACGAGCTTTAACAGAACCAGCCATATGGATAGCTCCACCGTAAAGGAGAAGCTTCTCTGTCATAGTTGTTTTACCAGCATCAGGGTGTGAGATAATGGCGAAGGTACGACGTCTCTTGATTTCTTCTTCAGCTGTGTAACTCATGTTAATACCTCAATTTTGTTAATAGTAAATTAAAATTTATTTCTGAACACATAGTGTATAATAAACCAGTGAAACGCAAAATATTATATCAGTTTGTCTTATTATAATAAAGTACAAATGTTGCCCCAGTGGCGCGTTTGATTTTGGGCAAGTAGTTCGGAGGTAAGGATGAAGAGGGGTTCAGGTGTTTTGATGCACATCGCTTCTTTGCCAGGTCCATTTGGCATTGGAGTTTTTGGAGAGGAGGCAATTGCTTTTGCTAAGCAGCTTAAGTCACAGGGAATGACTTATTGGCAGGTACTTCCTTTCTCATATCCTGGTATGGGTAACTCACCATATCAGAGTTTTTCAGCATTTGCTGGTAACTGGTTATTTATTGACCCTAGAAGACTTATGACTAAGGGTCTTCTCAGAGCAGATGAGGTAGTAGGAGCTGAGTATAACGTTAACAAGTGGAGAATTGATTACGATTTCATCCGAGTTCAGCGCGAGAAACTTTTAAGACTTAGCTATACAAGAGCAGATGAGAATCTTAAAAATAACGTAAGAACATTCATCAATGAGAATAAGTGGGTAGATGACGTTGCAATGTATCTTGCAATCAAGGATGCCAACTATTCTAAGCCTTGGTGGGAGTGGTCAGACGAGAAGCTTAAGAATTACGACAAGAAGGCTCTCGAAGAGGTTCGTAAGGAAGATAACTATCTATTCCACGCATATGTTCAGTATTTGTTCTGCACAGAGTGGGCAGATATTAAGTCACAGATTAATGAGCTTGGTATCAAGATTGTTGGTGATATGCCAATCTACGTATCAGGTGATTCATCAGATGTATGGGCAAATCGTGATTTGTTCAAGATGGCTAAGGATAAGGCTAGCGAGGAGATTTTCGAGAAGGTCGCAGGCGTACCACCTGATTACTTCTGTGAAGATGGACAGCTTTGGGGTAATCCTATCTACGATTGGGCTAAGCACAAGAAGACTAACTACGATTGGTGGATGAACAGAATTGCTGAGAACTATAAGCTCTACGATATCGTTCGTATCGACCATTTCCGTGCATTCAGTTCATATTGGGAAGTTATTGCAGGCGCTAAGACAGCTCGTGAAGGTGAGTGGGTTAAGGGTCCTGGAATGGATTTCTTCCATGAGATGGATAAGAGATTTGGTGATAGTTCCAGAATTATCGCTGAGGATCTTGGCGAGATGACACCAGACCTCGTAGAGTTCATGAAGGTTTGTGGTCTTCCTGGAATGAAGGTTATGCAGTTCGCATTTAATCCTAATGACGATTGCGTATACCTCCCACATAACTATCCAGCTAACTGCGTAGCTTATACAGGTACACATGATAACAACACACTCCTCGGATGGCTCTGGGAAGTTAATGAGGCTGAGCGTAACGAGTGTCTCAAGTATTGTGGCTTCGAAGGTAATAACTGGGGTGATGGTGGTACAAGAAGTGCTTCTTGCCGTGCAATCATCAAGACACTTTGGATGAGCCACGCTGATATCGTAATTGTTCCTGTTCAGGATCAGCTCGGCTATGGTGGAGATACAAGAATGAATACACCAGGTACTGCTAATGGTAACTGGATGATTAGATTCTCTAATGACGATCTCCAGTCTATCGATAATGCTTGGTACAAGGATTTGAATAGACTTTACAGAAGATAATTCATACTAACAATAACGGAAAACTTGAAGACACCCGTAGACTATAAGGTCTGCGGGTGTTTTCTATTGGGTCAGATTACAGGCGTTCAGCATTGTCTGCGTTCCAGTACAAATATCAGCATAAATTTTCCGCAGATACTATCAAATATTTGTACTGAGAGGGTGTTTAAGGTGCTCAGTACAAATATCAGTACAAATTTTCCGCGGATACTATCAAATATTTGTACTGAGAGGGTGTTTAAGGTGCTCAGTACAAATATCAGTACAAACTTTCCACGGATACTATCAAATATTTGTACTGAGGGGGTGTTTAAGGTGCTCAGTACAAATATCAGTACAAACTTTTCGCAGATACTATCAAATATTTGTACTGAGAGGGTGTTTAGGGCGCCAGTAGTGCTAAATCCAGGACTAGAACTTCCTCAGCGCTTGTATATGTTTGTAGGTTCTTGATTGCGGGTTTATAATAAGTGTCGCTAATAGTATTCAACATATAGGCAACTATTAGTTAAATCGCATATATGTTTAGATAGCATATTTGTGATATAAATTATTGATGTAGAAAACTGAACTAACATGATTGTGGAGGCGTACAATGTCACCGTTGTTAATAACTTTTGTACAGATGGTTGTACTTATTGTTCTCGGTATTGTATTAAGAAAAATGCGTATCATCGATGAGCGAATCCAGCAGGGTTTGACTAACATCCTTGTTAACGCAGTAATTCCATTTAACCTTATTTCTTCAAGTCAGCACGAATACTCTAAGGAGATGACTATGGGTCTTCTCGCAGTAGTTGGTGCTGCTACATGCTATTTTGCTTTCTCAATTATTGGTATGCGAATTCTCGTAAAGAAGATGAAGATTGGCGACCAGGAGAAGAGAGTACTTGTGTCTACAGCTGTATTCATGAACTCAGGCTTCGTAGGTATTCCAATTATGCAGGGCCTTTTTGGTAACAAGGGTCTCATTCTCGCTTCATGCTTCAACATGGTATACAACATCTTCATGTATAGCTATGGCGACCATAAGATTTCCGGTCGTAAAGCTAACATCAGAAATATCCTTTGGAACCCAGTAACAATCGCTACAATTGCAGCACTTGTCCTCTATGCAGTTCCATGGAGAATGCCTGTTCAGGTTAGAGAGTCAATTGATCTTGTAGGTAATATGACTGTGCCAATGGCGATGATTATCGTTGGTTCAACTCTTTCTACAATTGATGTTAAGAAGCTTTTTACAGATAAGATTTCATACTTGTCTACAGCATTCAGACTTTTGATATTCCCAACAATTATGCTTATTGCAGTATTAATCGTTCGCAGTAAGTTCTATATGATGCCTGTTACAGCGACTACAATTATCCTGATGACAGCACTTCCAACAAGCTCAATCAATGTTATTTTCTGTGAGAAGTACAATTGCGCACCTAAGCTTTGCGCTCGTAACTTCACTCAGACAGTAGCTCTCATGATCATTACAGTTCCAATCTTCCTTGGAATTTGTACAGCTTTGTTCGGTAACTAATATCTGACTACTAAGACTACTTCATTACTTGGGATTAAGGAGCCTAATAAGATGGATAATCCAAATGACATTAAGAACCCTGAACTTATAATGGCAATGAAGCTTCTTCGTGAGACTAATAACGAAGAGAATATGCTCAAAGTTCTTACAGCAATATTGAATGCCAAGCTCATTTTGCCTGTTAATGGTGAGATTAAGGACAAGATGCAGTTCCATGCTGTTACTGGTAATGACGGTAAGATTTATCAGGTTGTATACGCCGATACATATTCATTCAATGAGGCATTTGGTGCAGCTAACCAGAATGGATTGGTTGCTACATTTATGGACCTCGCTGATCTCGTAATTAATGAGAAGAGTAAGGTTAATGGATTTGTTCTTAACCCTGGTAAGGAGGAAGTTATCTTCGGTCAGGAGATGATCCAGGCTGTAGTTACTCAGCTCGTAGCTGAAGGTGTTGTGCCTGCTAATAACGGTGGCGCTGAAGGAACTGCTACTAAGTCAGCTTCATCTTTATCTAACGTTAAGGTTGGTGATCCTGAGGCGCTTCCAGAAGGTCTTGGCAATGCTACTATTGAGCTCGGTTCTAGCTTTGAAGAAGTATTCAAGATTACAATTCAGCTTATGCAGTATGAAGGCGAAGATAAGCCAAAGTGGTTATTTATTGTTGATCACAATGGCGACAGCGAAGAGATTTTTGGATATCTTAGTAAGGCCGTTGGTCCTTATCTTGCTGGCCTTGATATTGTAATGGTTGATGGCGATAGTACATTTGGAAAACAAGCTGCTACAGGTAAGATCCCTGTATATGCGAAGTAATATTAGACTACAAGAGGATGCAGATGACATTTAATATAGTTTCTAACTCAGAACAGGAAACACTCGAACTTGGTATGGATTTCGCTAAGATTTTGGAGCCAGGTGATATTATTGCGCTCGATGGTGACCTTGGAGCTGGTAAGACTGTATTTACTAGAGGTTTCAGCCAGGAGATGGGTGTAACTAGTCATGTATGTAGTCCTACTTTTACAATTGTTAATGAGTATCTCGGAGGAAGACTACCAGTCTATCACTTCGATACATATAGATTAGAAGGTCCAGATGATTTCCTTGATAGTGGCCTAGACGAGTATTTCTACAATGAAGGTATCTGCATTATTGAGTGGAGTAGCATTATTGACGAACTCCTCCCAGAGAATACTATTCATCTCGAGATTCGTGGTGTAGGTGATAAGCGAAATATTGAGATTTCTTTTGATGAGAATTCCTTTAATAGTGATAAGCTAAGTAAGATTACTAGCATTTGTGAGAAGAGAGGTTGAGTTATGCGCGTTCTTGTATGTGATACATCTAATTCATCTTGTAGTGCAGGTGTGTACGAGATTAATAATCTCGACGTTAAGGAACTCTCATATAGATTGTCACTTGAGAAGCGTACACATTCGGAGGTTATTTTGCCTCTTATCTCAGAAGTAATGAATGAGTCCAAGACTAATCAGAATGATGTTGATTATTACGCAGTTACAGTAGGACCAGGTTCTTTTACTGGCATCAGAATTGGCGTATCAACAATCAAGGGAATGGCAGTTGTAACTGATAAGGATACAGTTGCTATCTCATCTACTGAGGCACTCGCTAGAAGTGTCGAGGCTGTTTTCGATAACGGCAAGACATATATTCTTTCATGCTTTGATGCAAGAAATAAGCGTGTTTTCGGTGCGGTCTATGACAAAGAGATTAATCCAGTAGTTCCTGAAAATGCATATGCGATTGAAGATATCATGAACAAGCTATTCGAAGTTTTGGATGCTGGTTCGATGGTACTCGTATGTGGTAATGGTGCAGATGCAATATCAACATATATTAGTGGACTTGAGGATACTAAGGGTATCGACTTCGATTATGCTGGTGGCGCGGTAATCCTTCCTAAGGGTATCGCTATTACAGCAGCTAACATGATTAACAGAGGCGAAATTGTATCAGCGCTCAAGCTCGCACCTAAGTATTGCGCGAAGTCACAGGCTGAGAGATTTAAGAAGCCAATCGAAGTTCAGGTACGCGAGGCACAGTTATCTGAGGCATCGACAATTAATGTCCTCGAGGCAGAGGGAATTGATCATCCATGGACATTTGAGGCTGTTAAGGCCCTAATTAACGACGATAATAAGGTTGCTCTTGTAGCTGTAGACAAGCTCACTAACGAGGTTTTGGGCTATATCGGCGCATCATGGGTTATCGATGAGGCTGAAGTTGGCAATCTCTGCGTATTTGGTAAGTATAGACGAATTGGTGTTGCGACTAAGATTATGGATGCGTTCATTAGCTTCATGAAGGAGAAGGGCGTGAAGACTATTTTCCTTGAGGTTAATCACGACAATTACAAGGCGATTTCTTTATACGAGAAATGTGGTTTTGTATTGTATGGAACACGCAAGGATTACTATGGTCAGGGTAAGGACGCTGACTTGTATAAAATCGAGTTGTGAAAATAGACAAAAGAAATTCCAAACTTTTCTCTTTTTGCATTAAATCCACGAAAAAGTTTTGTCGAGCCGTTTCTTTGTTGACTATTTATATGGGTGAAAATATACTTAATTTGCAGTTTATCCTGCAATTAATTTTCGCGTTTCTCAAGGAGGATGCTTATGGTACAAGAGACAGTAGTTTTTCAGTGTGAGGAAGCACTCCAAATGAAGGCTGTAGCTATGCTTATTCAGAAGGCATCAAGTTTCAAAAGCACAATTTATTTGACAAGAGATGGTCGCCGCGCTAATGCTAAGAGCTTGCTTGGCGTTATGTCACTCGGTATTGAGAATGGCGTTAACATTGACATCAACGCAGATGGCGTAGATGCACGTGAGGCTGTTGATGAGCTCATTAGCTACCTTAACAATCCAAAGGTTTCATGAGTAATTTCGACGCACGTTTAGATTTAGTACCTTTAGAGCCTGGAGTATACCTGATGAAGGATGCTTCGGGTTCTGTTATTTATGTTGGAAAAGCGAAGAAACTTCGCAACCGACTTCGTTCCTACTTCGGTAACCACGAAATATCCAACAACAAAGTTCGAGCAATGGTATCCCATGTAGCTGACTTTGAATACGTGGTTGTCGGCACTGAGGCTGAAGCTTTGCTCCTTGAAGCTAACCTAATCAAACGTTACCAGCCACATTACAATATCCTTCTTCGCGATGATAAGGGATATCCATATGTTTGTATCACTATGAATGAAGCATTCCCTCGCGTTATGAAGGTCTTCCGTCCAGATGAAGATGCTCGTAGCAAGGGCGCGCTCTATTTTGGACCTTACATGAATGGCGATTTGTTTGTTTTCCTTAAGGCAATTGATTCAATCTTCCCATTGAAGAAGTGTTCAAGACAACTACCTAGAGATATAGGTAAGGAGCGCCCATGCCTCAATCATCATATTGGCAAGTGCCTAGCGCCTTGTAATGGCGGCGTTAATGCTGAGGAATACTTGACAATGATGAAGGAAATCGTTGATTTCTTCCGTGGTCGCTATGATGGTATCTCAGATAAGATCCGAACTCAGATGGAAGAGGCATCAGAGAATTTCGACTTTGAGCGAGCAATGGTATATCGTGACCGCTTATTCGCGCTCGAAAACATCACGAAAAGCCAGCGCGTATTCATGAATGTTCGCCGTGACGTTGATAGTGTAGGTATTTATACTGATGCAGGCGAGTCATGTATTCGTAAGCTCGAACTAAGAGATGGTCGCGTAGTAGGATCTTCAACTTACTTCATGCCTTCTGAAGGTTCAACTAATGCTGAACTTCTCGCGAATTTCCTTGTTCAGTATTACGTTAACGCACCATATATTCCTGAGACTATTACAGTTCCAGAACTCCCATATGAGGAGAATGAAGAAGATAATATCGAAGAGTCTTTGTCTGTACTTGCTGGACATAAGGTAACAATCCATGTCCCTGAGCGTGGTGAGCTTAATCAGCTTCAGAAGATGGCTAATCTTAATGCTCGTGAGATGATGACACGTCGAATTCTTCGCGGTGGTGGAGCAGGCAGTAATCCAGAAGCAGCAGTTCGAGTAATCGAACGAGTTATGGGCTGCGAAGAAGGAACTATCAAGCGTATTGAATCATTTGATATTTCTAACCTTGGTAATGACGATATCTGCGCAGGTATGGTTGTATTTACTAACGGTAAAGCAGATAAACAGTCTTATAGACTATTCAAGATGAAGACTGTCACCGAGCAGGATGACTTCGCGTCTATGCGCGAGGCATTAACTAGAAGATTTGCTCATAATTCAGACGACGGATTTACTTATCCAGAATTGATATTAGTCGATGGTGGTAAGGGTCAGCTATCAGCTGTTAATTCAGTTATCACTGAGCTCGGCCTTAGTAATAAGGTTATGCTCGCTGGTATGTTCAAAAACCGTAAGCATAAGACTGCAGGTCTCGTTCTTCTCGATGGTACAGAGATTTTCCTTGATAAGGATAACCTCAATGACGACGAGCTTTTGCTACTAAGATTTTTGACTGCTGTGCAGAATGAAGTGCACAGATTTGCTATCTCTTACCAGCGCAAGTTAGCTACAAAGCGTAATCTTAAGTACAAACTTGAAGAGATTCCTGGAATTGGTCCAGCTAAGAGAAAGAAATTACTGGCTACTTTTGGTACAATAAAGGCGATATCCGAGGCGAGCAAGGAGCAACTCCTTGAATGTCCTACTATTTCTGCTGAGAATGCCGACAGTATTTATGAGCATTTTCATGGTAAGGGTGAATAGTCTAAGGGCTTTTCTTTTTGGATATCCAAGTTCATTTGTGATTATCTAGAGGAAGGGAAAACACGCATGGCGATTTACGGTTTATCGGATTTACATATTGCTAAGGCTATTGATAAGCCGATGGACGTATTTGGTTCTTCATGGGATCACTACATGGAGCGAATTGAAGAGAATTGGCGTGCTGTTATTAAACCAGAGGATACAGTCCTCGTTCCTGGTGACGTGTCTTGGGCTACTTATCTTAGTGAAGTAGATAAGGACTTTGATTTTATTAATTCACTTCCAGGAGCTAAATTGATATCTAGAGGTAATCACGATTATTGGTGGACTACACTTCGTAAGCTTGAGAATCATATGATTAGCAAGGGATTTACTACTGTTAGTTTCCTTCAAAATAAGGCTGTCCAGGTAGAAGATGCAGTTATCTCTGCTACACGTGGCTGGATACTTCCTAATGATTCTGAGTTCACTTCTGAGGATAAGAAGATTTTTGAGCGCGAGTTAGCTAGATTAGATTTATGCATCGCTGATATGAAGCGCATCGATCCTGAGCATGCCCACAAATGGATACTCATGATGCATTATCCACCTATCATTAAGACATATCTTAAGAATGAATTCGTAACCAAGATTACAGAAGCTTCTATTGATTTATGTGTGTACGGTCATCTTCACGGATTAGGTCAGCGTCTAATCGTTGAGGACACTATTGTGAATACTGAGTTCAAATGTATCGCTGCTGATTATCTTAAATTTATGCCTGTGCGACTAAATTAAGAGGTATCAAGCGAGTGGAACTATTTGTTAGAGTTAAGAAATCTTTCAGTTCAATAGTTGAGTATGCCAAGAGAAACTATTCTCCGTTTTTCTTTGGCTTTTTTCTGCTTTTTGGTATTGGTAAAGTAGTGTTCGAAAACAACGGCGTGCTTTACTTCGAGCAGGTATTCTATTCAGCCATGATTATTGTATGGTGGCTTATTGTTGAACGTCGACTTATCAGTAAACGTATGAAAATCTCCATACGAGTACTTGCTAGTTCCATGGTTTTACTCCTAATTCTTCAGTTGTTCCGTTACGATATCTTATACCAGTTCCCAGCAATTGCTAGATATTGTTGGTATGGTTATTACATTCCGTTCACGCTATTTCCAATGCTGCTTTTTTACATCATTTGCAGCATTAATACTAATGAATACGAGCCAATTGATAAGAAGAATTATTTGGCGATTATTCCAGCTGCTTTTAATCTAGTATTAGTATTCACTAATGATTTCCATGAGTATGTGTTTAAGTTCGATCCTAATTATCCGATTGAAGCTGAGAAGTATTCACATAACTGGGGATATTATCTCGTTTTGATTTGGTTTGTTGTACTAACAATACTATGTGTAGTTGTTATCGTTAGACAGACTAGATTATCTAGAATATGGCATAGACTTATTGTTCCTGCCATTCCTATAGTTATTGGTGGAACTCTCAGTATTCTTATTATGACCGGTAGGGAACTTGTGATTTTGGATACGAAAATCTATAACATCCCAGAAATACAGATTTTTACTACAATCGCAGTACTTGAAGGTCTTATTCAGGTAGGATTACTACCATCTAATAGACAGTATAAGAGATTTTTCGAGAAGTCCACACTTCTTGTTCAGATTGAAGATGTTGACGGCGATATTAAGTATTCATCTGATAATGCTCGTGAATTGGAGCATAGTGTATCCGCGGGTTACGTTAAGCAGGAAGACTATCGTCTCCAGCATATGCTTATCCCTGGCGGTAGCGTGTACTGGGTAGATGACTATACTGAGATTAACGTGCTTAATCATGAAATTCAGGGTATTACTGATGCGCTTAAGGAAGGTAACGAACTTAAGAAGTCAGAGAATAGTATCAAGACTGATGAAGCTAGATACGAAGCGCTTAACTCTATTTATGATGAGATCTCTAGTGAGACAGCCGAGCAGGCTGCTAAGATCAGACAAATCCTTGAAGATGACGATAGTGAGCAGGACTTTAGACATAGACTATCACTAGCGGCTATTTATAATGCTTATATCAAGCGCCAGAGTAACTTAATCTTGCTCGCTAGAACTACTGGTGCGATTGATTCGAAGGAGCTCGTTTTGGCACTCAACGAGACAACTGAGTTCCTGCGATACTATGGAATTAATGCAGCAGTTAACTACGGTAAGAAGGTTCATATCTCTTCTACTGCTGTTATTGAGACTTATAGATTGGTTCAGAAAGTTATTGATCACATGATCCCAGATGCTAAGTCATGCTATATCCACGTAGATACTTCATCTAAGGATCTCAAGGTCAGAATGATGATCGATGGAGCTACTAGCCTTCCAGAGAATAGTGAACATATTAAGGTTGATGGCGATACAATAAGTGCTGTTATTACTATCTCCTTTGATAAGAAGGAGGGTGAAGAGAATTGATTTCGTATTTTGAAGTTCCAATTGAAGCCCGCATATTCTATTTGCTGTTGTTCTTCTTAACAGAGGTTAATAACATTGCTTTGCTCGCTTTCTCATTCTTGCAGCCAGATGCTTTTAAGGAACGTAAGGTTTCTTCTATCTTGCTCGTTTTGCAGATTGTTGTTGGCTATAACATCATAGCCAGCGGTGTCCAAGTCGAGCGAGTGATAGCAGGTGTCAGAGTTGGTGGTGAACTGCCATTAATATACGATATCGAAGCAGCGATAATCGTTGATATTCTTGTCGTTATGGTCAGCTATTCACTCTACCGAACAGTCGAGCTCGCGACTTGGTGGGCATCACATTTGTCAGCTTTTTCTATCAAACATAGTATGGACGCTCTTCCAGAGGGCCTTTGCTACTACGACCAGGAAGGTAGAATTTATATCATCAACACTACGATGAGTGAGATTGCGTATGCGCTAACTGGTTCAGTAATCAAGAATGCTATTGATTTCTATAACGATGTTCGTAACTTGAAGATTGTTCCTGAGGATAGCGTTATCATCAACGAAGAGGACCTCATCGTTATTAGTTCGGGTGATGCTGTTTTCTCGTTCAGAAATACAGCTGTTAAGGACGAGTTCGGAGTTTACTATGAGCTCAAAGTTGCTGATATTACTGAGGAGTACTCGAAAACACGCGAGCTTTACTCCAAGCAGGTAGAACTTCGTAAACAGCAGAAGTACCTTAGCCAGTTAGGTGAGAGTATTAAGCAGGTTACGATTAAGAAGGAAATACTCGCAGCTAAGATTAAGGTTCACGATAAGCTCGGTGAGAACTTAATTGCTGCTCGTAGATATCTCGCGACAGGCGAAGGCGATATCGAAGCTATTAGAAACTTATGGATTGCTAATCTCACACTATTATCTAATCCGCAGACTGATACTGTTGAGAACCCACTTAATTCAATTCTGTCAGCTGCTGATGATATTGGTATTAAGCTCGTGTGGGAAGGCGATGTTAACGATGAGATGCTTCTATCTAATAGCACTCATGTTAGTAATTCAGTATTGGTTTTGTTAGCTAATACACTCCACGAATGTATTACAAATACTATGAGACATGCGCACGGTGATACTGTGTATGTTAATATATCAAATGATTTCAGATCTATGGTGTTCAGAAATAACGGTGTTGCTCCGACTAATGCGGTTCACGAGAGTGGAGGACTTCTTAATATCCGCAGACAGTCTGCTGAGACGGGATACAGAATGGTTATAATCTCGCATCCTGAATTTAACTTGATGCTTAAGAGTATTCTATAAATTAGTGTTATGATGAATTAGTAGTATAGAGGGACTACAAGAAGAGGAGATATTTTATGCCATACAAAGTAATGATTGTTGATGATCAGAATATGCCAAGACAGTTATTTGAGATGATTGTTAATTCATCTGATAACTACACACTAGTGAAGTCAATTCAGTCAGCTGCAGCAGCTGATATGTATGTCTTAAGTAATGACATTGACCTTATTATCATGGATATTGTTATGGCAGATGGTTCTAATGGTCTTGATGCAGCTGCTGAGATCAAAAAGCTAAAGCCTGCTATCAAAATTCTTATCGTTACTTCAATGCCAGAAGTAAGTTTTCTAGAGCGAGCTAGAGAAGCTGGTGTAGATAGTTTCTGGTACAAGGAAGTTGAAGATAAGCCACTCCTCGATGTTATGGATCGAACAATGGCTGGTGAGCACGTATACCCTGATAAGACACCAGAGGTTAAGCTCGGATTAGCTTCATGTAGTGATTTGACTGAGCGTGAACTAGAAGTTCTCAGAGTACTATCAACTGGCTGTTCAGATCAGGAGATTGCAGACGCTCTCCATATTAGTTTTGCTACTGTACGTACACATATTAATCACATGCTCGAGAAAACAGGCTTTGCTACAAGAACTGAACTTGCTATCAACGCACGTATTAGCGGTACAGTTATCCCTGAGATTTGATTATGTCGGTTTTGTTAAGATTTTGTTAGTTTCTTCCATTTTAGTTGAACAAGGACTTTTGATTTTTTTATAATACTTTGAATAGTATTACGCTCGGCAAAGCGGAAGTGAGGTTCAACTTGAAGAAAGAAACTCTTATTATTGGATTCTTTTTTGTAATTGTATGCGGGTTACTTATGGTATTCTCACCAGACGTACTCTCGCTTGTTTTTGTCATAATTCAATCAGTATTTATGCTACTCGGCTATATCTTTGGAATTCTTCAGGTTAGTCGTTATAGCAAATCTTTCCAGATTGCTCGAGCAACAATTCACATCAATAAAAATGAAATTCAGACGAACGATCTTTGGATTGCTTTATCCAGAGATGATAATTTGTTCGCGCTCGATTCACTTGATAAAGAGTTCTCGTTATTTAAGAATTTAGTAAAAGAACGTAAGCGTAAGCCTAATACTGTTCTTCCTGATATTGAAGACTATATTAACGAAGACTCTGTTTCCATCAGGACAAATAAGGGAACAGTAAGTCAGATTCCAGAGACACTTACAGGTATCGGTATCCTTGGAACATTCGTAGGTCTCATTATCGGTATTGGAAGTATCGGTTTCAGTTCAGACGTGGCAGCACTTACAAGTCTTAAGACTTTGATTAGTGGTATTCAGGTTGCCTTCTATACTTCCATTGTTGGTCTTATTTTGTCTATCTGTTTCAACTTAGTATATAAGTACTGCTGGAATATTCTTCTTCGTGATATGTTCCTGTTTCTCAATGATTTCCATAATCATGTAATTCCTACTGAGGAAAGTCAGATGAAGGAACTTCAGGTTAAGTACTATTCCACAATGCTTAAGTACTATAACGATTCAGAAGAAGGTACTGTAAGTCCTAAATAATTATTATTTGTGAGTGCATTAGGGTAAATGAGAAGAAGGCTACGAGAGAATGAACAAGTAAGCTATTGGAAATCAATGGTTGATGTTATTACTGTCTTAATGATGGTAGTTCTTCTTGTGCTGATGTTTTTTGTCTTGTATTTCCTAGTTAACAAGGGTGACGAGGAGTTAGACGATTATAACGGATATAATCACGGTGGCTACGATTACGACTATAATCCATACGATGGTTATGACGGACCAAGCCCAACACCTACGCCTACACCAACACCTACTCCAGTTCCTGACCAAGATGGCGGTGGTGGAGGCGGCGGTGGATATACCGAGGTCACAACTACTTATATTGAACCAGATAAAGACGATCGTGACAGAGCAGCGATTTACGCTGTCCTTGTCGATGAAGATACAAATCAGCACATCAAAATTGAGAATGCGATATTTGAGTTGTTCCTTGTTGGTGGTACAAAGCAGACACTTACAACTCACTACCCAACTCCAATCTCATACACTGAGTTCTCAACTACTGAGGGCGGTTGGTTCTACCTTCCTGAGAAAATCTCAAAGGGTCAGTACTACTTGCACTTAACAAATGAGATCCCAGGTTATGACTCTTTTGTCGATGTTTATTTCGATGTAGAAGAATCTTATGAGTGGAGTGATCCGCTTGTTGTTGAGATTCCACTCGGTGCATCTAAGAATAATTTTGAAGTTCAGATTAATGACCTAGAGACTGGTGTAGGCCTTGAAGGTGTAATAATCGATGTCGTTGCAAATGGCGATGTTCGAACAGCTGATGGCACTATTAGATACGCTAATGGTTCTGTTGTTGATTCGATTACATGTAACGAAGAAGGATTTGGTATTAGTTCGAACTTATATTTGGGCGATTTTACATTAGTTCCTCGTAATCTCCCATTTGGATATGCAGCACCTGTCCTCGAAGACCGCGAAGTGACATTAACAAAGCGAGTTAGTGTTGAACATGGTGTTCAGGTGACGCTCGAATCTGGATATACAACAGTTCGAATGAATGTTAGTGACGAGCTCGACAATACAATAAAGCTCAAGAACATGGCATTCACTTTGACTTGTGACGATGACCCAAGCGAGAACCGTGTTTTCGTGACGGACGGAAGCGGATCAATTGTAATCACTGGTCTTAACAAGAACGCAACATACAGACTAACTGAAGAGACTATCCTTAACGGCTATATCGCTAATGGTGAAGTAGCTATGTTTAGAGTTGATCAGTTGGGCCTTATTGAGAGTGAGCCTGTTCATAATATTGTAGTTTCAAATCGTATTATTCGAGTTGAAGTTGGAACAGTCGACAGAGTTCTTAAGACACCTCTTACTGGTTACACAATTAACCTTAAGGATAAAGATGGAAATGTAGTTTATAGTTGGGTTTCTGACGGAAGTACATTTAAAATTAACGGAATTGAAATAGGTGTTTACACTTTAGAGATAGAAAGATCTAGCGATAAGACGATAATAGTAGTAGAAGATGTAAAAGATATCCAGAGCTTCAACGTTAACATAATGACTGTTAGAAGTTATCTGATACTCATATTGATTGCGTTGATACTTTTGTTGGTAGTACTCGTAGCAGCGCTCTATCTTGTTTATAAGATTAAGCTTACACGTAAGAATAAGGCTGACCAAGCAAAGAGTAGTGAAGGTAATATTTCAGATAAGAAATCTGGAAGCAAAAAATAAAGGGAGCAAGATTGTTAGATGGCAAACGATAACAAGAATAAGGAACAAGTTATTCGTCTTGACGATATAATGTATATCCTTCTCAAGCATTTCAAAACAATGCTTGGTCTTGCTGTGCTCGGTTTCCTCGTTGGAATTCTTATAAGTTTCGCTTTCTACATCAAGGGCTTGGCTAGAGTTGAATACTATGTAACAGCTTCTATCGCTGTAACTTCAACTAATGAGAAT
Organism: Clostridia bacterium; assembly: GCA_024403735.1. Taxonomy (GTDB): domain Bacteria; phylum Bacillota; class Clostridia; order Saccharofermentanales; family Saccharofermentanaceae; genus Saccharofermentans. The sequence continues at coordinate 39,380 of JAKSRG010000022.1, forward strand.
GGTATGTTCAGTGCCAATTCATCAGACCCTAACGCCACTGATATTCACCTTGCTGAGGATATGACTGATTCAGTTATCTATGTTTGTAAGAGCGACACTACACTTAATGCAGCAGCTGAAAGATTGCAGCTTATTGGTGTTACAGCTGATGACATTAGACCAAATCTATCTCTTTCTCAGTACGAGAAAACACAGATTATCGAGATGCGTCTCGTATGGGATAACCCAGATGAAGGTGTCATGATCCTCAATGCTATTACTGAAGTAGTACCAAATATACTTATCGATACACTTAAGATTGGTAACGTTTCAGTAGTTAATCCACCAAAGGTTAAGACATCAACACTCAGCTTCATCAACGTAAAAATCGTAGCAGTATGTTTCTTGATTGGTGCTATTGCAGCTGCAGGCTACTACCTCATTAAGCACTTCATACATCCAACATTCTTGCATGCTGACGATGTAAAGGATATGTACGACCTCGATATTCTTGGTGAAATCCCAGGCGATAAACAATACTTCAACATGAAGGTTAATAGTTTCTCGGCTAACGATTATTCGAGTGTACAAGAATATTTCTCAGCTTGTGCGCACGTACTTGTATATAGACTTCAGGATATTGATAACGTATGTGTATACATCACCTCTTCAGCATCTCAGGAAGGTAAGAGTTCAATTACTGCTAGCATCGGTTACGCATTGGCTAAGCTCGGATACAAGACACTCCTCTTAGACCTCGATGTTCGTAATCCTAGCCTTGCTAGTAAGTTCATCTACGATAGAGACGATAGACATACTTTGAATGCTGTATACTTCGGTGATGCAACAATCGACGAAGCAATCGTTAAGATTAACTCCAATCTCGATATTCTTCCTACAAAGCTCGAGGATAAGAGATTAGCTATCGACTATAAGATGCTCGAGATAATCAGTATCGCGAAGACAGATTACGACTTCGTAATCATTGATACAGCACCGGTTGGTCAGGTATCAGACTCAATGAGTATTAACCAGGCAGCCGACTGTGCAATCTTCGTAGTTCGTCAGGATCAGGTATGGATTTCTGCTGTAACTGATAGTATCGAGAGACTTCGTAAGTCTGGTATCGCACTCCTTGGTGCAATCATGAATGATACAAAGGATGGATCAATTAATTACTATCACAGCAATTATAAGCAGTTCGCAGATTCACCTTATGTTCATTTACCTGAGAGTGAGAAAAAGAAGCGTGGTAAGCCAATCCTTAGCCTAGGTTCTAGCAAGGGTAAGAAGGATGAAGGCGAGACTGAAGAGAAAGAAAAAGTTATCGCTGATGACATCGGAACTAAGATCCTCAAGAAGCGAATTAAGGAACTCGAGAAGAAGAATGCTAAAGACAGCCAGTCCAAGAAGGAAGAGGCTGAGGAGGTTGAACAACTCGAGGAGAGCGAGATCTCAGAGGATACAGTTGTTGAAGAAGCAAACAGCAAGGTTCCTGATGAGAAGGCTCCTAATACTAAGGCTTCTAGTGACGAGAGTTCAGATGAGACTACTGAAACTTCTGAAGAGACTTCAGACGATGAAGTAGCGGATAAGAAGGAAATGTCCGAGACGAGTGAAGACGATAAGGACGAGTAACAATTAGTAAAGATTTATGGAACTACCTCTGTTGCACGATGTGCGACGGGGGTAGTTTTTTTTGCGCTCCCAAAAGAGTAATCACGCAAAAGTGTGGCAATTTTTTAATATCCCCAATTTTGTTGATGTGTACCAGATGCAAAGCTATTAACATAACTACATGGGATAGAAAGAATTCAGCTTGCTGGAGGAATAAGGGATGGATATAAAGGCTGTCAAGGTTTCAAGGCTTGGCAAGTGTCAGTGCGCAAATTGTGGCGGAGAGATTGATTCTCAAGGCTCAATCTCATTGATAGATGGGAATGACATTTGCTTGGCTTGCCTTGATAAAGCTCCATCTTTATTTAATCCAGAATACTGTGGTCTTGATGATTATAAGGCCAGCTTCAATCAGCAGTTGAAGAGCAAGAGCCTCTATGAACAGTACTTTTTGAGGAATAAGAATTCCAAAGTAATTGTTAAATCTAGTTTCAATTGTAAGTATGAGATTAACACTAGTGCATCGCTTTTCGCGGTGACTACTAAGGTTGGTTCTTTTTTGAATCGCCATAATGAGAGTTTTGTTTTCAATATTTCAGATATCGACAGCATCGAGACATGCAAGGTCGCGCCTAACGAGGAGACTATGTGCATTAAGATGGTGTTGAAGGATTTTGTCGGAATTAGCCAGTTCAAGATGGATTGTGATAAGTATGTTTTCGAGAAGGTCAGTAGGGAATTAAATAAGGCAAAAGGCATCACAGGAGTGCGCGGGATTAAGACAGCTTTTGCATCGACAAAAATTCATGATGCACTAGCTATTGATCAGCATGAATAGTGCTCGAAAACACCCTGCTTTTTGAGGAATTGAAAAGGGGCTTTCAAAAATTTTTTGTCTCTGAAAACCGCTGGGGTGCAGGCGTTTTGAGAGAATGAATTTTTAATTTTCTTGCAATTATACCCCCTATATATTATAATATTCAGCAATTAGGTCCACCGGAGCGAAGAGAATCTTTAGCTAGTGGGCTTTTTCCATTTTTATATTGAGGTTTTTTATGGCATATAGTATGACTGGCTTCGGCCGTTCTGAGAAGATTTTTGCTACTCGTAGATATACAGTGGAGCTCAAATCTGTTAATAGTCGTTATTGTGATATTAATGTCAGATTGCCAAGACTTTTTAATTTTGCTGAGAGTGCAATTCGTAAGCTTGTTTCTGATCAGCTTAGTAGAGGTAAGGTTGACATTTATATTTCTTATGAGGATCAGGAGAGTGCTTCTGCAGAGGTAACTGTTAATACAGGTCTTGCTAGAGCTTATTCTGAGGCTATCAAGAAGCTCGCTGAAGAGACTGGTAGACCAGATGATTTGTCAGCAACAAGATTATCATCTTATCAGGATGTTCTTGTAGTTCGTCAGGCAAATGTTGATGAAGATACACTTATGCGTGAGCTTACAGAGGTTTGTAAGGAAGCAATCGATGGTATGCTTCAGATGCGTAAGATTGAAGGCGATAATCTTTGTGCAGATCTTCTTCAGAAGGTTTCATTCCTTGAGGCTACACGTAATGAGATCGCTGAGCGTGCTCCACAGGTAGTTGCTGATTATAGAGAAAGATTATCTAATCGTATTGATGAGATCCTTGATTCAGAGAAGCGTGCTCTTTACGATGATGCAAGACTTGCTGCTGAGGTAGCTGTTTTCGCTGATAAGGCTGCTATTGATGAGGAACTCTCAAGATTAATTAGCCACTTCGCTCAGGCACGAACAATTCTTAGTTCTAATGGTGCGATTGGTAAGAAGATGGATTTCCTTGTTCAGGAGATTAATCGTGAAGTTAACACAATCGGTTCAAAGGCAAATGATCTCGAGATTACAAATCGAGTTTTGCTTATGAAGAACGAAATTGAGAAGATTAGAGAGCAGATTCAGAATCTTGTTTGATTTTGGTTCTGTGCGACAGGAGAAGTTAAGGTCAGATGGCAGGAACAAAGCTATTTGTTGATGTTGGTTTTGGCAACATCGTAGCAGCATCTAGAATTCTCTGTGTAGCTGGTTCTGATTCAGCTCCAATTAGAAGAATTATCCAGGATGCAAGAGACAGAAGTGTATTAGTTGATGCTTGTGCAGGTAAGAAGTGTCACTCAGTTCTGGTTATGGATAGTGATCACATTATCTTGAGTTCGCTCGAGGTATCTGAGATAAAAGACAAACTTGAGAAGGGGGAGTAATCTGATGGCTGGTAAAGGTTTAATAGTTTCAGTTTCTGGTCCTTCTGGAGTTGGTAAAGGAACAATTCTTGAAGCGATACGTAAGAGATATCCTGAATGTAAGCAGTCAATCTCTGTTACTACACGTGCTCCTCGTGGCACTGAGCAGGACGGCGTAGAGTATTACTTCAGAACAAGAGAGCAGTTCGAACAGCTCCTCGCAGATGGTGAAATCCTCGAGTATGATGAGTATGTTGGTAACTACTACGGCACACCACTCACACCTTTGATTAAGGCTACTGAAGCTGGAGATGATATCCTTCTCGATATCACAATTGCTGGAACATTGGCTCTCGAAGAGAAGTATCCTTTGGCAATATCAATCTTTATTTTGCCACCTTCATTTGAACAGCTCGCTGAGCGTCTCAAAGGTCGCGGTACTGAGACTGATGAACTCATCAAGATGCGAATGGAGAAGGCGAAGGAAGAAATTCTTAGTGCCAAGAAGTTTGATTACGTTGTTGTTAACGACAATCTTGAAGAGGCTGTTGATAACATCGTTGCTATCATGAAGGCAGAACGTTGCCGCTATGAGAGAAATGAGGGTATAGAAAAAACTCTCTGAGTTTTTTCTTGTTTAGATAGGTTTTGACCTCTGAGTTTTTTCTTGTTTAGATAGGTTTTGACCTCTGAGTTTTTTCTCATTCTGATAGCATTATAAAAATAGAGTTTTATACGAAGACAGTTTGTTTTCGAGAACTAAATAAGTTTTTTATTAAATTTAAATACATAGAAAGAGGTATTGAAGATGTTAGTTGATCCATCAATGGAAAAAATGTTACCTAAAGTAGATTGCGCATACGAACTCGCAGTTCTTGTTAGTAAGAGAACACGTCAGCTCGTAGACGGAGCTCAGCCAATGATCGGCGATAAGGCTTCTAACATGGTATCACTTGCTTGCCGTGAAGTTGCTCAGGGTAAGGTAGTACGTGTTAAGGGTATGCACGATAAGGAAATCGTTGTTCCTGAGACAAAGGAAGCACGTACAAAGAAGAGAGAAGAGCAGCTCGCTAGAGAAGAAGCAGAGAGAGCTCGTCAGATGGAGCGTGAGATGCTCTTACAGGCTCAGCTCGAGCGTAAGGACGAGGAGCCAGAAGAGGCAGATGAGGATAGAGAGTCTGAAGATCCAGATGTTGATAACCTCTTCAGCGTTGTTGATCAGTTCGATGATATCGATACAACACAGACATTTGAGGACGAAGACGCAGAGTAATTATCTGCATTCTTGTGCTTTGGATTTTTTGACTTAATCGAAAACTCCATCCGAAATTTTAGAGAAGAAGGTGCATTATATGCCAACACAAAAGACAATGGAAAAAATCGTTGCACTTGCTAAGACAGCAGGTTTTGTATATCCAGGTTCAGACATCTATGGTGGTCTTGCTAATTCATGGGATTACGGCCCTTTGGGTGTTCAGCTCAAGAACAATGTTAAGGCTGCTTGGTGGAAGAAGTTCGTACAGGAGAACCCATACAACGTAGGTCTCGACTGTGCAATCCTTATGAACCCTATGACATGGGTAGCTTCTGGTCACGTTGGTGGATTTAGTGATCCACTTATCGACTGTAAGCAGTGCCATGGTCGTCACAGAGCAGATAAGATCGTTGAAGATTTTAATGCTGAGAATCACATCACAGATGTTCAGGTTGAAGGTATGGATGACAAGGCTCTCGTAGCTTACATTCAGGAGAAGAATATCCCATGTCCATCATGCGGTGGTCACGAGTTCACAGATGTTCGTAAGTTCAACCTCATGTTCAAGACATTCATGGGTGTTACAGAAGATTCAAAGAATGAAGTATATTTGAGACCAGAGACAGCTCAGGGTATCTTCGTTAACTTCGCTAACGTTCAGCGTTCATCAAGAAAGAAGCTCCCATTTGGTATCTGCCAGATTGGTAAGTCTTTCCGTAACGAGATTACACCAGGTAACTTTATTTTCCGTACACGTGAGTTCGAGCAGATGGAGCTCGAGTTCTTCTGTGAGCCAGGTACAGACCTTGAGTGGTTCAAGTACTGGAAAGATTATTGCTACCAGTGGCTTACAGGTCTTGGTCTTAAGCCAGAAGAGCTCCGTACAAGAGATCACTCTCCAGAAGAGCTCGCATTCTATTCAAATGCTACAACAGACTACGAGTTCTGGTTCCCATTCCAGAATGGTGACACAATTGGTACTTGGGGTGAGCTTTGGGGTATCGCTGATAGAACAGATTACGACCTCAAGCAGCACATGGAATTCTCTAAGAAGGATCTTCGTTACTTTGATGCAGCAAAGAACGAGAAGTATGTTCCATATGTTATCGAGCCATCTCTTGGTGCAGACCGTGTAACTCTTGCATTCCTTTGCTCAGCTTATGATGAAGAGACACTTACAACTGCTGATGGTAAGGAAGATGTACGTACAGTACTTCGTTTCCACCCATTCCTCGCACCAATCAAGATTGCAGTTCTCCCACTTTCTAACAAGCTTTCTGATGGCGCTACAAAGGTTTTCGAGCAGCTTTCAAAGAAGTACATGTGTGAGTTCGATGAGAGACAGTCAATCGGTAAGCGTTACAGAAGACAGGATGAGATCGGTACTCCATACTGCGTAGTATACGATTTCGATTCAGAGGAAGATGGTTGCGTTACAATTCGTGAGCGTGACACAATGAAGAACATGGAGTACGAGCCAGGCAACATCCGTTTCCCAATCAATAAGCTCGATGAGTTCTTCAACGGTAAGTTTGATTTCTGATTAAAAAGTATCGATTTTCAAGCACTACTTTCGGGTAGTGCTTGTTTTCGCTCGAGAATACATATAAATTTGCAAAAAGTCATAAAAGAGAAATTACTTTTAATAAATTAAAATAAATTGTGAATTAGTGGATTTTCTAGTGGAAGAAATGAAAATCATTTTATATACTATAGAGACCGTAGGGACATTTATGTCCTTAAGTAATAGTTTTTTGTGAAAAGCTATAAAACAGTAACACAATATGAAAGGCGGATATTCACGATGACAAAATACGTTTATATGTTTACCGAAGGTAACGGTAGCATGCGTGAACTTCTTGGTGGTAAGGGCGCAAACCTCGCTGAGATGACAAAGATTGGACTTCCAGTTCCACAGGGCTTCACAATTTCAACAGAAGCTTGTACTAAGTACTACGAGGACGGTCGTAAGATTAATGACGAGATTATGACTCAGGCTATGGATGGCGTTGAGCAGATGGAGAAAATCAACGGCAAGAAGTTCGGCGATTTGAAGAATCCTCTTCTCGTATCAGTACGTTCAGGAGCTAGAGCTTCAATGCCAGGTATGATGGATACAATCCTTAACCTTGGTCTTAATGATGAAGTAGTTGCTGCTATGATCGCTGGTAACCCAGATCCAGCTTTCGAGCGTTTCGTATATGACTCATACAGACGTTTTATTCAGATGTTCTCTGATGTAGTTATGGAAGTTGGTAAGAAGTATTTCGAGCAGCTTATCGACAAGATGAAGGAAGAAAAGGGTGTACAGTTCGACGTAGATCTTACAGCTGCTGACCTCAAGACACTCGCTGAGCAGTTCAAGGCTGAGTACAAGAACCAGATTGGTCAGGACTTCCCATCAGATCCAGTAGAGCAGCTCAAGCTTGCTATTGAGGCTGTATTTAAGTCATGGGATAACCCACGTGCTAACGTATATAGAAGAGATAACGATATCCCTTATTCATGGGGTACTGCTGTTAACGTAATGCCAATGGTATTCGGTAACCTCAATAACGAGTCTGGTACAGGTGTTGCATTTACACGTGATCCTGGTACAGGTGAGAACAAGCTCATGGGTGAGTTCCTTATCAATGCTCAGGGTGAGGACGTAGTAGCTGGTGTACGTACACCAATGCCTATCGCTCAGATGGAGCAGGAATTCCCAGAGGCTTATGCAGAGTTCATTAAGGTTTGTGATCTCCTTGAGAATCACTACCACGATATGCAGGATATGGAGTTTACAGTTGAGAACAAAAAGCTCTACATGCTCCAGTGCCGTAATGGTAAGAGAACAGCTCAGGCTGCTTTGCAGATTGCTTGTGACCTCGTTAAGGAAGGACATAAGACAGAGGCTGAGGCTGTTGCAATGATTGATCCTCGTAACCTCGATACACTTCTCCACCCACAGTTCGATAGCAAGGCTATCAAGGCTGCTCAGCCAATGGGTAAGGGTCTTGGTGCTTCACCAGGAGCTGCTTGTGGTCAGATCGTATTTACAGCTGATGATGCAGTTGCATGGGCTGAAGCTGGTAAGAAGGTAGTTCTCGTAAGACTTGAGACATCTCCAGAAGATATCACAGGTATGAAGGCTGCTCAGGGTATCCTCACAGTTCGTGGTGGTATGACATCACACGCTGCAGTAGTTGCACGTGGTATGGGTACATGTTGTGTATCTGGTTGTGGCGACATCGCTATGGATGAAGAGAATAAGAAGTTTACTCTTGCTGGTAAGACATTCATTGAAGGTGATTACATCTCAATCGATGGTTCTACAGGTAATATCTACGATGGTATTATCCCAACAGTTGATGCTAAGATTGATGGTAACTTCGGTACAGTAATGGCTTGGGCTGATAAGTATAGAACACTTAAGGTAAGAACAAATGCTGATACACCAGCAGATGCTAAGAAGGCTCGTGAGCTTGGTGCAGAAGGTATTGGTCTTTGCCGTACAGAGCACATGTTCTTCGAGGAAGACAGAATTGCTGCATTCC
>JAKSRG010000023.1 GCA_024403735.1 Clostridia bacterium
CAGTACAAATATCAGTACAAACTTTTCGCAGATACTATCAAATATTTGTACTGAGGGGGTGTTTAGGAGTTCCAGTACAAATATCAGTACAAATTTTTCGCAGATACTATCAAATCTTTGTACTGGGACGCACCAATATTTGCTTTGGAACACAACTGGTACGCCGCCCATTAATATTTGAAAAGAGACGCTCGCAGGAGTATACTAATTGAACGACTATTACGCGTATTAATACGCGCGATTAAAATAAAGATGGAAAGAGGACTTTAAAATGGCTTTTATTGATGAGATTAAGGCAAGAGCTAAGGCAGATAAGAAGACTATCGTTCTTCCAGAGTCAATGGACAAGAGAACATTCGAAGCTGCTGAGAAGATTATTAAGGAAGATATCGCTGATATCATTATTATCGGTACACCAGAAGAGATTGCTAAGAATGGTGCTGGTTATGATATTTCAGGCGCTACAATTATTGACCCATTTAACGATCCTAACAAGCAGAAATATATTGATAAGTTTGTAGAACTCCGTGGTAAGAAGGGTGTTACACCAGAGATTGCTCAGGAGACAATGGAGAAGGATTACATGTACTACGCATGTCTCATGTGTAAGTGCGGTGATGCTGACGGTGCTGTTTCTGGTGCATGTCACTCAACAGGTAACACAATTCGTCCAGCACTCCAGCTTCTCAAGACAAAGCCAGGTATTTCTTCAGTATCAGGTTTCTTCCTTATGGAAGTTCCTAATTGCACACTCGGTGAGGATGGTCTCTTCGTATTTGCAGATTGCGCTGTTAACACAGACGTAGATTCAGCTAAGCTTGCTGAGATTGCTTCACTTGCTGCTGAGTCATTTACTTCACTCACAGGTAAGGATGCACGTGTTGCAATGCTTTCATACTCAACAATGGGTTCAGCTAAGCACGATGATGTTACAAAGGTTGCTGAGGCTGTTAAGCTCGCTAAGGAAAATTATCCTGATCTCGTAGTTGATGGTGAGCTCCAGCTCGATGCTGCTCTCGTTCCAGAGGTTGCTGCTCTTAAGGCTCCAGACTCAAAGGTTGCTGGTCACGCTAACACATTGGTATTCCCATCACTCGAGGCTGGTAACATCGGTTACAAGCTCGTTCAGCGTCTCGCTAACGCTGGTGCTTATGGTCCAGTTCTTCAGGGTCTCTCAATGCCAGTTAACGATCTCTCAAGAGGTTGCTACGCTGACGATATCGTTGGTACAGTTGCTATTACAGCTGTTCAGGCTCAGGGCTAATTCCAATTTGACTAGCTCGCTAACAAAACGCTAATCAATTTAGTAAATATAAATCTAAGGAGAATATAAACATGAAAATTCTTGTTATTAACTGCGGAAGTTCATCATGTAAGTTCCAGCTCTTCAACATGGACGATGGTAGTGTTCTTGCTAAGGGTAATGCAGAGCGTATCGGTATCGACGGTAAGCTCACATATAAGAGAGATGGTAAGGAAGATGTAGTTATCGAGACTGCAATCCCAGATCATCAGGTTGCTGTATCTTTGATCCTTGGTCAGCTCGCTGATCCACAGGTTGGTGTTATCGCTGACGTTAAGGAGATTGATGCTGTAGGTCACAGAGTACTTCACGCTGGTATGCACTACAGCGAGTCAATCGTTGTTAACGAGGATGTTAAGCGCGTAGTAAGAGAGTGCTTCGATCTTGGCCCTCTTCATAACCCAGCTAACCTCATCGGTATCGAGGCTTGTGAAGCTGCAATGCCTGGTACACCTAACGTAGCAGTATTTGATACAGCTTTCCATCAGACAATGCCACAGAAGGCTTATATGTATGGTCTCCCATATGAGTACTATGAGAAGTATCAGATCCGTCGTTACGGTTTCCACGGTACATCACACAGATATGTATCTAAGAGAGTATGCGAGTTCTTGGGTAAGAAGCCTGAAGATCTCAAGGTTATTACTTGCCACCTCGGTAACGGTTCATCTTTCGCAGCTGTTGACGCTGGTAAGTGCGTAGATACATCAATGGGTCTTACACCTCTTGCTGGTATCCTCATGGGTACAAGAACAGGTGATATCGATCCAGCTATCGTACCTATCATCATGAAGAAGGAAGGCCTCACACCAGACCAGATGGATACACTCATGAACAAGAAGTCAGGTGTTATGGGTATCTCTGGTGTTTCATCAGACTTCCGTGACCTCGAAGCTGCTGCTAAGGACGGCAACGAGAAGGCTCAGCTCGCTCTTGATATGTTCGCTTACCAGGGCACAAAGATTATTGGTTCATATGCTGCTGCAATGGGCGGTGTTGATGTAATCGTATTCACAGCTGGTGTAGGTGAGAACACATGGTTCATGAGAGAAGATATGTGTAAGCCACTCGAGTTCATGGGCGTTAAGATTGACCCAGCTAAGAACACAGGTCTCCGTGGTAAGGAAGCAATCATCTCTGCTGATGACTCAAAGGTAACAGTAGTTGTTATCCCTACAAACGAAGAGCTTGCTATTGCTCAGGATACAATGGAACTCGTTAAATAATTATTTGAATAGATAATTGATTAAATGAATTTTCTGATAGGTGCTTCGGTTATCGGGGCACCTATTTTCATGTCTCGAAAACAATCTTTTCCACATAAAGAAGACTGGCCATTCAAATTCAAATGACCAGTCTATTAATAACTATTTAGAATTACTATTCTAATCACTTATGCCATGAAACATTAGCGAGGTTAGGATCGTTAAAATCTTCTTCGTTATAAGAAGTAGAATTGAATACTAATCTTTGAGAAGGAGAGAGAAATCTTTCATTCTTGATCTCAGGAAGCTCCGTGTTCTTTGGCACTCTGTCTTTCTTTTCTCTATATACAGTCTGAGTTCCTGCGAATGTTTCAAGCGAACCTTTTGTATCTCCAAAGTTATTAGAAGTATTGAGTTTTCTAGCCATAATCATGAGCGCTAAGCCAACTCCTAATAGAATTCCTAATATTAGTGATGCGATCAATCTCATTACAATCACTCTCCTTTCTGTCTCTTGCTTACAAATGATGTAAGGTTACTATCAGATGCTCGCTTGATAGATTTAATAGAAGATGAAATGTTTTTCACTGCAGCAGAGAAACAAGCTAGTATTCCAGCGCCTATCAGTGAAAGAAGTCTGCCATTGGAATTGCCTCTGGATGAACCACTAAATATAATTGGTAACACATTATAGAATAGTAGCACTGCTGCCGTTGAGAATAAAATCGAAAGAACAGTTACTAGTGTGATAAATAGCGCTTTGTTCCAAGGAACACCACCAACCAGCTTGCCAGTCTGACCATTTATGAGTAATGTGTATGGCTTATCTTTGTATCTGAATGTGAGGAACCATGCAGGGAGCATCGCTGTAATAGGCTCATCGAAAACATCGATGCAAATTCTGTTCTTTTGCATTTTTTTATTGCTTCCTTTAACATCATGCATCATATCTTCTTCGATAGCGTGTCTTACTCTATCTTTTGCCTGTTCCACAGCTCTGCTTTTCTGTACGTCAGACATATCTGAATAGAAACCAACTAGGTAGTCTTCGTCAAAGTCAACTGCTTCTTCTAGGTAGAATGGTTCAAGTCGCTGGCTAAGACTATCGTTTAGTTTTAAGGATGCATCCGTTGTAACCCATGGAAGAGAAGCTGCTACAGCACGGAGACTGTAGATTGTATTTGTGGATTTGTTTGAATGTACTTCTGATGAGATGATGGATGCCACATCAGCTTCTACCTTTGTTATGTAATAAGGAATATAAATTCCTCTGAGCTGCTCAATCTTCAAATTCTTGATTTCCTTTGGAATGAACACTCCATCCTGGATTCTGTTTTTTACGATAGACATAGCGTCTTCTTTGGTAATTTTAAAAGGAAGAATAGCATCTGGCTTCTTAAGTTTTGCAACACGAGAGAATACGATTGCAGGATTTCCACAATAAATGCAGAATGTTGATGCTTCTGTATCGTTAATTGAGATTTCTGCGCCACATGAATTACACATATAGATGTTACAATCCATCATATCCTTGAAATCAGAGACAACATCGTTTTCGATATAGTCAGCGTCGCCGTAGTCACTTACGTCAAATAGCGATCCGCAGCGCTCACAGTAGAGACCATTTTTCTCTACATCGAATACAATTCTGCTAGCGCAATTTTTACATATTCTAATCATAAATATCCTCCCCGAAGCGTTCTCGCTTCACCGTGAAGATTATATCATTTATAATTGCGTTTATTATATGGGCAGGGCAGTAATATATATTTCTATTATTCTGCTTAATTGTGATTACTATCACACGAACTTCTCGAAAACTTTCTCGAGAAATGCGAAAACTTTTATTTCAGAAGTTGAATTTGTACCATTAATAGAACATAGTTTTGGTATAATACACACGATAGATTATTCGAATAGGTATTGGAGATTATTGATTTGGATTTATTTGATGATGAGTTAGATACATTTAGCTTACTTGAGGATTTGGGTAGCAATTATGGGGATGAACCTGCGAGTAACATTGTTACAAATGACGATGCTGCAGCGTTTTTGCTCGAAGGGCTTAATCCTGAGCAGGAGAAGGCCGTTACACATCTTGATGGCCCACTTTTGATTCTTGCTGGTGCTGGTTCAGGTAAGACTAGAGTTATTACATATCGAATTGCTTATATGATGAAGCGTCACAATGTGCGACCTTCTTCTATTCTTGCGATTACATTTACTAATAAGGCAGCTAATGAGATGAAGGAACGTATCACTAGCCTTGTTGGTGATAGTTCTAGATTCATTTGGAGTGGTACATTTCACTCTATCTTTGCGCGAATTCTTAGAAGACATGCAGAAGTATTAGGTTATACAGAGTCATTTAATATCATTGACTCGGATGATCAGCTCAAGCTTATTAAGCGTGCGATGGTAGATCTTAATATTTCTGAGAAGCTCTATAAGCCTAGAAATTTCCAGTTTGAGATTTCTAAGCAGAAGAATGAGATGGTTTCAGCTGAAGAATATGCTAAGCGTGTTGGTCAGGATCCATTATCCAAGAATACTGCGAATGTTTATAAGCATTACCAGAAGTATCTTGTTGAGAATAACAGCATGGATTTCGATGATATCCTCGTTAATATGGTTCTTCTCTTGAGCCAGAATCCAGATATCTTGGCTTTCTATCAGGATAAGTTTAAGTACATCATGGTTGACGAGTATCAGGATACTAACAGAGCTCAGTATCTTGCTGTTAAGCTTTTGTCTCAGGCACATCAGAATTTGTGCGTAGTAGGTGATGATGATCAGTCTATTTACTCATTCCGTGGTGCTGATGTAAGAATGATCCTTAGCTTTGAGAAGGACTTTAAGAATGCTGAAGTTATTAAACTTGAGCAGAATTATAGATCAACTAAGGTTATTCTTGATGCTGCTAATAGCGTTATTAAGAATAATAGAAATCGTAAGTCTAAGGCTCTCCGAACAGAGGGTAGTGACGGCGATAAAATTATCCTCATGCATGCTGATAACCAGCAGTATGAAGCGAACTTCGTTGCAGATACAATCGCTAGATTAGTTAGCAAAGGTAAGACACAGTATTCTGACTTTGCTATCTTGTACAGAATGAATGCTTTGTCACGTACAGTCGAGAGTTCGCTACGTGAGAAGGGTATTCCATTCCGCGTTTATGGCGGTATGCGATTCTACGACCGTAAGGAAATCAAGGATGTATTCGCATATTTGAGACTTATCGCTGATAGTAAGGATAACCTCGCATTTGAGCGAATTATCAACGTTCCTAAGAGAGGTATCGGTGATACTACAGTAGATAACATTATGATGCTTGCACTTCGTGAGAATACTGACTGTCTTAGCATTTGTGCACGAGCTATAGAATTCCCAGAGTTAAGCAGAGCATCAGGTAAGCTTTTGTCTTTCTATGCACTCATTGAGTCTTTCAGAAATGAGCTCGACAAGAACTTACTTACATTTGCTGAGTTCATCGATATGGTCGAGAACAAGTCTGGAATTATTGATGGTATCATCGCTGAGCGTGAGAGCAAGGGTGAGCTCATTGATAGAGTTGAGAACCTCAAAGAACTCTTGTCTGAAGCAGTTGAATTCGAGAAGAAGAGACGTAATGGTGATGAGTTTACAGCTCCACCTACAGATGATATGAAGGCTCAGAGTGAAGCTGCAATTCTTAGTGAGATCCATTTGATTGAGATGAATGATGATCCTTACTATGCGCAGGAGAATAAGCAGGTTAATACACTTACTGGACTTCTTAATGCATATCTCGAGAATGCTGCATTGTACTCAGATGGAGATGAAGCAGAAGCTACTGAGAACTTTGTTAAGCTTATGACAATTCATAGTGCTAAGGGTCTTGAGTTTGGTACTGTATTTATCATTGGTGCAGAAGAAGGAGTATTCCCTAGCTACAAATGTATGAGTAGTGAGCAGGAACTCGAAGAAGAGAGAAGACTTATGTACGTAGCAATCACTCGTGCTAAGAAAAATCTCATGATTCTTCTTACTAAGAACAGAATGCTTTTTGGTCAGACACAGTGCAATATGCCATCAAGATTTTTGAAAGAAATTCCACCTGAATTGGTATACAGAATGGGTGCTGCTAGAGAACCACAGAAGCCAGCTGCACAGGAGGTATCTCCTGCTGAACGAGCAAGAGCTAAGAAGGAAATTGATAGTGCAGTATCTAAGGGCTTCTTCAAGAATATGGGCCAGAGCAACAGTAGTTCATCTACAGTTAGTCCAGGTTCGCTCGCTCCTGAACAGATTGTTGCTGGAATGAAGGTTAAGCACAGTAGATTTGGTGTTGGTATTGTTATTAAGACTGAACCAATTGCTGGTGATGCTCTTGTTACAATTGATTTCGATGGAATGAAGAAGAATTTGCTTGCTAAGTCAGCAGGCCTTAAGAAAGCTTAATATTGGAGGTGCAGCATGGAGGAAGCTTCATTATTTGATATGTACGAATCAGAATTCAGTGCTATTAAGTTTGAACCATTAGTAGTGAATAATGATAAAGATATGCAGTATATTCAGTTGCTCAGAGACGGCAGAGAGAAGAGTTTGTCTCCATTTGCATTTAAGACTTCTCAGACACGTGGTAGAGCTTTCGAAGAGAAACCTTGTACTATTAGATCTGATTATGAAAGAGACATGGGAAGAATTATTTTCTCACAGTCTTTTAGAAGATTGAGACATAAGACACAGGTATTTTTTAATCCTTTGAATGACCATATTTGTTCAAGAATTGAGCACGTAATTTATGTTAATTACATTTCTACAATTATCGCTAGAGCATTGAATTTGAATGTTGATCTTGTTCAGGCTATTGCTATGGGTCATGATGTAGGACATGCTCCTTTCGGTCATTCTGGTGAGCGTGCTTTGGATAACTGTCTAAGTAAGGTTGATGCTTCATTGTATTTTGAGCACGAACAGCAGAGTTTACGTGTTTTCGATATTTTGGAGGAACGTACTGAAGACAGTCATGGATTGAATTTATCATTTGAAGTAAGAGATGGAATTGTATCTCACTGTGGTGAGACATACGACGAGTATTGCTTAGCTCCAAAGAGAGATAAGGCAACTGATGCAATTGTTAATAAGGGACGTAAGAATAGAGAAGCTCCAGCTACACTCGAAGGTTGTGTTGTACGATTTGCGGATAAGATTGCATATGTTGGAAGAGATATGGAAGATGCTATTCGTGCAGGCTTTATTAATTCAGATTATCTTTCTAAAAATGTTAAGACAAGATTAGGTAATACTAATTCAGAAGTTATCAATACTCTAGTTGGAGATATTATTCACAATTCACTTGATAGAGATGAGATTAGAATGTCTAAGGATGCTTTTGGTGCGATGAATGAATTCTTGACTAAGAATGTTGAGCAGATTTATTTGTCTAAGAAGATTGCTACATATGAGAAGACTGTAAAGATTACAATTGAGGCTCTTTTTGAGGCGTTCTTGGAGGCTTCTACAGATGTTGAGAAGGCATCACGTAGTTCTTCAAAAGTAATCCGTGATTTCGCTGATTACATGATCGCGCATCCACAGCCAGAAGCTCATAATGCAATTAAAGTTGCAGACTATATTTCAGGAATGACAGATAGCTTCTGTACTTCATGCTTTGAGTCTCTGTTCAGAATTTGATTTCGATTTTAGATTTATGGAGGAATAGAATGGAAGAGGGTAATTTTGGTTTTTTTGCAATGCTTGATAGAATGCAGAATATTAATCGTTGGGGATTGATGCGTAATAGCAGATTAGAGAACATTAAGGAACATAGCTTTGATGTTGCAATTATTGCACATGCTCTTACAGTTATTCATAATCACAACTGTAAGGATGGAGACATTGTTCTTGACCCTTATAAGGTTCAGGCGTTCGCCATTTATCATGACTGTACTGAGATAATTACAGGAGATTTGCCTACACCTATCAAGTACAGAAATGAGATAATAACTAATGCATATAAGGAAGTTGAGGAAGAAGCAGCTAATACATTAGCTAGTCTCTTGCCATCTTTTATGCAGGAGGAGTACTTAACACTTCTTGCTCCTAAGATGGACACAGAAGAGGCAAAACTCGTGCATGCTCTTGTTAAGGCAGCAGATAGAATATCAGCTTATCTTAAATGTGTTGCAGAAGAAAACTTTGGTAACAAAGAGTTCATTAGTGCTAAGGAAACAATCAGAGAATCTATTGATAAGATTGGTCTTCCTGAAGTTGATTACTTTATGAACAGCTTTGTTCCATCTTATGGAATGACACTTGATCAGATTAGTGCGAAGTGATTATTAATCTGATTACTTTAGGAGATAGATTTGAAGAAACATAATAACTACATACTAATTCTTATAGCCTTAGTTACTTTTTTATTGGCAATAACTCTTTCAATAGTTACTGCTTTGCTTATTGCACCTAATTCTAAATCAAGATTAAGTGGCGAAGGAAAAGATATTGTTATCCGTGCAATTGATACTCTTGGTGTAGATGTTGATGAGAATAAGATATTCAACAGAATTTCATCAGGTTCAATAAGTGTTGGTGATTATGTTGCTACTACATTGGTAAGCTCTGAGTATTTGCTACAGGGTAAAGATGATTATGATTTTGCTCGGGATTTGGCATACATTTTGTATGGTGACGAAAGTACAGATAAAGATGTAAATAGTATCTATGATTCATTGGATTCAACTTCAAGAATTTATGTAGTTAATGAGTATGCATCAGATGTTGATGTGCACTTTGCTTTGACTAGTAATTCAATCGATGAGAAAGGTACTCAGGTTGAAAGTTGTGAGATTACTAAACCACTTAGTGGTGAATCTGAATATACGATTGGTATTAGACAGGTAGAAGGTAGTTTCGATATTACTGGTGATGAGGTTAGAACTGACTTCTATGTTGATGGAATAGTATATCAGGCAACAATTAAATACGACGATAGTAAAGAAGATTTCACAGTATCTTGGGATACATCTGGTGTTTCTGAAGGTTATCACGAAGTAAAGATTCTTCTCCGTTCTTCAGATGGAAGAGGTTATGTAGTTGATGGTGGAGATGTCCTTATTCCACATTGCCTCGAGATAGTTAATGGTGGTGTATCTAATGGTAGCATCTTAGCTTCTAATGAAGATGCTTGGTATGCATTATTCGTTGATAGTGGAGATGCATATGTTAATTTCGTTGATTTAAGCGGTGATATCGGAGTTGAACTGTACGATATTTATGGTGAATTAATCGGCGGTAATGATCTTGAGAATTCAACTTATGAGGTTCTAAGAGGTAGAGAACAGAATATTCCTGAGATTGAAATGGATACAGGAATTATTGGCCTTAGAAGCACTTATTATGTTCACGTATATCGTTCTGAAGAGGATGTTGAGTTATCTTCTGAGGAAACAGATGCTATAGAGTATCAAGAGATAACATATAAGATGGTCCAGACACCTAATGTTGCTCGTTATGATGGAAATTATTATGCAGTAAAGGATTGTAATCTTGCATTGCCAACTCCTTTGCCAGTGAAGAATAACACTAATGATTTAAAGGATACTGTCGTTACTCTTGTAGATTTAAGTGGCAACGAAATGGATATGACAATTGATAGTGTTACATTCCTTCCATTGAATGGTTTCTTGAATGATATGAAGATAACGAATGTTGCAACAGGCAATGAGCTTTTAGTAACACCTGTATTCAATACTAAAGATTTATTCTATGGTTATTACATTACTTCAGGTATTGATACTATTCAGATTGAAGCTAATTCTATTGAAGGTTATGCTTCTAATATTGTGATTTCTGATGGAAAGAATACTTACTTCCCAGGTGATCAGATTAATCTTGTAAGTGGTGAGAATGAAATTACTGTTAGCATTAATTCATTTGCTGACATTACAAAGGAATACAAGATTTTTATTCTTTATGGAAATGATAACGGCGACTTCTATGAGAAGACATTAACAAATTTCCCAGTGTCATATTATGATGGCTTGTGGCTACTTCATTCTTTGCATCCTAACTATGTATTCGAGGCATATAACACTAATCTTGATTATTATACAGTATTAGACAATGAGGATAATGCTGATAGAAATCTTGCTAGTTGTTATTCACATCCTGGTTGGACTGTTGAATCTAGTCCAGTATACGATGGTGGCGGATGGAAGCAGGCTAAGTACGATGTTGTTAACTACTTCCTTGATCCAAGAAATTTCTTAAATCAGCGCAATATATTTACTTTTGAAAAGTTGTCTTTTGATGCTAATGCACAGACTGTTGAAGGCGTTAGATCAATGCTCAAGGGTAGCTTTATGGATACTGATGAATTAGATTATGCGCAGATTATCTATGATGCTGGTAAGACTGCTAATGTATCTCCATATTTCCTTGCTAGTAGAATTCTTCAGGAAATGGGTTATAACGGTGAATCATTACTTTGTCAGGGTAAGCTCCCAGGATATGAAGGTTACTACAATTTCTATAACATTGGTTCAACTCCAGATCCATCAATAGAAAATGGCGCGCTTATCAATGGTGCTAAGTATGCGATGTGGGGAAGAGATCCTGAAGGTCAGACAATTACGGAGGAAGAAGCATCGTTGATGTTGCCTTGGAATTCTGTTGATAGAGCTATCACTGGAGGAGCATTGTGGATTGCTTCTAGATATACTTCTGCAGGTCAGGATACTTTGTATTTCCAGAAGTTTGATGTTATCGACAACGAGGATGGATTATATATTCACCAGTACGCTCAGAATATTTCTATGGCGAATACTGAGGGGGCTAGATATTTTGATAGCTATGCATCTATTGGAATGATTGATCAGAATTTTGTATTCATAATCCCAGTGTACGAAAACATGCCATATACTTATGGTTATTTGCCGGATCCATACTAAAAGCACTAATATTGATTACTATTAATATAAAATTGTATAATTAAGTGTTAATGCTTTTGTAAGGAGGGGAAAATGCGTAAAGTTATTGCTTCATTTCTAACTATAGTAGTAATGGTTGTTTGCTTTGCTCCTCTTTATTTGGTACGAGCTGTTGAGAGTATTAATATCTCTGTAAGTTCAGATAACGCAGTAGTCAACAAAGGTGGAGTTCTTGCTCTTAATGTTGTTGTTGATAAGATGCCTAACATAATGAGCTTTGAGAATATTAATATCGATTATGACGAAATATCCCTTTCTTTTGAGAAGGCAACAGTTTCTTCAGAACTTCCTGAATCATTTGCTGTAAGTATTGATATGGTGGAAGAAGGATTGCTTTCTATTAGTGGTTTGGATGAAACTGTAAAAGATGCAGTTGATGCTGATTTGATAGAGGATCAGGATGGTTCAACTGAGAAGCTAGATGAGAATGAAGATATATCATTCTTTTCAGATAGCCCAGTTCTCATTTGTACTTTGTACTTCAGAGTAAAGGCAGCAGCATATGAATTTGCTAGTTTCTCTGTTCAGGAAGGAGCCATTTTTACTAATACTTCTTACGAGGAAATAGAAGGAGTATGTAATAGTGAGTTCAGAGTAGATGTTACTTCTGATGTTTCAACAGATGCTAGAATTGTTGCTCTTAAAGTTAATGGCAATGCGCTTGTAGATTTTAAGCCAGATGTCTATGAGTATGTTCTCAATGTTGCTAAAGAAGTAAGTACTCTTGAGATGGATGCTGAATTAGGCAATATTTTTTCTACGATTAATTATTCAAGCCTTGATTTGGCATTTGGTGAAAACGTAATTCTTATTGATGTAACAGCGCAAGATGGTGTTACTACTTCTCAGTATAAACTTGTAGTTACAAGACAATCTTCTTATCTTCAGGAAGGTGCTAATTTTGTTGATAACAGAGGCAAGTTATATTCATTTGTTTCTGCACCTTCTGATGTAATTATCCCAGAAGGATTTACCGAGACAACTGTAGTTATTAATAATTTTGAAGTTCCTTGCTATAAATGTGATGGAGTTAGCCAGGTTCTCATATATGCATTTGATGGTGATGCAGGTGAGACAGGTTTATTCTTCTACGATATTTATGATAGAAGAGTAATCGCATATAATGCGTCAACAACAATTATTAGAAATAGTATTGTTCTCAATATCGTTGATGTTCCTAAGGATGTAATAATACCTGAAGACTTTATTCCTGCTAAGTTTATTTATAACGGCAAGGAATACGAAGGTTTTATTAATCCAGAAGGCGAAGTAATCTGTTACATGTCTAATAATGCTGGAAAAGAGATGTTTTACACATATGATTATTCTAGCCAGACCTTTATCAAGTATAAGCCTATAGATAACTCGACTGAGAACCTATACAAACTACTATTTAATGTATGTCTCGGCATAGCAATTATTGAGTCTATGGCGATTATTTTCATAGTTTATTTGATTAGAAGATTTAGGAAAGAACGTGTAAATCCTAGACCAAGAAGGGTGTAATATGGGGATAGTTAAGACAGTGCTTGGTGGTAGTGAAAAACTAACTCCTAAGCAGGAAAAATTCAGAGAGATTTTTATGTATTTACTTTGCGGCGGATTAACTACTGTCGTAAATCTATTGTCATTTTGGCTGTTTGATCACTTTGTTAATACTACATTAGATGTTAAGTTCCTATGGTGGAGTTTTGATTTACTTGATTTGGTGAATCAAACAATTGCATGGGTATTAGCTGTGCTTGTTGCATTTACTACTAATAGACTTTTTGTATTCCATTCTAATGGCAGTGTCATCAAGGAATTATCCAAGTTTGTTGCATCAAGAATTGCAACGTTCCTTATTTTTGAACTTGGTACATTTACACTAAGTGGAATTATTATTGAGAATGCTTTAGATACTCCTCTTGAGAAAGTGGCTTTTACAGTAATTGGATTTGCTGTGACTTATAAATTCATCAATAAGATTGCGAATGCGATTATCGTTGTAATTGTAAATTACTTTTTGAGTAAGATGCTTATCTTTAAGCGTAAAGAAACTATTACAGAAGAAGGTGCTGTTAATGGATAATTCAAAGACACCAGATTTGTTATCCAATGCGTTGAAATTTGGTATTAGATTAGGTCTTGATAGAATGCAGAAATTGATGGACTTACTTGGTAATCCACAGGACAACCTTAAGGTAGTTCATGTTGCTGGTACTAACGGCAAGGGTTCAGTATGTACTTATATTTCTTCTATTCTTGCTAATAGTAATCTTAAGGTAGGTATCTTTACATCACCATATCTTGAGCGTTTCTCTGAGCGTATGAGAATTATTGATGGTAAGGCTGGTCTTAGATCTTTTGTAGAAGATGATAGTACTGGTGAGATTGATGGTGAGACACTCGAAAGACTTCTTAAGTTAGTTGAAAGTGCTGCCGGAACAATGGTATCTGAAGGATATGAAGATCCAACTGAATTTGAACTTGTTACAGCACTTTGTTTCTTGTGGTTTGCTGAGCAGAAAGTTGATGTTGCTGTTCTCGAAGTAGGACTTGGTGGACGATTGGATTCAACAAATGTTATTACTAAGCCTTTGGTTACTGTAGTAACAGCAATCGGTCTTGATCACACAGATAGATTAGGAGATACAGTTGCTCTTATTACTGGTGAGAAGGCAGGAATATTTAAGCCAGATACTCAGGCAATTGTTTTCGATCCGGACAATATGATCCTTCCGGAAGATGATAAAGTATCTTCTCGTGAAGTGTTCAATTCTAGAGCTGAGGAATTAGATATTCCACTTCTTTACACTAGAGTTGATGACTTTACTTCTGAATATACTCCAGACGGCAAGATGGTATTTAGTGTCCCTGAATATGATATCGAAAACTTCTCCACTACATTAATGGGTGAGCATCAGATTTATAACTGTGTTCTCGCTGTGACAGCCGCTAGATATTTGAATAACTTCTTCGATATTTCAGAAGCAGATATCAAGGAAGGTGTTAGTCTTTCAAGATGGAAATGTCGTGTTGAGAGTTTATCGATGGACCCAATTGTTCTACTTGATGGAGGACATAATCCACAGGGTATTAAGAGTTTGTCTGATAGTCTTACTAAGATTTATGCGGGAAGACTTGTTAATCAGAAGATGAGACTTCTTATTGGTGTTATGGCTGATAAAGATGTTTCACACATGATTAGCACACTCGAGGAATCTGGTATTAGTTTTGTGAGTGTTTATACAACTACTGTTGCTAATCCTAGAAGCATGAGTGGCAGCGAACTTGGTAATAGAATTAAACTTGTGTATAATAATTTGATTGATGTTTTGTGCTTTGATGATGCAAAGACTGCAGCTAGAGAAGCACTTACTAAGACTATGGATGATGGTTTGCCACTTCTTGTAACTGGATCGCTCTATCTTTTGGGCGAGGTTCGTGGTGAACTTAAGTCTGTGTTGAAGGAGTAATGAAATGTACGATTACTTGCAACTTGTAAGATCTATTAGTCCTATCAGTGAAGACGACCTTATTCTTTTCAAGGCTTCTTCTGATGAGAAAGCTCATATTGTTAAGCAGTTTAACCGCGCTTTGATTAATGCTAAGGGCGATGGAACTGATGTTGCGCAGATTTTCCTAAAGCCACTTATCACTAAGTATCCAACTTGGGGTGATGCTGCGTTAGTTTTCGGTCTATGTCTTGCAAGAGAATATCAGTTCTCACGAGCTGCTGAGAGCTTTGAATTTGCTATTAATAATGTACTTGGTACAGAGAATAATCTTCTTATTGCTCAGCAGGCACTCAAGTGGGTAAGGGAAGATGCACAGAAGCCTATTCCAAAAGAGGCTAATCCTAATCAGATGCAGGACAAGGGTTCAATGGTATCTGAGATGGGTTCAGTATCTGGCAGAAGAGGAATGCAGGCTCCTATTCTTATGCGAGCTTCCCATGGTTCATCTAGACCACAGATGGCTACTGATAAGGAGAGAAGAGATATCCTTATGCGTGCAGCGTCTTCAAATGGCGAGCTCCCTGATGACGATATCATGGTTGATATTCCTTCAACTCCAGCTGATAGAGTTCGAACAACAGCTAGAATTCTCGCAGTGGTAGTAGCATTGATTGCACTTGCGTGCTTAATCTATTTCGTTATCGTTCCAACAGTAGTTAGAGTTAAGGCATCTAATTCTAATGAGGAGAAGGTTCAGTTCTTGGTTGATAAACTCAAGGAGAATTCAACAGACCCTACAGTTGCATCAATTCTTTCTGAGTATGCAACTAAGTATGTAGATAAGACTATCCCTACAGAGAGTACTACTGCTACTAGTGAGGAAGTAGTTACTACTGTAGAAGAGACAACAACAGAAGAAGTTACAACAACAACTACAACTGAGTTAGTTCCTTCTTTTGCTAATCAGGATGAAGATTCTACTGATATTCCTGAAGTAACAGACGATTCAGTAGTTACTGACGCACCAGATGATGCAACTCCTGAGACGGCTACAGTAGAAGTCGCATAAGTATTGATATTAATGTCGATGTAAATGTTAGTTATTTTATCTAGGCTTCTCATTAATGCAAAACAGCCTAGATGCTTTATAATATGAATTGGTGAACTGAGCTTCACTAGGAGGTAACCTATGAAATTTATTAGTACAAGAGGTTTTGATGGCAAGTTTACAGCCAGCGAAGCAATCGTTAAGGGTATCGCACCAGATGGTGGTTTGTTCGTACCTGAGTCAATTCCTTCAATCTCAAAGGATGAGATCGAAGAGATGATGAATATGGAATATTATCAGATTTCTGCAAAAGTTATTTCTAAGTTCCTTGAAGACTTTACAGAAGCTGAACTTCTTGAATATACAAAGGCTGCTTATGATCCTGAGAAGTGGGAAGACAAGGTTGTTCCACTTGAGCAGATGAATCAGTATAACGATCGTGAGTATATGCTCGAGCTTTGGCATGGTCCAACAGCTGCATTTAAGGATGTTGCTCTCCAGCTCCTTCCACACCTCATGACAGCTTCAATTAAGAAGACTGGTGAGTCTAAGAAGATTTGTATCCTTACAGCTACATCTGGTGACACAGGTAAGGCTGCACTCGAAGGTTTTAAGGATCTTCCTGGTACAGAGATTATTGTTTTCTATCCATCTGATGGAGTATCAGAGGCACAGAAGCTTCAGATGATTACAACAACAGGTGATAACACACATGTTATCGCTGTTAACGGTTGTTTCGATGACGCTCAGACAGGTGTTAAGAAGATTTTTGCTGACACAGAGTTCGCTAAGATGCTTGATAGCAATGGCGTTAAGCTTTCATCAGCTAACTCTATTAACTGGGGTCGTCTCGTTCCACAGATTGCTTACTATGTATATTCATATGTTGATCTCCTCCGCAGAGAGAAGATTGAGATGGGTGAAGAGATTAATATCGTAGTTCCAACAGGTAACTTCGGTAATATTCTTGCTGCATGGTACGCTAAGCAGATGGGTATCCCAATGCACCGTTTGCTTTGCGCTTCTAACAAGAATAAGGTTCTCTGTGATTTCTTTGCTACAGGTACTTATGATCGTCGTCGTGAGTTCTTCAAGACAAATTCACCATCAATGGATATCTTGATTTCTTCTAACCTTGAGAGACTTCTCTTTGAGGTATCTGGTAAGGATGCATCTAAGGTATCAACATGGATGAAGGAACTCAATGAGAATGGTGTTTACACAGTTGATCCTCAGACACTTAAGACACTCCAGCGTTTGTTCGTTGGTGGTTTTGCTGATGAGGCTGGTATCACTAAGACAATTATTGATGTATACGACAGAACAGATAACGTAATTGATACACATACAGCAGTAGGTTTCAATATCTATAATCGTTATCACCAGAGATCAAAGGATGAGACAAAGACTGTATTTGCTTCAACAGCTTCACCATTTAAGTTTGCTCCAGCAGTTATGGATGCTATTAAGGGTGCTGGTTATAGCAACGGCAGATCTAACGAGACAATTATCTCTGAGCTTTCAAAGGAGAGCGGTCTTCCAATTCCTGCTACTCTCGCAGATATCTCAAAGCGTGAGGTTCGCCACACAATGAAGATTGAGAAGGATCAGATGGAAGAGACAGTTAAGAATATTCTCGTTAAGTAATTTCACTTATCTGATTGATATCAAAACAAATAGTAAAACTCCTGTCAGGCAACTGGCAGGAGTTTTTTGTGCAAATACTACAGTTAATTAATATAAATTTGTGCAATAACTAACAAAGTAAGGAATGAATTGTTAATAATAGTGTGATAATATCTATATGGAATTTATAATAAGACGTATGAGGGGAATATGAAGAGAATTAAATTAACAGTTAGTTTATTACTTATCGTGTCTATGCTCGGTGCAATCTCAATGACAGGATGCTCAGCTAAGACTGATAACAATATGGAAGTCCTTGAAGAATCAATTAATGCTGAAGAGGATGAGGAAGAAGCAGAAGAGACAGAG
Organism: Clostridia bacterium; assembly: GCA_024403735.1. Classification (GTDB taxonomy): domain Bacteria; phylum Bacillota; class Clostridia; order Saccharofermentanales; family Saccharofermentanaceae; genus Saccharofermentans. The sequence goes on from JAKSRG010000023.1 coordinate 17,964, forward strand.
GCTACAGAGGCTGAAGTAGAGGAAACTGAGGCTGCCCCAACAGCTACTCCTAAGCCAACTGCAACACCAAAGCCAACAGTTAAGCCTACAAGTACTCCTACACCTTCACCAACTCCAAGCTGGGCTGATTACGAGTTTACTCAGGAAGCAATCGACGCAGATGAGCAGGCATGGATTGATTATGCTACTACTGGTTTAGAGAAGTATGAGATAACTGATGACACTTTCTATGGTCGGATTCAGTTGGCTGATGCTATGAATGGAACAGCATATTTTACAGTTGTGACAAAGAAATACTTCACTGCTGATGAGATATATGAAGGAGCTATTATTCATCCTTGGGGAAGAGATTGGTCTGTTGAAGTTGGACCAGCATTTGAAGCTGATTTGAATTGCGATGGTATATCTAAGCATATTGTAGGTTATTCAATTGTAGACAGCACTAGATTTGATAGCGAAGGTAATCTTGATGTAAGAGGCAAGGATGAGAATGGTTATTGGGGTGCAGATGTTCAGTGGCTCGCATATGACGAAGATAAGGGTGGCTACACATTTGAGAGTTACATGTTTGATGATGAAGTAGGATATAATCAGGAAGTAAGAACAACTGGCTATGCGTTGCTTGAGATCTCACCTGATGTTGAGATATTTATCAATGGTGCAATGAGTTATATTTATACGGACGACGAATTCCTGGTTGATTTTGATGAGCTCGTTGATGACAGAGGGAATACTTTCGTTGTTTATGATGGTGTGACAATGCAGTTCGTGCCACACGAAGGAAGCAATCACTTATACGAATTCGCAGATTACATGGTTCATAAGTATAATCGATCAATGGTAATGCAGTTAGATTACGTTGAGAGTATGCCAAATAATCAATATAGTGGTCCTAGTAGAATTCAAGCTTTACCAGCTTCATGCTTCGTACATGTCGAGGGTGGTGTAGTTACACAGATTTATTTCCCAAATCCACCTTCAGGAAGTGTTCACTGGGAGACTCCATCTAAAATTTTTGGTACACTAGGTTCTGGTGAGTATTACTTTGATCCAATGTAATTTGAGGTAATTGATGAGAACTAGTCTTGTAATGGAAGGCGGCGCCATGCGTGGAATGTTCACGTGTGGCGTTATCGATGTCTTCATGGAAAATAATATTACTTTTGACTGCGCCGTGGGAGTTTCCGCTGGCGCTGCTTTTGGTTGTAACTATAAATCTGGTCAGATTGGCAGAGCGATTAGATATAACAAGCGCTTTTGTCGCGATAAGAGGTTTGTTGGTGTAAGGTCCTTCATTAAGACTGGCGATTTGTATGGAGCAGATTTCTGCTACAAAACAATCCCATACGAGCTAGATAGGTTCGATTCAGAGACTTTTAGATCTAACCCAATGAAGTTTTATGTTGGTGCGTTTGATTGTGAGACTGGAAAAACTGTATATCACGACTGTGCAGAAGGTGGCGACACAGATTTCCAGTGGATAAGGGCATCCGCATCTATGCCAGTACTATCTCAAATTGTCGAGGTAGACGGCTATAAGCTCCAGGATGGAGGCATCCAAGATTCAATCCCATACGAATTTATCGAAAACAAGGGCTGCACTCGTAATATCGTCATCCTTACTCAGCCTAAGGGATATGTTAAAAAGAAGCTCGCAATTGTTCCAGCTATGAAGCCTTTTATTCATAAATATCCAAAACTAATAGATGGTCTCAATACTAGACACCTAAGATACAACGAGCAAGTTAAGCACGTTGAGGAATGTGAAGCTAGAGGAGAAGCTATTGTTATTCGTCCAGATGAGCTACTCGGAATTGGCAAGATGGAGAAAGATCCTAACGAACTCGAGCGTGTCTATCAGATTGGTAGATTAGTAGGTGAGAAGTACCTAGAAAAGGTAAAAAAATTCCTCGAATTGGAGTAATTCCAAGTCGAGGATGCTGTGTAACATTGTTACAAATCCCGTATTAGTAGTATCCGCAGCCACTTCTAGTTGGACCGTCTTTACCAGAGATGTATCCAGAGTTGAAGGCCATGTTAACTTCTCTAAGTTCCATTCTTCCTTCAATATATTCGTCATACATTCTCTCGAGGCCTGCAGGCGCACCGTCGCAGCCACTCTCAAAATCAGCCAGTGCCTTTGCCACAATTGCTGCTCTTTCTTCTCTAGTAGTGTCTTTAATAAGAATTGAACTCATTATTATTATGCCTCCTTTAATAGGCGAAATTGTTTTCGAGATATTCTACAACTAAGTATATAACTTATGAAGTGTAAATGAACAAATTGTAAAATACTTTGATTATCAAAATATTTTATTGCAAAAATCAGATTTTATAGATATATTTAGGTTAAGTTAATCTAGATTGAGTTTTGGATTAACAACTAGGGTTAAATAACTATTTAATTGAGAGGTAAAAATGTCACAGAAAATTATAGATAAGATGCAGGCATCCTGTCTTAAAGATGTTAAGTATTCTAATCTTGGTGAATTGGTTGAAGCATATGCAACGCAGAGACCTGACAGTCATGCTTTCAGTTATCATTTGAAAAAGGAACTAATTAAGGTCGATCAGAAGACTTTCAAGAGAGAAGTATTATCCGTATTACATGATTTAAATCTTGATAAGGTTACAGGTAAGCACATTGCTATTATTGGCGAGAATTCATATAGATGGGTTTTATGCTATTTCGCGATTGTTATTACTGGTAACGTAGCAGTTCCAATTGATAAAGAGCTTCCAACTAATGAGATTGCTGAACTTGTTAAATATGCCGATTGTACAGAGGCTATTATCTCAGATTCATATATTGATTTATTTACAGCTGAAATGCTCGAGGGCGTTACGATTGTAAATATGAAGAATATCGATAAGGATAATGTTTCATACGAAGGTGAGTCATTAGCTAGAAAGATTGATAACGACGCTTTGTCATGTATCTTCTTCACATCAGGTACATCTGGAAAGAGTAAGGGTGTAATGCTCAGCCAGACAAATATCGTTAGTGATATTGAAGGTGTATACGATACTTTCTATGGCAACATGGCATTCATTGATTCAGTTTCTGTACTTCCATTCAATCACGCATTTGGCTTGAATGTTGGTGTTTTGACAGTTTACAGATTTGGATGTGGTGTTCATATCTGCGGAAGCCTTAAGAGAGTGCAAAAAGACCTTCAGGAATTGAAGCCTCAGACACTTTGTCTTGTACCTTTGTTCGTTGAGAAATTCTACAAGATGATCTGGTCAGAAGCTGAGAAGGGTAAGAAGGACAAGGGCCTCAAGGTTTTGATTAAGGTTAGTAATGCACTAAGATGCATCGGTATTGATTTGAGACGCAAGTTCTTTAAGTCAATCCTTGAAGTATTCGGCGGTAATTTTGAGAATGTAATCTGCGGTGGTGCGGCGCTCGACAGTATGTATTGTGAGTTTTTCGACTCAATCGGCGTAACAGTACTTAATGGTTATGGCGCTACTGAGTGTTCTCCAGTTATTTCTGTAAATGCTACATACAAGGAGTTCAAGAAATATAAGGGAACAGGTCTTCCACTTAGCTGCACAAAGGTTAAGATTGCAGATGACGGCGAGATTATCGTAGGTGGTGCGAATGTAGCACTCGGATACTATAGATTACCTGAAGGCTCTGACAACGCCTTTGAAGATGGTTGGTATCACACAGGTGACCTTGGTGAACTTAGAGACGGAAGAGTTTGTATCACTGGACGTAAGAAGAACCTCATTATCTTGAGTAACGGTGAGAATATCTCCCCAGAAGAGCTCGAAAACGATATTGCTAGAGATCCTGGTGTAAATGAGGTATTGGTTTACGATAAGAATGGTATAATAATTGCAGAAGTGTTCCCAGAGGAAGCTTTCATGAATAATCAGGAGCATTTCGAAGAACTACGAAAGAAGGTTAATACTGGTCGTCCGCTTTATAAGCAGGTGGCTGAGATTAAGCTTAGAGATACAGAGTTTATTAAGAATACTACTAAGAAAATAGTTCGATATAAGAATATTCCAAAGGAGTGATTATTATGGTAGAAAAGACAATTGAGATTTTATCAAAGCACGTTAAAGAAGGTATTGAGATTAAGCCAGAGAGCGCACTCGTAGCTGATCTTGGTTTGACATCACTCGATATCGTAGACATCATTGTTTCATTCGAAGATGAGTTCGATATGGAAATCCCTGATCAGATTATTCCATCTCTCTCAACAGTTCAGGACATCGCTAACTATCTCGAGAAGCATGCATAATAGCTTTGCTAGCGAATACAATTTAATATGATTTTAGTGTAGGCAATCAGTTTATTTCCGATTGCCTATATTTTTGCTAGAATTTTTAACAAATGAATACTAAACTATTAGATATTTACAAAAGTTATTTTAAGGGGATAGGTATGAAAAAGAATTTTTTAATTAGTTCAATGGCTTTATTGATTGCCATGTCAACAATAACTATGACAGCTTGCGATAGTAGTGAGAATACAGATAGCACTACTTCTACGGTTGCTACAACTACAGTTTCAGCTGAGGCAGAGGCAACTACTCAGAAAGATACTCCAGCTGAGGATCCTACGGAGGCGACAACAGCTGAACCTGCTGAGGAAACAGATATCAGAACTGGTGAATTCTCGGTAACGGATATTTCAGGCACTCAGAAGAGCATCTATGTATATCGAGATGATATTAGACTATATGGTGAGATGTGCCTTCCTGAAGGCGATGGTCCATTCCCAGTAGTTATTCTTTCTAGTGGTTATATTGCTCCTTGCTCAGCATATAGCGATATTGCTAGTAATCTTGCCGAGAATGGAATTGTTGGAGTTTATTTTGATTGCTCTGGTAATTGTACTCCTAGTAAGAGTGATGGTAGCACATTGGAGTGTTCAGTCTTGACAGAGGCAGCGGATCTTGAGGCTGTAATTAGAGATATTAGTACTTTGGAGTATATAGATAGCAATAACATTTTCTTGTGGGGTCATAGTCTTGGTGGATTTGTTACTGCATATGTTGGTTGTGAGAACCCTGAGTTAATCCGTGGAATGATGCTCGCTGAGCCATCTTTTCAGATTCAAGACGAATTTAGAGAAGAATTCCCTGAAGGCACAGAGATACCTGAGATTGTATATTCACCAATGTATGTAGGCGGCATGTTTTTCGAAGATGCACTTAGTTTTGATATCTTCGAGATGCTTCCTAATTATTCAGGAAATGTTGTTATTTATGCTGGTACTACACCTGATTCTATCGGAGGAGAGACACCAGAATACTTTGACAGGGCAATTGAAGTTTTCCCATCAGCTGAACTAATTTCGCTCGAAGGATCTAATCACAATATTGTAGGTACTCCACGCTATGAGATGATGGAGATGATGATTGAGTTCGTTAATACTAATATTGTGGTGAACGAATAATCGAGATGTTTTGACTAGCTCGAAAACAAGGATGAGACCTATAGGAACTGCCGATAAGTATTAGAGGAGTTAATAATGTTTAACCGTGAAGAACACATAGCTAATCTTGATAGTTTTATTAACTTCAGAATTGGTATTTTTGATGGTTCATATGAAGATAAGTGTAGTCTTCCAAAGGAAGCTTCTCTATTCATGGCAGAAGCGCAGGAGTTCACTAGTGATGCTTGCGAAGAAGTAGCGGAAGAGTGTAAGGAGCGACTTCCTGAACCTCAGCCTGATGCTGTGCCACCATTAGTGCCTCCAGTTATGCCACAGCCTTCAGCTTCTTCATCTTCTTCTGCTCGTAGATTTGCTATGCCTCAGGCGATGCCTAGTAAGAAGTCGGCTTCTAATGAAATGGGCACTCCTGTCAAGCGTGTTGAGACGACAAAAAAGGAACCAATCACATCAGCGATCAGTTCCTTTCTTAAGGAGAAATTCGAGGACAGCGCAGTAGCCAAAAAGCTTAACTACTATATGCATGCCAAAGATATTACAACTAGCATGATTTATGAGAGATGCTATGTTGATCGTAAGCTTATTTCTAAGATTACTAATAGGTCCAACTATCATCCATCAAAGGCGACTATGCTCGCACTTTGTATTGGTCTTCAATTAAATATCAATGAAGCAACTGAGTTTATCGCGCTCGCTGGTTACTCATTCACGAACACTAGTAAGTTCGACCTAGTAATTGAGTACATGCTCACAAATGAGATATATGACCTTAGATTTATTAACGAGATGCTCGAGAAATATGAGCAGCCACTCCTTGGTGCTTAAGTAATAGCAAGGTGCAATATTACTCAACTTTCTCCAATGTGGATGCGCATTTTTCTGCGAAACAAGCGTCAAAATCTTCGACACATCTATCTGCCTTTCGCATGAACATTGCCATATCACTAACAGCTGAGAATGAACTAGATACACCCTTAGCTGATGCTGATGGGCTTACCGCACCAGATCGTCTGATGCCAATTGAATCTGCTTCTGATACAGCATCGATATTGGCGCCGAGGAACATGAACTTCCAGCCGTCTTTATCCTGCTTCTTTGAGATCATCTTCTTGATTTTTGCCTTAGTATATTCTCTGCTGGCATTCTCATATCCATCCGTTGTAATTACGAATAAAACCTTATCAGGCTTCTCGTCGCTTGAAGCATTCTTGATATTCTTCTCAACAGCTTTGATTGTCTTTCCAACTGCATCGAGTAGGGCAGTGCAGCCTCTTGCGTAATACTCGCTATCTGTTAATCTCTGAACTTTGTCGATTGCTTCGTGTTCATAGAGGACATCGTAGAAATCATCGAAGAGGACAGTTGTTACATAAACTTTGCCATCTTCATTTTCTTTCTTCTGCTTAGCGATAAGTGAGTTATAACCTCCGATTGTCTCGCTTGTTAAGTTTTCCATTGATCCGCTTCTGTCCAAAACAAATACTAATTCTGTAATTCCTGCCATAATTTTTAACCTCCGGTTTCTTTGTTTGTGACTACAGAATATCAACCTTCAAATAGCTTTTGGTCGCTTTCAAAGCGACACTTATTGACGAGTACATATGATTCTGATATAGTCTGAATTCAGCATTATTTTTATATGGAGATTTACGCGAACTATGGAATGGAGCTTCTTGTTTTTTCTTAATAGTGTGTTCTTGGGCGTCGGCCTTGCTATGGATGCTTTCTCAGTATCACTCGCTAATGGTATGAGTGCGTCTTCAATGAAGGTTCCTACTATGTGTAAGATTTCTGGCGTATACTCTCTATTTCAGTTCGCGATGCCAATGATCGGCTGGGTTTGCGTGCACACAATCGTGACTTTATTCGGTGTTTTCGAGAAGTTCATACCATGGATTGCATTAATCCTCTTGCTCTTCATCGGAGGCAAGATGCTCATCGAATCTATCTTTAGTAAGGGCGAAGAGAAGAAGGATACTAAGCTCAGCTTGGGTGCCCTTATCGTTCAGGGTGTCGCTACATCTATCGATGCTCTCTCAGTTGGATTCACAATCGCTTCATACGGAACTCTTATGGCGCTCGTCGCTTCTCTTATTATTGGAATTGTTACATTCGGTATCTGCTATGCAGGCCTCATTATCGGCAAGAAGATTGGTACTAAGTTCTCTCATGCAGCTGGAATTCTCGGCGGTGTAATCTTGATTTGCATCGGTATCGAGATTTTTGTCAAAGGTGTGTTCTTCTCATAAATTGCGATATAATCTGATTAATATACTTTGAGGAGGATATTAATTAGATGAATGAAGTTTATGATTTTTTGAAGGCTTGCGGAACATATTATCTCGCTACAGTTGACGGTGATATGCCAAAGGTTAGACCTTTCGGTACAATTGATATTTTTGAGGGCAAGCTCTATATCCAGACAGGTAAAGTTAAGGACGTTTCCAAGCAGCTCCACGCTAATCCAAATGCTGAGATTTGTGCGTTTAAGGATGGTCAGTGGATCCGCGTAGCAGGCAAGCTCATCTCAGATGACCGCTTAGAGCCAAAGGTTCACATGCTCGATGCATACCCTAATCTCCAAGCTATGTACAAGGCTGATGACGACAATACAGAGGTTTTGTATTTCGAGGATGCAGTTGCAACAATCTATTCATTCACAGATGCACCTAAGACTATCAAGCTCTAATATTTGTGGAAATGTTTTGTCTCGACTAGCTCGAAAACACGCCGCATACTTTAGCTTTTAGCTTACATTAGACTAATCAGCACCTAGAAAGTTACGCTAATTATTTGCGAGACTTCCTAGGTGTTTTTGCTGTGCTAATTTATTTGACAGCAAGGCCACTAAGTCGTAAAATAACACGTGTTAGATAACAGGTGTTTGATAACGAGATTTGATTGAGGACGAGTGATATGCCACCTAAGCCTAAATGTTCTAGAGAAGATATTATTAATGCCGCTTACGAGCTTATGACTATGAGCGGAATTGATGCGATATCTGCTAGAGAAGTAGGTAAGAAGTTAGGAACTACGACAGCTCCTATTTTCACTTTCTTCGAGAGCATGAACGAGCTCAAGGAAGAAGTTTATCAGCTCGCATATAAGGAGTGTTCCTCATATCTTGCTGAAACTCTTGATACTGATTTCCCATACAAGGAGTTCGGTACTAGATGGATTAAGTACGCATATGAGAAGCCTCACGTTTACTCAATGCTCTTCGTTAAGAAGAGACCTAATGGCGCGTACAAAGGGTTCCTCAATGAGGACTTCGAAGATGTTCTTGTAAGTATGCGCAAGATCGTTATGAAGACATACGAGTTGTCTGATGAAGATTCTAAGAAGCTTGTCGATAACATGTGTACTTACGCACAGGGAATTGCAACTTTTCTTGTTAATGGTCTCCTTACATATGATGAGGAAGAGATTGATAGGAACATGTCTAGAATGTGTATGTCATTCGTAGCTGGTTGCAAGATTGTCGATGGTAACTTGGACGTAGATTTGTTTAGAAGGCGTTTAACTTAATCTGGCGACAGATTACGGTTCAAGGATATGTTTTTTGGTTTTTGGTTTTCCTTGATGCCTTTTAATTCCTTTCATTTAATTTGGTTTAGGAACAGGAGTCAGTTTAGTTTTAAACTGGCTCCTGTTCTTATGTTGTTCTAATATTGTGATTTATATTACATATCTGATTAGACTTTGAGGTCCGATATTGTGTGACGTTATTTGGACTAGTAGAATGTATACAAAAAGCATAGGAGAAGCATATGAAAGTACTTATTATTAACGGTAGCCCAAGATTATTTGGTAACACATCAATTGCAGTAGATGAGATGAAGAATGTTTTCCAGAAGGAAGGCGTTGAAGTTGACGTAGTTCAGATCGGCGGCAAGAGCATCCGCGGCTGTGTTGCGTGCGACAAGTGCGGTGAGATTGGCGAGTGTGTTTTCAATGACGAGGTGAACGAGATTGCCAAGAGATTTGAGGCTGCAGATGGTCTCGTAATTGCAACTCCTGTATATTATGCATCTGCTAATGCTACATTGGTTGCTTTACTCCAGCGTTTGTTCTACAGCACTAATTTCGATAAAACAATGAAGGTCGGCGCGAGCCTCGTGTGTGCTAGAAGAGGCGGCTGTTCATCAACATTCGACGAGCTCAACAAGTTTTTTACAATCTCCAACATGCCAATCGCATCCAGTTCATACTGGAACAGCATCCATGGAGCATCAAAAGGTGAAGCTCAGATGGACGAAGAGGGTAAGCAGGTTATGCGTACGCTCGCTCGCAACATGACATTCCTCATGAAGAGCATCGCGCTCGGTAAGGAGCAGTTCGGCCTTCCTGAGACTGAGCCAAAGGCTTGGACGAACTTCATCTAATCACATGAGTGCGAGGACGATGTCATCATCGCCATAGTCCTGATATCTGAAACGTTCGAAGTTGTCCTGGTACCATACCGCGAACTTTTCGAAAACATCCTTCTCAAATATGTCCTCTAATTCCAGGGCAATATCTTCAGGTGAGTGGATGTCATTAATCTCAATGGCGCCAATGTATCTAACTAACCAGTCTTCGCCATAAGTTTCAAATAAGAAAGTCACAAAAGCAGTCCCGTATTGGTAGACTGCTTTTTTGTTTGGACTTGAAGTGAATTCAGATGTGAATAAATCTCTGCTGTTAAAGGCAGTCACGCTCTCCTGAATAATGCCAGTTCCATACTCATAGGACTCGTAGCAAATAGGGAAACCATCAATTGCGAGGCAAGCCTTATCTCCATATACTTCAGCAATTCCTTCTAGCATTACAAGAGAATTAACTTTAGCATTTCTGAAGATAAGTAAGTGCGTTAATTCATGGGCGATGACACTTAATCCATATTCGTTTGTGTTATAGAATGGCGCGAAAATTGTCACGCAATTAGCAGTTGTCTCGCCCTTGCGAATTGTATTCTCTTCGGCCTTGAAGTGAATGCAGACTTTATCCTTATCTTCTATAACCTGTGACCAAGGCTCTTTAATCTCTGCGACACCATCTTCTGGAGTAGGTATGCTATCAGGATAGAATGAAAGCTTCGATAGTTCTTCCAATTCATCCATTATGACATTGATAGTAGTAGCTATATCAGATGGACAAGTTACGCCTTCATCAATGAGCAGATAAAACTTATCAGTTTCATAATATACATCTGAAGTTGCTGTGATATTTGTATCGTTTTCGCTTGGGTCTAAATCTATTAATTGTGGAGCTGGAACTTGGGTTGGAAGTGGCTCGGATTTAGGAACGCTATTACATGCTACAAGGGTAAGACACATCACGATTATTAGCGTGATTGTTTTCGAGATAGTCGATGTGATATTAGTCTTGCTCATACGTAGCTCCTCAGTTGATTTGATATATTATAGACGATTTGTAAGGCAAGAACGTTACAAAAAGCACATGGATTTAGAATATTCTCACGCGCTTTGATGGTATCTTACTACGAGTGAAAAAAGGTAATCAGAGGTGTGTTATGCGTTCGAGAAGAATAATGATGTCATTATTAGGCGTTATCGTATGTGCGATAAGTGTAGGTATTTTTAAGATTGCGGCGCTCGGAGTTGATCCGTTCCAGTCGCTCATGAGTGGTCTTGATGCTCTTATTCCAATCAGATTTGGAACACTTTATGTAATCGTGAATGTTGTGTTGTTGCTATTCTCCGTAATAGCTGATCGTCATTATATCGGTATTGCGACATTTATTAATCTATTCCTTTTGGGATATATCACAGACTTTACATATGAATTCCTTCAGACAGTGATTGTTAATCCTAATATGATTGTGCGAGTTATTTGTCTCGTTGTTGGTGTAGTTATTATTTGCTTTGGCTCAGCGCTTTATATGACAGCTGATCTTGGTGTATCAACTTACGACGCAGTTGCGCTTGTTATCTCTAACACTTGGAAAAAGGGTAAGTTCCAGTACGTAAGAATTGCTACTGACCTCGTATGCGTTATTGCTGGTGCTACTATCTTCCTTATTGCTGGAGGTAAGGTATCGGATATCCCTACAATCGTAGGTGTTGGTACTATCATCACAGCCTTCTTTATGGGACCACTTATTGAGTTCTTTAACGTAAGGGTTGCTAGACCAATGCTCAAGGAGAAGAAGTGATCTTTTGAGTTGGTGCTAGTAGTTCACACTGTTAGTTATTAGGTATCCACAAAATCTCAATCCCTTGCTATTATATGTAGCGAGGGTTTTTTGTATCCTTTGAAAGATTATGAATTGTTTTGTTGTGCTGGCGTTGCATAGGGTTACTAGGTTGTTATCGAGCATGACTTGGATTGAGGAATATATGAAAAAAATATTGTCGCTAGGATTAACTGTTGTGTTGGGAGTTAGTTTGTTAGCATCTTGTGAAGGTATTGATAGCACTCCTTTGGAGGGCGTAGAGTCTTCTGCTGTAGCAACCGAAGAAAGCGGTGTAGATGTTAGCGATACGGCTACTCAAATAGAGGAAACAAAGGTGGTTAATCCTAATAATCTTCCTGTATATGAAGCGCCAGAAGTTATTACGCCTACATCTTGCCTCGAAGGTATTGAACTAGACGATGAGACGATGTCTGAACTTCTCGATACTGAAATGTATCCATTTAGAACATCTTATGGATTTGGATTTGATTCGCCATATACAACTGAATATGTAACTTCGTTCATCAATGAGAAATACGGCACATCATATGAAGTGGTTAATATTGATGATGTGAATTTCTATAACACTAATCACTATCACATCGCTCCTGAGTTATTTGATGCTGATGCAGTTAATCGTCTTATCTGGTTTTCATATTATTCAGGAAGTCTCGATTGTGATTTCGACTGCTTTATGGTCAATAGAGCGATAATGTTGTCCCTTGGGCTTGTTCCAATGGTTGATGAGATACCATATGAGTACATCGCTAAGTATGCTCCAATAACTGATGTTACACTTGATGAACTTCATTCCATGATCGACGATTATCTACACAATGGTGGTAGAGGATTAACAGAGGATGAACTTACTCTTGTTGAGATATTGAAGTACAACATTTCTTTCCATGACATCCTTAATTGGAGATATGATATTCCACTCGGAAGAAGAACTGATGGAACAATATGCATGCTCCTTACTCCAAACCTAAACAGATATCAAGGTGTGATCGATGGATGTGCGAGCTTGGGTGTAGACCTTAATACAGAGATGGAATACTATGCTCCAAAGGACGTCGAAGTTAGAGTTATTATTCCTGATACTCCTGAGTATTTCGAAGAGGTATATGGACGCACATATGAAAGTGTACTTGAAGAGTATGGACTTCCACTTAATCCTGAGATTTGATTGATGTGTTGAAATCTAGTAAATAGAGCGGCAGCGGCCTTATTGATCATTGGATTGATAGGCCGCTTCTTTTTGTTCTTTGTTACGTTCTCTGTTGGAGTGCTAGATAGAGCTTTTGATAGACTTTCTATGCTTCGATTGCTATAGTTGCGCTTCAGTGGACCACTTATTCTATGTCACAGTTAATCCTGAAAGTCAAAGATTAACGGTTAGATTAACTGAAGCGCCAAAGGCTAATGCTACAAATAAGAACATAAAAATAACCTCTATAGCGCTAAGTCTATAGAGGTTATGTAATCTGCTACTAAACAAACTTACTCAGGAATTATCTCAGAGAATACTTTGTGCTCGTCTTCTTCGCCGAGGCGTGTCTTGTGATAATTCATCTTACGGAATTCTTCTGGTGTATAACCAGTCTGCTTCTTGAATACCTGGATGAAGTGGCTCTGTGATGAGAAGCCCAAGTAGTTCGCAATATCGAGTGAAGATACATTCAAGTGGCGGAGCATGTCACATGCAATCTTGATTTTCTCGTCTCTGATGTACTGGCTGATTGAGATCTGCATCTCCTGTTTAAAGAGCTTAGAGAGGTAGCTAGGATTGAGCTCGAGTGCCTCTGCGATTGTATCGATTGTGAGGTTCTCTTGGATGTGCTCACGAATGTACTCGATAGCGATAACGATATGCTTGGAGATTACATTCTTTTTCTTGATGTCTCTCATTCGCTTGCAGTAATCACGAACGCAGTTACGCTGGATTGAGATGAGTTCTTCTACAGTTTTGGATGTGTCTGCCATACGGATATAAATATCACTGATTGTGTAGCTGACTGTTATATCGAGACCAGCCTGAATGCAGAAACGACTAACGAGTGCGATAGTGATAATTGTGTGATATCTCTGGTTGCTGACTGGGTCATTACTGAGAGTACCGACTGCGAGCTTGAGTGCTGTTGGGTGACTATAGAGTGTCTCAACCATCTCTACATTACCGCTGGCAACAGTGTCATAAAAAGCCATCTCTCTGTTATATGAATCGCATGCACCAGGGAGTGAATCATTGACCTGCTGTTCACGCTTGGAGAGAAGAAGTCGCTGTAATTCTTTATCGATATTGTACATTTAGTTTCTCCTGTTTCTGTAGGATAGGAAGGAGAAGATCTAGTCGACAAGTTAGTCGATTACTCTTACTTCCTTAATAACTGGCTGGTCAGCTTCTGGTACTGAACCGTTGTTGTCTGTGTTTGGAGCTGTCTCACAGATTGTATCTACGATATCCATTCCGTCTGTTACATGACCGAAACCTGCGTAGTTGCCATCGAGGAATGTTGAATCCTGGTGAACGATGAAGAACTGTGATGTAGCTGAGTTAGGATCATTGGCTCTTGCCATTGAGATTGTTCCTCTAACGTGTGAGATTGTGTTAACTGAACCGTTAGCTGAGAACTCACCGTGGATTGTTGGAATGTCTGCTTCTGGATTTCCACCGCCCTGCATCATGAAGCCGTTCATAATTCTGTGGAACTTGAGGCCGTTATAGAAGCCTGAGTTAGCGAGGTCGATAAAGTTTGTAACTGTGATTGGAGCTACATCTGCGTCGAGCTCAACAGCGATTGTTCCGTAATCTTCAATCTCGATTTCTACGTGATGCTTACCTGTGAGCATCTCCTTAGATGTTGGAACGGCTCTTGTTGATGTATATGTACATCCTCCGATACCGAGTAGAATTGCACCTGTGAGGACTATAGTTGCTAGTCTTTTGAATAATTTCATGTTGGTTCCCCTTAGTTATTTGTAAATTTAGAATGTGTATATTATAAAATAAAACTCTACTTTTTAACACAGAATTGCTGACAATTTGCTCTGTGGTAGTATTGAGTTAATTGTTGTAGAATTACTTGAAAACATTATATTTACTTTATCGGAGGATTTGATTTGAAGAGTTTCATTGTAAACAAGGATCAGGATGGTAAGCACGTGGTTAGAGCTGCTACACTTGCATATCCAATGCTTACAGCAGGTCAGCTTCAGAAGGCGTTGAAGCACAAGGATATACGTGTTGATGGTAAGAAAGTTTCTTCCGATGTTGAAGTAGCATTTGGACAGGAAGTTGAGATTTGGCTACCTGATAGTGCTTTCGAGGAGGTCCCTAAGAAGGCACCTCATAAGGTGAATGCGTCAGATGCAGATTACAAGGTAGTAGCTGAGACTGACGATTTGCTCATTGTTAATAAGCGTCAGGGAATTGCAGTTCATGATGGTAAGGGTGTAGGTGATACTAACCTTATCGATGAGGTGCGTAAGGATACTGGTAACAAGGAGATGGATCTTTGCCATCGAATTGATATGAATACTGGTGGCCTTGTAATGATGGCGAAGAATAAAAGCGCCCTTGAGGATGCAATCGCGCTTTTCAAAGATGATTTACTCATCAAGAGATATAGATGTCTCGTGCTCGGTGTGCCTACTGAAGGTGAGAGTGTAATCTGCGAGGATGAGGCGATCATGAAGGAAGTATCTGCATATTTGGAGAAGGCTAATAATGGCGTTTTCATTCATGATGTTATGCAGAGCGGTGATCTTCCTATTACTTCAAGATACAGAGTACTCAATGTATATGAGGGTGCTGGTCCAGATGGTATGGATGTAGCTGAGCTTGAAGTTGAACTTGTTACTGGTCGTATGCATCAGATCAGAGCACAGTTCGCTCATATGGGTTATCCAATTATCGGTGACGGTAACTATGGACGAAATAAGGTTAATACTTACTTCAAGTCACTAAGTGGCGGTAAGGTTAGATATCAGCAGCTTTTCGCTACTTCACTTATTCTTCGTAAGATCCCTAAGGGCAACAAGCATTCGAATATGTCTGGCAGAGTGTTCAGCATTATTCCTAGATATGATGTTGTAATCGCTGGTAAGGATGCTCCTATTGTAGCTAAGAAGCCAACTAGAAATGGTGGCGCTTCAGGTAAGACATCTCGAAAACAACCAGGTGCCTCAAGAGATGGCGCTAAGGGTAGTTCAAGAGGAGGTTCACGCGGAGGACGTGGCACAAGAGGCGGCAATAAGTAAACTCTAATGTGAGAGTGTATCGGAGGAAATGATGTCAGCTAGTGTTAGACTTGAGATAACAACTAATGTTTATGATAAGCCTCTTGTTTGTAATGGTATTAAGGACGAAGGCGTTGATTATATAAGTTACGACTGGGAAGAGCATCGCGAGAATGAGAAGCCTTGTAGATTTAAGCTTAAGGTTTTCAAGAAGACAAAGCTCATTGAGTTAAAGCGAATGGGCGAGATGACGAGTGTGCTTGTTTTCGAGCAGGGCAAGAGAACAAAGGGGTCATTTGTAACTCCTTTTGGCGAAATGGAATTGACAATCGAGACAGATTACATTAATCTACCGAATGTGTTTAATCCTAAGCTCGAGTTCGCTTATCGAATGCTCGAGAATTCAGAGATGGATAAGAATACTTTTGCTATTAAGGAAGTTTGATTTCGTAGTCGTAAAAAAACTTGAAATTACTACTTGTAAATTAGAGAGTGATAGGGTAAAATACTTAAGCTTTATGCGGAACAGTGGTTTCGCGGCATTAATTTTAACAAAGTTCCCACCTAATACTTGGTGGTGAAGAAGTCAGGAGTAATTCTGGCATAAGTAAACGGAGGTGGAGACAATATGGCACATCCAAAGCGTAAGTGGTCAAAGGCAAGAACTTCTCGTCATAGAAGTGCATGGAAGCTTAGCGCGCCTGCATTTGTAGAGTGCCCTCAGTGTCATGCTAAGATGCTTCGTCGTAAGGTTTGCAAGAGCTGCGGATATCTTGACGGTAAGCAAGTATTAGCAATCGGTGAGGAAGCTTAATCGAGAGATTAGCAATTAGCGACTATCAAAAGCAGTGCATTAAACCGCACTGCTTTTTTATTTGTTCACATTAGAGGTTAACTTGGATTATCAGTTTACAGAGAAAGAAATAAATCGTGCCAAAGAGTACACAACTATTTTTGAAGTAGTGCCAGGAAGTATCGCTGAGGAAATCGGCGTTGTGCCTGGTGATGTACTTGTTGCAATCAACGGCAAGACAATTAAAGATGTTTTTGATTATCGTATGCGTATTAATGAAGAATATCTTGAATTGTCTTTCTTCTTGCACGACGACGGACTTCAGACAGTTGAGATTGAGCGTGACTTGGATGAGGAGATTGGTCTTGGATTTAATCCGGATAATCAGCTTCTTGATAAGTGTATGAGCTGCCACAACAATTGTTGGTTCTGCTTTATTGCTCAGAATCCTAAGGGACTTCGTGAGTCTTTGTATTTCAAAGATGATGATGTACGAATGAGTTTTCTTACGGGTAACTACGTTACTCTCACAAATCTTAAAGACGATGAATTCGAGCGTATGCTATCTTATCGTCTTTCACCAATCAATGTATCTGTTCATACGACTAATCCAGAACTTAGATGCAAGATGCTCAACAATCGTTTTGCAGGAAAGCTTTTGGATCGTCTTAAGAGAATTAGCGAACTAGGCCTAGAGATTAATTGCCAGTTCGTACTTTGTCCACACATTAATGATGGTCCAGAGTTGGAGCGTTCAATTCAGGACCTTTATAACCTTGGTGATGTTATTAGATCTATCGCGGTTGTTCCTGTTGGACTTACACAGTTCAGAGATGAGAATGGCCTTCATAAGCTTGAAAGATATAACAAGGAGACTGCTGGAGCTGTTCTTGATATCGTTAATAAGTGGCAGAAGATTTTTCTTGAAGAGCGTGGCTCAAGATTGTTCTATGCTGGCGATGAATTCTATATTCGTGCCGAGCGTCCAATTCCACCTGCAGTTGAGTACGAGGACTACCCTCAGCTTGAGAATGGTGTAGGTATGATCGCTGATTATATTGAGGATATGGATCAGCATCTTATCGAGCGCGAGACTAAGAATTTGGCTATTGTAGCTACTGAGGGCTCGAAAACCACCAATGTGTGGGAAGTTTCTGGCATTGATGCCTATGACTTTGTGAAATCTTTCGACGAGCGTATATCAGCTCTTTATGGTATAAATTATTCGACTAAGTGTGTTATTAATAAATTCTTTGGCCCAACTATTACAGTAACTGGTCTCCTTGTAGGCGGCGATATCTGTAATGAGATGGAGCGATTGTTTGAAGAAGAAGGCAAACCTTCTCTTATCATTTTGAGTAAAAACATGCTTAAGTCTGATGAAGACATATTCCTTGATGATATGCTTCTCGAGGATTTGAAGAAGAGACTTGGCGTTGAGATATACGTTAAAAAGGAAACAAATGATTTATTCGCCTTTTTGGATAAGAAGTATCTAGGAAGATAAACAGGAGGAAGTAATTAGTGAGTAAGCCGGTTGTAGCTATTGTAGGAAGACCAAATGTTGGTAAGTCCTCTTTGTTTAATACTCTTTACGGTGAGAGAATTTCAATTGTTCATGATACTCCAGGTGTAACAAGAGATAGAATTTACGCTAACTCAGTATGGAGAGGTCGTGAATTCATTATGATCGATACAGGTGGTATCGAGCCAGAGAATGATAATCAGATTTTGCAGGGTATGAGACTTCAGGCTGAGATTGCTATTGAGACAGCTGATGTAATCCTCTTTATGTGTGATATTAAGAGCGGTCTTACAGCAGCAGATGAAGATATCGCAGTTATGCTTCGTAAGGCTAAGCGTCCTGTAGTTGTAGCTGTTAATAAGGTTGACCATGTAGGTGAGACACCTGCAGAGGCATACGAATTCTATAACCTAGGTCTTGGTGAAGTAGTTCCTATTTCTGCTGCACATAGATTAGGTCTTGGTGAGCTTCTTGATGCTCTTTATGAGCACTTCCCATCAGAGGAGGAACTTGCTGAAGATAACGAGACAATCAAGGTTGCTCTTATCGGTAAGCCTAACGCTGGTAAGTCTAGTCTTACTAACAGAATGACTGGTGAGACAAGAAGTATCG
The DNA here is from genome assembly GCA_024403735.1 of Clostridia bacterium. GTDB lineage: Bacteria > Bacillota > Clostridia > Saccharofermentanales > Saccharofermentanaceae > Saccharofermentans. The sequence continues at coordinate 36,727 of JAKSRG010000023.1, forward strand.
TATCAGATATCCCTGGTACAACAAGAGATTCAATTGATACAGAAGTTATTAATAAGTTCGGTAAGTTTACGATTATTGATACAGCTGGTATGAGAAAGAAAGGCCGTATCGAAGATGTAATCGAGAAGTACTCAATGGTACGTGCTCTCGCAGCTATTGAGCGAGCATCAGTATGTATCATCCTTATCGATGCTACTGTTGGTGTAACTGAGCAGGATACAAAGGTTGCTGGTATTGCTCATAATGCTGGTAAGGCATGTATCTTCGCTATCAACAAGTGGGACCTTATTGAGAAGGATACAGGTACTCTTGAAGGCATGACAAGAATTATGCGTGATAGATTTGCGTTCATGGATTACGCACCAATCATGTTCATCTCTGCTAAGACAGGTCAGCGTGTTGATAAGCTTTTCGAGAAGATCGTTACTGTTCATGAGCAGGCTGGTAGAAGACTTAAGACTGGTGTATTCAACGATATGCTCAACGAAGCAATCGCTATGGTACCTACACCACAGGATAAGGGTAAGCACCTAAAAATCTATTATGGTACACAGGTATCAACTAACCCTCCTTCATTCGCTTTGTTCGTTAATGATAAGGAACTCTCACACTTCTCTTATGAGAGATATCTCGAGAACCAGATTAGAAAGAATTTTGGCTTCGAAGGAACTCCAATTCGCTTCTTCTTACGTAATAAGAATAAGTCTGATGAAGAGTAAATTTTGTTGAATTTGCTATATAGTAGAGCATTTATCAAAGTAGGATAATTTTATCCGTGAATTAATAGTTAAATCAGCATTAGTAGATGCAATTATGAGGTATAAAGAATATGGCTAAGATTGAAAACATGCGTAACATCGCAATTATCGCACACGTAGACCATGGTAAGACTACAATCGTTGACTCCATGCTTAAGCAGGCTGGTATCTATCGTGAGAACGAGCAGATTGTTGACCAGGTAATGGATAGTAATGATCTCGAGCGTGAGCGTGGTATCACAATTCTTGCTAAGAACACAGCTATTTCATATAAGAACTACAGAATCAATGTAGTAGATACTCCAGGCCACGCAGACTTCGGTGGTGAGGTAGAGCGTGTACTTAAGATGGTAGATGCAGTTCTTCTCGTAGTAGATGCTTACGATGGACCAATGCCACAGACAAGATTTGTACTTCGTAAGGCTCTTGAGATGGGTCTTAAGCCAATCGTTTGTATCAACAAGATTGACCGTCCAGATGCACGTGCTAACGAAGTTGTAGATATGATTTTCGACCTCTTCTGCGAGCTTGGTGCTGATGATGATCAGCTCGAGTACCCAACAATCTTCTCATCAGGTAAGATGGGTATCGCTACAAATGACCTCGCTGAGTATGAAGCAGGTAAGGAATTAGATTTCACACCACTTCTCGATGCAATTATCGAGAACGTTCCATGTCCAGAAGGAGACGTTGATGCTCCACTTCAGCTCCTCGTATCTAATATTGATGCTGACCCATATATTGGCCGTATCGCTGTAGGTAGAATTGAGAGAGGTACAATCAAGCAGAACCAGTCAGTTGCAGTTGTTACATATGGTGACGATGGCAAGAAGTCTGCAAGAATTGTTAAGCTCTTGAGACACCAGGGTCTTGGTAAGCAGGAAGTTACAGAAGCTTCAGTTGGTGAGATTGTATGTGTAGCAGGTATCGCTGATATTAATATCGGTGACACAATCTGTGATGCAGCTACTCCAGAAGCTATCCCATTCGTAAATATCGACGAGCCTACAATCGCTATGACATTCTCAGTTAATGATAGCCCATTCGCTGGTCAGGATGGTAAGTTCGTTACATCACGTCACCTCCGTGACAGACTCTTCAAGGAAGTTGAGACAAACGTATCAATGAGAGTTGAAGAGACAGATACAACTGAGGCATTTATCGTTAAGGGTCGTGGTGAGCTCCACCTTTCTATCCTCATCGAGACAATGCGTCGTGAAGGTTATGAGTTCCAGGTATCTAAGCCACAGGTAATCATGAAGGAGATTGATGGTGTTCTTTGTGAGCCAGTAGAAGAGCTCGTTGTAGACGTTCCAGAAGACTTCGTAGGTCCTGTAATGGAGAAGCTCGGAAGAAGAAAAGCAGAGCTCCTTAACATGCTCCCACCAGAGAAAGGTTATGCTCGTCTTGAGTTCAAAGTACCTTCAAGAGGTATCATGGGATACAGAACTGAGTTTTTGACCGACACTAAGGGCAATGGTATAATGAACAGCGTAATCAGTGGCTTTGAGCCATTTGTTGGTGAGATTGAGACACGTTCACATGGTGTTCTTATCGCTTTCGAGAGCGGTGATGCTATGACATACGGTTTGTTCAATGCTCAGGACAGAGGTGCATTGTTCATTGGTGCAGGTGTTCCTGTATATGAGGGTATGATCGTTGGTGTTAACCCTAAGCCAGAAGATATTAACGTTAACGTTTGTAAGAAGAAGCATGTTACTAACATGCGTGCTGCTGGTTCAGATGATGCTATGCGTCTCACACCACCACTTAATTACAGCCTTGAGCAGTGCCTCGAGTTCGTTGAGGATGATGAGCTTTGTGAGGTAACTCCTAAGAATATTCGTCTTAGAAAGAGAATCCTTAATTCTGACCTCAGAGCTAAGTCTTTGGCAGCTGCTAAGAAGAAGTAATTAGTAACGATTAGTTTGTTGTGAAGTAGGAATTTAGTAGATATATAAGGAGACAATCAATGCTTTCTAATAAGGTTAAATTTGCATTGAAATTATTTATCGTTCTTGCCCTACTTGTAGTTTTTGCAGTAGTTGGTCTTGTATTAGGCTATAACTACGTCATTGTTCAGAGCAATAGTATTGATAACCTTAAGAAGTCTATTGAGTCTGGTGAATTTGAGATCACTGAGGATACAGATGGTTGTGTACCTATCGTAATTAAGATTGGTGATTCTACATCAGATATCGCACAGACTTTATATGATAACAAGCTTATCGATAACACGCTCATTTTCTCATTACTTAGTAAAATCAATGGATTTGATGGTGCGTACCTCGCTGGTACTCACTATCTTATTCCTGGTTTGAAATATGATGAACTCATGTATCTTTTGACCCTCAGACCAGAGAGTGTAACTATTACATTCCAGGAGGGTATGACATATGAGCAGATCAAGGCGAAGCTCCACGAGAATGGATTAACATTCTCAGATGCAGAGTTCGACGCATGTATGGATAGTCCTAATTTGTTTGTAGATTATGAATTCGTATCACAGATTAAACTTACAGATGGACGTGATCACGTACTTGCAGGATATTTGTTCCCAGATACATATGAGTTCGATATTAATGCTAGTGCACAGAGCATTATCAATACTTTCCTTAGAAATACAGAAGTAAAACTTTACGATGAGTACTATGAGCGTGCTAAGGCTCTAGGTATGTCTCTTGATGAAGTTATTACACTTGCTTCACTTATTCAGTATGAGTCTAATTCAGCATCTGAGATGATGCTTATCTCTGCTGTATTCCATAACAGACTTAATTCAGATGATGAGAGCTTACATTATCTTGGTTCAGATGCTTCTGTTAACTATTTGCGTCAGCTCAATGGATTAGAGCCTACACTTAACTTGTCTCAGACTGATATTAGTTCAGATAGTCCATACAACACATTTAATCATCCAGGACTTCCACCAGGACCTATCTGTATGCCTGGTCTTGATGCTATTCAGGCTGCGCTATATCCAGAGCCTAACTGTAATTACTACTATTTCTGTGCTACTGGTGATGGCAATTCAGTATTCGCTGTGACATATGATGAGCATCTCGCTAATATTGAGATGTACAAAGATAATTGGAATTAATTCAAGGAGATACAATTCATGCTTGATCGTTCAATGGTAGAGATTCTTAGTCCTGCAGGTGACTTAGAGAAGCTTAAGGTAGCAGTAGCTTATGGCGCTGATGCTGTTTATATGGCTGGAAAACGCTTCGGTCTTCGTACATTTAGCGGTAACTTTACTAGAGAAGAGATGGTCGAAGGTATCGCTTATGCACACGAGCGTGGTGTTAAGTGCTACGTGACAATGAATATCATGGCTCATGAGGCTGATATTGATGTATTGGACGATGAGATTTTGTTTGTTGCTAACGAGGCTAAGGCTGACGCAGTAATTGTATCTGACGCAGGTGTTTTTCGAAGCATTCGTAAGATTGCTCCTGACCTTGAGATACATATCTCTACTCAGGCTAGTACAACGAATTCAGAAGGCTGCTTGTTCTGGTATGAGCAGGGTGCTAAGCGAATTGTTTTCGCGCGAGAATTGAGCCTTCAGCAGATTGCGACAATTAAGCCTAAGCTTCCTGAGGATATGACTATTGAGTGCTTCGTGCATGGTGCTATGTGCGTATCTTATTCTGGTAGATGTTTATTATCTAACTATTATACTGGCAGAAGTTCCAATAAGGGAGCATGTGCTCAGCCTTGTAGATGGGGCTATTATGTAGACCAGCAGGAGAACCTTGTTACAAATAGCACTATTGTTGAGGAGAAGCGTCTTGAGGATAAGTTGCCAGTTGAGGAAGATCAGCATGGTACATATATCTTTAATAGTAAGGACATCTGCATGATTGAGCATGTACCTGATCTTATTAAGGCTGGTGTTAATAGCTTTAAGATTGAGGGTCGTATTAAGGGTGCATTCTATGCGGCAGCTGCTACTAAGGCATATAGAGAAGCAGTTGATAAGTTCTTCGAAGATCCTGAGAAGTATTCAGTTGATGACAATTGGAATTTGATCCTCGATAAGATTGTACATAGAGATTATGCTACAGGTTTCTTCTATGATAATCCAGGTCAGAATGCTCAGATTGTTGAGGATAAGTCTTATAACAAACCAGCTTTCGTTGTTGGTGTGGTAGAAGATTATGATGAGACAACTGGCCTTTATAAGATGTCTCAGCGTAACAAGGTATATAAGGGTGATGTAGTTAATGCACTCATACCTGTTGGCTATGTTGATCCATTTACTATCACGGAATTATATGATGAGGAGATGAACCCTATTGATTCAACTCCACACTCAAAGATGACATACTACATGCGAATTAGTTCTGATGCTAAGCTTACAAAGATGAGTTTCATTAGCCGTGATGGTGATAAGGATTTGGGTATTAAGCCACAGTAATTAGCGTGTTATACCTAGTGTCAAATTGATATAAGATTTTTAACGAAGGGTTAGTTGTAATTATTACAACAACCCTTTGTCTTTTTCTCGTAATATACAGGCTTTATAATCTAAGAGTATTACTATAGGTATGGTGTAGTTTGCCCCTGCCTTGTTTTTCACTAAAAGTGGGAATCAAGATGGGTTATAATATATATGAATTGATTAGGGTCAAAGAGAGGAAAGGTTACTGGATAATTATTATGGTATTTAAGAAGAATCCAAAACAATACTTACTTTCTATAATTATATGTATTTCTGTTGCGGCTCCAGTTATTGTTCTCCCTATTGGAATTAATAATGGAGTAAATCCTAAGATTGCGGTTCGTCGAGCTTATGCTTCAACGTTCCCAGATGAAGAAGTACAGGAAGAAGTTCAGGTTGAAGATTGGGCTATCGCTCCTCTTGAACCAGTTATTGTAGAGAATAATGAAGTAACAAGTGGTGTTGTATATACAGAAGATGGTCTTATCGATATTAGCCAGGGTGGTGTAGTTCAGGCTACATATGCTGATGGCGCTGGCCCTGTCGCTGAAGACTTCTTGCCTGTATCTACAAGATATAGTGATGTTCCAACTTTTACAGTTGTTCAGTGCTACGATGAAGCTAATCTCCCAATTGAGCTTCTCGATACTCAGGTATTTGCTCCTGATGAGACTTACTATTACATCGCAGCATCTAACTCAATTATCAAGGAAACTCCTGATATGAGTTCTATCACATTATCAACTATCGCTCTTGGTACTGGTGTAACACGAATTGGTATCGGTGATACTTGGTCCAAGATTAGGACTGAATCTGGTACAGAAGGATATGTATTAACTAATACATTGTCAATTGAGCCAGTTCATGTAGCTATTGATAGAACTGTATGGGTTGACTGTGATGGTCTTACACTTCGTGCATCTAACTCAGTTGATAGTGAGGTACTCGCTACTCTTCCTAGAGATACTAGACTTCACTGTACAGAGATTGTAGATAAGTGGTTCAAGGTTACAACTCCTAGTGGTGTAGAAGGTTATGTATATGTTTCATATACAACTACACAGGCTCCACCTACTCCTACACCTGTTCCTACTAAGAAGCCAGCTAGTTCTGGTGGTAGTAGCAGTAGCGGTGGCGGAGGAGGAACAACAGGTAATGTTGCTTCTCTTCCTACAATCACAGGATGTAATGGTGAGAGTATTAAGAGTATCTGTGAATCAATGCTTGGCGTTAAGTATGTATGGGCAGGCGAGTCTTCTACAGGTGTAGATTGTTCTGGTCTTGTTGTATATGCATATAGACAGGTAGGTATCAGTGTTCCTCACCTTGCACAGTCTATTACAACATGTGGTGTTGGTGTAGCTCGATCTGATATCGCAGTTGGCGACGTTGTATGCTGGGATACTGGTGGAGGATATTGCGGTCACGTAGGTATCTATGTTGGTGGCGGTCAGGTAATTCATGCTTCTAACTCCAGAACTAACGTATGTTATGGTAATGTCGACATGATGCCAATCCTCACTATTAGAAGATTTATTCAGTAAATATGAACGATTTTGCAGTGGCCTTAGATGCGAGTCTCAATCTCGCATTTGAGGTCACTTTTAAATTTTAAATATGGTAATATCGTCATATGTTATGGAGGAAATTATTATGAAGTTTCGTAAAGCGATTTCATTTGGTCTTATACTCGCGATGTCTCTTTCATTATGTGCATGTGGTAAGGGCTTTAAGGCTAAGACTCCAGATGAAGTAATCGATATATTTGATGACCTTGATTATGATAATGCGTGCAAGTTCGATAAGCTAAGTGACCTTGATGATTCTAAGTCATTCTATCTTCAGACTAGTGAGAGAGGTGGCCGCTTGGGTGACATGATTGATAAGGCTTTCACTAAGCAGTTTGAAGGTGACCTCGAAGACGTCATTATTTCTGTTGCACAGCCTAATGAAGATAATGCTGTTGTTGTTTTCTATGTTCAGTATGAGAATAGCGATGATGCAAGAGACTATTTCGAAGATGAGATTTACGAGGAATTCGTGGAGATAGTCGAGAAGGAAAAAGAGATTTATTTTGATGGTGATATTGAGTATGACCTCAGTAAGAAGTCAGGTTATGTAATGCTCAGAGGTACACTCGAGATTGAAGATTGGTTATCTGATAATGTTGATTTCGATTTTTCTCATCCAGAGAAGTATCTTGATGACATAGATGTTAATGATCTTATTGGTGATAGCATACCATCTGATATGGATATTGGATCTTTGTCAGGTCTTGATTCATCTTTAATTGGTTCACTAGGTGGTTTTGATATGGATGATATCGATATGCCAGATGTTAAGATTAAGGATGAAGACATAATTGTAGGTTACTACTATTCAGACAACACGATTACTATTATCCTCGCTCCTGATAACAAGGCTAGTGCTGGCAGATTTGAAGAGATTGTTGAGATGTTTGGTTATCCAATGATTTCAGACGAGAAGTAATTTAGATTTGTTTTACATTGACTGCTCTCATTTGAGGGCAGTTTTTTCTTGTCATAATTTGTTGACCTGCTCGAAAACATCCCAATTCACTGCCGTATATGATATTATTTATAAGTTAATTCATATTAAAGGTGGTACTAATCGTGAAAGATAAGAAGATTATAGATTTTACTAATGAACTTTGCTCAAATGCACCTGTTCCAGGTGGTGGAGGAGCTAGTGCCCTCATGGGCGCTATTGGAGCTTCACTTTGCTCAATGGTAGGTGAACTTACTACAGGTAAGAAGAAGTATGCTGAGTATCAGGCTGATATTGAGAGAATTCTCGATAAGGCTAAGAAGCTCAATTCAGAAATGCTCGATTTGATGCAGAAAGATGCTGATGCATTCGAGCCACTATCAAAGGCTTATGGTATCCCTAAGGATACAGAAGGTAGAGACGCTATCTTGGAGGAGGCACTCAAGGTTGCTGCAGAAGCTCCTTTTGAGATTGTTGCAAAGTGTGAAGAGGTTGCTGACCTCATCGAGGAACTCGTTATTAAGGGTTCAAGACTTGCTATTTCTGATGTAGGAGTTGCTGCTTCAGCATGTCAGGCTGCTGTTAATGGCGCTGCTATGAATGTTTATATCAATACTAAGCTCATGAAGGACAGAGAGTACGCTTTAGCCCTTAATGAGAAGACAGAAACTATAGTTAACAATGTTACAAACCGTTGTATTGCAGCGTATAGCGAGGTTTTGAAGGGTCTTAAGTGATTTAGACCTAGACTACAACTTTTACACCATTGTTAGTACAAAATCGGAGGAATATTATGACAGAATTATTGGGTAAGCCAGTTGCAGATAAGATTAATGAACAGTTAAGTGAGTCAATTTCATCACTTAAGGAGAAGGGAATTGTACCTACACTTGCAGTTGTAAGAGTAGGCGCTAGAGAAGATGATCTCGCATATGAAAGAGGCCTTCTTAAGAAGTTCGAGAGCATGAATTGTGGTGTTCAGGTAATGGAACTTCCAGACGATTGCACACAGGAAGATTTGGAGAACACAATTATTGCTGCAAATAACGACAGTGAGATCCACGGTATCTTGATGTTCAGACCTCTTCCTAAGCACCTTTCAGAAGAGAGAATTAAGAACCTTATTAATCCAGCTAAGGACGTAGATTCAATGGGTACAGCTAGTCTTGCTGGTGTATTTGCTGGTGATAAGAATGCATTCCCACCTTGTACTGCACAGGCTGTAATTGAGATTTGCCATTTCTACGGCATCGACCTTAAGGGTAAGAAGGTTACTGTAGTAGGTAGAAGTCTTGTTATCGGTAAGCCAGTTGCTATGCTCCTTATTGGCGAGAATGCGACTGTTACTGTTTGCCATACTAAGACAGTAGATCTTAAGGCTGAGTGCCTTGCTGCTGATATTATCGTGGCTTGTGCTGGTTGTGCCAAGATGATTAAGGAAGACTATGTTAAGGAAGGTCAGTATATCCTTGACGTAGGTATGAATGTTGATGAGAATGGTAAGCTCTGTGGTGACGTTGATTTCGCTAATGTTGCTGAGAAGGTTGCTGGTATCACACCAGTACCACGTGGCGTAGGTTCAGTTACAACATCAGTGCTCCTCAAGCACACAGTTAATGGAGCTCTTAAGGCATAATCTATGAAAACTTGTGCTTCTTCACGTAAATGTGGCGGATGCGCCTATATAGGTAAATCATACGAAGAATCTTTACAGATTAAACAGAAGTATGTTGATAAGCTTCTGGGGAAGAAAGTAAAGGTTCTTCCTATTATTGGCGCCCAAAATCCTTATAATTACCGTAACAAAGTACATGCTGCTTACTATCGTGATAGAAGTGGTAAGGTATTATATGGAACTTACGAAGAAGGTTCACATAAGATTGTTTCTAATGCTGGTTGCCTAATCGAGAACAAGGTAGCAACCAAAATAACAGAGACAATTGCTAAACTAATCGCTAAGTTTAAGATATTTATCTACGATGAGAAGACGGGTAGGGGACTTTATAGGCGAACTTTGGTTCGAGTATCTCATCTTACTGGAGATGTAATGGTAGTGCTTGTAGTAGCTGATCCAGTAATCCCTGGCAAGAAAGCTTTCATCAAGGCTCTCCGTGACGCTCATCCTGAGATTTCAACAGTAATCGTTAATGTGAATAATCGCCGAGATTCCATGATCTTAGGCAACAAATCCATGGTTGAATTTGGTCGTGGATACATAATTGATGGACTTCTTGATAAGACATTCAAGATCACTCCTACGGCCTTTTTCCAGATCAATCACGAGCAGACTGAGAAACTTTACGCTCAGGCAATAGAGTTCTGCGATTTCAAGGGTAACGAGCGAGTTCTTGATGCATATTGCGGAACTGGAACAATTGGTCTTTGTATGGCTAATTATGTAGCTTCAGTAACTGGAGTAGAGCTAAATAAAGAGGCAGTAATCTGCGCCCGTGATAATGCTCATGCGAATAAGATTGAGAATGCGAATTTTATCGCTCAAGATTGTACTGAATACATGCTCAATTTGAACCTCTCGAAAACAAAGTACGACGTAATCGTTCTTGATCCTCCAAGAGCAGGAACAACGGAAGAATTCATTAAGGCGTGCTCAATTATCGCGCCCCAAAAAGTCTGTTATGTTTCTTGTAATCCAGAAACACTCGGACGAGACCTGGATGTTTTCGAGAAGTATGGCTATAAAACTAAGGCAGCAGTTCCTGTAGATATGTTCCCTTGGACTGAGCACGTGGAGACGGTTGTCCTTCTTTCCCAACTCCGTCAGAAGCCGGATGATTATATTGATG
>JAKSRG010000024.1 GCA_024403735.1 Clostridia bacterium
GCATTCATCCCCCACTTAAGAAGTGGGGGTATTCTGCCAGGTTTTAGATAAAATACCCGAGCCTGCGTTATGCAAACTCGGGTATATTCAGTTAATGTTTAATATCTAAACTTATAACTTAAGCAAGGATACCAGCCTTAGCGCAAAGACCAGCGAACTCCTTAGATGTTGAGAAGCCATAGAATACATCTTCTCTTGTCTTACCAGCCTTCATCTGGTTAAGCCAGTATGTGTATCCACCATCATCAGGCTCACGTCCCATAAATGTTCTGTAAAGTCTTGTGATGAACTCCTTATCTGAGAGGTTCTTGTTCTTGAACTCTGTACTGAAGAAGAAGTCATATGCTACTGCTGTACCTGTCTTCTTCATGTTAGCGAGCTGTGATGCCCAGTAATCTCTACCGCCCTGATCAGCTGCACGTCCAAGACATGTTGTGTACATTCTTGTAGCGAAGTCAATAACTGGCTGAGATGCTGGCTTAACGTATGTTGGTGTTGCTGTACCACCTGATACGATACCGTACTTGAGACAAATATTTGCCCACTCTGTTGAGTTAACGAAGCCGTTAAAGACATACATTCTATCCTTACCAGCCTTCATCTGATTGAGCCAGTATGTAAGACCTGCATCATCAGCCTCACGGCCCATGAATGTTCTATAAAGTCTCTGGATAAATTCCTTATCTGAGAGGTTCTTGTTAGTAAGCTCAGCTGAGAAGAAGAAGCCCTTTGCTACTTCTGCACCTGACTTACCAGACTTTAGCTGGCTAGCCCAGTATGCCTTACCACTTGGCTCAGCAGCACGTCCAAGACATGTTGTGTAAAGTCTTTCAGCAAAGCTCTCAATTCCATCCTCTTCCTTAGGAGCAGGTGTTGGAGTTACTGTAGGTTTTGTTGTAGGAGTAGGTGTAGGAGTTACACTGCTAAGATCTCTCTTATATCCGCAAATGTTACATGTGGCATCTTTATCATTAGAATATACATGTCCATTCACAGTTCTGATGTAACCACAAACGTTACAATCTACATCACAAGTATTTGAGTACTTATGCTCAATCTTTCTGATTGCACCACACTCATTACAAATATCATCACAGTTATTTGTGTATGTGTGCTTTGCAGGAGTTCTCTTATATCCACAAATATTACAATCAGCATCACATGCATTTGAATATGTGTGAACTGTCTTTCTTGTTACCTTCTTACAGATATCACATGTAGTATCACAATCATTTGAGTACATATGTGGAGCAACTCTAGCTTCTACACCACAAATTGCACACTTAGAATCACATACAGAATTGAACTTATGCTCTGAAGGAATTCTTACCTTACCACAAAGATCACAGTCAACATCACAAGCATTTAGATACTTATGAGGAGGTGTTCTCTTTTCTTTACAGTTGTTACAATCCTCATCACATTCGTCATCATACACATGCTGCTTAACTTCTGTACAGTTAACACATGATGATCCACAATCGTCTGACTCATAATCATGTGTAATAACTACAGTAGCTGCCTTAAATGAATTTACATCAAAATATGAATCAAGATAATCAACTGTACAAGGAGCTGTGATTGTAATACCTGTTAACTTAGTATTGAGCTTGAAATTGTCATTGCTCTTTCCACCATCGAAATCAGCTTCAATAGTAATATTCTTAAGTGAATTGCAATCCCAGAATGCATGTGAACCAATTGCATCAATAGTAGCTGGGATAGTGATTGACTCAAGACCTGATTTGTTAAATGCATAATCCTCAATCTTTGTTACATTTGAAGGAATATCAAATGTCTTAAGTGATGAGCAGTTAGCAAATGTGTATTTAGTAATTGTTGTAACATTTTCAGGAATATTGATATTCTTGAGGCTTGTACAATTGTAGAATGCATAAGTAACAATATCCTGAAGCTGAGCTGGAAGTTCAACTGTTACAAGTGATGTACAACCTCTGAATGCTTCCTTATCAATTTTTGTAAGTGTATCAGGAAGAGTTACCTCACTAAGACTTGTACAACCATTAAATGTTGAAGGGTTAATAGTTGTAACGCCATAAGGAATCTTAATACTCTTCAATGCTGCACAATTCTGGAATGCAAAATTAGCAATGCTCTGAACTGAGTCTGGAATAGTAGCAGTTTCAAGAGATGAGCAACCAAGGAATGTTCTTGTTTCAATTGAAGATACACCGTAAGGAATATTGATTGACTTAAGTGAAGCGCAACCCTCAAAAGCACTTGATCCAATAGTTGTAAGATTATCATTAAGAGTTGCAGTCTCAAGTTTATCACAAGATGCAAAAGCACTTATTCCGATTGATGCACAATTAGTTGGGAGCTTAACACTCTTAAGTGAATCACAGTTATTAAATGCTTTGTCTGCGATAGCAGTAACAGAACTACCAATAGTTACTTCTGCAAGTGAAGTACAACCATCAAAAGTATTATTATTAATGCTCTTTACACCATTAGGAATGACAATTGATGGAAGAGATGTACAGTTCTGGAAAGCTGATGCTCCAATACCTGTAACTGTTGAAGGGATCGAAATATTCTTAAGAGCCTTACAGTTAAGGAATGCACTTTCAGCAATATCAGTAACATCTCCCTGCAAATCAACTGTAGTCAATGAAGTACAACCTGAGAAAGTCTTACTATTGATCGCAGTAACATTTTCAGGAACATCAATACTAATAAGAGATGAGCAGTTATAGAATGCACTCGCACCAAGATATTCAATCTCTGTAGAAATCTCTGCTGTCTCAAGAAGAGTACAACCTGAGAAAGTTTTGTCTTCAATTCTTGTTACTTTATCTGGCAAATAAATATACTTCAAAGATGAACAATTCTGGAATGCACTGGCACCAACAGTTGTAAGGGTATCTGGGATAGTAATCTTACTCATCATTGAACAATCATAAAATGCATTAGCACCAATGCTTGTTACTCCATCAGGAAGCTCAATATCACCGAGCTTAGCACACTTAAAAAATGCATTAGCACCGATGCTTGTTACGCCTTTACCAATTGTAACAGTCTGAAGTTCTGAACAGTTACTAAAAGTACTAGAACCAATACTCTGAACTGCATCAGGAATGTTAATAGTAGTAATCTTAGGACAGTTAGCGAAAGCACTGCCACCTAATGTTTTAAGAGTATCAGGGATAGAAATTGTTTCCAAAATCTTACATCCACTAAATGCAGAATCTCCAATATCTGTTATATCTCCATCAAATATTACAGAAACAAGGCTCTCACAACTATTAAATGTATTGTCGTTGATTACAGTAACTCCTTTAGGGATTTCAACAGCCTTAAGCTTTGTGCATCCACTAAATGCGTCTGAACCAATAGATGTAAGATCTTCAGGAAGTGTAAGTTCAGTAATACTTGAACATCCGTTGAACGCAGCTGATCCAATCTGAACTACAGTATCAGGGAAATTCATAGACAAGAGATTACTACAATTCTTGAATGCGCCTTCCTCGATATAAAGAAGATCTCCATCAACAGTAACATTAGTGATACCTGAACAACCATTGAAAGCATTCTTACCAATAGTATTTACTGAAACAGGAACTTCAACTGTCTTAAGAGCAGTACACTTCTCAAATGCACTCTCACCAATCTTCTCTGCAGTACTAGAAATAGTAATTGAAGCAAGATTTGAACAATTCTTACACAAATTCTTGTCAACAAGAATTACCTTATCTGGAATTACGAGAGATGTGAGCTTAGTACAACCCATGAATGCACCCTCGTCCATATCAGATACGCTATCTGGAATAGTAATCTCAGAAAGAAGAGTACAATTCTGGAATGCATAGCTACCAATCCTTGTAAAAGAATCATGGAAAGTAATGCTCTTCAAAGAAGAACAACCATCAAAAGAGTGTGAACCAATTGAAGTTAAGCTCTCAGGAATAACAACATTATCAAGGTTTGTACAACTACTGAATGCATAAGGATCCATTGTTGTAAGTGTGTCAGGAAGATTAACAGACTCTGCCTTTGCACATCCAGAGAAAGCTAATTTCTCAATTTTGATTACGTTGCTAGGAAGCTCAATCTTTAAAAGGTCATCACATTTTCTGAATGCACCTTCTGAAATTGTTGTAACGCCTTCTGGAATGTTAATAACCTCAATATCTCCACAAGCATCAAATGCATAGTTGCCAATAACAACCAGTGCACTCTCATCGGAAATATTTACATTCTTCAAAAGACTACAATTCTGAAATGCATAAGCACCTATTGTTGTAACTGAATCTGCAATATCAATTGATACAAGCTTATTACAGCCCTGGAAAGCTTTGCTTCCAATTCCTGTTACGCCCTCCTCAATAACTACAGACTCAATGTTAGTTTTGTCCTTAAAGATATCAGCTTTGATATCTCCAGAACCAGAAATGACAAGTTCGTACTTGTTATTTGCATCCACATCAGAATATGTACAAATAACTCCATCACCTACTTCAGTAGGCATACCATCCGCCGCAAAGGCAGTAGCAGTAAGGAAAGATACTGGTAACATCACTGAAAGGATACCAACAACAAGTCCCCTTGAAAATCTACTCGATTTTTTCATTTCGACCTCCTTTTGTTAATGTATCAATAAAATTTAACTATTTTATTATACTCTCTAAGATTTAACATATCTCTTTATAAATATAGGCAAATGTGAATTATTTATGAACAAATCGTGGAAATAAGTGGCACTATTTTGTGATTACGCATCCTCACCAAAGAGATCTTCCATCAAATTCTCTTCCTCTTCAATCTCATCATATAAATCAAGTTCATCTCTTTCGTCTTCATCGTCATCATCATAGTCATATCTGATATATCTAGATGGCTTACTAGTCCTACAGCGAAGCACATCAATCACAATCACTATTGCAAAAATTGAAAAGAATACTATTAAGAACATTGCACCAAAGCTCAAATCATTAATAAATGACATAACATCCACCTCCTAGACCATCTGTAATTACTTTCTGATTGGATTTTAGCACCGCATATGAACCATTATTGGGACTTCAAAGAGAATTCAAGAATTCAAGACAGCAAAAAGACCACAGATTACTCTGTGGCCTACTATTAATTCATATTACATCTGAGCTGTTATACCAATAAATACTGGTGTCATAGTCTCTGTCTCGACAATCGCATATACGAATGGTCTATCGAGTGTCACTTCAATGGTTGGGATATCATCAATTGCTGAGGCCAGAGGCATCATATCTACTTTGGTCGCAGCGGCTGCTTTCGTACCGTCTCGGTTAACTTCGATGAATGTCTTGTGGATTACTGAGTCGATACATAATGAATTATCTTCTTTTGTCAGATTGCTAAAATTCGCATCGTCATCAAAGGCTGTCTCGAGACCCATCTCTACGAGCACATCGCTCAAATCATAAGTATTTTCGGATGTGAACTCAGGAATTTTAGTATAGACTTTATACGTCACTGGATTATTAATAGCATCAAGGAAATCTTCTGCTTCAAGGGTGTCTATAAAATCATTGAAATCAACATCTTCATTAGGAAGAAGCGCGACGAACTTGTACTCGCCACCCTCATAATTCTTCATGACGCCATAACCATAACTTGTCTCAATGAACTCACCTTCTTCGGAAGACATCATCTGTACAATTGCGGTACTACCATCAAGATTATGAAATGTCATATCCTCAATGTCATTAGGCCTATATTCTTTACTCCATTTACCTTCAAATGAGAGTGCGTTGATAAGTATCATTGCTGAATTACTATCTAGATTATCAACAATCTCAGGGATCATACCATCTGTATATTTATCAACGAACTTGTTCATATCCTTTTCTGTAGACTTATTGAATTCAGCCTTGTACACATCTGATGAATAGAACTCAGACATCGTATTAAGATATTCTTTGTCGAACTCAATTCCATAATCTTCATTAACCCAGATAGCATTGGCATTATTTGTCTTACAGTCTTCAGAATCCTCAAATGACTTACTTAACATGTAGATATACTTATTTGCTTCATCTACGGACATTCCGAAAACATCCTCGAACTCTTCAAGTGTGATGCCATCAGCACCATTTGCTACCATTGTGAGTGCTGTAAGTATGGATATTGGTGATATGAGCTGATTACCTCCATCGTAGTTAGCCTTCATGACGTCTAACCCGAAAGATAAATATTCTGTTCGATCATCGCCAGTTAAATCCACATCATATTTATTAGTTTTCTTCCTATCGTGATTATCGCAACCTCCGACTGCGCCTAAAACAATGACAGCAGCAAGGCTAGCGCTGATAACTTTAATAAACTTCTTCATAATAGTCTCCTGTATTCATATATCTTACTCCTGAATTAATGACGACTTAATCCCCTCATTTGTTGCAGCACTCACATAATCCAATGGAATTTTTCACAAATAACTGCATTCAAAAAGCCACAAAACCAATAGTTCTGTGGCTTCTTGTTTAGAGGGTGTTTATGTATGTGTGTTACATTCCTGTTGTCATACCGATAAATACCGGTGTCATTGTATCTGTCTCAACAATTGCATATACAAATGGTCTATCAAGATATACGCAGATTGGATCAGGACCAGGGTCAGCAGTACATGCATCTTCCATTACAATAGCTGTTGCTGCAGCTGCCTTTGTACCACTCTCATCTACCTCGATATAAGTCTTGTGGATTACGTAATCAATAGAGATAGTATTTTGCATTTCGCCTATGCCGCCGAAATCAGCAAGATCATCATCAAAGGCTTCCACAATGCCCATCTCCTTCAAGCTTTCGTTAAGTTCAATTTCATACTCAGATGTAAACTTAGGAATTTTTGTACGAACGTCTGTGCTATATGAATTTGTAACAGCGTCAATAAAATCATCACCTGTGAGACCCATAACAAAATCTTCGAACTCTACACCTTCATCTGGGAGGAGCGCTACGAATTTATACTCGCCGCCCTGATAATTTTTCATCACGCCGTAGCCATTCTCGCACATGATGTACTCCTCTTCTGTAGAATGCATCATTGATACAGTAGATACTGAACCGTCGAGATTTGTGAACTCTTCATCCCACACATTGTCATCTTCATACTCTGTTTCCCACTTGCCTTCGAATGCCAAAGCATTAACTAGTACGAGTGCTGAATCCTCATCAAGATCTTCGATAATCTCTGGGATCATTCCATCGGTATTCTCTTCAACGAAGTTATTGATATCCTTTGATGTGGAACCACTAAATGGCTCTTCGTTGACATTCGCATCATAATAGTCGTACATAGCCTGAAGGAAGTCTTTGTCGAACTCAATGTTCTTATTTTCATTAACCCAAATAGCGTTAGCATTGTTACATGAACACTTTTTGGAGTTCTCGAAAATCTCCCCTAACAAATAAATGTATGCGTTCATATCATCAACTGACATTCCGAAAACATCCTCGAACTCTTCGAGTGTCATTCCCTCGGCGCCATTGGCAACCATTGTGAGTGCAGAAAGAATTGATAGTGGTGATACCATCACATTACCATCAGAAAAATTCTGCTTAAGTAAATCCAGACCAAAATCAGTAAAATTAACTCTTGCATCAGATGTCAAATCGAAATCTACGTCTACAACTCTCTTCTCGACATCACTAAAAAGTTGATTTTTCTCCTTCTCACTGCTCTTCTTATTGCCGCTAGTATTTGCACATCCTCCGAGAATTCCTGAGAACATTGCAACAATAAGAGTTGCGCTCAAAATTTTTAGTACTGGCTTCTTCATAATTCTACCTCTTTTTCCATGTTATCTATTTACTAACCCACCTTATAGACGAGACCAAACCAATTTGCGTTTCACTTTTCTCAAAAATTTAAAGACACCCTCAGAATGTGTTAAGATTAGACACACAGTATTTATTGAGGAGATACGTTATGAATAGGTATAAAAAATTATTTGCCAAGCTTATTTGCGTTATCGCAGTCCTTTGTTTGGCATTCTCATTCGCGGGTTGCTCAAAAAAGAACAATACTAGCGAAACAACAGCAACAACTAAAGAAGTTATTGAGACTACAGTAGTAACTGAAACTACAGAAGCTACTGAACCAGAAGAAACTACTGAGGCTACCGAATTAGATGTTACGGAACCAGAAGTAGAGGAAACTACTGAAGCCACAACAACTGAAGCAATTATCGAAGAGACAGAAGCTACTACAACTACAGAGGCAGAAGAAGAACTCCTCGATGTAGATGGCGTATATACAAGCAAGGACGATGTAGCGCTTTACATTTACACATATGGCGTGCTCCCATCCAACTTCATGACTAAGAATGAAGCCAAGGCCCTCGGCTGGCCAGGTGGATGTCTCGAAGACTACGCTCCTGGAATGTGCATTGGTGGCGACTACTTCGGTAACTACGAAGGTCTCCTCCCTGAGGCAAAAGGCAGAGAGTATCACGAGTGCGATATTGATACGCTAGGTGCTAAATCCAGAGGCGCTAAGAGGATTATCTTCTCGAACGACGGCCTAATTTACTATACTGACGACCACTACGAGTCATTTACTTTACTATATGGAGAAGAATAATATGGACTACAAATTAATTACTATTGATATAAGTGATGCTTTGACACGAAGCGATATTCACGACGTTTTAACTGAGACACTTGAGCTCCCTGAGTACTACGGCCGTAACCTTGACGCGCTCTACGATTGTTTGTCAGAAAAGTCTTGGAGCGAGAAGGTTGTTTTCGAGATGGTCGGATTCAGATCACTTCCAGAGAACATCTGTAGATATGGTGAGACAATCCTCTCAATCTTCGACCGCGTAGCAAGAGAGAATTCCGTAGAAGGCGCTGAAATCTTCATTAAGAAAGTAAGCTAATTCACTTCCTACAACACACACAAATAACAAATGCCTCGCTGCAATCACTACTGCAGGAGGCATCTTTTTTGCTATAAATTGTTAATTTAATCAGATAAGAGACTTCATTACTTCGATACCGTACTTTGCAACTTCGAGGTCCTCTTCAGATAGCGCGCCACTAAATGCGACTGCCAAATTCTCTCTAATGCTTCTCTGATCCATACTAATCCTCTATACAAAGAGAGCCACCAGGCTACCTTTAGGCACCATAGTGGCTCCTTAAGTTCATTACTTAACGAATGGTCCTGCAACTGGGCATGCTGGACGCTTGTTGCCGTAGAAGTCGGTATCGAAAACGATATCGTCTCCATTAGGCTCCTCAAATCTCTCTTCAGGCTCGAATGCCATACCTAGTGTATCTGAGCAAATCATCTTAGCTTCTGGGAGATAGTCGAGCGCATTTGTTGTGAACTCAAACTTAGCACCGTTGTCAAAAACCTTAAGGTCATAAGTAATCTTGTGATCGTTATCTACAACGTAATCTTCCTCAATATCGCAAGGCTTAGCACCATTGAAGAATACGTTTCCACCTGTCCATACTGGAAGTGGCATGTAGTATCTATCACGTGTCTCAGCTGCACCTTCACCACAATAGCCTTCGAAGTAGCTCTTCCATGTAGCTTCTGTCATGTAGCCATCGTATGTGAGAGTACCTGCAACGAGGTTACCATCATCCCACTCACCATCGTGATCTGGAGCGCAGATGTCCTTCATACCCTGACGAACTTCCTGCTGAACAAAGATGTTGTTATAGAATCTAACGTCACCGTGGAGAATAGACATAACGCCTGTAATCTCTGTTCTGTGTGGCTTATGAATTGGTGTATATCTTGTTGAGTCATACTGAGTAGTACCATTCTTAACACCACGACCAACTGCTGTGATAGCACCAGCGATGAAGTTATGAACGAATGCAACACCCTGAGTTGGGAGCTTAACTGCACGCTCAGAAAGCATGATGTTGTTATCTACAAGACATGGACCATGAGCAATCTCAATCCATAGGTCCTCACCAAGACCCAATCCAACCTTACACTCAGGTGTTAGGAGGTGATCTCTTGAGAGGCAGTTGTTGTAGAACATATTCTTAGATACGCGAGTACCCTGTGTCTGCCAGTCGAGCCAGATACCACGAGTACAATCATGGAATACGTTATTTCTGATGATTACGTCGATAGCAGCGTGGAACTTGATACCACCGATTTCAGCACCAGCGAGATTACGCTTATTGTTGATGTGGTGAATGTGGTTGTTTTCGATAATTGAGAAAACACATCCAAGATTTCCAACGATACCTGTCTGTCCGCAGTCGTGGATGTCACAGTTCTTTACTACGTGTGAACCGATTGTCTCCTTTGACCAGCCATCGAGCTGAGCGATGAACGAGCAGTCACGCTGTGTCTGTGCGCCATCCTTGTACTTATATACAGACCACTTATTGTTGTTACCCTGCTGATAGTACTTACCAAGTGAAATACCTGAGCACTTTGAGTGTGATACTTCACAGTTGTCGATTACCCAACCCTTTGACCAATGTGGTCCGATCATACCATCCTGAAGAGCTGTAGGTGGAGCCCACTGAGTAGCTGCCTTTGTTACAACAAAACCTTCGAGGTGGATATAGTTAACGTGCTCGAATTCAGGATAAAAACAGTGTGGACGAACAGTAATCTCAACATTCTCCTCATTAGGGTTCTTGCCCTGGAAATTAGCGTAGATGATTGTCTCATCCTTGTCCTCAGCCTGACATGTATACCATGTGTGCTTTGTGAATTCGATATCCCATGAAATCTCATAGAGACCTGGGTTCATAACCTGCTCGAGCTTCTCCATCTCATAGAGTGACTTGTCATTCATGAATACTTCGCCGATGTGAACAGGAATACCCTGGTTAAGCCAGTCACCATAAACAAGTGTTGTATATGGATTGCATGAACCGAAGTAAGCATTGTCGATTACAACCTTCCATACATCACCTTCAACGTGCTCCCAATTCTTAATGCTCTCAGCACCAGTGATAGTAGCCATTCTTGGCTCAGCTGAACGATAGATAATCGGCTCCTTCTCAGTACCAGCATTAACTGGACTAACTTCCTCGTGATAAACACCTGGCATAACGATAACTTCGTCTCCTGGGAGCGCAATGTTAGCAGCTTCCTGGATTTTTCTAAAAGGCTTCTCCTTACTTCCGTCACCATGAAGCTTAGCTTTGCAATCAACAAAATACTTCATAAAATCTCCTCCAAAATGTGTAGGTTTTCTCTGATGATTACAAACTACAACAGAGCCCAATCATCGTATACTAAAAACCAAACGATTATGTAATATACATGGTGCATATAATTTGCAAGTAAATATCCATTTCAAACAATCCCATGAAATCCATATTTAATACCTAAATCTAATAAGCGATACAGATATTTGTGATATAATCACTACATCTTTTAAAAGTGGGAAGAAGGCAAATAAATGAGCAAACTAGTAGCATTAACTTTTGACGATGGTCATTCAGATACAACACCCAAGATTCTTGATATTTTAGAGGCTAAGAAAGTTAGAGGTACTTTCTTCCTTGTCGGCGAACATATCTCAGAAGATACAAAATATCTTCTCGACAGACAGTTATCTCTCGGCTGTGAGATTTGTAACCACTCACTCACACATTCACATATGCCTGAGCTTACAGCAGATGTAATCGCTGCAGAGATTGAGGAAACAACAGCAAAGATCATGAAGCTTGGTGCTCCAGCTCCAAAGTTCTTCCGTCCACCATTCCTTGAGGTTAACCAGGACATGTTCGATAGAATTCCACTTAACTTCATCGCTGGTGCAGACATCCACGATTGGGAAGCATGTAATTCACCAGAGAAGCGTATTCAAAATGTTATGGATATGGTTCGTGACGGTGCAATTATCCTCATGCACGACTTTTGCGGCAATGACAATACTGTTATCGCTCTCCCTACAATCATTGATAAGCTCGCAGCTGAAGGATATGAATTTGTTACAGTTAGCGAACTCTTTGAACGTAAGGGTATTAACCCAGCTGTTAAGGGTAAGGTATGGAGCTACGTTGAATAATCTTTAATCATTATTGGAGATTCAAATGTCAATTAATCCTATTACAAGAACTGACTATCCGGATCCAGATGTGATTCGTGTAGGCGATACATATTATATGATTAGCACCACCATGTATTTTATGCCTGGTGGCGTTATTTTGCGCTCTTTTGATCTGGTTAACTGGGAAATAGCATCTTACATCTTCGAAGAACTAGATGGAACAGACAGCGAGAAACTCATTGGAGCATCTAACTACGGTAAAGGCATGTGGGCTGCAACACTTCACTATCACGATGGCAAATTCTACGTTGCATTTGTAAGCCACGGCAGAAAAGATACACATCTCTTTATCGCCGACGATATTAATGGTCCATGGGAACATAGACTTATTAATGAATACTTCCACGACTGTTCCCTGCTATTCGATGATGACGGACGTGTATTTATTGTATCTGGCAACACAGATATAAGACTTACTGAATTAACATCAGACCTTAGTAGTATCAAGGACGGTGGAATTGATAAAGTTATCATCTCAGATGACAAGACCCAAGTCCGTCTTGGCTACGAAGGCTCTCACCTCTACAAGATTAACGGCAAGTACATCATAACTTTGATACACTGGCCTAATTACAACGGCAGACGTACTGAAGCTGTATTCATGAGCGACAAAATCGATGGTCCATATATCGGAAAAGACGTTATGTCAGACGATATGAACTATTATGATATGGGCGTTGCCCAAGGCGGCTTAGTCGACACTCCAGATGGTGATTGGTACGCTATCTTATTCCAGGATAGTGGCGCAGTCGGAAGAGTACCTGTACTAATGCCAATCACATGGGATGATGAAGGATGGCCAGTCTTTGGTGTAGATGGCTTAATCCCTGCTGATTTCAAAGTTAAATCAACAAGACCAGACTATAAATATCAGCCACTATTCATATCTGATGATTTCACTTCTAATAAGATAAATCCTCAGTGGCAGTGGAACCACGCACCTGATAACAACCTATGGACTATCACATCTGGTCAATTACAGATCACTACTAACAAAACTTCTGTTAACCCTGTATGGGCTAGGAACACACTTACTCAGAGAATGTGTATCCCTGGCTGCTCTGGTAGTGTAACTATTGATGCTTCTAAGCTAAATGATGGTGATTATATCGGACTGATAGCACTCGAAGGCTGCTATGGCTTCATTGGCTTAATGAAAGAAGATGGCAAATACTATCTTGTTAAGCTCGTTAGAACCAATATCGCTAAGCCATTTGAGATTGGTTTCACAGACACGGAACCAGGTGAACTCGTGTTTAAAGAAGAGATTAGTACTTCAAAAATTGATGTTAAGCTTAGCGCTGATTTTAGAAACATGTCTGATACTTTGCGCTTCTTCTACAAGGATACTATGTCTAATAACTGGACCGAAGTTGGTGACAGTCATAAGCTCAAGTTTGGATTAGATTACTTCACTGGAGCTCGATTTGGTCTTACAGTATTCTCTACTAAGGTAGCTGGCGGAACGGGTGTTTTCGAGCAGTTCGTATATGAATGCGAACCTAGTGTAAGACCTGAAGTAACTAAATCCCTCGAGTTCTGGAGCAACATTCATACTAGAGATTATCAGCGCGATAGTATTCAGGTAGACGATTGGCTCAAGCAGTTCGATGAGATTATCGATAACTGTGACCTCCCTATCCTGGACCTCGGCTGCGGCAGCGGAAATGACACACTCGTACTCATTAATAAGGGCAAGAAAGTCTTCGCAATTGACCAGTGCAGTAACGCTATCGCTAAAATGCAGAAGAATTTCCCTGAGCTCCTTGGCTCAAAGGTATGCAATATGCTGGACGGCTTGGACTTTGAAGATGGTATGTTCGGTATTGTTATAGCTGATCTTACTCTTCACTACTTTAAAGAAGCTGATACCAAGCGAATTCTTGATGACATTAAACGTATTCTAGTGCCAGGCGGTCATGTTCTGATCCGCGTTAACTCAATGACTGATGTTAATCACGGTGCGGGCAAAGGTACTGAGCTGGAGCGCCATCTATATGAGACTAGTAGCGGCATGTATAAGAGATTCTTCGACGAGGAAGATGTCCTTCGTATCTTTAGGGACTTCGAGATCGTGTCTTACGAAGAACAGGTTATGGTTCGCTATAGCGATTCAAAGGAATTGTTCGTTGTGTGCTTGAAGGCTTGATGATTAGTTTAAGCCCTGCCATTCTCCAAAACACTCACTATCAGAACTCACAGTGAGAATGATATTAAGAATAAACCTCTTAAAATGGCATTTATCAGTAAAAAACGGCCTATATTCTTCAAGTCATTCTCTGTTGAAGCTAGCGAAGAGAGGTTTACAGAGAATGGGAACTAGCCCAGCAAATCCCACTAACACATTAAATCTATCCACACAAACAACAAACCCCGAATGACTAATCATCCGGGGCTTTTTCATAAGTAAAATAAGCAAAACCTTAGACTGCACGCCAGTCGATGTTCTGGGATCTGAACTCCTCAATCTGGCTCTTAATAACAGGATCAATCTCAGAGATAGGCTCGCGCTGTGGACGACCTGTGTAATATCCCTGGATAAGGTCAACACCAAGTTTTAAGCACTCCATGAGCTCGTCGCCTGTTTCAACACCTTCTGCCAATGCGTAGATACCGTTGTCATGAGCGAAGTCGATAATACTTCTAACAAAGTGCTGCTTCTGAGGATTATTCTGAATCTTCATTATGAGCATTCTATCAATCTTAACGTACTGAGGCATGTATCTCAGGAGGTTATTAACGTTAGAGTATCCTGCACCGAAATCGTCGACTGCAATTCTACAACCGTAGCGCTCGTACTTGTGCTTCATGCTGTCGAGCTGCTTATCGTCGAGCTCAGATTCTTCAGTGAACTCGATAACAAATCTACCATCATTCTCAACAAGACGAGCCTCAAATTCACGCTCATCTGCCTCTGGTATCTCGATACCTGGAAGACTGTTGATAAATATTTTTGCACTTCCGAATTGCTCAGGGTTCTGAGTAACTTCAGATGTAACATTGAGGAGTGTAAATCTCTCAACATCGTTAAGACGATTAAGGTATGTAGCAGACTTGATAATCTGGAATGGTGATACATCACCAGTCTTACTTCTCATCAATGCCTCATAAGCGTAGATACTACCATCGTGTGCATTTACAATTGGCTGATAGTGATATGTAAGGAGATTCTTGTTAAGGATATTCATAACAATCTGATTACACTTCAATTCATCCATAACATCACGGTTTGGAGTAGCAGACTTAGTAGCAGCGTTCTTCTTATGGTTCTTGATACTTACAGCCTGGTTAATGAGAGCTTCTAATTCTACCATCTCAGAATTCTCACCAATAAGGATAGAAGAATGAATTCTAAACTTATAGTCAGAACCTTCAACAAGACGATGTCCGTGAACCTTTTTCTCTACTTCTTCAAGAATAGCTTTGAGCTTATCTTCTGAATCCTCAGCATATGAAAATACGAGGAATTCATCGTTACTCATGCGGCAGCAAATCTCATCTTCACCGATAGAGTTCTGAATAAAGTGCGCTACTGTATAAATCGCTTTTTCACCTGTTTCACGACCGTACACTTCGTTAATCTGGTGTATACCCTTAATATCAATTGCGAGAATTCCAACCTTCTGATTACCTTCCTTAACACTAAGAAGAATATCTTCAGTATTTTTAAGGAAACCAGCATAGTTATATAGACCAGTAAGTGTATCACGAACCTGATCGGCCTTAACTTTCTCAATAAGCTCGAGCATATATCCCTGACGATAGAATGCTTCGAATCCCTGCATAATATCACGCATCCACATTCTGAAGCTTGATTCGTAGATACGAACCTGATCAGCATAGTTAAGAACTGTATAACCAAAACATCTGTCATCACTATATAGAGGATTGAAGATGAATGTAGTTGGATAAGGTCTATCTTCATTAAGCTGTGGGATAAGATCAGTAGTAGCAAATCTTCTTCTATAGTCAACAGTTCCCTTATCTTCAGTGCAACTAAGTACACAGTGCATTGCCTTTGTATAACCACTACGAAGTGCGTTGTCACCTATGAATGAATCAGGACTTAGGAAACCTTCATTAAGACAAATATCGAATGTTGTAAATGGCTTAATCTGGTATGTGTATTCCTGTATCATCTTGAGGAATTGAGACAATCTATCTTGAGACATAAGGTCTTCCAACATGTGATTAAAATCTGAGAACATACTCTTAGCAGACTGCCGTGTTCTCCACTGAGCTCTAATCTGCTTTGGAACCATCTCAACTTCATATGCACATCCACATGAACTACCAATAAAGAGATCTGGATTGCACTTGAATGGTCCAATTTCTTTGTTATTCAACTTAGCGAAAACCCAATTAGCTGCGTATTCACCACAATCATGTGAAGGAATATTAGCTGAAGTGAGTGGCTTTGGACTTGTTGTACCTGCTTCTACTGAATCATAACCAGTAATTGCAATATCCTCAGGAATCCTAAATCCACGCTCACTAAGAAGTGTAGCTGCACCAATAGCAGAGATATCATTAGCACATACAATTGCTCTAGGTAATTCGTCCAATCCAAGAAGATAATCAACAAATCTCTCAGCACCGTCATACCAATAGTTACCGTGATAAATCCACTTATCTTTTACTTCAACATCATGTTCCTTCATGCTATCAAGGAATGCATTAAGTCTCTGAACAGAGTGAGGATGTCCCTCTTTACCACCAAGGAACGCAATGTCCTTATAACCGTGGACCTCAATCATGTGATCAACGATTGCACGAACTGGAGTATAGTGATCCATCATTACATAATCGAAGTATGGACTCTCCTGATCAATACATAGAACAGGGCCATTAAACTTCTGATGAATCTCTTCATGAACTCGAGGAGATACTCCTGGAGACAAAATCATATCACCAAGGAATATAACTGCATCGAACAATGCATAATTAATAAGATTGTAGATATTGGAATCGCCGACATTGCGTTTATCTGTTTCTTGGTACTTTTGGTACATAGAGAAAATGCACACGTCGTAATCATACTCGTATGCTTTTGTAATAAACCCAGTCAAAAACTTTTTCTGAGTGGACTCATCTATTTGGGCTATTAAAACAGCTATTCTTTTTCTCATGCAGTATGCCAATTCCCCATAACATTTGACACTATTGTACAACCACATTAATTAAAATCTATTGCTATAAACCAACATTTACACAACGTTTATAATTAATTAAAAAACATAGTCGCACTGACTACATAATTATCTGAAATCTGATATTTGTGTTACTAAAAAATCAACCGATTAAGCCCAAAGCCTTAGTAATATAAATGCAGAAAGTAAGCGTCACTGAAGACACCAATGTCGTAGCAGCGATTACGCTAGAAGTTAAAACACCATCATTATTCATATTCTTAGCCATGATGTAGCAAGATGGTGTCGTTGGTGAACCAAACATGATTACGAGTGCGAGGAGCGCCTCACCTCTGAAGCCGAAAAGCACTGCGAGAGTAACAAATATAGCTGGCAAAGCGATAAGCTTAATCGCACAGCTTACGATAGTAGGCTTAATCTTTGCGATTGCAGCTCGACCCTCAAATGAAGCACCAATTACAATAAGTGATAGTGGTGTCGCGATAACTGAAAGGCTGTTGAGTGTTTTCGATGCCATCTCTGGCATGTAATCGAAAACATGTAGCAAAGATCCGATGCATCCGAATACAATTCCCAAGATGATTGGGTTCTTCACGATACTGATGAGCGCATTCTTAATCTTACGTCCCTTGTTCGTGTCATTCTGTGCTTCTGGAGCTTCAAATGTTAGAACCAATACAGCGTAGATGTTATATAGTGGAACGCAGCCGAGGATAATCATTGGCATTAAGCCGATGTCACCATAAATATTGAGCATGAAGGCAAAGCCCATAACAGCTACGGAACTTCTGTAAGAAGCCTGAACAAAGGCTCCGATTATGGATTTGTCCTTGATGAATAGCTTGGCACCGAGCCAGATTACAGCGAACATTATTGTTGTAGCAAGCGCTGCATAACCTACAAGTTTGCCATCGAACTCGCCAGTGATATCTGACTTTGCCATATCGATGAAGATCATTACTGGAAGGCAGACTTTGAATGTGAATTTATTCGCCGCTGATATAAAACCCTCGTTGAACATCTTCATTCTATTCAGAATGTATCCGATAACAATTACGAGGAAAACAGGAACTGTAGCATTCAAACTATATATCAGATTATCCATTGTCTACCTCCTTCATACGTGCGAGTATGTTGTAGCACAGTAAGAGGTGGATTGCAACTAATAATCAGCTAGCCTCATCGAGCGGAACAGCGCCCTCATAACATGTTAGTGGTGACACGTCGTTGAATTTGTCGAAAATCTTAATATACTCCTTGGATGGACGCTGCTTAATGTAGTAACCAACCATAAGAATTACTTCTTCGCCATCAACTACAAGATGCGCATATAGTACTCTCACTTGATGATTCTGTGGTGACTTGAACTTGAACGTATAGAAGTCACCATGCTTATCGTACTTAACCTTGTCATCGTTAAATATGCGATCGAAAACAACACCAGACTTCTTATATGCATCAATCCTACTAACGAGCGCATGCATAGCCTGAGTAATTGATCGCTTAACGTCTGAGCGCTCCTTGGAATAATCTTTGTCATTAATATATATTCTCATAAAATAACCTCGTATTCTTTTGAATATATAACTTATGACCCGCGAAATATTCGTAAGCACCCAGGCGTAATATGCTCGCAATCAGATACGAACTACCTTGCCCCAAGGTGGAGTTTGTTTGTCGTTATTAATAATCCACAGTACAGGAATTCCATCGCTCTCACTCTCATCTGGGAACCTACAATATCCGTCAGTGAGGATTATTATGCTGGCTATCGTCTCCTGATTCATCTCATTTCGTACGTAATCGAAAACAGCCTGGAAACTTGTACCTCCGCCTCCTTGTGGTCTGATTATCTTAATATCATCGAACGTCTCGAATTCTACTGGTGGAACAACCGCAGCATCAAAGAAACCGAGCCAACCTTTAAGTCGTCCATTAAACTGATCGATAGCACCTTTAATCTCAGAAAATGCATCTGTAATAGACTCGTCAGACATGGAACCAGAAGTATCAATCATGAACAGGATGTTTTCTGGCACTTCATCCTTCTCATTGAAATCTGGAAGCATAAAATCAGCACCATCAAATCTTCTATCTGGTGGGTTGAACGAATAATCTACAATCTCTTCCTGAATGAAATTAGTTAATACTGTTCGCCAGTCAATCTTAGGTTCAGTGAGTTCCTCATAAACTCTGAGTACTCCGTATGGAACTGAACCAGCAACATTACCATTCTCACGAATGCTTATAGCCTTGCAGGCATCCTTAAGACGCTGGATCCAAGTAGCATCAAATACGCCACTCTCATCCTCTTTCCAATGTGAGTGATCATCCCAGTTACCTTTTCCAATGATACCTGAACCAGAATTGTTACCAGGCATTTTACCTGCCTTAGATTTAGATTTCTTACCAGCTTTTCCCTTGCCACCAGCAGATGATGCTGAACCTTCGGAATCGCTATCTCCATCAGCATCCTCACCTGAACCAGATGCAGACCCTTCAGAATCGCTATCAGAAGACTCACCAGCACCAGGTGCTTGTGATTTGTCACCTTTTGAAGATTTAGAATTGTCAGAAGACTTAGATTCACCTGAACCTGATGACTGTGAGCTGTCAGAAGATTGAGACCCACCGTCAGACATACCAGGAATATTCCCATCTATTTCCTTAATAAGCATGTCGTACACCTGCTCAGCCGTGTAGTTATAACCTTCCTTGCCGTCAGGTGCTTCGTGCATTGATTCGCCATATTTATCGAGAGTAATGAAAGCTTTATTCATGTGTTCAGATAAAAGAATATTAGAATTTACTACAATATCGCATGCGACATTGAACAGATAGTTATCACGATTATCTGTTCTATTACAATGTCTCAATACAACATGCATTATCTCGTGCATCAATATGAAATCAATCTCAGGATCACTAATCTCATCGAGAAAATTAGTTCCGAACACGATATTCTCTCCATCTGTGTACGCAGTGTCACAAGTTGGATCAATGCCGAATTTCATATGACTTAATAGCAATCCATAAAAGCCACTTCTAATAAGTATTCTAAGTTTGGAATTCATAATTCGCTCAGAATACTCGGCTCTTTTCTCATTAGATAATTCCATTTAACTTAGCACCTACTTCGCTGAACCATGTCATAAATTCTCTGTTCTTGATAAGCTCACTCTTGTAATCAGGAGTAATGCAGAGATAGTCCTTAAGGAGAAGCACCTGATAATCTGCTGGCAACTTACGAGCAAATCGAATTGAATTAGCAATCATGTCCATATTGTCCTTGTTATCCATAGCATATCTAGCCATAGAAGATACGAGGGCATACAAAACATCCGACTTCTTAGGAGCAGCTACATTCTTACCAGCAAAGATATCCTCAACTGATGGAAGGCTTTTGTAGACATTCATCCAAGATCTGAACTCGATAGCAGCGCCCATACCAACAGTTCCCTCAACAAGTGGGAATACTTTATCAATATCACCATCGATATAGTTAAGAATGTTGCTGACCATCTCCCATGAACGTGGAGTTGGGAATGCGAGTTCGTCACTACCTGGTTCGAATTTCATGAGGTAATCGCGCTTGAACTGAATAAAACCACGAATCTTCTCATTAATACCCTTCTCCATAGCCCACTTGAGCCAAGAATCAACGTTAGTTGTAACATCGAAGTGCATAAGACGATTAGCGAGCGCCTTTGGCATTTTGAATGATACAGACTTATCCGTAATTCTGTTACCAGCAGCGATGACAATACAATTCTCAGGGAGCCTATGCTCACCTACAACTCTATCAAGAGTAATCTGATATGCTGCAGCCTGAACAGACTGAGGAGCAGCAGATAACTCATCAAGGAATAAGATGTTAACGACTTTTTCGGATGGGTCCATCTGAAAAATCTGAGGCTTGAGCCATATTGCGAGTGTCTTATCTTCATTCGCAGTAGGAATACCACGAAGATCAATAGGATTAAAGAGAAGAAGTCTTACATCTGTGACATTTACCTTCTTTTTTGTCTTCCTACTAATATTATCAGCAATCTGTCTAACAGCCTGTGATTTACCAACACCAGGTGCACCCCAAAGCATTACAGATGGCATTGTTCTGAATGGAACATTGTTACAAATGAGCTTAATATAGGCATTTGAAAGACTATCAATAATTCCTCCAATGCTACTTGTAGGAATATTTCCGAGTGTATTTGCTTTATCCATTAAACTACCCCCAATTCATCATCAATTTCTTGTAATCTAATCTTTAATTCTTCAATAGTAGCAGAATAATTCTCGCCACTATCCAGCTCGCTACGAATAGCTGCCTCCTGATTAACTAAATCCATGTGCTGCTCTTTGAGTTTCTTAAGTAAATCCTTAAGATTATCGAGTACATTATCAATTCGAACCAAGTTACCCACATCAGATTCAGATAATTCAACAATGTAACTACCATTATTAACTACTCGTAGGTAAGGCTTCTCAGGAATCATATTCTTAGGTAGAACAATCGTGAAACCTCTATAGTTCAGAAGTTCAGTCTCAGTAGACGAGAAGTAATGACTCTTAATACCACTGATAATCTGTTCACGAATGATTCTACGCTCTTCTTCCTCATCCTTCTTAGTGCGACCCTGATTATCCTTGCACCACTTTCGGTAAGCCTTGATATCAGACTCACAATTCGCGATACGAACTGCGCAGTTATAAATTTTTGTAGGAAGCTCCATGAGGACCTTCTCCATCTGAAGTCTTGATTCGATTACTTGCTTCTGAACAATAGTAAGTCTTCTAAGTTCATTAGCAACTTCTACTCTGTCCTTAACGAGTGGATTACCAATCGCGAGAGCCTTAACTTCAGCATAATCGAGTACAGTATCCTCGATATCTGAACCATTTCTGGAATCGATTGAACCAGAAAGAAGTCCAACAATGAAGTTCTGCTTCATCTCAAGAAGCTGCCAAGAATATGCATCGAAGCTACCCTCAGTAATATATCTGTAGATAAAGACTTCCTCATTTGTATTACCCTGACGGATAATACGGCCCTCGCGCTGCATCATATCAGCAGGACGCCAAGGAATATCTAGGTGATGAACAGCAATGAGCTTCTCCTGGACATTTACTCCCACACCGAGAAGATTTGTTGAACCTACAACAACTCTAATATCACCCTTATTAACAGCTCTAAATATCTCGCTTCGCTTTTCCTCAGGGCAACCACCATGAATAAGTTCAATCTCATTAACAGGGATTCCTGCTTCGATAAGGCGGAACTTAAGTTCATCGTAGACATTGAATTCGTCAGGCTTTGGCACTGAAATATCACAGAAAACAATCTGTGTACTCTTCTTATCCATATTCTCGCGGTAGATTTTCGATACATTCTCAACGCATCTAGCAATCTTACAATCGTATGTATAAGGTGCTTCAGGCATTACTAATCTAATCTCCAAGGCAGCACGTCTTCCATCACCAGTTAATGCAAGCATATTATCTTCTTTGTTAGAGATTTTGCCCGAATGGATCTTGTCTGCACGTTCAGAGATCTGATCGATATACATTGCGAGTTCCTTGCTTCTAGGAATGAGTATATCTGTATATCCATTGAATGCAGGAAGGCCAGCTTCCTCCTCATCAACCTGGTGGAAGTCAGCTATCTCAGACAGTACTGATGTAAGCTCAGGAAGATTATGGAATTTAGAAAATCTAGTCGCAATCTTATATGAGTTATCAACAGTAACCTCAAAGTTGTCGACACGTTCAGCGAACATACCAATCCATTCCTCGAATGATCCCCATCCAAGGATTGAAATCTGACCATTCTGAAGATACTTCTGCATTACGAATGCATCAGTTAATGAGTTAGTAACAGGTGTGCCCGTCGCGAAAACAATTCCCGAGCCACCATTAGCATTCTGGACAATTCTAACTTTATCCATCATCTCATTACTCTTGGCTGATTTAGAAGTAGAAATACCTCTAACGAAGTACATCTTGGCACCTACGTCAACATTCTTGTACTCATGCGCCTCATCAACGAAGAGTCTTGTCACACCTAGTTCATCGAAGTAGACAGTATATCCAGAAGATACACTATTGAACTGAATATCTTCTAATTCCTTCTCCTTCTTCTTTTTCTTTCTAGTAAGAGAAGCATTGGAATTCTTCTTTATTGCAGATTCAAGTGAACTAATCTCAGCCTTTAGTGATCTAACATAGTACTTCTTAGATACCTGAATGAGCTTAAAGCAACTACTAGTAATAAGGATTGCGTCGTAATCCTCATCTCTCATTCTCTCAAGAGTAATAACTCTCTTTTTCTTACTGAAATTACTTCTATCTACACAGAGAATTCTGGCATCCGGATACATGTAATGATATATGTCTCTCCACTGGTTGATAATGCCGTTTGGAACAACATACATATTCTTTGTGGATAATCCCATTCGCTTAAGTTCATGACCAGCAGCAATCATGATGAAAGTCTTACCTGAACCTACATCATGAGCTAGTAATGTATTAGGAGTAAAGATAATTCTAGCGATGGCATCCTGCTGATATGGACGAAGTTTAATGTCCTTATTCATATCAGGGAATGTGAGGAAAGAACCATCGAAGATACGTCTTCTATAGGCACTATATTTGTCCTCAAAGATACCCTCAAGTCTCTTCTTTCTATCAGGGTGTTCCCATACCCAATCTTTAAAAGAACTAATAAGTCTCTTCTGCTTTTCTCTTGCAGCAAGAGTCTCGTCTTTATTCACTACTCTCTTTATCTTATTAATGCCGGCAGGGATCTCGTCATAGATAACGATATCCTTCATGTTAAGTGTATCTTCAAGAAGTTCAATCGCATCGATTCTTGGAGTTCCATAAATCTTATTAGCCGCAACATTGTGCTTGAGCTTCTTCTTGCTCATTACACTCCATGTACCCGTAATCTCATCGTGAGTTGTACGAAGTTCCTTAGATTTATCGTTAAACTTCTGACCAGTCTTATCACAATATGCGAGAGACACACTGAACAAGTGAATGATAAATGCATCAATTACATCTGTAGGAACCCATGGTGAACCAAGAGTAATATAAATATCTTCAGAAGTAACCGTAGGAGGCATTACTCTTGTAATAGCATCGAGATTACTCTGGAAAATACCTTCATACTTCTCATTTGCCTCAGAAGCAATATTCCACTTACGCATGAGATTGCCTGACAAATATTCGTCAGATGTCTCCCAACCCTTGTAGTAACATTCTCCCCACTTCTCAGGATTCTGATAGATTGAACCCTTAAGAGCTTCAATAATCTCCTTGTAGTCTTCAATACCAGTAATTGCAGAAATGAATTCAATATCTACTCGACCACATGTACTAAGACACATGATCAAAGCATCTGATACATTGTCGCAGTGGATACCCTTAGCACGTTCCTGAACATCAGGTAATTCATATGTTGTAGGCAACACGATGCTCGTATCTTCAGCATTAGATGTCTCTTCCTCTTCATCATTATTGAGCACAATAATGTTAGAAGAAGCATCCTCTGCACTTTCTTCTAGATCATCAGGCTTAAGTACACCTGCATCTATCAATGCCTGAACATCTTCATCAGATAATCCTAATAATCGCTTGTACTGTTCTATAGTAGGCATCTAAACCCTCTTTTCATAATACCTTGACCAGAGTTAAAACATCACTCCAGTGCTTGAAGCTGAAAACCTATCAATTGATATAACGCTTTGTACTCCATCATTTTCGTATTCTTTACGAAATTTAGATATTCCAAAGCTTTATTCAAATGATATATAGCTTCCTCTCTATCATTCCTCATATGGTAAACAGCTCTACATTCACAAATATTAGCAGCCAACATATAAATGGTATCCTGTGGACTAATCTTAAGACATTTGTCACACTCATTAATTGCTTTTTCACAATACAGAATGAAATTCTCAATATCACCGATTCTCATATATGCTTGAATCAGATTAAAATATCCATTTATCAGACTAAATTCAAATTCATATGTAGCTGAAAACTCTACCAAGCCCTCTAATATGGAGCATGCCTCATTAGCAACTTCAACAGCACTCGCATATTCACGCTGCATGTTCAGAATTCTCGCATTCTGGATATAACAAATAGCGAGTTGTCGCATTAAATCAAGTGATGAATCTCCACTCACAAAACTCTCATAAATTTGAATTGCACGTTGTGTGTATTCCATTGCCTTATCCACGTTATTAGTAGCAAGATACAATGATCCTAACTTAAAGGACATTCTTGCGATATCCTTCACAATTTCCGCAGAAACAACCACTTCGCCTTCTTCATCAAATACACCTAACGCTGCCTCTATCATCTCTTGCGCATCATTAGCAGCTCCGATATCCATGAATATATTGGCACACTGATCATAGCATTGTGCTAGGAGATACTTAGACTTGATGTCATTCCTGTTTTTCAACAACAATTTTGCATAGTTCAATGCCTTGTCATTATAGTATTTCGCAGTCTCGTAATTACCTTCACCCATTAGAATACGTGACAAACAATTATGACACTTAATCGCAGATTCATAATTTGAATATGAACTATTAATATCAATCAGTTCTTCGACAAATCCTAGTTCCTTAAAAAATAAAGTCTTAGCTTCTCCAAATCGTCCCATATTCTCAAGAACACTAGCAGCACTATGAAGGCATGTTGCATACAATTCTTTAGAAACAACTTTATTATCCTTGTACATGATGGCAGAACTGATCTTGAGCGCCTTATCATAATAATCATAGGCCTTCTCTAGATTACTCTCAGCTGACTCAAGATCACCAAGATTCATCAAGAGCAAAGCCTGTCTAATCTGATTATCGTCGCCTACTCCATATTCATATGCCTTAACTAAGTACTCTCTAGCCTCACTAATAGACTCATTAGCCATGGCTTGTTTTCCCAATAAGGAATATGCAGTCATAAGGAAGATTGCATCTTCATCTGGTCTAGAAACATCAATTAATTCATTACACCATCTCTTATACATATCGAGCTCATCAGTACCTACAAGAATTCTGATGAAATCGAAAACAGCATGCAAATATTCCTGTCTTGAATTTACATCATCAAAATCAGTCTCTTCTTTGATGAGAGACACATACTTTTCTGAGTAAACAATGGCTTTATCAACATCTGGACTTACACCAATTCCATCATCATAGATATTAGATAAATACTTATATGCTAAAGGATAATTCTGACTAGCTGCTTCCTCAAGTAACTTAATCCCACGAGTACGATTAACCTCAACATCAATACCATTAAGATATGCCAAAGCGATATTAACAAGATGCTCAGGATCATTAGTCTTCTTTCCTAAAGATGGATGATTATCCAAGAAAGATTTGATCGCTGCAAGTATCTCCTCATCACCTTTATAACAATCTGGAATACCAGCATAATTAGACTTAAGTTCCTCGCTATCGGTAGGAACCATCTCAATTGGGAAGACCTCAATACTATTGTCACGAGCGAGCTTGTACTCGACATCCATAATGAAATTAGGCTTCTCAAGGAGATTAGGTGTTACAGATAAGATATAAAGACAACTCTTGTTAAGTGCTCGATTAATATCTTCTCTGAAATTCTCACCAGGCACGAGGAATTCATCATACCAGATAGCAATATCTCTAGTAGCATCAATGCTATGGATAAACTCCATGATTTTATTAGCGTATTCACGATCCTTCTTGCGATAACTTAGGAAGAAATATCCTGCAAAAGCATCCCTGATACTCTTCTCCATCTCACCACCAACGAGCACTCTGCTAAGGTGCGAAGCTAGTTTGTCTGAATAAGGTATAGCCGTATCATCAATCTTATATTTATTAAGATACTGTCTACTCTTAATAAGCTTATTAAAATCAGGATAACTACTAATATTCTCCTCAACAGCAATTAAAAGAACTGGAATATTGTTGTTAATTGCATATTCGAATTCAACAGTCCTAGCAACGGAATCTTCAGACAAGAAATCAGAAGTAATCGGTACAACAATTAACTGCATACCTCTTACCTGGTCAAGATAGTCATATCTCTCCTCCGTGTCTTCGTCGATATCAGCATATCTCTTGTAGTAGACTGCCACATTATCCTGACAATTCCAGATATCCTTAGTCAAGATATCGAAATAGTGCTTATGATCAATCTCCGAAGCGCAGAAAAACACTCTCTGCATACCTATTGGAGAAGCATGTCCTAATGTCTTATACAATAATTTCAAATCAATTGCCCTCACTATAAACGTATTAAGTATCAAACTATTTAAGATACTTATTTCGTAATCAATTTATGTTGCCCCTAATACAAAACATTATCGCACAATGAACGTACTATTATTTGTACACGTCCCAATATTCACTAATAATTCAAATTCGCTTTCCAAATCAAAGTAGCGCACAAATCATCACGTTTGCAGGGTGTTTTCGAGGTGGTCGCATAAGAACTTCTCGAAAATATGCGATAATATTCAATATTGTTCTTAAACGACACAAAATGGTTACAACTTCTAAGTATCCTTGAATCAATAGGAGGTACAAAATGTCACTCAAATATTTGATTGTTGAAGACTCTACCAAGTTCCGCGAGGGCGTGTGCGAGTACTTCGAACTCAAAAGTCAGGGACAGATTTCTATTGATCAGGCGAGTACTGGCAAGGAAGGCCTAGAGCTTATTAAGGTTAATAAATACGACCTTATTATTCTCGATATCATGTTGCCAGGCATCTCAGGATACGATCTTTGTAAGGAAGTTCGTAAGATCAGTAACTGCCCTATCTTTTTCCTAACCGCACTCGGTAGCGAGGATAGTGTTCTCAAGGGATACGAGCTCGGAGCGGACGACTACATCGTGAAGCCTTTCAATGTTAAGGAGCTCTACGCGAAGGCTGAAGCTATGGTTAAAAGATATCGCGGAGACAAAGATTTTCTCGTACTTAAGATTGATGAACTCGAGCTCAATACTTATACGATGCAGGTCTTTGTTGATGGCGAAGAGGTAGCCCTTACTCCTAAGGAATATTTCATTTTGAAGCTACTTATGGAGAACAAAGAGAGAGTTTTCACAAGAAAGGAACTAATCGACAAAGTCTGGGAATACGACTTCGATGGAACAGACAGAGTTGTTGATAACCAGATTAAGAAACTACGTAAAAGTCTTGGACGCGCCGGTAAAAGGATCACTACCTCATTCGGCCGCGGCTACAAGATATCATGAGGTAATTATATGTTTAAGAATAATAAGAAAACTATCACCAAACCGTCACTACCACTATGCATCATTAAGATATTTCTAGCATTAATCGTTATTCTTGTATTAATGGTGTTAATCATTCCGGATACCTTCTTCGACTATATCCAAGAAGGTAAGGACTTCCTTAGAGAACAATCTGATACGATTCAATCCAATTATTTCGATTACAGGGTAGCTAACAAGGCTGACCCAGAAGCAGATTTGAAGGCTCGTACTCTATCCAAAAATGAAATAATACATCGAGCTATTAATGGAAATGTCTATTATAACGTTACTGTCGATGGAGAAGAATTAATAAATGTCTTCGGTAAATATGTTATCGCTGCAGTATTACCTACAGAAGATAGTGATTCTAAGCAAATTATCTATACTGCCAATAATGTGTATTCTTCTCACGAGAAGGAATTCGAAGAAATCTCACATTACATGAATGATGCCAAGAACTTCGATTACCCTTACTACATTGTTATCAAAGACGCTTACTATGATTCAGACACTGCTACTTTGTATCCAGGCAAAGTCAACTTGTACGCTGCAACAACTAGTAACGTCCCATACATATTGCTTCCTGAACTTTTTGACAGCTTCGATGTTGATTTGGACGGTGAACCATTCAAGACTTACGACCTCGCACCAGATAACGCAGCTGACCTAGTTTATATTTCTGCTGAAGATAAAGATGTATATTTATTATTCAACGTGTGTCCAAGTGAACCTGAAGAATACACAGTGAATAACATTTCCGAGCTAGGAATGTATGAGACTGACTACAAAATCTATTCCGGTCTAGTTGAATTTTCCATCAAAGCTAGAGCTATATTCCTCTTCAGTACAATCCTACTCTTCATCGTTATCATTTCCGCTCTGGCTGGTACTATCAGATATTTCGACCTCCGAAGCACATATGAAGTATTCGAATACCGCCGAACAACAACTAACGCAATGGCTCATGACCTCAAGACACCTCTCGCTATTGCATCCGTATATGTCGCTAACCTTAAAGAGCACCTCGGTAAAGATAACTCCAAGTGCGAAGAAGATGCTAATGAGATTGAGGACAGCATCACCTACATGAATAATCTCATCAATAACATCTTCGAATTCTCCAAATCAGAAGAAGCATCTGCCACTATCAACCAGGACTCATTCGATGTAAGCAGCGAGATTAATAATTACATTAAGTCTGTGGATGCTTTTGCCAAGTCCAAGGGATTAACAATAACTATTAATGGCAAATCAGTTCGTAAGACAGACAAGAAGCTCTGGACCCAGTCAATCAACAATCTCATCGACAACGCTATCAGACACAGCTCCAATAATAGTGAGATTAAGATAAACATCTCTGATGCCGACGTAGTAATCACCAACTCCACAGACGCAGATATCAAGGATGTTGATAAGCTCACAGAACCATTCATCAAGGGCGATGAACAGCGTGGTGAAAACTCCGGCAGCGGACTAGGTCTAGCGATCGCCAAAAACAATCTCAATCGTCTCGGCTACAAACTCACCCTTTCTTATAGAGACAAAAAGTTCCAGGCTAAGATCAGCAAATAACAATTAGAAATCAAAGCAAAATAAAAGGTTCCTCACAATAGTGAAGAACCTTTTACTTTTCTCATCTCATATATCTTCAAGGTATAACAACCTTGGTACTATTATTCACTGTTAGTCTCAATAAAACAACGCGACAAATTTCAGTAAAAATACCGACATTCTTGAGATTATGCAACAAAATCCATCAAAAAATACCAATTTTTTAACCGTATAGTTCGAAAACACCCTATAAACTCTATTTTCTGAGTCCTAACTTTCTGAGCACTTTTCCACCCATTCTTCTAACAAAATCTCTTATCCTAATGAGCCCAGATCTTAGCCAAAACAAATCACACCACAGATGAACATATACTTTGTACATTCTATCCGTCACCTTGATATGTCTCTCGCCTCTAATAATCTCATCGAGCACACCAAGTATCTGACTATCAGCAACATACTCACCGCTCGCACAATTATCGCCAACGATATAGTAATTCTTCTCACAAACCTTCAATATTCTATGTAAAATGTACTGCCCATTACTGCGCTTAAACAAAACTGCATCATATCGATTAAGACGTCCCTCGCCCTTCTTCCTGATGACCATCACATCTCTTCCTTGGCGAATAAGAGGCCTCATGCTGACACCAACATTCGTATAAACGAGCACACCCTGCTTATCAAGAGTTTCCTCAAATGTAGTCTTATTAATTTCCTGCATTATTTCATACCCTCGTAAGCAACTCTAGCTGCATCAATATCCATATTACAACCGAGTTGATAGAACTTAACCTTACTACACAGTTCATCGACGAGCGGCAACCATTTACTAACCTCATCCCTGCCGGAAGGCATATAAATCTGCTTCATAACTGAGCTAAGTGCCTCCTTACGGCCAACTTCCTCAATATGATTATCTTTATCCTGCGCTAACGAACACACTGCCTTAAGAGGAACCTTAATATTACTACTGAGCTGATGCTTACCATCCCAAGGAGTTCCGTACATAAATATGCCTTCAGTAGTCACCTTAACAAGCGGCTTATCATCATTAACAACTTGTACCTTGCTACCAAAAGCTTCTCTCCACAATCTAGTATGAGTACTCTTACCTGTACCACTACTAGCCACAAATAGATATGCTTCATTATCCATAGCTATACCTGAGCCATGAAATAACAAAACACCGTAATCAACCATCTTTATTGCAATCTTGCGATATAGTGCTAAAGTCTCTAGATATTCATCTGAATACTCTACAATATGGCCTAATTCCCTCATAGAAGTTTCTCTCGAGAGCACTCGCTCATACTCAATATCTTCTAATGAAACAGTCACACTAAAGTCAGGAGCCTCATCCACAATATAATCCGCACAAAAAACATTAGTGCTCTCAAAGAAAGCACTAATGTCTACGTTTATATCTGCGAATTTAGCTACAAAATTTGTCATAAATCAAATTCTTGAATTCATTCAATAAGAGCTCCTATGGAGCGAAGCTTCTCAATAATCTCACTAACATTACTAGCGAAAACTTCGCGTTCACCCTCATAAGTCTCTTCAAGTTTATCTACAATCTCGCTCTCAGTTGTCTCTGTCTTAAGACAATTCACAATGAAAGCGCTAGTCTCGTTGCACCTAGCAAAGCCATGAAGTTTATCAGCGGCTTCGCCACAAGGTACCAACAAGAGTTCGCCAGCCATGTCATATGAAACAAACTTCTCGTTTAATCTCATATTACTTACCAGCCCATACGCGAGCAGCCTCGCCGTATGCGAACATTGCTTTTGAAAGATTATATGCAGAATCATCGCTCTTTACACTAGCAAAATAGTTATTAACACTATATGTTACGCCTGTATCAGCTCCATCTTCATCAATGTAAACCTTGAATACATTGCTCCAGTTATATGGTGCAATATTCTGAATCTTTACTGAATACAGATTGTCGCCTTCACGTGTAAACTCAGAACCATTTACTGTAATAGTTGAATCTCCTCCAAGTACACCGGCATTCTCAATAACCAAGTTAACGCTACTTACATCACTAACATCATTGAGAGTAAACAAGAACTTAAGTGATGCAGACGCACCCTTTTCCAATACTACAGTTGCACCCTCATATTTAGCAATTGAACCATTAACATGAGTTGACTCAGCAACATTGATTGAAACACTTGAAGAATCAAAGTTACTAGGAATTGTAACCTTATCAGCAGCATCCATCCAACCATTGCTAATAGCGTAATCCTGAGCAAGTGAACCATAATCTCTCAAGCTAACGAACATCTTACCCAATGTAGAAGTTGGATCAAAATTGCGAATATATTCATTTACTGTATATTCACAAGAACTTACTACCTTACCATCTTCAACAACTTCTGCAGTAATAGGCATATAAATCT
This sequence comes from Clostridia bacterium, assembly GCA_024403735.1. Lineage (GTDB taxonomy): Bacteria > Bacillota > Clostridia > Saccharofermentanales > Saccharofermentanaceae > Saccharofermentans. Next base: position 32,446 of record JAKSRG010000024.1, read on the forward strand.
GATATGCATAGATGCCATCAAATTTAAACTTGTCATAATCTACACCAGAGATAGTTGTCTTAGTTCCATCTACTTCGTTAACAACCTCGCCACCAACACTAAATCTTACTGTTGCAGAAGCTGCAGTTGTTGGGAGATTAGAATAATCAATTCCAACGGCTGGATAACCAGCTGCTACAGAACTCTGAATAGCAGTCTTCTGTGTAGCATAAGCAACATAGAAGTTAAGACCAATCTTACCACCGATTGTAAGTGAAGTACCTGCTACTTCATCTGCAACAGCAATAACTCTTACTGCATAAGTCTTAATTGTTCCATCCTCAAATGCATAAGCAACAAGGTAATCCTTAACACCTGCCTCAGAAGCAGTAGCCTTCATACCGTTGCCTGACTTAACAAATGAACTTGTTACATCAGCACCTGTCTTCATGTCATAAACAGCCTTAACACTTGAGATGCTCTTGTCACCTGCAAAATCATTCAAAGTAGCTTCTGTAAGGTCTACATAATAAACCTTATAAATATCAACCTTCTCACCAGCAGCAACAGTTGAACCATCTGTCAATGTGATTTTCTGTGAAGTTGTTGCCTGAACACCTGTAAGTGTAGTGATCTCAGCCTCTGATGCCTTAACACTTGCAGATGCTGAAGATGAACCAGTACCAAGCTCAGCAAACATAGACTTATTACCATAAGAATAATCAAATGTAACATCACAAACGATATCAGACTTAGCATCTGCATCAGTTACAACATAAGCAACATAGTACTTCAATACTGATGCATTCGAAAGATTACTTTCATTCAAATCATTAGCAATATCAATCTTATTTGAAGAAGTACCAATCACCTGCTTATTAGCATCAACAAAGTAAGCACCTTCAAGTGAAGTAGCCAACTCTGCACTAGCAAATGCAGCTGCACTAGCGAAGCCATATGTTGTAACATCTACTTCAAAATAGATTGTATCGCCTACATTAGCACCCTTATCGATAGTAGGCATTGATACTGTTGGCATCTTATCAGAAGTAACATTCATTCCAGAAAGAGTACCATTAGCAAAGAAACCTACAGAATAAGTACATCCCTTATTGCTAGCTTCGTTTACCATAGCATCGATATATGACTTGTTAACAGTTGAACTCAAGTTACTTACATAAGTAGACTGATATCCACCAAAACCGCCAAAATCTTTTTCTGCATCAAGAGCCCACAATTTACCAGCGATAGAAGCTCCACTCGCTACTACATAAGATTCTGTTACAGAATAATCTGAAGATACTGGTCTAAAGAAGAAATTGAGATTTGCATTATCACCAACGATCAAATTAAATACTTCATTCTTCTGTACTTTTGACAAATACTCACCATTTGAGTTCTTCTCGCAATTCAAATTCAAATATACGTCTGTATTATCATTTGAACCAAAGATAAATTTATTTAGCTTTCCACCTTCTGTTCTTGGATAAATACAAACAGGAATAATCTTTGTATGAGACTCATTAGTATTTACATTTGTATAAGTAAACAAAATATATTCTTGTGTTACTGTACCAGCATAAGCATCAGCGTCAACCTTGAAGAAAACACTACTACCATTATCTCTAACATCTGTCAAATCAATAACACTAGGATTTGTTGTTGTCCATGAACAAATCATTTCGTTATTCTTTGTTGCATCAACTATTTTCTCATCAACAGAAAGAGGATATGAAAGACCTGCAGAAATATTAATCTTTGATACATATGGTTCATTTACATCATTAACAGGCATTCCTTGCACAAAGAATTTATCTTCAGGAGTTACTACTTCACCAACATTTTTAACTGTAATGTTCAACTTAATACCATCATATGTAATGAGCTCCATCTGGCCTTCATCTTTACCAGTAATAGTCATCTTTGTAGAGATAGTAGATTTAGCGCCTACTCTTGGTGCTACATCGCCTTTCTTTATAGTAGGAGATACTACATAGTAGTAACCAGCATCACTTGCTTTATCAACTAATACAATCAAGTATTCTCCGTCTGGTTCGATTGAAGATACCTTAACGTAACCTGGGATCTCAGCAGAACCAGCACCACCAACTTTTTGATACAAGTATACTTCGCTAGTTAATGGATTATTACCATTTATTGTCTTTGAAGCATCCAAACTAATTGTAGTCTTAACACCTGTAAGAGCAAACTTATAAGAATTTTCCTCGTGAGCAATAGAAAAAGGCTCTGGATATTGATTATTAGGTCTGTTCACATTAGTAGAAGATAAATACGTTGATGGATCTGAAACAGACGAAATAAAATATGATGTGCCATTAGGCATCAACTCAAACTTATACAAACATTCATCTGCATTAATCGAGTTGTTGGCTGTAACAATAGTATTCAAACCAACAGTAGTTACATAACTCTCATAATTATTAACAGTAGATAAACTGATATTAGCAATCGAATCATCGTATCCAACAAAATCTTGTGTAGCATCAGTATAATAAGCACCTGGAAGAACTAATGTCTCACTAGCACCTGTATACAATTCAATATCATACTCAGCATCTGGTTTCAGTTCAAAACAATAACTTGTATTATACTTTGCAGTAAAAGTATAGGTATTATCACCAGCAACAAAAGTAGTAGTAGCACCATCTGCTACACTAACATCGTCACAAACTGTGAAATCCATCTTTGTAAAACCATGTGAATAATTATCAGTAATGCTTACAAAAGAATCTGTATATGAACCATCAACATTGGCCTCAACAGGTGTAAAAGCATATGTTTTTTCGCCTCTATCAGCTACAATGATGTACTTTGATTCACTAACAATTTCATCAACACTATTAATCCTTTTGTAAACAGGAATATCATTATCTACATCATATGTGTAGATGTAGAAAATCTTCTCACTCTCACTAGGCTCATAAAAATTTATCCTTGTACTAGGATCTAAAGTATAGCGTCCAAACTCTAATGTAGTTTTATCACAAATATACCAATCAGCATATGAATCAGAAATGTTAACTCCACCTGGGTATTCAGCGTTATTAGCATCTGAAATCGTTAATGTAACAGGGTTAGAAGAATGTGCCTCCTGCTCATGATAATAATTACCATCCCAATGATTTGGTCCTAAGTAAACTGTACCTTTATTAACACTAGCTGAAACAGAAACTTCAATCGAATTATCGCTTTTACTACTAATACCAAATGTATAAAGGCTATCGCTAAGAAAAACGTAGTTGCCCATTTCATTTAACGCAACAATATCTGTTCTCTCTTCAGTAGAACAATCTACAGACATAAAATCCTGATCCTGCAATTTATAAGCACCAGAATAGTTATAGTAAGTAACAGAATTAGTTGTTGTATCCATATAGAAAGCTTTGCTCTCATTATTCTGTTTGAGCTTTCCACCTGCAATGGACAATGTATCGCTACCATCAGCCAAAACATTGATAGCCTGAAGTCCAATGCCCTGGAAAACAATAGCAGATGCAATCATTAAACTTGCCGCTGTTTTTAATGCCTTCATTTTTATTCCTCCATACGATAATCGTATCTATTAATCAAATCTATCCATTGGTAATTCGTTAGCCTCAGTTTCATAAGTGAACTCTGTGCCACTATCACCAGTTGTAGGTTCTACTGTACCTGTATCGTTGCCACCATCATTACTGCCACTAGCCGTTGTCTCTGTTGGAGTAACGCTCGTATCACTAGGTGCTTCCGTTTCTACAGTAGCAGGAGTCGTCTCCGTTGATGTAGAACCTGCATTCGCACTACCAGTGCTACTTGAACTATCTGTTGGCTTTGTGCCAGATGTAGGCTTCGTTCCTGATGTTGGTTTAGTATCAGTTGGTTTAGCATCCGTTGTTACTTGAACATCATCGTCATCATCTTGACTGACTGTAACAAATGGTGTCTCAACTTCACCATCCTCATTGATGCTAGTTGTAAACTCAGTATCTGCTTCTTCTGTTTCAACAGTATCAAGAGTAATCTCAGTAGTTGTTGTATCTGTAGTTACAACTGTTTCTGATGATGTAGTTTCTTCTGTCGGATTTGAAGTGGTTCGCCAAATGATCAAACCAATACCAATAACTAAAAGAAGGGCAACAATTACAATAATTGTTACTTTCTTCTTATTATAGGCCACTGAATGGATTGCCTCCTTTTGGAATAAATCCAGTATCAAATCCTGAATTATCAAATACACCCTTATTATCAGAAGTCGCGATAATGTCCTTCTCTTCAAAAGCCTCGATGATTATTTCTGGCTTAATGTATTTCTTCTTTTCAACCATAGTATTCTCTCCTATTAGTTTGCCTTGGGCATAAAAGCCCGTTTACACATAATTACAATATGCTAGGTTAATTCTATAACATACATATAGAGATTGCCCTTCAGTAAGGTAACCATTAGGTTAACAATAAGTTACAAACTTACAGCCCATAGTATAAAGGCTCAGAAAACAATATTCAAATATTTTTAATCGAAAAATGTTATATATTGTTGTATTTTAATAATATCTTTATTAGAAAAGAGCAGAGGCAATTGTTATGAAGCGACGACATGTTTTCGAGAAGGTCACGGCAACCCTTCTCATAAGTACATTGATGTTAGGGGCATTGACATCATGTAGTAACACAAAGAGATCTACCAAGAAGGACAATTCAAAAGACGACACAGTCACAGAAGAGAGCGAGACCACTGGTATTAGCGAGACTACTTCTGGAACTAGCGTAGATCAAGATAAACCTGGTAGCACACCTACACTTAGTCCATCTACTCCGTCTACTGGTGTGGTAACTGGTACATCAATTCTGAACACTGGTAACCTTACTGAGACTGGTAGCGGCTACGAAGGAACGAAGGCGACGACTGACTATAACTATGGCGAGGCACTACAGAAGTCTATTCTCTTTTATGAGCTACAGAGATCAGGCGACCTGCCAGAGATTAGCAGATGTAACTGGCGTGGTGATAGCTGCCTAGGTGATGGTAGCGACGTTGGTGTTGACCTAACGGGTGGCCTATATGATGCGGGCGACCACGTTAAGTTCAATCTTCCAATGGCGTATACGAGTGCAATTCTTGGCTGGTCAGTATATGAGAGCCGCGATGCTTATGAGAAGTCAGGACAGCTCCCTTATATCCTCGATAATCTTAAATGGATTAACGATTACCTTATCAAGTGCCATCCTGAAGATGAGGTTTACTACTATCAGGTTGGTAACGGCGGAACAGACCACTCATGGTGGGGTCCTGTCGAAGTAATCGATATGAGTAGACCTGCTTACTGCGTAACTGCAGCTAATCCTGGATCAGCAGTAACTGGTGAGGCTGCGGCGTCACTAGCCATCGCGAGCATTGTTTTCGAAGAGACTGATCCTGAGTATAGTAAGCTCTGCCTTGAGCATGCAAAGAGCTTATTCGACTTCGCTAATAAGACACGTAGCGATGCTGGATACACTGCGGCAGACGGTTTTTATAATTCATGGAGTAGCTTCTACGATGAGCTCGCTTGGTCAGGCGCATGGCTATACATCGCAACAGGGGATCAGAATTACCTCGATATCGCAGAGAGTTGCTACAAGCAGGCCAATGCTGAATACACTTGGTCACTTTGTTGGGACGATGTTCATATTGGTGCGGCAGTAATTCTCGCCAAGATCACTAACAACGATACATATAAGAATGCGGTTGAGACACACCTCGACTATTGGAGTTGCGGAACTAGTTCAGGTGAGAGGATTACATATACACCTAAGGGTCTAGCGTGGCTCGACTCATGGGGTTCGCTAAGATACGCGACTACTACTGCTTTCGTAGCTAGTGTGTACAGCGAGTGGGACGGATGTCCAGCGAACAAAGTCGACGTGTACTGGGATTTCGCTAAGAGCCAGGCAGAGTATGCACTCGGTTCATCCGGTTTCTCATATCAGATTGGATATGGTTCATCTTATCCACAGCACCCACACCACAGAACATCTCAGGGTTCATACTGCGACAACATGAATGAGCCTGGTACAGCTCGTCATACTTTGTACGGTGCACTTGTAGGTGGACCTGATGCGAACGATGGTTACGAAGATACAGTTACTAACTACTGCACTAACGAAGTAGCGTGCGACTATAACGCTGGTTTTACTGGTCTTCTCGCTAATATGTACAGCCGCTACTATGGTGAGACACTCAAGGATTTCGGCGCTGTTGAACCAGTTGAGCAGGAATACTCAGTTGAAGGTTCAATTAATGCATCTGGCTCAGACTTCGTCGAGATGAGAACCTTCGTATATAACAAGACTGCATGGCCAGCTCGTCCAGCTACTAACCTTGAATATCGCTATTTCGTTGATTTGAGCGAAGTTTATAATGCAGGCGGTGACGCTTCATCTATCGAAGTTACTACTAACTACATGGCGAATGCTTCATGTAATGGTTTATTCGCATGGGATGAAGACAGCCACATCTACTACGTGAGCGTAACATTCACAGATGGCTTCTCACCTCGTGGACAGAGCAACTACAAGTCTGAACTTCAGATTAGACTTAAGAGCAGCAACGGTGCATGGGATAACTCCAACGATCCTTCCTACCCTTCACTTGAAGGCGGCGATTACACTACTGTCGCACTCTACGAAGATGGAACACTCGTATATGGTAAGGAGCCAGGTGCTTCAGGTGCTAGCGCAGGTACTAGTGTTGGTTCAGGTGCTAGCGCAGGTTCAAGTGCATCAGACGCAGGATCAACTGGTAGTGGTAATACTGATAGTACTGGATCAACTGGATCAACTGGAACTACTGGAAATACCGGTTCCTCATCTGGTTCGACTGGCGGCACAGCATCTAATGGAGATATCTCAATAGAGGTTCGCTACGATAGTAATGGTTCATCTGCCAACAGCATCTCTGGAACTATTGATATAACTAACAATTCAAGTTCAGCAATCGATATCTCCAGCCTCTTGCTCAACTACTATTTGACTAATACGGCTGGCGGAACGATTGTTTTCGATTGCTACCATTCAGCAATTAATGGTGCGAATGGTCAGTACACTCAGTTAACCGGAGTAAGTGCAAACATTTCATCTGCTACAGGAACAAACACTGATACTTGCGTAGCAATCAGCTATGGTAGTGGCACACTTAACGCAGGCGACAAGTTGACGCTCAGCTTCGCGCTTCACTACGATGACTGGAGCACATTTGATTCATCTGACGACTACTCAGCTTCATCACTCGACCACATCGTCATCACATCTGGTGGCAGCGTGATTTACGGAACAAAACCATAACTATTAGTGCCGCGTGGCAAATAATTTAAAACATCAAAAAGCCTCAACTCATTCGTGCGACATGCCGATATAAGTTGAGGTTTTTGTTATGCTTATTAGTTGTGATTAGCGGCGCGAAAACCACGTGCTACCTGTTGGGGGAAGCCGACTGTTCGAACCGCGCGTGTCCGCATAATCTATGTGAACTGTGCGATTACAAATTCTCGCCGTTAGCTTCGATAACGCCCTTGTACCAGTAACCAGAATCCTTGATTGTGCGCTCCTGTGTCTGATAGTCAACGTAGATGAGACCAAAACGCTCGTCAAAACCCTCTGCCCACTCGTAGTTATCCATTACAGACCAGTGCATGTAACCAATTACAGGAACCTCGTCTGCAACGCGGCTGAGCTCGCGTAAGTAGCGGTGTGTAAAGTCGATACGATATGAATCATGAACCTTACCATCGAGGCACACCCAGTCGTGCTCACTAAGACCATTCTCAGTAATCATAACTGGAAGACCATATCTCTTATACATGAACTTAGGAACCCAGTACATTGCTTCTGGAGTAACAGGCCAGTTGAGCGCTGTATGTGGACGACCCTGATACCAGTTAGTGTCGTATCCGCCATCAGCTGATGGGTAACCCTTGTAGTAGTAGATGTTTACGCCGTAGAAATCGAGTGGCGCTGAGATCATTGCCCATTCCTCGTCTGTGAACTGAGGGAGCTGATCGCCGAATTCCTCAACCATATCTTCTGGATAGTGACCAAGATAAACAACGTCTGACCAGTAAGACATTGAGAATGGGAATCTCTCGCCTTCGCTCTTGAATGAGTCGTTATATGCCTTATTGAAGGCCTCCTCTGAATCATCCTCTGGGCAGTAGATTGAACCATATGGTGCCATTGAAATGTAGCACTTCTGTTTAGCATTCTCACGGATGTACTTTACTGCCTTACCATGTGCACGGAACATGTTTGCACCCATCTCGAGAAGTTCAGGTGTTGAGCATTTCTGGAATGGCGCGAAAACACCCACCATATATCCACAACCAAGTGAACACTGAGGCTCGTTAAATGTCATCCAGTACTTAACTCTGTCTGAAAGTGCATCAATAATAACCTTTGTATACTCAAGGAACCAATCTGATGAATCCTTATTTTTCCATCCTCCGAGACAATCGAGAGCATATGGATAATCCCAGTGGAAAATAGTAGCAAGAGGCTCAATTCCATTAGCGATTAGTTCATCAACTAAGTCTGAATAGAACTTGAGGCCCTTCTCATTAACTTCGCCAATACCATTAGGAAGTACACGCGCCCAAGAGATTGAGAAGCGATAAGCCTTGAGGCCGAGCTCCTTCATGAGGGCAACATCTTCCTTCATTCTGTGATAGTGATCTGCTGATACTTCAGCTGTCTCATTATGTCTGATATGACCATACTTAGCTGAGACATCCCACACATTAGGACCCTTACCATCGTCATTCCAGGCACCTTCTACCTGATAAGATGCAGCAGCTGCACCCCAAATAAAATCTTTACTAAATGCCATAATCTGCACTCCTGTTAATAATAATTTGCTACTGATTATTATAGTCGTTTCTGCCGCCAATAAATATCACAAAAGAAATTCTTTTATTAACAATCAGACATTAGAGTAACTTATCTTCCCTAATCTATCTCCTTCACTCGAGCCACTGAATGAATGCTGTCTTATCTGTCGAATTGTATCCAGCACGCGCATAGAAATTAAGTGTCTTCTCTTCCTTGGAACCAGTTAGGAGCATCATCTTGTAGCAGTCTTCAGCAATCGCGAGATCGCGTGCGAAGTTAAGGCACTCCGTCGCGTAGCCTTTGCCACGATACTCTGAGGCTGTCACAACGTTCTCGATAAATGCGTATGGGCGAACTCCACGTGTAAGATTAGGTATGATTACGCAGACACATGATGCCACAATCTTGTCATCAACAACGTTAACAATGATGTGGTGATTAGGGTCATTAAGAATTGTCTCCCATGTGTGCTCCAGAGTCTCAGTCATTGGCGGAACTTCCTTCTCGTGCAAGTGGAGATATAGTTCTAATAATTCGCCTAGCTCATTTGCTTCAATCTCTCTAACCATATCCATCTCCTCCTAATCCTAGTAGTACTCTGCCTAGCCCTCGCCTAGGGCACAGCCTCGGCATACTTTTTCTTCACCTTTTATGATAACTTATTCCGATACTCATTCAATCCATTTGACCCTATCAAAAATATGCTAAGATAAGTCATATTCGCACGCCATAAGGAGATTTTGAACCATGTATTTCGAAGACTTATCAGTTGGAATGACAAAGACATTATCAACAGCAACTATCGATAAGGATGATATGCTAGACTTCGCGAATAAGTACGATAACGTGCCACTTCATACTGACGAAGAGTATGCCAAAACAACTCGCTTCGGTAAGCTCATCGCTCCAGGCGTAATGTCATTCATGGTTGTATGGGCTAAATATCTCGAGGAGGATTACTTTGGTGACGAACTCATCGCAGGTGCCTCAACTAAGATCGAATGGTTCAAGCCTACATTCGCCGATGATAATCTAACAGGCGTCGTAACAATCACTCGAATGGTCGAGCGTAATCCTTATAATGGCATAGTGGAACTCACATTTGATATCACTAATCAGGACGGCGAACTCGTTATCCGCAACACAACTGAAGCAGTAATTAAGCGCAAACCTCAGTGATTTTCACGTTGTTTTCGAGCGGGTCAATTCGATAATAATTACTTAATGCGTGCCTTTCGGCTGCGCTTCTCCTCGTACATTCTCTTATCAGCAATCTGAATGCATGACACGATTGAGCCGTTAGCAGCTGGATCAGTATTCTCACAGAAACCAACACTCGCCTCAACAAAATACTTAACTGTTCCGATGCATTCCTGCTTGAGTGCGTCGTTGAGCGCTTTCTTGAAATCACGGCAACGTCCAGGATATGAGACGTCGATTACGGCTGCGAACTCATCGCCTCCGATACGTCCGCAGAAATCACCTTCCTGCATAACTGAATTGAGCGCACGACCAAGAATACTGAGTGCTCTATCACCTTCAGCGTGACCCATAGTATCGTTAATAGTCTTGAGGTTATCCATATCGATGCTCGCGATACCGATAATTCGGTTCTCAGCCTGTGCGAGCGCATATGTCTCCTGAAGCTTCTTATCAAAACCACGTCTGTTAAGAAGTCCAGTAAGGGCATCGTTGTGGTAGATATTCTTAATAGTCTCGAGGTGCTCCATCTTCTTATGAATTTCACCATTCTCAATCGCATTCGCGAGTGTCATGAGATAACCCTGTGTATGAATATCGAACCAGCCCTCATCAGGAATTTCAGCCACGATATAACCATAGACAATATTCTTGAAATGCATACCAAAAATACAGAAATTGTTAGGCTTATCCTCGCTCCAATATTCTTCTGGAAGGAGCTGTTTACGAGGGAATTTCACATCAAGGAACTCTGCTGGCTTTTCACCTTCAAATATTCTCTTAAGATACATTTGATCTGTATAAAGATTATCGTTCTCAGCCTGCTCGAAGCCCTTCTCATCTAAGTCTGCAAAACACAAATAGCATTTGTCTGATCTCATGAATCGTCTGTGCTTGTCAGCAATCTTCATATATTCATCAAATCCAAATGCATACTGGTACTCAGTTACTGAAATAAAAGTATTCTTCGTGTCATCAATCATCTTCTGATGACTAGCAAGAAGTCCAATTACATTATCAAAAACATACTGACCGCCACAACCGCAACTCTTATGAAGTCTAAGCTGCGCCTTAATTCTGTGGACTTTCTCTTCCTGCTTGCCATTATTAACATTCACAATAATGTCTACAGCACTTCTAACCATTCCCTCGAAATCAACTTCCAACGAAGTGAGCGATGGAGTATTAACCTTCGCCTCATCAAGAAAATCAAAACCACTTACGCATACATCCTCTGGAACCTTAACACCTCTCACACGAAGTGCCTCGCAGATAGATAGCGCCATGTAATCGTTAGCGCACACAATCGCCTGTGGATAAGTAGTTCTGCCTTCCATGAACCACTCGAGCGCCTCTTCGCCCTTATATCTCCAATAGTCGCCATGGAAAATCATATGCTCAGTAACTTCGATGCCATGCTCCTTCATTACTGAGATATAACCTTCAAGTCTCTCCTGCGCATCCTCTGCGCCCTTCTTACCAGACATATAACAAATATCTGTGAAACCGTGATAATCCACGAAATGACTAACAACACTCGCAATTGATTCGCTGTTCTCAGTCTGAATACTGTAGCAACCATCTCTTGTTGAACGTAAGTACACTATCGGACACTTTGCATTTTTCTGGAGCAATTCATATAACTCATATGGCATTCCATCGATATCGAAAACATCCTCCGCGATGATAATTCCATCAAAAGTTGAGCAATCAGGCAAATAAATACAAGCCTTCTCACCTTCAGCATAGAGAATATCCTCGTTATAAGAACCGTAAGACGCAATAACAACAACGTCGTAACCAAAGCGATTAGCGCGTCTTACAATGTTCTGCGTAACAATTTTCTGATAATCCTGAGCTATCTCACCAATAAAAACGCAAATTCTTTTTCTCATCTAATGACTCCACGAAATAGAAAAATATTTTTACTTATGTATTTTTATATCATTTTTAGAAGCAATCTTAAACCGCACAAACAATCGATTAACCGAATGTTTACATCTGTGTCATCAATTATCAAAACATCCGCGAGCTAATATCAAAATATTGTGTTACCCGAGCAAATCTCGCATGGTGTTTTCGATTACTCCTCATCCTTTTTCGATTTAAGCTTCTCAATCTTCTCGAATAAAGCCTTATGCTTCATAAGTAAATCGTAGACACCATCCTCAGATAAAACCCCACGCTTCAGGTCCGCAGGGAACTTACCAGCCTCATCATCAGCAAAATCATCCTGCCAAAGTTCCGATACATAGTATGACAACAACTTCTGTAAATAAGGTAATACCTTCACATACTGCTCTGTCGCATCATCGAGCGCGTTCACTGCACAGCTCACCTTATCGTAAGCAATCTCCATCTCTTTTATACGAGTAATCTGCTCATCATCACTATTCATGCGCTGCTCGAGCATCGATAAATAACTAGTCGTTGTAGTATCAGCCATGCTATAGCCCAGTGCTACTAATTCATTCTCAATCTTGTCCAAGGCACCCTGGCGATCAGTTTCACTATCAACAATAATCTCAAGTTCTATAAAACTACCCAAGCCTTCAACCTCGTCGAGGCATGCACACATCTCTTCACTGAAATATTCAACGCGTGTTTTCGATACCGTCATAACAGGCTTATATCCCAGCGCCGTAAGCGTCTCAACCATTCCATCGTAGTCACTCACGTTCACCTGAACTTCCTTACGGCTCATCGAAACATCATCCAGCTTAGGTCCTTTATAAGTCAGCGTGATCAGCTCATCATCTGGCGAACCATCTGCGATTATGCATGAACCGTCGTCTCTAGTTGTCTTACGAATTCTGAGCGCCTCATCCGTATCTCTAAGATCTCTGCGCGCGCCATTAAAGTACTGGTCGATCTCTTTACTTGTAGTCGCCTTCTTAAACCCTTGCTCAATAAGAGTGGCTTCAATCTCAGCCTTATTATTAATCTTCAACTTAATCTCTACTTCTATCATCGCTTTGCCCCTAATAATTTACGTCGCTCCTCTGATTATACTTGTAGTTTTTGGAAGGTTGAAGTGTGAAGTAGGAAATTGAGACTGGCGAATTCTTTTTGAGTCGCTTCGCGCCTCGCGATTAACATTGTTACAAACGCCTTGGTTTCATTAATGAGCTCCGAGCACCGACAGAGTGCTGATTACCGGGTGTTGCAGCACTTGATTAGGATTAAAAGATTGGTATTCAGAGTAACTGTACGAGTCAGTGCAGTTGGTGCTACGTTTACTCTGAATTTTAGGGTTTATCAGCCGAAAACATGGAAAATTCAGAATAAATGTACGAGTCAGCGCAGTTGGTGCTACGTTTACTCTGAATTTTGGGGGTTATCAGCCTAAAACATGGAAAATTCAGAATAAATGTACGAGTCATCGCAATTAGTGCTACGTTTACTCTGAATTCTAGGATCGTGAACTTCAATATCAAGACTAACAGCAAGAGTCAGAAGCGTTACTC